>CAKRGX010000010.1 GCA_934338065.1 uncultured Eubacterium sp. | reverse complement strand
GCCATTACCTATACATACACCGATGCCATTCATCTGGCAGCCATTACCGATTCCGTCGGACGAAAGATTGTATTTCATTACGAGGGTGAGGGCGATGACAAAGTGCTGAAAACCGTTACCGTGCAGGGAAAAGAAGCGGCAGGTGGCGTAACCAAGAAAACGATTACTTATGAAACGGAAGGAAAAACATACTCGCCGCACCACGGAGATGTGTTAAACGGCTTTGTGCTTACGGCGGCAACCGTCGATGGAAGCCGGGAAACCTATTGCTGTGAAGCGTTTCCGGATGCTGTTGTGCTATATGCTTATTGTTGCGGCGCACCGGCAGCGTCGGTTGGAACCGGTGTCGAATCTGCGTATCGGTTAGGATCGACAGGCTGGTTATCTGAATCGTTAGCTGGCTGTACCGGTTGTTCTGTTTTTTTAGGAAGCGCTTCTGCCTGTGCTGCGGCACTGTCAAAATTTTGTTTATATGAAGTATATTCACTATAACCTTTTAATTTTTCTATTGCTTTACGTCCATCATCAATCAGCAGTTTTGTTGTAGCTGTGTAGTACTTTCGTTTTTTCAGGGTATCGATATACCATTTTGCGTTCTTGATACGATTTGCTTTTAAAGTTGTGTTCGCTTTTGCGGCAGAATCTTCAGCATCAACCTTTTGCTGTCCCTGACGTTGTTCAACTGCGGCAGCTTTTTCCTCATCAATGACTTTCTGCCATTTATTTTTGACAACTTTTATCAGTGAGTCGTATTTCTTTGTGGCACGTTCGGTATATGGTGTCTGTTCATACTCATCCGGTATTTTGCTTATAATGCCCATTACCTTGTCAAATTCACTTTGAAAAGCGGCTGCGGTTTTAGCATCTTTAATTTTATACTTTTCGAAAGAAGTAACCGCCTTGTCGGCTTCATTTTTAGTTGATGAAAGTCGGTATTCTTTTTCCCAGTTAGATCGGCGGTCATTATTTTGTTGTGAATAATAATCATATCCTCCCGGGCGCTGCAGGTAATAACGTTTTCCCTCTGTATAGGCAATTTCATGTGTGGATTCTGTTAGATTTCCACCCGAGACACGGCGCAGTTCAATGGTATTAGGTATCATAAAGTTTTGTGTTTCTTTGTTTTTGTGGATATCGTCCATAAAGGAGGCCCATATACGGAGCGGATAGGTGCTGCCGTACATACCGGGCATTTTACGGGGAGTGTCATAGCCAATCCATACGGTTGTTGTATAGTAAGGACTGAAACCACAGAACCAGGCATCCTTATTACTGCTTGTCGTACCGGTTTTCCCTGCATAGATCTGTTTGCCGTTATAGGCAGAATGTCCGGTGCCATAGCTTTCATTAAATGTTCCCTGCATGATATCTTTCATGATAAACGATGTATCAGCGGAAAACACTTCCGTCTCGCTATCTTCCAGATCGGGTGCCTGATAGATCGTGCCATTTGTTTCGTGTTCAATACGCATCAGACAGGTACGAGAGCTTATCTTTCCGTCGTTTTCCAGAGTTGCGTAGCCCCGGCACATATCATCAACAGAAACACCATAAGTAAAACCACCCAAAGAAACGGCAGGGGCGCTGTTATCTGCATAGGACAGGGAACTAAAATGCATTTTATCGAGATAGTCTAAGGCAATCTGTGATCCGATATCTTTGTAAACCTGAAAAGCTACCGTATTAATACTTCGTGCCAATGCTTCACGGACAGAGACATTTCCACGGTAACCGCCTCCGCTGTTAGAAGGACTGTAGCTTTTTTTGTTGTCATTATCCCAATAAACTTTTTGATCACAATAGATTGTTGATCCATTGATGACACCGTTATCTACAGCAGGTGCATAATCTAATAACGGTTTGATCGTGGACCCGGGCTGTCTTTTGGATAGGAAAGCACGATTGTAGGGATCGCCTGTTGTACGGCCGCCTACAACTGCGATAACAAATTGTGTTTCGTTGTCAATACACATGGCGGCACTTTGTAATGCATATTTTTTTGTTTTATTATTTTTTTCTGTAAAAGTTGCAAGATTTTTAGAGACGGAATCCTGCAGCTTTTTTTGTACTTTCTGATCCAGAGAAGTATATAACTTATATCCACCGGCGCGGATCTCAGCAGAACGTTTCCGGTATTCAGCAGAATATTTTTTGTTGTAGGCATCCTGTTCTTTTTGATCAGCAAAGGTGTATTTAAAAGGAAAGTTATTATCTTTCATGACCTGAAGGGTAGCGCAGTTGATCGCATAACTTACCATATAGTTCTCGGAAGATGATTTCGTGTCTAATCCCACAATGGTAATCTCTTCCTTTTTTGCCTTATCATAGTCTTTCTGGGTAATGTAGCCCTGTTCCAGCATATTGTTTAGAACCTGGGCCTGTTTTTCTTTCGCAAGCTTCATGCTTGCAATCGGATTATAGTTATTCGGGCTGTTAGAAATTCCACATAACATAGCAGCCTGTGCCAGAGAGATATCTTTGGCGGAACAACCGAAGTAAAATCTGCTGGCAGTCTCGACGCCGTAGCACCGGTTTCCATAATAGTTGCTATTACAATAAAATTCCATAATATCGGCTTTAGTAAACTTGCGCTCTAACGCTGGTGCAACTAATACTTCTGTTAATTTGCGGCTGAATGTCTGCTTTTGAGATAACAGATTGTTTTTTATGACCTGCTGCGTGATAGTACTTCCGCCCTGACGGATCTCTCCATCATTAGTGACGAGGGAGATACCGGCGCGCAGCATCGATTGCAGATCTACACCGCCATGTTCCATGAATTTTTTGTCTTCTGTAGCGATATAGCCATACTGGATATAATGGGAAATTTTATTGATCTTTACATATTTATAAGAACCACTGTCAATTTCCCCTATTTTTTTGCCATCCTTATCGTAAACAATTGTATTAGAAAACATATGAAAACTGTTCTCGTTTAGATTCGATAACTTGTCATAAGCCTGTTCACATGCATCTTCATACATCGGTAGAAATTTTGCATATAAGATACCTCCCGTTATGCTACCGATGATTATTATTAAAAGGATAATGTTGAGAATTACCTTTGAAAACTTTAAGATAAAACATAAAAAACGATAGATTATCCGGAATGGGAAGGCAAGTATGTGGCAGGTCAGATCAAATGCATGATTATTTTCACGCCACTTATTCCATTTTTGTTTCATCTGCAAGTGCCTCCTTTTTCTTGTCTGCCTGACATGTCCGGATACGACGGACAAGCTGGATCAAGCATATAACGATTAATACTGGTAAAAGCCAATTTATTATGTTATGGAAAAACTTTACCTTTATCAGACTATGGTTTGGTGCATAGCGGTTTACGTACAAGGCTAATTCTGTACCCTGTTCTGCGGACAGTCCGAATAAAGGTTCTAAAAGGAAAAAGCTGGTTTCGGTATACGTCTGTCCCTGATACCTATATGACAGTTCAACTTTAGGAAAGAGTAAAAAAAATTTATCGGTAGCAGGCCGGTTTACCGTAGCTGTTACCATATCATAACTTTCTCGGTTGAACAGATGGCTGATGGAATGAATATTGATAAAAAACATCAGCATCAGTAAGAAGAACAGCGTAACAATCCCCGGCAGGACAGCCGGTGATTTAATCTGGTTCCATTTTAATCGGTTGTGTTTCATAATAACCCTCATTTCTGAAGCAAAGTAGATAAGATATGTCTACTATTATACTAAAAAAGGTGAAAGAATACAATAGAGTAAAGATTTTGAAAATATACTTGTTTAATCAGTTGAAATGGTTTATAATCGTTTACAGAGAATGTTCAAATCTTCAGGGCGAGGTGCAATTCCTCACCGGCGGTACAGCCCGCGAGCGGCGTGATGAGCTGCTGATCTGGTGTGATTCCAGAGCCGACAGTATAGTCTGGATGAGAGAAGATGGTTTCTTTTTGTATAATATAGACGGTAAGCCCTGAGTATGAATTGTTACTTGGGGCTTTTTTGCACAATAAGAAAGGATGATAAAGATGACCAAACAGGATTATATGCGCTTAGCTTTGGAAATAGCCAAAAAGGGGATGGGACATACATCACCAAATCCGATGGTTGGCTGTGTTGTAGTAAAAAATGATCAGATCATAACAGAAGGATGTCACGAACGATATGGTGAATATCATGCGGAAAGAAATGCTTTGATGAAATGTAAGGAAGATCTGCATGGGGCAGAAATGTATGTAACACTCGAACCATGCTGTCACCATGGAAATACGCCTCCTTGTACGGATATTATTATTGAACGCGGCATTGGAAAGGTATATATCGGTTCTATGGATCCTAACCCAAAGGTTGCCGGGAAGGGAGCGCAGATCCTGCGTGATCATGGTATCGAAGTGGAGACAGGGATTCTTGAGGAAGAGTGCCTTGCCCTGAATGATATTTTCCTGCATTACATTACGACGAAGATGCCCTATGTAGCTATGAAATATGCGATGACAATGGATGGCAAGATTGCTACGTATACCGGTGATTCGAAATGGGTGACAGGAGAAGAGGCAAGACGTCATGTGCATGAACTTCGCAAGCGTTATAGTGCAATCATGGTAGGGATAGGAACTGTTCTGGCGGATGATCCGCTGCTTAACTGCCGGATTGAAGAGGGTGTAGATCCGCTTCGAATAGTCTGTGATTCCAAATTAAGAATTCCTTTAGATAGTCAGATTGTAAAGACGGCAAACGAAATCCCAACGATCGTGTGTTATGCGGAAGGAGAGGAAGACAAACGAAAGGCACTGCAGGAAGCCGGAGTGGAAGTAATGCACAATTCCAACAAGGGAAAAGTTGATTTCACGGCTATCATGCGTGAGCTTGGCAACAGAGGAATTGACAGTGTTATTATCGAGGGTGGTGGAACATTCCATGGAACTGTATTAAAAAGCGGACTTGTTAAAAAAATTTACTGCTATATCGCACCGAAACTGATCGGGGGAAAAGAAGCAAAATCTCCGGTAGAGGGAGATGGATTTTCTCTGATGAGGGAAGCATTAAAAGTTACGGATATAGAAATACTAAAATTAGGTGAAGATATCTGTATCAGCGGACACGTGGAGCAGGAGAGGTAGGCGGGTATATGTTTACTGGAATTATTGAAGAATTAGGAACCCTGCGCCGTATGGACCGGGGGAGTGAGTCAGCAGTCCTTACGATTCAGTGCAGTAAGGTTCTGGAAGGGACCAGGATTGGGGATAGCATAGCTGTGAATGGCGTCTGCCTCACGGTAACCTCGATGAGTCAGAATGAGTATACAGCAGATGTTATGGCAGAGACGCTGGACCGCAGTTCGTTAGGTGCCTTAAAATCAGGAGATAAAGTAAATCTTGAACGTGCTATGGCAGCAGATGGACGATTTGGCGGACATATTGTTGCCGGGCATGTTGATGGCACAGGGACAATTGTCAACATCAGCCGGGATGAAACGGCAGTATGGTATGAGGTGAAAACAGAGCAGGATGTCTTACGTTATATTGTGGAAAAGGGGTCTGTTGCTGTTGATGGGATCAGCCTTACCGTTGCAAGGGTCAGTAATACAAGCTTTTTCGTATCAATTATTCCGCATACACAGGCGAATACGACATTGGAAAATAAGAAGAGTGGTGATGTGGTAAACCTTGAGACGGACATTATTGGTAAATACGTAGAAAAACTATGTCAGCCGGTGGCTGAGAAGAAGGAAAGTAAATTGACCATGGAATTTTTAATGCAACATGGTTTTTAAAAAATAAAGTGGGAAAGGAAGAAGACAATGGCAGCATTAGCGACAATAGATGAAGCGTTACAGGATTTACGAGAGGGAAAGCTGATTTTAGTAATTGACGATCCGGATCGTGAAAATGAAGGAGATCTGATCTGCGCAGCAGAGTTTGCCACAACGGAGAATGTGAATGTGATGGCATCTCTGGCCAAAGGACTGATCTGTATGCCGATGAGCCGGGAAATGACAAAAAAACTTGGGCTGGATCAGATGGTAGCAGTGAATACGGATAATCACTCTACTGCTTTTACTGTATCGATCGATCATGTGGATACTACGACAGGAATTTCTGCCGTGGAGAGATCTCTGACAGCAATGAAGTGTGTTGAAGAGGGAGTAAAGCCAGAAGATTTCCGACGTCCGGGACATATGTTTCCTTTGGAGGCAAGGGATGGTGGCGTATTGAAACGTGCCGGTCATACCGAGGCAACCGTTGATCTGATGAGACTGGCCGGACTGAAAGAGTGTGGACTGTGTTGTGAGATCATGCGCGAAGATGGTACGATGATGCGTACCACAGAGTTGTTAGCCTTTGCAGAACAGCATGATTTTAAAGTAATTACGATTGAAGATCTCATTAAAAAGAGATTAGAAAAGGAAAGCCTTGTGAGAAAGGAGGCAGAAGCAAAACTGCCTAACAAATATGGTGATTTTATTATTCATGGTTATGAAAATATCACCAATGGAGAGCATCATGTAGCTTTGACAATGGGGGATGTCTCAGATGGTAAGCCGGTATTATGCCGGGTTCATTCAGAATGTCTGACAGGTGATGTATTTGGCTCACACCGCTGTGATTGTGGAGAACAATTAGAAAATGCAATGAAGATGATTGCAAAAGAGGGCCGCGGTATTTTGCTTTATATGCGTCAGGAAGGTCGCGGAATTGGGCTTTTGAACAAATTAAAGGCATATGAACTGCAGGAGCAGGGATATGATACAGTGGAAGCAAATGTGAAACTTGGCTTTGCGCCGGATCTCCGGGAGTATGGAATCGGAGCCCAGATTTTATATGATCTGGGGGCGAAGAAACTGCGCCTGATGACCAATAATCCTAAGAAGATTGCCGGACTCGCAGGCTATGGTATTACAATAGAAGAGCGGGTTCCGATTGAAATCGCACCGAAGCCGGAGGATTATAAATATCTGGTAACCAAACAGGAAAAAATGCAGCATATGACGCATTATGATGTGAAGAAAACTGACATAGATCAGTCAAAATAATCAATTCAGATAACAGGAGGAAAGAAGAATGAGAGTATTAGAGGGAAATGTATTAGGAAATGGAATGAAGGTAGGGATCGTTGCAGCAAGATTTAATGAGTTTATTGTCAGTAAGCTGATCGGCGGAGCAGAGGATGCTCTTGTCCGTCATGGTGTAAATTCCGATGACATTGAACTGGCATGGGTACCGGGAGCGTTTGAGATTCCTGTCGTGGCACAGAAGATGGCACAGAGCGGTAAATACGATGCGGTACTTTGTCTGGGAGCGGTTATCAAAGGATCAACGTCACATTATGATTATGTATGTGCTGAGGTGAGCAAAGGGGTTGCTGCCGTGGGCCTGAATACAGGTGTACCTACGTTGTTTGGTGTACTGACAACGGATAATATTGAGCAGGCAATCGAGCGTGCAGGAACAAAAGCAGGAAATAAAGGCTATGATGTGGCTTGCTCGGCAATTGAAATGGTGGATCTGATGAGAAACATGTAAGCTCATATAACGTGAAAAGGGGAGGTATTATGTGGATGTATTAGAGGTAAAGGCACAGATGGAAAAGATATGTGCCAGTATAGAAAGGGTAATTGTTGGGAAAAAAGAAGTGATCGAGCTGGTTCTGACTTCATTTCTGGCAGGAGGACATGTTTTACTGGAAGATGTGCCGGGGACAGGAAAGACGATGCTGGCAAAAGCACTGGCTGCTTCTATCGATATGGAGTTCAAAAGGATACAGTTTACGCCGGATCTTCTTCCTAGCGATGTCACGGGGATTCAGTTTTTTGATCAAAAGAAAGGCGACTTCCGATTCCGCGAGGGCGGTATTTTTACAAATGTTTTACTGGCAGATGAGATTAACCGTGCAACGCCGCGTACTCAGTCAGCACTTTTGGAGTGTATGGAAGAGAGACAGGCAACCATTGATGGGGAGACAAGAGAAATACCAGAGCCATTTTTTGTTATAGCGACACAGAATCCTGTGGAGACAGCCGGAACATTTCCTTTGCCGGAGGCTCAACTGGATCGTTTTTTTATGAAAGTTCCGCTTGGATATCCCGGCAGGGAAGCGGAAAAGGAGATATTATCGCGGTTTGCACAGCAAAATCCATTGCAAACATTGAAAGCAGTGTGTACACAGGAGCAGTGGCGTTACATGCAGAGTCTGTGTGAGCAGGTCTTTGTACACGACTGTATTAAGGAATACATCCTGGACATTGTGGAGGCAACGAGAAAGCATGCAAGTATTTCGCTGGGGGTAAGTACCCGTGGAGCGATTGCCTTTATGAAGGCTGCAAAATGCTATACAGCCTGCAAAGGGGAGAACTTTGTGACACCGGAAACAGTAAAATTTCTGGCTCCCTATGTGCTGGGACATCGTCTTATACTGGAAGATTTATATACCAGCAGGAAGAATGAAGCCGAATATATAAAGGAAATTGTTCATTTTGTTCCAGTGCCGACGGAGGATTTTTCAAAGTGATATTTTTGGTTTTTTTTGGCATATTTCTTTTTGCCGGCTATCTGGTTATGACATATTATTACCAGAAGCACTGGAAGGATAACTTTGAGGTTGACATAGCATTTTCAGAAGAACAGGCCGGTGTAGGAGATACTTTGGTTTTGTATGAGACAGCAACCAATAAGAAAAGAATGCGGATTCCTGTCGTATGTGTAAAATTTAGTGCTTCACAATACTTGGTTTTTGGTGATGACAAAAGTGGTGCGGTATCGGATCAGTTTTATCGGAATGATGTGATAAGTCTCGGAGGGTTTGAAAAAGTGCGTCGTAAGCTTCGTTTCACTTGTATGAAACGGGGCTTATATCGGATTGAGCACGCAGAACTGGTAAGTTATGATATGTTTTTTGCCAGACCTATGGTACACAAGGTGTCTCTGAATACAGAGTTATGTGTGTATCCTTCTCTTCTTCCGGTCAGACATCTGCTTCCAATTTTTCAAACTATGTATGGAGAACTGGCGACGCATACACCTCTTTTTGAAAATCCTTATGCTTTTGCAGGGGTGCGTGAGTATATGCCGCAGGATTCTATGAGGAAGATACATTGGAAAGCCTCTGCCCGCATGGGAACATGGCAGGTAAAAACCACAGAATACAGTGCTTCTACTCCTGTCGTAATTATGCTTAATCTGGAAAGTCCGGGTGTTTTTACTCCGGTGGATCTGTTAGAGAATAGTATCTGCCTCGCGTATTCTCTTGTGTTTTACCTGTGCCGGCATGGGGTAATGACTCGTCTGGTAGTGGCAGGAAATGAGAAAATACGATTAGAAGAAAGTGGACGGAGTCAGATAGCAGCAGTGAGGAGAGTGCTGGCTGTGATGGCTTACGACCATATGTGCTGCCGTGGAGAGGAGTTTGTTGAAAGCGAATTGCCCCGCCTGCAGAGGGAGGATGAAGTGATTCTGATCTCGGCAGCAGGAAAGAAACCGATGCAGCTAGCCGTTGAAAAGATGCTTCACCGGGTTAGAAATGTGACATGGGTGGCGCCGATGGTTTCTGAACATAGTGAAGATTATGAATTCCGGGAGATTTCTTCGGCAATCGAGCGTTGTCTGGTGAAATGGAGGGGTTGACTATGACGGAATATAATAAAATCAGAATATGCGGGTTTTATTCCCAATATTGTATCGCTTTAGCACTGTTTACCTCTCTTTTCTATTGGTTTCAGGGTGATCTGGTGTCCTGGGCGCGTTTCCTTCTGTTGGTAGTTCTTCCTCTTCCGTTTGTGTGGAGACAAAAACCGAAAGACGAAAAAAAGCATCGCATCTTCCGTTTTGAGGTGCTTCTTATTATTAGTGTCTTTACCATACCGGGTACTTTGGATCAGGGGCTTAATGGCAATGCCATTGTCTGCGGTGTGTTTTGCCTTGCTTCTTTTTTCTTTGCTATGGCAACGATGTATCTGAATAGACGATACACCGTGCTTCATTGTAATCCCTGTGTATCGGATGAAACAAAGAAACGAGCCGGGAAATCCCAGCGTCGCTCGCTGCTCTTCTTTTCCGTGATGGAGGGCGTTATTTTGCTTTTTCTTGTTGCAGCCGCTGTTCAGATGCCGGATATGTATTCAGTGCGAAAGCAGCAGGTCAACAGGGAACAGCAGAAACAGGATAATGCAGAAGACGAGCGATCGGATACGAAGAAAGGTGAGATAGAAGAAAAATTCAGAGAAGAACAAGAGAAGGCATCACATAATATATGGCTGCAGATTGTGAAGTATATAATTACAACAGTTGTCGTTATAGGTGGTGTTCTTGCCATTGTTTACGCTGTATTTTGCTTTGTCCGCTCTCTTTTAAAACGGAAGCAAAAGAATTTATGTGAATATAAGGAAGAAATCGAACAGCAGACGGAATGGCAGGAGATTACCCGTTTAGTTCCGGTTGTGAAAGACAAGAAGCAATTTGAAAAAGGCTGGCGTGGAAAAATCAGGAAAGAATTTTATCATTGGGTAAAAAAAGGGGCAGGAGACCAGACAGTAGATCAATCTATGACGACAGAGGAATTGCTGGAACAGTATATGGAGGATAGTCAGATTACTTCGATGTTGGTCGATCTTTATAAAAAAGCACGTTACTCAGAAGAAGAGCTGGATGAGAAGTCATGGAAAGAATGGCAGGAGGTTCAGAAATCGTGAAACAGAAAATACGATTGATCGCATTTGATATGGATGGGGTTGCATTTGCTTTGAAAAAATACCAATGCTGTAAGAAGCAAAACACCTTTTGAATAGGGAAGTTACAAAGCTGCTTGACAAACAGCAGCGAATCTGTTAGTGTCAGTGAAAATATGTTAAATACCGATAACTTTTAAGAGGAAGGAAGAAAAATGGCAAAGCAGCAAGGCATGAAATTATATGACTCAGAACTTAATGTAATGGAAGTCCTTTGGGATAAGGGAGAACTTCGGGCAAGTGAAGTAGTAAAGGAACTGGGAGAGCGTATTGGATGGAATCGAAATACTACTTATACGGTTATAAAAAAATGCGTAGAGAAGGGAGCTATTAAGCGGATCGAACCTAAATTCATCTGTCACCCTATGGTGACAAGGGAAGCTGCTCAGGAATATGCGCTGCGGGAACTGTTGAACCGATTGTTTCAGGGGGATAAAGAGAAAATGAAGCAGATGATTTCTCAATTATAGTTTATTGACTTTTTCAGTTTAAAGAAACAGAAAGGAGTTTATTTATGGAGCATATTGTGAATTTTTTTGTTTTGCTGATTGGATTTGCCGGACTGATCAAGGGGGCTGATTATTTTGTGGATGGCAGTGCTTCTATGGCAAAAAAGCTAAAAGTACCGGGTGTTATTATTGGATTAACGATTGTTGCTATGGGAACCAGTACACCGGAGCTGGCTGTCAGCACATCGGCGGCGCTGGCCGGGTCCAATGCAATCGCAGTCAGCAATGTGGTGGGATCCAATATATTTAATTTATTAGTTGTATTAGGTATCTGTGCGATGATGAAGCCGCTGCCGGTAGGGGAGGCAATAAAGAAAAGGGATTACCCGCTTTCTTTATTTTTTACTTTGACGGTATTTCTGCTTTCCGGCAATCAGATTCTGAGAGGAAAATGTTCGGATATTCATAATATGAGGGCATTAGGAGGTACCTTATTCCGTTGGAATGGTTTGCTGCTGATAGCTTTATTTCTTGTATATCTGGCAATTACCATTTATCTGGCAAAGAAGAACCGTACACAGGAAGAAGAGGAAATAGAAATGCTCTCGTCTGTGAAATGTGTTCTTTATATTGTGGGTGGAATCGTTGCAATCATTATAGGAGGACAGTTGGTTGTTAACAGTGCAAAGAAGCTGGCACTTGCCTTTGGAATGACAGAGACACTGGTTGGTCTTACGATCGTGGCAATCGGGACAAGTTTGCCGGAACTGGTCACATCGATTGTTGCGGCGAAAAAAGGTGAAAATGGAATGGCGGTGGGAAATGTTGTAGGCTCTAATATTTTTAACTTGCTATTGATTTTAGGTGTTTCCTCCTCGATACAGCCAATTGGTATTCAGGTGGCTTCGTTTGTGGATCTGGGAATTCTGTTAGGAGTCAGTCTGATCACGTATGGTTTTGTGGGTACAGGAAAGCGTATTAATCGTGTAGAGGGTGCGGTGCTTATCATAATGTATATTCTCTATATGACATATGCTATTATAAGATAGTGACATGAACGGAAGAGTTTGACGGATTTTGAATGTTAGGCTCTTTTTTTGTGATATAATTTGACTGATAATGATTGACAATGACGTTTTATGACTGTATACTGATAACAGATGAAGGAAATTGACGGAATGAGGGGATGAGAAAGTGCTGACAGAAGAACGATTGCAGGAAATACTGAAACTGGTAGAGAAGAAAGGCAGTGTCTCGATACAGGAATTGATGGAAGAACTTAATATTTCTGAGTCGACTGCCAGACGGGATCTTACAATGTTAGATGCGCAGGGACGTCTTTTAAAAGTAAGGGGAGGTGCCATAGTCAGGGACGATGTGTATAGTGCCGGTGAGGCAACGATGTCCCAGAAACAAACACTTAATCTGCAGGAAAAGCGGGCAATTGCCAGCTATGCAGCATCTTTACTGGAGCCGGATGACTTTGTTTTTCTTGATGCCGGATCGACAACAGAGCTGATGATAGAGTATATGACAGAAAAAAAAGTTACTTTTGTTACCAATGCTGTATCACATGCGAAAAAATTATCCGAAGCTGGTTATTCTACTTATATTTTAGGCGGGGAGTTTAAAGCAACGACAGAAGCCGTTGTGGGAGATGAAACGATAGATTCATTACAAAAATATAATTTTACAAAAGGGTTCTGGGGAACCAATGGTGTGAACACCGCGATTGGTTTTACAACGCCTGATGTGAAGGAAGCAATGGTTAAGAAAGCAGCAATGAAGCATTGTGCCAAGAGGTATGTTGTCTGTGATTCAAGCAAATTTTCCCAGATATCTTGTGTAAAGTTTGCTGATTTTGCAAATGCTAACATTATTACGACGAATCTTACGGATCGTAAGTATGACGAGTATGACAACGTTGTACAAGTATACTAGGAGGTGATCGCAAGTGATCTATACGGTAACATTTAATCCTTCCTTGGATTATATTGTAGATGTGGAGGATTTTGTTCCGGGACGGACCAACCGGACGACAAGGGAGTTTATCTATGCCGGAGGCAAAGGGATTAACGTGTCAATGATGCTGAGAAATCTGGGTTTTGATAACACCGCATTAGGATTTCTGGCAGGGTTTACCGGGCAGGAGATCAGGCGTCTCATGGAAAAGCAGGGGGTAAAGGCTGATTTTATTGAGGTGACAGAGGGAATCTCCCGTATCAATGTAAAGCTTCGTTCTCATGAGGAAAGCGAAGTGAATGGAATGGGACCATCCATTAGAAAAGAAGATATTGCAAAACTCTATCGTCAATTAGAACAACTGCAGGATGGAGATATTCTAGTTCTGGCGGGAAGTATTCCACCGGTGATGCCAGAGTCTATGTACCGGGATATCATGGAATTTCTTGCGGGCAGAGAGCTGAAGATTGTTGTAGATGCTACGAGAGACCTGCTGCTTAATGTATTGCCGTATCATCCGTTTTTGATAAAACCGAATATTCATGAACTGGGTGATATTTTTGGCGTAGAAATACAGAATATAAAAGAAGTCGTACATTATGCGGAACTTCTCAGGCAGAAGGGGGCTGTCAATGTTATGGTATCTATGGCTGGTGATGGTGCTGTACTTGTCGCAGAAGATGGCAGTGTTTATGAGAGTGAAGCACCAAAAGGAAGGGTAATTAATTCTGTTGGTGCAGGCGATTCTATGGTTGCCGGTTTCCTGGCAGGCTATCTGGAAAGCGGTGAGTATCGCAAAGCCTTCCAGATGGGAATTTGTGCGGGAAGTGCGAGTGCGTTTTCAGAACAACTGGCGAAGAGAGATGAAGTAGAAGCTGTATGGAATTCACATAAATTTGAATTCTGATGATATAAAAAGCAGAAAGGAGTAAAATGTATGAAAATTACGGATTTGTTAAGAAAAGAAAGTATTCAACTACATGGAAAGGCAACGAATAAGAGCAATGCAATCGATCAGATGGTCGATCTGATGGCAAAAAGCGGGAAACTAACGGATGTGGAGAATTATCGAAAAGGTGTGTATGACAGAGAGTCCGAGGGAACAACGGGAATTGGAGAAGGAATTGCCATTCCCCATTGCAAATCCCAGGCAGTCCGGGAACCGGGACTTGCAGCGATGGTAGTGCCAGATGGCGTAGAGTATGACTCGCTCGATGGTGAACCGGTAAATCTAATCTTTTTGGTCGCTGCACCTGATACAAAGGATAATGTTCATCTGGATGTTTTAAGTAGATTATCGGTTCTCTTAATGGATGAAAAATTCACTAAAAATCTTCGTGCTGCAAGATCGGTTGATGAGTTTTTAGCCGTTATCGATGCTGCAGAAAGGGAAGAGGAAGAAGATAATGATACAGAAGTAGAACCAAGTAAAATAGGGAAATACGTTATTGCAGTTACAGGATGCCCGACGGGAATCGCCCATACTTACATGGCGGCACAGGCGCTGGAAAATAAGGCAAAGGAGCTTGGCTGGACGATCAAGGTTGAGACGCGTGGGTCTGGCGGAGCAAAAAATGTATTGACACAGGAAGATATTGATCGTGCGGATGGCATAATTGTAGCAGCAGATACAAAAGTCCCAATGGAACGTTTTGCAGGAAGGCGTGTTGTTATTACAAAGGTGGCCGATGGTATTAATAAATCCGGAAAGCTTCTTATGGATGCGGTAAACGGAAGCGCACCGGTGTATGAGGCAGGTGCTGATACTGCAGAGTCATCTGGTGATAACAGAGAAAATAAAAAAGGCGTTGGACATGCAATCTATACACACCTGATGAATGGGGTATCACATATGCTTCCATTTGTTATTGGTGGTGGTATTTTAACGGCAATCGCCTTTTTGATTGATACACTGTGCGGTTATGGAACCAGTGGAGGAAGTGCTTTTGGAAGTTGTACACCGTTATCTGCGTTGTTTAAGTACATTGGTAATCTGGCAATGGGATTGATGGTTCCGGTGCTGGCAGGTTATATTGCGTATTCCATTGCGGATCGTCCGGGACTTGCTGTTGGATTTGCCGGTGGACTTCTGGCAGCTAATGGTAATGCTGCTTTAGCAGGGTACTCTTTTGCCGGGACACAGATGGGTGGATTTTCAAAGTTTATTTCTGATTTTGCCTTTGTAGGGGAACATGGTGGTAATACGATATCCGGTTTCCTGGGGGGAATCGTAGCTGGATTTCTTGCTGGTTTTGTAGTACTTGGTTTGAAAAAACTTTGTGACAGGCTGCCAGAATCGCTGGACGGCATCAAACCTACTTTGATCTACCCGGTAGCCGGTATTTTTGTGGTCGGAGTTCTCATGTGTATGATATTCAATCCGTTGATTGGCTTGATCAATACAGGACTTAGCACAATGCTTAGAGGAATTGCAGATGCCGGATTGATCACAATTCTTGGACTGATACTTGGTGCCATGATGGCAATCGATATGGGAGGTCCGATCAATAAAGCAGCTTATGTTTTTGGAACAGGAATGTTGGCAACAGCCGCTGATCTAGTCGCAAATGGAGCACAGATCGCAGATCCTGCTGTTCAGGCTTGTTATATTGCGATGGCAGCAATCATGGTTGGTGGAATGGTTCCACCAATTGGAATAGCTGCAGCCTGCTGGATCTTCCCAAAGAAATTCACTAAAGCAGAGCGTGGCTCGGCTGTTTCTAATATTGTAATGGGGGCATCCTTTATTACAGAGGGAGCGATTCCTTTTGCGGCATCGGATCCGCTGCATGTTATTCCGTGTACGATGACAGGTGCAGGTGTGGCAGGATTGTTATCTGCCCTGTTTGGCTGTACGTTGATGGCTCCTCATGGAGGTGTGTTCGTATTTGCAACAGTAGGCAATCCATTGATGTATATCGTAGCTTGGTTAGTTGGCTCAGCTGTAACAGCGGTTATGCTGGGAATGATAAAAACAACATCGGAGAGTAAGTAAAGGAGGAAAGAAAAATGAAAGAATTCAGATATGTAGTAACAGATGAACAGGGAATCCATGCAAGACCTGCAGGAATGTTTGTAAAGGAGGCGGCCGCATGTGGCTGCAATGTGACGATAAGTAAGGATGGCAAAGAAGTAGATGCTAAAAGAATTTTAGGCGTTATGGGACTTGGCGTTAAGAAAGGCCAGGAGATCATTTTGAAGACAGATGGTGACGGAGAAGAAGAAGCCATCGATAGACTGAGCAGATTTTTGCAGGATAACTTATAAGGTAAGAGGTGAGAAGAATCGGGCTTGGTATCCAAAGTGAGGAGGCTGTAAAATGGTTGTATGGGAAGGGAAAAGTGTATTTGGAGGTATTGCCATTGGGCGTATATCCGTTTTTGACAAGGCAGACAGCAAGGTAAAGCGTCATTTGGTTGATGATGTGAAGAGAGAGCGCATGCGCTTTGACGAGGCAAAAGAAAAAGCAAAGAGTGAACTGGAGCATCTGTATGAGAAAGCATTAACAGAGGTGGGAGAGGCAAATGCCATGATCTTTGAAGTCCATCAGATGATGCTGGATGATCTGGATTATGTGGAGTCCATTTCCAATATGATTGAGACGCAGCAGGTCAATGCGGAGTTTGCTGTAGCAACAACCGGGGACAATTTTTCCCAAATGTTTTCGGCTATGGATGATGCTTATATGAAAGAACGGGCGGCTGATGTGAAGGATATTTCCAATCGTGTCATCCGAATCTTACAGGGAAAAGAGTCTGACGGGCTGGTAAGTAAGGAACCTGTGATTCTTGTGGCGCAGGATCTGGCGCCGAGTGAGACGGTTCAACTGGACAAAAGCAAGGTGCTGTCTTTTGTGACCCGTTTAGGATCTACTAATTCTCATACAGCCATTCTTGCCAGAACTATGAATATTCCAGCCCTGATTGGTGTCGATATAAGCAGGGACTGGGAAGGAAAGATGGCAATTGTTGATGGGATTGAGGGGAAATTATATATTGAACCAGATGAGATTACCCTGAACCGATACAGACAGATAAAAGAAGAAGAAGAAAATAAAAAACGGTTATTGCAGGAATTAAAAGGTCAGGATACGGTGACAGGTGATGGGCGCAGAATCAATCTGTATGCGAATATTGGCGGGGTTGGCGATGTGCCGGCGGTGCTGGCTAATGATGCAGCAGGGATTGGCTTATTCCGGAGTGAATTTCTTTATCTGGAAAATGACCGGATGCCGGCTGAGGAGGAACAGTTCAAGGCGTACAAAAGTGTGGTAGAGACGATGGCTGGAAAGAAAGTGATCATACGGACTCTTGACATAGGTGCGGACAAACAGGTAGATTATCTAAATCTGGAAAAAGAGGATAATCCTGCTATGGGATACCGTGCTATCCGTATCTGCCTGAAACAGCCGGAGCTGTTTAAAACACAGATTCGTGCCATTTATCGGGCAAGTTATTATGGAACGGTATCGATTATGTTTCCCATGATTATTTCCGTTGATGAGGTGAAGAAAATCAGGCAGATCGTAGAAGAAGTAAAGGCGGAACTAAGTGAGCAGGAGATTCCCTATGGGGAAGTGGAACTGGGAATCATGATAGAGACGCCAGCCGCGGCCATGATCAGTGATCTGCTGGCAAAGGAAGTGGATTTCTTCAGCGTAGGAACAAATGATCTTACCCAGTATACACTGGCAATCGATCGACAGAATCCACACTTGGATGATCTATATGATGCTCATCATGAAGCCATTATGCGAATGTTGAAAATGGTCGTAGAAAATGGTCACAAAGAGGGTTGCTGGGTTGGTATATGTGGAGAACTGGCAGCGGATACTTCATTAACAGAAACGTTTATTGATATGGGAATTGATGAGTTATCCGTCTCACCTTCGATGGTACTGAAGGTGAGAGATTCGGTAAGAAAAATTAAGAATTAACAGGATTCCTTTGCATTGCCGAGCGTGTGGCCCTGAAGCAGTTTTGTTTCGTACCCGCGCTCGGTATTTCGTAACAGGTCTTCCCGTGGCATGACCTGATTTTTTTGTGTCAGTACGATAATAGTTGATCCGCCATATTCAAAAAATCCCTTTTCGTCACCTCGGATCACAGAGGTTTTGGCGGGCTGATGGTTTGCAATCTTTCCAACAAGAAGTGCTCCCACCTCCATTTGAACAACATCCCCGAATTCTTTTGTATGAAGAACGGTGTACTCGCGTGTGTTTTCCTTGTAGATTGGCAGGTAATCATTGGCTATTGGATTAACCGTGTGAAAAGAACCGGCAATATGATAGTTTTTTGATTTTTTGCCAGATGCTGAATAAATATAACGGTGATAGTCATCTACGGTGAGACGGAGCAGAAAAGCGTACCCCCCCTGAAAATGTTTTGCAAGCCGGGGACTGCGTAGCAGACTCCGCAAGGTATATTCTGTATTTTTGATTGAAAAAGTGGTATTTTCGTGAATTTTGTATACGGTAGCTTTACAGTCACAAGGGCAGATCAGAACATTTTCATCATCCGGTACAGGCCGTTTACCTTCTTTGATTTTTCGTGTGAAAAAATCATTGAAAGAGGAGTAGTTTCTTGCTTCATAAGAACACATATCGATATTATTCTTTTGAACAAAACCTTTGATGAGTTTTGCCGAATGTGAAGAAGAAAGATAATACCCCGCTAATTTTGAAATAACCGGGTGAACAAGAGGTTTCAGGAGCATACGCCCGATAAAAGTCGTATATAGGTGTTCTAGCAGTTTATCCTGTGCGGTTGTATTTTTTACTAATTTTCCATTAAGATCAATATAGTCCATGATAAATCCCCATTCTGAAGCGTGACGTAAAAAAGGAGTATCCATACACTTTGTGACGCTTCAGCACAAAGTTGTATTATCAGCTAAACAAAATGCAGGCAAGGACAACAGCAACTAATGCCATCATAGCTGCAATCATTGTGTTTCCCGGTTTCTTTAATTTAAAATCCAGTACATATAGAAAAGCAACTACAAGGTGCATGACTGCCAGTGCAATAACAAAGGCACCTTGTGAGATCATCGGTCTGAAAAGGTAAACAATAGGATAAATGATAGTGATTGTTGTGATCGGAAGTCCACGATATCCTTTTGCCTGTGAAATATTCGGATCCAGATGTTTCAATTCTTCCAGTACATTAAAGTAAGCGAGACGAATCACGCCGCAAAGAACAAATAAAATTTCAATGGCAATCCCCCAAGGTTTATTTAATCCCAGATGATAGGAAATGATTACCGGTGTAACTCCAAAACAAACCATGTCACATAAAGAGTCAAGCTGTATACCAAAAATCTCCATCTCTTTCGTGCGGTTTTTCATGGAACGGGCTATTTTTCCGTCAAAAGTGTCACAGGCTCCGGCAAGAGCAAGTAAAAGTATCGCATATTTGAATTCACCAACATGAGCCAGATTCATAGCAATGATAGAAAATGTGACACCAATATATGTTACAATAACTGAATAATTGTAAAAGCCAATCATAATTCCCTCCGTGTTCCCTCGTTTTTATCCTCATTACTGCCAGTGACAGTAAAATGAGTGATAAACGATACAATGCTGCTGACAATAACTAATATATAGTAGCTAAACCCGCGGCTGACGAGCATGGAAGCTGTCATCGTAGACGCACTACCAAAGATCGGTGTAAAAATACGTTTGTACAAACCTTCACTGATACCCATTCCACCCGGCAGCGGCAGCATATCTACTGAGATGGAAATGATTGATTGCAAAATGGTAATCGTCAGATAAGATTCTGTACTCAGACCAAAGCTGCGATAGACCAGATAGGTAATAGAAAAAAGGAAAAACCGCTGGATAAAGGAGATAATCGTAGTGTAAAAAATCGCCTTTTTGTTTTTCTTCAGGAACTTAGAAGCTCCTTTATAAGTCTCCATTGATTTCTCAAGGCGTTCGGTACGGTTGCTTTTTTCTTTCATTAAATGAATTTTCTTCAGAAAAGAGAATCCTTTCATAATAAGGAACTTTGCGGTTTCCGGCAAAAATACCAAAAGGCTCATAAAACTGACACAAAAAACATTGAGTGCAATGCCAAAATATAGAAAAAACTGAACATCACTGTTTAATGTCTGAACAAGTCCCTGACCCAAAAGTGCTACAGCTAATCCGATGAAAACCAATACAAATTTGTATTCGATCGTTACTAACATTAATATGATAGTAGCTGTAGGAATATCAATGTTCTGTTTCTTCATATAATAAATCTGCATTGGCTGTCCACCCGTTGCTGACGGGGTGATACAACTGTAGAAAAAACCGACAAACGAATAACGGATACAGTTGATCAATGGAACTTTAATATGAACGGTTGCCAGCAGATATTTAATGATAACCGACTCGCTGCAAACAAACAAAATAACCAAAATGAAACCAGCTAGTAAAAACACCGGTGCAATTCCAGATAGTATGTGGATAATTTCGCTGAAGTCCTGGTCACGAAAAACCATCCAAATCGTGGCAGCTAAAAGTGCGATCAAAAAAACTGCATTTAGAAGATTTTTTTTAAATTTCTTATTCACATAACTCTCCTCTTAGTAAAATGAATAGTTTATTGTTTACCCATGTAAAGAATCGTTCAACAAATTGGTAGGCAGAAATACGTTGATAAATCTGAAAGAGGACTTCTGCAATAAGGATACCGGCAAAAGTATCGATCCAATAATGCTGCTTTGTAAACTGGGTTGACAAGACTACCAACAATGCTGCGATACAAGAGAAAGCCTTATACCACAACGAAACTTTGCTACTTTTCCGGATGCCGGCAAAACACAGCCAGCTTACCAGACAATGGATGGAAGGAAACAGATTGGCCGGCTGGTCAATGGAATAAACCAGTCTGAGAAGCCATGTGCTAAATCCCCCCTCCGGTATTTGTGGACGGGTGTTCGTAGTTGGAAGTGCAATAAAAAAGACAGCACAAACCAGTCGCGAACTCATATCTGTAATGACAAAACGGTAAAAAGCAGATTTATCATCTCGATGGATCCGGGCAACCATAACATAATTCACAATCCAGAATATGTAACAGCCGACATAGATATAGACCCAGCCGGGTACCAAAGGAAATGCGGTATCCCACCGGGATGTAAAATCATAGTGATACCAGTCTGAACAAAGGATCATCGTGCCGCTGTAGACAATCATGTTTAAGGCAAAACATGATATAAGCGGGATGACTGCAAAAAGAGGACAGATCGGATCCACATATTTTTTTAACCAACGATACATAATTTCAATCCCTTCTAACACATACTTCCTTATTCTACAATATTTTTTCTTGTTTTGCAACTTGTGATTGTGTTGCTTATTATCTTATGGTAATATATTTGTCGGAATAAAAGTAGATTATATATTAAGAAATGATTACCGGATATATGGAAAAAGGGGGAGAAAGCGCATGAATATCCTGGATGTATTTGTTGCGGTTATTTGGGGAGTTGTAGAAGGAATTACAGAGTGGCTGCCAGTGAGCAGTACCGGACATATGATTTTGATAAAGCAATTTTTCTCTTTTCAAAACAAAGAATTTGGGGATGTGTTTCTGGTGGTTGTCCAACTGGGTGCTATTCTCGCAGTTGTTCTTTTGTTTTGGGAACGTATCTGGCCGTTTCAGTTAAAAGACAAAACAAAGCCGAGGGTGGATGCTAAGATTATTAATATGTGGATTAAGATTGCGATTGCCACTGTTCCGGCAGCCGTTGTCGGTGTGATGTTTGGTGATCTGATCGATGAAATTTTTTATAATGCGTATGTTGTAGCCGGAGCATTGATCGTTTATGGTATTCTGTTTATTGTTGTAGAGAACTGGAATAAAGGACGAAAGTCGGCAATCATGAATGTTTCCCAGATGGGCTATGGCGCAACTTTTATCATTGGTATCTTTCAGCTTCTGGCGGCTGTCGTGCCGGGAACATCCCGTTCAGGGGCAACCATTATTGGCGCCCTGCTGCTGGGTGTTTCGCGGGGAGCTGCAGCAGAATTTACGTTTTATCTGGCGATTCCGGTTATGTTTGGAGCCAGTCTGTTAAAAATTGTAAAGGGTGGTTTCGGCTTTGGTATTATGGGGGGAGTAACGTTATTTGTTGGAATGGCGGCAGCCTTTTTTGTTTCGCTTTTTGTTATCCGGTATTTAATGACGTATATTCGAAAGCATGATTTCAAAGCATTTGGGTATTACCGGATCATACTGGGTGTGATCGTGCTTGGTTATTTTCTTGTAAAAAGCGGTTATCTCGGATAGCTACAAGATCTGGGCAAAACCCAGGTAGTTAAGCAATCCAACATAGATGGCATAGGCAAACTGGTAAGGCTCATTGGCAAGCAGATAAGCATCTTCTTCGTTGGAAATATAGGCAAGTTCTACAAGGATAGAAGGCATGTTTGTCCGCCTGAGTACGTAGAGAGAGGGACGCACATAGACACCATTATTTTTTGTGCCCAGACGCCTTACAATCTCAGCAACGACAGCTTCACCCAGAACATAAGCAGGAGAGTCTGCCCGATAAACATAGGCTTCAGTTCCGTTGACTGCTGGATTTACGTTGGCATTGACATGAATGCTGAAAAAATAGTCAGCGCCCCACTCATTTGCAGCTTCCGTCCGCGCGCGCAGGCTGGAGTTTGTGTCGAAGCCGAGAATTTCATCGGGAGTCTGACGGGAAGTGATTGCCTCAAAACGGGGATCTGCATTTAAGATATTAGATAGATAGGTGCCAACCAGATAAGTGATATCCTGCTCGCGCAGACCAAACCCTTCGGCACCGGCATTAAAACCATAGGGATTATGTCCCTGATCAATAAAGACTCGTATTGGCATATGGATTTCCTTGTCATAGCGATTTGGTTTTATTATATGCTGACAAGGCGGGAAAGGTGTTTTGGGCGTGACAGGTGCCTGTGGTTGGTTCAAAGAGTTTATGATTAATGAATGGGGATTAGTATGGAAAAAATGAGACTGGATAAATTTTTAGCAGCCTATACAACGCTGAGCCGCAAAGAGGCAAAAAAAGCTATCCGCAAGGGTGAGGTTACGATTGATGGCATGGCTGTAGAATCAGAAACACAAAAAGTTTTTACGGATCAGGTTATTACGATACGTGGGGAGAAGATCAAGGCAGTCCGGCATATATATCTGATGCTGAATAAGCCGCAGGGGGTGTTGTCGGCAACGAAAGACAGGGAAGAAAAAACAGTGATGGATTTTCTACCGGATATGGGGCGGCCGTTGTTTCCGGTGGGACGCCTGGATAAGGATACGGAAGGCTTTCTCTTGCTGACAGATGATGGTGCTTTGGCACATAAACTCTTATCACCGGCCTATCATGTGGCGAAGACATATGAGATTGAATACAGTGGAAATCTGGCAGACAATGCAGTCAGTCAGGTTTTGCAGGGGATTGATATCGGCGAAAAGCATTTGACAAAGCCTGCCGAACTCTGTTTGATCGAGAAAGGGAGGGCACGGCTGACAATCACAGAGGGAAAATTTCATCAGGTGAAGCGGATGATCTCTGCTTTGGGTGGAAAAGTTACTTATCTGAAGCGTATTTCGATGGCGGGCATTATGCTGGATGAGAATCTGGCGAAGGGAGATTACCGGGAACTTACAGAGGAAGAAGTGGCAGTTTTACAGGAGAGGCATAAATGAGGGGGATAAACAATGGCAAAGAAAAAATATTATGCAGTAAAAAAGGGAAAGACACCGGGAATTTATGGTACATGGGAACAATGCAAGGCACAGGTAGATGGTTTCCCCGGGGCACTATATAAAGGCTTTGCCACGCAAGAAGAAGCAACGGAATATATAGGTTCTACCGATGTAGAAAATAAGGCAGCCACGGAGGTGGAAAGGAAGGAAGAGAGTGAAGCTCTTGCTTATGTGGATGGGAGTTATAATGTTCATACAGGCGAGTATAGCTGTGGTGTTGTGTTTTTCTTTCATGGGAAGGAGAAGCATATCTGCCAAAAGGGTGAGGATAGCAATCTGGCATCTATGCGAAATGTGGCGGGAGAAATCCTGGGGGCACAGTTAGCGATGGCAGAGGCTAAGCGTTGTGGGGCGAAAAGTCTTACGATCGTTCATGATTATCAAGGTATAGCTTCCTGGTGCAATGGTGAATGGAAAGCCAACAAAGAAGGAACCAAAGCGTATAAAGCGTACTTTGATTCCTTACAGGGTGAATTATCGGTCCAATTTCAAAAAGTAAAAGGCCATTCCGGAGACACATACAATGATCTTGCGGATGAATTGGCTAAAAGTGTCATCTTTTAATGTATCGGCTACATATGTTTTTGTGCTTTTGCCCGTTCAATGGCTTCCTCGCAAAAATATTGCTGTGAATTAAGAGGTGTTTTGCCTCTCTGGTCTACTTTCTCATAGGTTCCATCTGCTTTGAGAAGGTGGGCTTTTTTTGTATCGGCAAGCTGAATGTCTAAAATATGCCGGATTTCCTTTTGAAGCTGCGGATCCTCAACAGGGAAGAGAATCTCTACACGTTTGTCAAGGTTTCTCGGCATCCAGTCAGCACTGCCCATATAAAATTCCGGTGAACCGTTATTTTCAAAATAAAATATGCGCGAATGTTCCAGGAATGTTCCGATGATGGAACGTACCCGGATATTTTCGCTCAGTCCGGGAACCCCGGCACGCAGACAGCAGATGCCGCGTACGATGAGTTCGATATCGACACCGGCAGCAGACGCTTCATATAAAGCATCGATGATGCCAGGATCACATAGCGAGTTCATTTTTGCAATGATTTTTGCCGGATGTCCCTTTTTGGCATGGTCTCTTTCGCGTGCAATAAGAGAAAGAAAACGGTCGCGAAGCCACAACGGAGCAAGGGATAGTTTATTCCATCCCAATGGTTCAGAATAACCGGAAAGCATATTGAAAACAGCGGTGGCATCTTCACCAAACCGGTGCTTACAGGTGAACATACCCATATCTGTGTATAGTTTGGCTGTGGAATCGTTGTAGTTGCCGGTGCCAAGATGAACATAACGGCGAATGCCATCTTCTTCTTTTCGAACAATAAGAGTAATCTTACTATGGGTTTTTAAACCTACCAGACCATAGATCACATGGCACCCTGCTTTTTCTAACATTCTTGCCCATACAATATTGTTTTCCTCGTCAAAACGGGCTTTTAATTCAACAAGAACGGAAACCTGCTTGCCGTTTTCTGCTGCTTCCGCAAGGGAGGCAATAATTGGTGAATTACTGCTGACACGGTAGAGTGTCTGCTTGATTGCAAGGACATCCGGATCCTTTGCGGCAAAGCGCACAAAATTAACAACCGGATCAAAAGTCTCATAAGGATGGTGTACCAGTATATCATGCTCTCGGATCTGTTCAAACAGGTCACATGACGGGTCAAGCATATGAGGCGGCTGAGGTGTGTATTTTTCTTCTTTCAGATGGTCGAAACCTTCCAAACCATATACTTTCATTAGAAAGGTAAGATCAAGGGGACCATTGATCCGATAGATAGCGTCTTCGCTGATATGAAGTTCTTTGCGAAGAATCTTAAGAAGGCGTTTATCAATGCCTTCTTCTACCTCCAGACGGATCGCTTCGCCCCATTGACGCTTTTTCAACTGTTTTTCAATTTCAATCAGGAGATCAGCAGCTTCATCCTCATCAATGGTGAGGTCTGCATTTCTCATGACACGGAATGGGGTGGCACCCAGCACTTTATAATTCATAAATAATTTTTGAATGTTTTTTTCTATGATCTGCTCAAGAAGAATGAGCGTTGTGCAGTTATCTTCATCGGAAGGTATCGTGACAACACGGGGGAGAACAGAAGGTACCTGTACAGTTGCAAAATCAATTGTATCCTTCTTCTTCTTATCTACCAAAAGAGCCGCAATGTTAAGGGATTTGTTGCGGATAAGGGGAAAAGGGCGTGAAGAATCTACTGCCATTGGCGTCAGGACAGGAAAAACTTCTTTCTTAAAATAATTGTCCACATAATCCGCCTGCTCTTTTGTTAGTTTCTCATATTCCGTGACAATCTTAAGACCTGCCTTGCGGAGAGAAGGGAGAAAAGAGCGGTTATAGGTTGTATACTGCAAGGCAGTAAATTCATGTGTTACCCGAAGAATGGCATCAATCTGTTCTTTACTGGTCATGCCGGACATATCCTTTTTGGTGTAACCGGCATTTACCTGATCTTTCAGGGAGGCAACACGGATCATGAAAAACTCATCCAGATTGGATGCTGTTATACTGAGAAATTTTAATCGTTCCATAAGCGGAATATTCTTGTCGCGTGCTTCTGCCAGAACACGATAGTTAAAATCGAGCCAGCTTAATTCCCGGTTCTTAAAACGTTGCTTTTGATCCATATTGTTATCCTCTCTTTCCACTTCTTTTTTGACGGAGCTGCGGCCGTATACCAAAGACTTCTTCGAATACATCGGCTTTATAATGAAAAAGCCCTTTTTCGAGTGTTATATCTGCCATGGTATCGGCGGTGATGGTGAGAATGTCATCATGAAGAGTAACTCCTACTTTTTTTATTTTCTGCCGGTTGCTTTTGTCTAGAACGTTGGCAGTCTTTAAGATGGCATTTAATTTTACTATGGTAATGTATTCTTCCTTTGTAAAATCCTCCCCCAGTTCTTCATAGCGGGGAAAAGAAGATTGGTCATAGCGTACCATGTTTGCAACCATGGCACGTTCTTTGTGGGAAATTCCGATAATTTCCGTAGACATGATAATCTGATAAGAACATTCCCTTGAGTGGGTTTCGCTGATATAACTGCCACAACTGTGCAGAATGACGCCAAGCTGGAGCAGAAGACGTTCTCTTTTTCCAAGTCCGTGCAGTTTGCGTATTTTATCAAAAATCTGAAGTGCCAGTGTCTGTACATTTTCAATGTGCTCTCTGGCAACGTGATATTTGTCGGCAAGACTAAATGAAGCGGATAAGATATCTTCAATAAAATCATGCCTGGATGTAATATGAAGTTTTTTTTCGGCATATTCGGCAACAATACCATCACAAAGATTAATACCGGACAGATGAATATCATCACAGCCGGTAAGTTGTGATGTTTTGCGGCAGAGCAGGAGGGTTGGTAATAACAGTTGTGCCTGTGCGCCGCTAAGGTCTTTTATTAACTTGTTCTTGCTGATCCATTTTATGGGAAAGGTTCCATTAAAGTTACTGTGGTTTTTTCTTGCATACTCGTAAATCTCAGGAATCATCTGTCCTACTGCAATGATATGCCGGATGGAAACAGGGATAAGATTCTGATTAATAAAATAAGTCAGATCCCGTTCAATATACTCATCGATTAAGTCCTGAAAATCGTAAGCCTCTTCACGCAGGGCGTCCAATAATTCACGAATACGGGCAGAACCAAGTAAAAGGTTCTGGGTAAAGTGCAGTTTTCCCTCGTTAAAAAAAGAAAGCTGGACACTGCCGGCACCGATATCAATCACCAGTGTCTGTTCATCTAATAATTTTTCCAAAGCAGGTTCGCGTAAGGTCATTGCTTTAAATGATAAAAAACGGGCTTCGCTATTACTCAGGACTCTTACATCAAAACCGGTCTGGATTTTTATTTGATCCAGGATTACGAGAGAATTTCCTGCCTCCCGCAATGCGCTGGTAGCATATGCCAGACTGGATGCCGTACCAAATTCAGACATGGTACGTTTGAAGTTGTTTAACATAAGACAGATTTCCTCTATTGTGTGATAAGAGATCACACCTTTGGTATAAGTTTCTGCGCCTAATGCAATTTCATGCCGTACATGTGTCAGTTCACGGATTCCACGCTGTTTGGATAATTCGTAGATTTTCATCGACAATTCACTTGAACCAACATCAATAGCAGCAAAAGTGGTTGTTGCCATACATACCTCCATTCTGTGGTCAAAACACATTTTGACCCAAACATCATAAAATGCATCTATGTAAAATATTCTTAAGTATCTGCTTACTTTTATTTTACAATGCAAATGTAAAAAAAGAAAGTAATTTTATATAAAGATTGTGTAAAAATAAAATGGGTGTACATTGAAAGCAATGCCCTTTTATGTTACAATATATCACATTGATAAACAGGAGGAAAATCCAAATGAAGACAAGTGATTTTTATTATGATCTGCCACAGGAACTGATTGCGCAGGATCCATTGGAGGATCGTAGTTCATCGCGGCTGATGGTGCTTCATCGCAAATCAGGAAAGATTGAGCACAAGGTGTTTACGGACATTGTGGATTATCTGCGTCCGGGTGACTGCCTTGTAAGAAATAATACAAAGGTTATCCCTGCCAGATTGTTCGGTGTAAGGGAAGATACGGGAGCTGCCGTTGAACTGCTTTTGCTCAAACGACGAGCCAATGATGTATGGGAAACTCTTGTCAAACCCGGGAAAAAAGCGAGGACCGGAGCAAAATTAGTCTTTGGTGAGGGAATTCTTCATGGAGAGATTGTAGAAGTGATGGAAGATGGCAATCGTTTGATCCGGTTTGATTATGAGGGAATTTTTGAGGAGATTCTGGATGAACTGGGACAGATGCCATTGCCTCCGTATATTACTCATACGTTGAAGGATAAAAACCGTTATCAGACTGTGTATGCAAAATATGAGGGCTCTGCGGCAGCTCCGACGGCCGGACTGCATTTTACGGATGAATTGTTCCGGAGACTGGAACAAAAGGGGATTCTGGTGGCAAATGTTACCCTGCATGTAGGTCTGGGTACATTTCGCCCAGTTAAGGTAGAAGATGTGGCGCAACATCATATGCATTCAGAATATTATCATATTTCGCCAGAAGAAGCGGAAAAGATCAATGAGGCAAAGAAGGGCGGTGGCAGGATCGTATGTGTAGGAACAACGAGCTGCCGTACGTTGGAGTCAGCGACAGATGAAGAGGGAATTTTGCATGCAGGCGAGGATGATACGGAAATCTTTATTTATCCGGGATATCATTTCAAGATGATGGATGTATTGATCACTAATTTTCATCTGCCGGAGTCAACTCTTCTGATGCTGGTATCAGCACTGGCAGGACGTGATCAGATTATGGCCGCATACGAGGAAGCAGTTAAACAGAAGTATCGTTTTTTCTCTTTTGGAGATGCTATGGTAATACTGGATGATTGAGGGAGGGAGGAACCGGAGTGTGACAGAGAAAGTGTTGTTTGTTTATAATCCTGCTGCGGGAAAAGGAACTCTGCGTAATAAAATAGCTGATGTGATCGACAAAATGATGAATAAGCAGTTTGATGTTACCATTGTTGCGACGCAGAAGGTAGGAGACGCTGCTACAGTTGTAAGGGAGCGTGGTGAGGAGTTTGACCGAATTATATGTGCAGGGGGGGACGGAACTCTTCACGAAGTGACTTACGGGTTGATGGCAATGCCGGAGGAATACAGACCGCCATGTGGTTATATTCCGGCTGGTACAGTGAATGATTTTGCAAATGCGATCAAATTGCCAAGACGGGTTGCGCCGGCGGCTGATGTAGCTGTAGGAGAGCAATGTCATGCCTTTGATATTGGGGAGATGAATGGCAGCTATTTTACGTATGTTACTGCTTTTGGAGCATTTACATCGGTTTCGTACGAAACGCCGCAGGCAACCAAAAACCTGTTTGGCAAGACTGCCTATATTCTGGATGGTGCAACAAAATTAAACACATTAAAAAACTATCATGTAAGAGTAACAACAGATACCGAAGAATGGGAGCAGGATTGCATTTTGGGGCTGGTCTCCAATGCACAGACAATAGCAGGATTAAAATTATATAAAAAGAATTCCGTCCGTCTGGATGATGGACTTCTGGATGGTGTTTTTTTACAGACACCGAAAAACCCAATTGAGTTAAACCTTGTAATGTCTTTTCTTTTGACGGGAAAAACAAATTCGCATGTTAAAATGTTTCACAGTTCTCATATTGTGATTGAATCGGAAGAAGAGATTGCTTATACATTAGATGGCGAGAATGGTGGAAAACATAAAAAAGTGGTGATTACCGACCATAAGCAGGCAATCACCTTTTATAATGGGATCAGTCCCTTGTAATAATATCATAATGATCTTGTTCCAGAAGACGTTTGGCCAGCCGGGCGTCTTCTTTATTATATAACTCCAGTTTCAGCACACCATCAAGGAATTCACGATTATTGATAATACCGATATTTTTAATGCTGATATCGTTGTCAGACAAAATGACAGCAATTTTAGCGATGGCTCCGGTCTGGTCATCAATGTTTACAAAGATATCGTAGGTAGGTGCAATCACGCTGCTCTTTTTGGCAGGGATTGAATTACGGTAATCTCCGGCAGAACGGAATTCATCGTGAATAGATTGTTTATTGCCAGCAGTGATCATTTGTTCAAAATTCTTTAATTGTTCTTCAAAATACTGTAAGAAGAAGCGGATGCTGTCACTATTGGCAATGCAGATATCCTGCCACATTTCGGGCGAAGAGGAGGCAATACGTGTAATATCTTTGAAACCACCTGCTGCAAAGGCTTTCATGTTTTCCTCCTCGTTATCATTTTTTCGCACCATGTTGACCAACGTTACGGCAATGATATGGGGAACATGACTGATCGCAGCAGTAATAAGATCGTGGTTTTTTGGTGACAGGATCACACAGTTGGCACCAGTATAGGAAACGAGTTCCTGTAAAAGAGTGATATCTTCCGCACGATTTTCCTTCAGTGGAGTGAGGAGATAATAGGCATTTTCCAGTAGCCTGTCAGTGGCATTTGCATAGCCTGTTTTTTCGGAACCAGCCATAGGGTGTCCGCCGATAAACTGTTGGGCCAGTCCAAGACGTCTGGCTTGCTGGCATATATTATTTTTCACACTTCCCACATCGGTAAGGATGCAGTCTTTTTTGATAATGTCTTTGAGAATGGGAAGAAAATCCAGATTTTTCAATACAGGTGCACATAAGAAAATAATGTCACATGTAGAAAAAGTCTGGTCTATTTCATATACAATATTGTCAATCACACCATCTGCTTTCCCTTGATCCAAATCGGGATTTTTTCGTCTGCTGTAGACAATAACAGATAGATCTAATTTTTTTTTCTTCAGAACCCGGGCAATGGAACCGCCAATGAGCCCAAAGCCGATAAAACCTATTTCTAAGTGTTTCATTTTGGTTTACCCCTTTCGGCATTAGTGTATCATTATTGGAAGAAAAAGACAAGAGCGGGCAATTTCAAGGACATTTTTCTTGAAAAAATTATGAAACTATGCTACAATGTGCTTGATTATTGATATTAAATAACGGAGGATAGATAGCAATGAAAAGAATTAAAACTCTGACAACAAAAAATCTTAAAGAAACAATGAAAAAAGGTGGATGCGGCGAGTGCCAGACATCTTGCCAGTCTGCTTGCAAGACTTCCTGCACGGTAGGAAATCAGAGCTGCGAGAACAAATAAGAAGGAAAAGCTGTCCTTTTATCCGACAGTGGTAATGAGCAATGGAGGGCTGACCGAAGGTTACTTCGGTCTAGTCCTCGTTGCACGTTATAGGAATGGAGATTAACATGATACATCAATATAAAAATAATGGATATAATATTGTGCTGGACGTCAACAGTGGGTCAATCCATGTCGTTGATGATGTGGTTTATGATACATTAGCTATGCTTGATGAAGAAGATACGGACCGTTACAGCGTGGAGAATTTTCAGCGAATTGCCTCTGCTGTGATGGATCAATATAAAGATGAGAAGATTACGGAAGATGATATGCGGGATGTTTTTTCGGATCTGCAGGAACTGGAAGAAAATGGTACGTTGTTTGCAAAAGATGTATACAAAGATGGCGTGATTGATTTCAAGAAGCGTCAGACAGTTGTGAAAGCATTGTGTCTGCATATTGCGCATGACTGTAATCTGGCGTGCCGGTATTGCTTTGCCGGCGAAGGGGAGTATAAAGGGAATCGTTCGCTGATGAGCTTCGAGATTGGAAAGAAGGCGTTGGATTTTCTTGTAGAAAATTCCGGCAGCCGACGCAATCTGGAAGTGGATTTTTTTGGTGGCGAGCCATTGCTTAACTTTGATGTGGTAAAGAAGCTGGTTGCGTATGGCAGGGAGATAGAGAAGGTGAAAGACAAGCATTTTCGTTTTACGCTGACAACGAATGGTGTGCTTCTTAACGATGATATTATCGAATTTGCAAACAAAGAAATGGATAATGTTGTTCTTAGTATAGATGGGCGAAAAGAGGTTCATGATTATATGCGTCCATTCAAAAATGGTGCAGGAAGCTATGATCTTATCATTGACAAGTTCAAAAAAGTAGCTGAGACGAGAAATCAGACGAAATATTATGTGAGAGGAACTTTTACTCATAATAATCTTGATTTTGTGGAAGATGTTCTCAGTCTGGCAGATGAGGGGTTTGAACAGATATCGGTTGAACCGGTTGTGGCAGATCCGGGTGAATCGTACGCAATACGGGAAGAGGATATTCCGGTCATTTGTGAAGGGTATGATCGTCTTGCTAAAGAAATGTTAAAGAGAAAAAAAGAGGGAAGAGGATTTAACTTTTTTCATTACATGATTGATCTGAGCGGAGGGCCATGCGTGTATAAGAGGTTGTCCGGATGCGGATCCGGGACAGAGTATCTGGCTGTTACGCCGTGGGGGGATCTGTACCCGTGCCACCAATTTGTTGGAGAAGAGCAATTCTGCCTGGGTAACGTAGATGATGGCATAGTGAATACGGATATGCGTGACACATTTAAATTGTGTAATGTATATGCAAAGAAGGAGTGCCGTAACTGTTTTGCAAAATATTACTGCAGCGGCGGCTGTGCAGCGAATGCCTATCATTGTCATGGTGACATTAATCAGCCCTATGAGATTGGATGTGAGCTGCAGCGCAAGCGTGTAGAATGTGCGATAATGCTGCAAGCGGCCTACGCTGAGGAAGATTTATAAAAAATACTTTGAAATATATGGAAAAACGTATATAATAAGGTTAGGTAAAGTGGGAATACTATACAGGAGAAGCGAAAGGAGAGTAAGGAAAAGTGGCTTTTGATATTGGAATTGATTTGGGAACCGCCAGTATTTTGGTATATGTAAAAGGAAAAGGCGTTGTGTTAAAGGAGCCGAGTGTCGTTGCGTTTGATCGTGATACGAATCGTATCAAGGCGATTGGTGAAGAAGCTCGTCTTATGTTAGGGCGCACTCCTGGTAATATTGTAGCTGTTCGTCCTCTTCGTCAGGGCGTTATTTCAGATTATACAGTGACAGAAAAGATGTTGAAATATTTTATTCAGAAAGCAGTTGGAAAACAGCGTTTTCGCAAACCGCTCATCAGTATCTGTGTACCGAGCCAGGTTACAGAAGTAGAGCGAAAGGCTGTAGAGGACGCGGCATTTCAGGCAGGGGCGCGCGATGTTAAGATTATTGAAGAGCCGATTGCGGCGGCGATTGGTGCAGGAATCGATATTGCAAGACCATGTGGAAACATGATCGTAGATATCGGAGGCGGAACATCGGATATTGCTGTTATTTCTTTGGGAGGAACGGTTGTAAGTGCTTCTATTAAGATTGCAGGTGACGATTTTGATGATGCGATCGTGCGTTATATGCGTAAGAAACATAATCTGTTGATTGGTGAAAGAACAGCAGAAGATATTAAGATACGTATTGGCTCGGCTTATCCGCGGCCAGAGAGTGTGGCAGTTGATGTGCGCGGACGTAACCTTGTTACCGGTCTGCCAAAGACGATCACGGTAACTTCTGAGGAGACGGAAGAAGCGTTGAAAGATACGACATCACAGATTGTAGAGGCAGTACACAGTGTGCTGGAGAAGACGCCGCCTGAACTGGCAGCCGATATTGCGGATCGCGGCATTGTTCTGACCGGTGGAGGAAGTCTGTTGTATGGTTTAGAGGAACTGATTGAATCAAAGACCGGAATTACAACAATGACGGCGGAAGAACCGATGACAGCCGTAGCAATCGGTACAGGGCGATATGTTGAGTTTTTGAGTGGTGAGATGGAAGCGGAACCTCACTAACAAGGTTAATGCAGAAGTGATGGTTAAGGAGGTATTATATGCTGAGAGGTCTTTATACTGCTTGGACAGGGATGGCAAATGAGCAGAAAAGGCTGGATGTTGTTTCAAATAACATGGCCAATTCCAATACGGTAGGATACAAAGGCGAAAAAGTAGCAAGCCAGGCCTTTGATCAGGTATTGGGTATAAAGATAAGAGATGGATCTCAGGCGTACCATAATGAGCGCATCGGAACGTTGAGTCTGGGTGTGAAAATTGGAGAGACATACACTGACTACGCACAGGGATCGGTGCGCCAGACTGGCGGTACATATGACATGGCATTAAGTGGCAGTGGATTTTTCACTGTTCATGTCACGGACAAATCAGGTGAAGTTCATACAAGATATACAAGAGATGGAAGATTTATGCTGACAAAAGAGGGCCTTTTGGTAGATGCAGATGGCAATGCCGTACAGGGAGAAAATGGTGATATTGTTATCAATCCTTCGGCTAAGTCGGTTACTGTCTCCGGAACAGGTGTAATTACCGTAGATGGAGAAGTTAAGGATACTTTAAAGATTGTAGATTTTCAGGATTATGATTATTTAAAAAAATACGGTGATACCATGTATGAGCCAGTCGATGGTGCTGCTGAAAAGGATGCATCGGCAGAGATTATTCAAGGGTATACAGAACAGTCAAATGTCAATGTTGTCCGCGAAATGGTTGATATGATCACCATTACTCGTGCGTATGAAGCCAATCAGAAGGTGATCCGTTCGTATGACAGCATGTTGGATCGTTCGGTTAACCAGGTAGGAAGACTGGGATAATATGGAAGGAATACTTATTGGAGGTGGTACTCTATGATGCGTTCACTATGGACAGCAGCAAGTGGTATGATCGGGCAGCAGAGCAATCTTGATGTGATTGCAAATAATTTGTCCAATATCAATACAACAGGATATAAAACACAGACAGCAAATTTTAAAACTTTGATCTATCAGAATCTTCAGAAAGAATCAACAACTTCCACAGGAGAAGCGAAGCCGGTTGGCGCACAGGTTGGTCTGGGTGTCCGTCTTGGATCAATATCAGCAGATTTCACGCAGGGAATTCTGCAAGCTTCAAATGGGGCCTTTGATTATGCAATCCAAGGGGAAGGTTTTTTCATGATCAGGCAGCCCGATGGAACTACAGCATATACGAGAAATGGACATTTTAACATGTCTATAACAGAGGATGGACTGGCAATGACAGATAGTTCCGGTAATCCGTTACTGGATACGCAGGGACGAGAGATTGTGCTGAACAATACTTATCAGGCAAGCGGGATTGGCGTTGATCAGTTTGGCAACCTGACTTATCCGGATAATACGGGCAACCGACGTAATCTGGGGATCCAGATTGGACTGGCATATTTCCCGAATTCCGGTGGTTTGGAAAAAGGAGCTGGTTCGAATTACCTTCAGTCTGATGCATCCGGACAGGCAACAGTATATAATGCCGGTGATCTTAACGCGAAGATTGTGTCAGGATATCTAGAGGGATCCAATGTACAAGCTGCGGATGAGATGGTAAATATGATTATTGCACAGCGCGCTTATGAAATGAACTCGAAGGCAATTACGGCATCGGATGAGATGCTTCAGCAGGCGAACAATCTGCGGTCCTAAGAAATGAGGTGACGTCATGGCAGTAAATGGAATCGGTGATACATATCTGACTAATTATTCTCTGACGGCAAACGATGCGGTTTCGGATCGGTTGTCAGAACAAGTGCAGTCGGCACAGAGTGATGAGCAGATGCTGGATGCGTGCAAGCAGTTTGAGTCGTATCTGGTTCAGCAAATGTTTAAATCCATGCAGGAATCTGCTAAGGTATTCTCGGATGAAGATGAGGATGACAACAGTACAGATTATGTCAATATGTTTCAGGATAATTACCTTGAAACAATTGCCGAACAAATGGTAAATAGTGGCCAGGGTCTGGGGATTGCCGAGCAGTTATATGATTCCATGAAAGCTAATAGTGGGACAGATACTGCAGCAGCACAGACAAAATAAAGCAGAAAAGTTTTTGTGCTTCCGTCTATCTTGTGGTAATATTCTTTTATATCACAAGATGGGCGGATTTTTACTATACAGGAACGATAAGGGAGCTGGAAGAATGGAAGAACGTGAGGGATATGTGTCTCATATAATCTATCGTAATGTGGAAAATGGTTATACGGTGTTTGAATTAGAAAGTACAGATGGAGAAGAGGAAACTTGTGTTGGGACCTTTCCATTTCTGAACGAAGGAGAATATATCTGCGTTCGGGGGGAGATGGTGCAGCATCCGGTCTACATGGAACAACTGAAGGTGGTTTCTTATGAAGTGAAAGAACCGGAGGATCAGATGGCGATGCTTCGATATCTGGCATCGGGAGCAATTGCCGGAATACGGGGAGGGCTGGCCAAGAGGATTGTTGATAAATTTGGTGATCAGACATTTGATGTGATCGAGAAGCAGCCGGAGCGTCTGGCAGAGGTGAAAGGAATCAGCGAAAAGAAAGCGCGTGGTATTGCGGCACAGTTTGAGGAAAAACGCGAAATGCGCGGGGCGGTAATTTTTTTGCAAGAATATGGTATTTCGAACCAACTGGCAGTGAAAATATATAAAGTATATGGAAGTGCCCTATATGATATTGTTCACGACAATCCTTACCAACTGGCAGAAGATATCAGTGGCGTTGGGTTTAAGATAGCGGATGAAATAGCACGAAAGGGTGGGTTTGCGTTAGATTCGGCGGAGCGTATCCGTGCAGGTATCCTGTATGTTATGAATCTTGGAATACAGGGCGGTTATGTGTACATGCCAGAAAAATTATTGTTGAAGGAGTCTGTGTACCGTCTTCAGGTAAATGTAGAACAGTTGTCATCTGTGCTGCAAAAGATGGAGTATGACCGGCTGATCATCGTGGATGAAGAACGAAACATTTATCTGCCATCGCTGTACTATGCGGAGCTTAATTGTGCGCGCATGTTGTTTGACCTGAACATAACGATTGGTCGCAGGAAAGAAAGTTACGATAGTGTGATAAGCCAGTTGGAAGTTCGTAAAGATATTTCACTTGATGAGCAGCAGCGGGTTGCCGTCCGGGAGACTATGAGCACCGGACTTTTGATCGTAACGGGTGGACCGGGAACCGGGAAAACGACTACGATCAACATGATTATCAACTGTCTGCAGGAAGAGGGGCTTTCAATCCTGCTGGCGGCTCCAACAGGGCGGGCTGCCAAAAGAATGTCGGAGGCAACAGGTCTGGAGGCTCAGACAATTCACCGTTTGCTTGAATATAATGGCTCAATAATGGAAAATGAGGAAAAAGAGGACAAGGGTGAGTTATTTGGACGCAATGAATGGAATCCGTTAGAGACAGACGTTCTTATTATTGATGAAATGTCTATGGTAGATATTTTTTTGTTTCATAATCTGCTCAAGGCAGTTGCGGTAGGAACCCGGCTGATATTGGTGGGGGATGTGAACCAGCTCCCAAGTGTCGGACCAGGAAACGTTCTTCGTGATATCATCGATTCCCATTGTTTTCATACGGTAAAGTTATGCCGTATTTTCCGTCAGGCGGCAGAAAGTGACATTATTGTCAATGCTCATCGCATTAATGCGGGAGAAGAAATTGCGCTGGATAACCAAAGTAAAGACTTTTTCTGCCTGAAAAGAGAGGATGCGCATGGTGTGCTGGAGGTTATGCTCTGGCTTGTCCGCAATAAGATGCCGAAGTATACGGATTGTACGCCATTTGATGTACAAGTACTTACACCAATGAAAAAAGGGGAACTTGGTGTTTACCGCTGTAATGAGGTGCTGCAGAAGTATCTGAATCCTGAGTCATCATCAAAGAATCAGATGGAGGTGCATGGCGTGATCCTTCGGGAGGGAGATAAAGTTATGCAGATGAAAAATAATTATCAGATCAAGTGGAAGGTACTTGGTTATAATCAGATGCTGATTGAGGAAGGGACAGGGGTATTTAATGGTGACTGTGGCATTATCACGGAGATTGACAATTTTAATAAAGAAGTAACGGTACGGTTTGAAGATGAAAAATATGTAACATACCCGCAGGGGAACCTGGATGAACTCGAACTTGCGTATGCCATTACCATTCATAAATCACAGGGTAGTGAATATCCGGCAGTGGTGCTTCCGCTTCTTACGGGGCCGCGGCCGCTGATGAATCGGAATATTTTGTATACAGCGGTTACACGAGCAAAAAAATGTGTGACTATCGTAGGAAAGCAAGATACAGTCAGAAAAATGATACATAATCAATATGAACAGATGCGGTATTCTTCACTCCGACAAAGGATTTTAGAATTAGATGAAAAAAATAGGATGCAAAATGGCTGAAAATTTGGTATGATAATAGCAATAGGGGGAGTGAAGTATTGAATTTTCTGGATTTTGTATTCCCAAGAAAATGTTCTGTATGCGGCCGGCTGCTGAAAGGAAGTGAACGGTGTGTATGCCGGACCTGTCAAAAGCAGCTTCCGATCATTCATGAACCGCGCTGTATGCGTTGTGGAAAACCGATTGACGGGTTGGAAGAACAGTATTGCTTTGACTGTGGGATGAAAAGAAAGCGTAGGGATATTGTGGCAAAGGGGACAGCCCTTTGGGTATATGACCGACATCTGAAAAGGGCTATGGCTGATTTTAAATACGAGGGTTGTTCCGGAGATGCGGAGTTTTATGCGAGTGAACTATGTAAAAAGCGGGGAGCCGAGATGGCAAAATGGGCTGTCGATGCTGTGATTCCGGTGCCCCTTCATTGGCGTAAACAGTGGTTTCGTGGATATAATCAGGCGGAACTGCTGGCAGATGGCATAGGAGCATATCTGCAGGTTCCGGTGTTAAAAGAGGTGTTGAAGCGAATCCGTTATACAAAACCGCAGAAGGGATTGACACCTGGGCTGAGGGCGGAGAACTTGAAAAGGGCATTTTCGGTTGATGGCAGATCACAAGGCAGATTGGAAAATATCCGGCGTGTTCTTCTTGTCGATGATATCTATACAACAGGATCGACGTTAGAGGCCTGTGCAGAGGTACTGTGTGCTGCAGGAGTAAAACAGATATTTTTTGCCTGCCTGTGTATTGGCAGAGATTTTTAATATAGTAGGAGGAATGAGTTATGGAAATTGTGACATGTAAGAATTGCGGAAGACTTTTTAATTATATGCGTGGGGATAAGTTATGTCCTGTCTGTATGAAGAAGATTGAAGATAAGTTTATAGAAGTAAAAAAGTTTGTGCGTGAAAATCCTAATGTGGATATTCAGAATCTGTCAGAAACAATGGAAGTGAGTGTACGTCAGATCAATCAGTGGATCAGAGAGGAACGACTGGTATTTTCGGATGATTCGCCGATAGGACTTCCGTGTGAAAGCTGCGGTGTTACGATTAAGACAGGGCGGTTCTGCCAGAACTGTAAATCAACTCTGGCGACAGATTTCCGCAATGCTGCCGCCAGTACAAATCAGAAAAGTGCCTGGAGACCGAGAACGCAGGCAGATAAAAACCGAATGCGATTTCTTGATTCATCAGGACAGTAATTGTATGCCATCTGCCGTTTGCTTGATCTTTTTTTCTTTCATCAGACGGCCGATGGCTCTTTTAAAAGCTGCTTTGCTCATTTGGAATTCCCTTTTTATGATCTCGGGGGATGTTTTATCGTGGAAAGGAAGGAAGCCGCCAGCCTGATTAAGGCGCTCATAGATCAGAGAAGCATCCTTTCCCATCTGTATTTTCACTTTTTCCTGAAGACTGAGAGTCAGTTTTCCATCTTCTGTTATATCTTTGATACGTCCTTCAATTCGATCTAGAACATGTAGTTCCCGCGTTATTTCATTAGGAGGAATCAGGGCAGAATAGGTATCATCAACGGCTACAAAAGCACCGAAGGAATCAATAATCTCGTAAATGAGCCCCTCTACATGTTCCCCTTTTTGATAGTCGCTATCCGTAGAAAGAAAATCATAAATACGCATCGTGGCACATAGGCGTTCGCTTTTGTCAATATACAGAGTGACGAGTACCTTGTCACCAACGTGCAGCCTGGCAGTCTGCTCTTTGAATGGAAGAAAGAGATCTTTTGCCAGCCCCCAATCAAGGAAAGCCCCTATCCCGGTTACGTCTTTAACCGTTAAAAGTGCAAGCTCATCAAGCACCACGTAAGGCTGTGCTGTTGTCGCAATAAGACGGTCTTCCGAGTCTTTATATAGAAAGACATCGTAAAAATCGCCTTTTTCCGTACCCGGACGAACCTGATTGTTGGGCAAGAGAACCTCAAGCTGTGGAACGTCCCCTGAACTTAGGATTACTCCGAATTTTGTTTTCTTAATCACATATAAACGGGCAAAAGTGCCCAAAAACTGGCTTTCTATGCTCATGTTTTGTTATAACCTCATTTCTATCGTTTTGTAAATTCGCTGAGAAAATAGGGATTTTCGTCAGCGTCAGTAAAGACAACATAAAAGTGTTCTTCTGACTCCGCCGTACGGATATACATGGTATCCCCCATTTTGGCAGCCAGACGAAATTCGGCACGGAGTTCTTTCACTTCGTAATCCAAAGGAAGAACATTCACAGCCAATCGGATGTATTGTCCGTTATTTACGTGGTTATTGGTATCGAGATAGTTCTGGCATACTTCTACCGTTGCTGCCAGAGTCAGTTCCGAGGGACAGGCAACTTTACGGGATTTATATTCCATGTCGTAAGCGGGTTCTGTTGGGTAGGCAGATTTTTCTGAATCATCAATGCGCGCCGGCTGTCCTGTGGACGGATCAAAGTAAAACCAACGGGAATCAGCGTATGCGAGCACTTCATGATCTTCTGTTTCCATTTTAAAATTACGGCAGCCAAAGATGCCACGGAATTCATAAGGCCATGTATGAACAATAAAACGTTCCCCCATTTTTGGGCGCCGGTCAAAAACAATATGCCATGAACTAACCAGCCAGGCACGATTTTTCTTTAATAAAGCTAAAGCAGAATGTCCTACATCTTCACTGTGGAAAAGGCAGCAATCCTGCATGGCGTTTACAACTTCTGAGACGCCAAGTAAGCCATCCTTATCAATGCGGCTGTATGAGACGCGGTCGTGATAGGAATACATCGATATCACACTCCTTGTATTTTTTATTTCGTGTTTATTCCTACCTAATTATACTACCCCCATTTGAAAAAAACTAGTGAATTCTTTGGAAAGTTGCGTTATACTAAAAGAAAATATAAAATGATCAGGGAGGTTTCAGAATGAAAAAGATAATTTCAACAGATAAGGCACCGGCAGCTATCGGACCATATTCGCAGGCAGTTATTGCCAATGATTTTTTGTTTACATCAGGTGTAATCCCTATTATTCCATCGACAGGAGAGCTGGTTGAAGGTGGTATTGAAGAACAGGCGGAACAGGCGATCAGCAACCTGGCAGCATTGATCAAAGAGTCAGGAGCGTCGATACAAAATACAGTAAAGACAGTCGTGTTCATAAAGAATATGGATGATTTTACGAAGGTAAATGAGGTATATTCGCATTATTTTGAAAAAGAGTGTCCGGCAAGGTCGTGTGTTGAGGTGGCAAGATTACCAAAAGATGTGTTGATCGAGATAGAGGCAGTTGTTTCGTTGGCATAAAAGACCCGCTGGTAAAAGATACTTTAAAGGATACTTTTTAAGGTTTAGTCGAATGCTGTAGAATAAAAATGACAATCATTCCATAGGGTTAAGAATGGTAAAAATATGAAAAAACATTGAGTTTTCATGGGTTGACAGATGATTGTATCCTTGTTATACTGAATTTCGTAGTTAATAATTTTGTAACATTTATACCGGTCCGATATATGGAGGCAAATATATGGAACATAAGAGATTGGTTAAGTATGCGCTTGGGGCAGGTATTGTGCTGTCTTTTGGCGTATTGGCAAATCATATTAGTTCTTCATCGACGACGATGGGGACAGAGACAGAATTGGCTGGCATGGCCTATACATTAGATCAGTATTGTGATATTCAGATAGGAGCAAATCATTCGGATCCGGAAGCAATCGTTGCTTTTGATGATTCGTCAAATACGACAAATAATGGAACGAATACAACAGTGAGTGGTTCTGCTGTCAGCACAGCGACACCTCAGACAACGGCACTCCCGGTAGCAACGGCTACGCCGAAACCGGAGTCCGAATATGCTAATGTAGGGATATCTGTTGCAGCCGATTATGTTAATATCCGTAAGAAGCCAAATACGGATGCAGAAATTGTTGGTAAGTTGTATCGGGGCAGTGCGGCCACGATATCAGCAACAGAAGGTGACTGGGTATATATCCGTTCGGGTTCTGTCAGCGGTTACATTATGAAAGATTATCTGGCAATCGGGTATAGTGCTGAAAAATTGATTGATGATTTTGGAACGAAATGGGCTACCGTTACAACGGAGACACTTCGTGTCCGTGAAGAAAAAAATGAAACGTGTAAGATCCTTACCCTGGTGCCGGAGGATGAATCTTACGAGGTTGTCAAGGAAGAGGCTGACTGGGTTAAAATCCGTGTTGATGGTGATACTACCGGTTATGTGGCGAAACAATATGTGAAGGTGTCGGTACAATTTAAAAAAGCGGTATCTATAGAGGAAGAGCGCGAAGAAGAGAGAAGAAAAGCAGCAGCGGCAGCAGCGGCGGAAGAAGATGAAAAGCAGGAACGTCAGCAACGCCAGCAGCAGGTTTCGCATAGCTCAAATTCATCGGGTAGCAGCCGCAAGAGTTCCAGTTCCAACAGCAGTTCAAACTCAAGCAGCAAGAGCAGTTCTTCCAACCGTTCGAACAGAACCACAAGTAATGGTGGTGGTGGAAATGCAGGCAGCAGCAAGAGAACGTCATCCAATGGCGGTGGTGGAAACGCTGGAAAGAGAGATATGTCCAATAGTAATGGTGGCGGCGGAAGTGCAGGATCTTCGTCTGATTCTGGCAGCGGAAGTACATTAGGAAGTGGAGATGGTTCCGCAATTGCTTCATATGGTTTGAAATTTGTAGGTAATCCTTATGTGTATGGAGGTTCCAGCCTGACAAATGGTACAGACTGTTCCGGATTTACCATGTCTGTATTTAAGAAGTTTGGTATCAGCCTGCCACGTACTTCCGGTGCACAATCCGGTGTTGGTAAAAAGATCAGTCCGTCCAGTGCAAAAGCAGGTGATCTGATCTTCTATGCAAGTGGTGGAAGGGTAAACCACGTTGCGCTCTGCATTGGCGGTGGACGAGTTGTTCATGCAAGTAACCCTCGCGTTGGTATTACGACAAGTAATATAAACTACCGTACTCCATATTGTGCAAGGCGTGTGCTTGGCTAATGAAGAATGGAATGGTTTATTGAAACTGTTTGACAACTTAAAAACGAACGGTTGTACGGAAAGACGTGCAGCCGTTTCTTTTTTTGAAAGTATCAACATTTAAAATTGCCTTTTTTCGATAAATTATAGTTGTGAACAGAGTTATGAACATTGTGAACAAGAACAGTAGACTTTAGTAGGATATAGAATACGTGATTGACAAGTTCTTAAATTGTCATACAATTACATTTTTTCTATTGCCGAAATGAAAGTTTTCGTGTATAATAAGAGTACAAGTTAGAAAACATCTGTTAATGCAGAGGTTCTTGCTTGAAACTTATGGGCAAAGGAGCTGAGCAATATGAATTTAGTAATTAGCGGAAAGAATATCGACATAACAGAAGGGTTACGTTCAGCAGTGGAAGAAAAGATTGGTAAATTAGAGAGATATTTTACAGATTCCACAGAAGTACATGTGACATTGAGTACGGAGAAGAATCGTCAGAAAATAGAAGTTACGGTTCCGATGAAAGGCAGCATCATTCGTGCAGAGGAAACAAGTACTGACATGTATGTTTCTATTGATCTGGTTGAAGAGGTCATTGAGAGACAGCTTCGCAAATACAAGAATAAGCTGCTTGACAAAGAGCAGACAGCATCACAGTTGAACAAAGCTTTTATTGAAGAGGACGCTTATGATGATGAAGAGATTCAGATTATCCGATCCAAGAAATTTGCGATGAAACCAATGGATCCGGAAGAAGCGTGTGTGCAGATGGAACTTTTAGGACACAATTTCTTTGTATTCCGTAATGCGGATTCGGAAGAAGTAAATGTGGTTTATAAGAGAAAAGACAATACATACGGACTGATCGAACCTGAATTTTAATTTATGCCTGATGTAAAGAATTGACAGGGTAAGATAAAACATAGGAAAGAAAAACTATAAATGGACAGTGAAATGGTTATTCCGATATGGAATTTCTGTTTTGAGTAAGTTTATGGTTTTTCTTTTTTTTAACGGTGGTCGAATAGGGCAAAAATAATGCTAACGTTTACTTGAAACAATTGTCAACTAATGTTAGAATAGATTGAGAATATAACATCATTTGTATGTTAAGTAATATATGGAGAGTGACAGAAATGGGATTATTAAGCAAAGTAATAGGAACTCACAGTGAGCGTGAGGTCAAACGAGTGTTGCCGATTGTAAATAAGATCGAAGGTCTGGAACCGGAGATGGAGAAACTGTCTGATGAACAGCTAAAAGCTAAGACGCAGGAGTTTAAAAAACGATTGTCAGAAGGTGAGACATTGGATGATATCCTGCCGGAAGCCTATGCTGTCGTACGGGAAGCGTCGAAGAGAACGATTGGATTGAGACATTTCCGTGTGCAGTTGATTGGTGGTGTTATCCTTCATCAGGGACGAATCACCGAGATGCGTACAGGAGAAGGTAAGACATTGGTTTCTACACTGCCGGCGTATCTGAACGCATTGGAAGGGAAAGGTGTTCATATCGTTACCGTTAATGACTATCTGGCAAAGCGTGATGCGGAGTGGATGGGACAGATTCATGAATTTCTTGGCCTGACGGTTGGTGTTATTCTGAACAGTATGGATAATGATGAAAGACGTGAAGCATACAATTGTGATATCACGTATGCAACAAATAATGAACTGGGCTTTGATTATCTGCGTGACAACATGGTTATTTATAAAGAACAGCTTGTGCAGAGAGAACTTCACTATGCAATTGTGGATGAGGTTGACTCGGTTTTGATTGATGAAGCGAGAACACCATTGATCATTTCCGGTTCAAGTGGAAAATCCACAAAGATTTATGAAGCCTGCGATAATCTTGTCCGTCAGTTAAAGAGAGGTACGGAAAAAGAACTGTCCAAGATGGATATCATCATGAAAGAGGATAACAACGAGACCGGTGATTATGTAGCTAACGAGAAAGAAAAAACCGTCAATCTTACCGAACAGGGTGTAAAAAAGGTTGAGAAATTTTTTCACCTGGAAAATCTAGCAGATCCGGAGAATCTGGAGATCCAGCATTGTGTCAATCTGTCGTTACGTGCACATGCACTCATGCATCTGGATAAAGATTACGTTGTTAAGGATGATGAGGTGCTGATTGTAGATGAGTTTACCGGACGTATCATGCCGGGCCGCCGCTACTCGGATGGTCTTCATCAGGCAATAGAAGCAAAAGAACATGTGAAAGTTAAGCGGGAGAGTAAAACGCTGGCGACGATCACGTTCCAGAACTTCTTCAATAAATATGACAAAAAATGTGGTATGACCGGTACGGCGCTTACAGAAGAAAAGGAATTCCGTGAGATTTATGGAATGGATGTTGTAGAGGTGCCGACCAATCTTCCAATCCAGCGTATTGATCATAACGATTCTGTTTATAAGACAAAGAAAGAAAAATTAAATGCGATTGTAGAAGATATTATTTCCAGTCACGAAAAAGGACAGCCGGTACTTGTTGGTACGATTACGATCGATGCATCGGAAGAGTTATCGCAGATGTTGAAAAAGCGTGGAATTCCGCACAAGGTATTGAATGCTAAATTCCATGAACTTGAGGCTGAGATCATTGCAGATGCCGGACATAAAGGAGCTGTTACTATTGCGACTAATATGGCAGGCCGTGGTACCGATATTAAGCTGGAAGATGGTGTGACAGAACTCGGTGGTCTGAAGATTATCGGCACGGAGCGTCATGAATCCAGACGTATTGATAATCAGCTTCGTGGCCGTGCCGGACGGCAGGGGGATAAGGGTGAATCGAAGTTCTACATTTCACTCGAAGATGACTTGATGCGTCTCTTTGGTTCACAGAATCTCATGCAGATGTTTAACTCGCTGGGAATGCCTGAGGGTGAACAGATTCAGCACAAGATGCTGAACAAAGCTATTGAGCGTGCGCAGAAGAAGATTGAAAGCAACAACTATGGAATCCGTAAAAACCTGTTAGAGTATGATCAGATCAATAACGAACAGAGAGAGATTATTTATGCTGAACGCCGCAAAGTTTTGGACGGCAATGATATGCGGGATGATATTGTTGGAATGATGGAAGAAGTTGTGGAGAAATATGTGAACCGTGTTATTGGTGATGATCAGGAACCTCAACAGTGGAATCTTTTAGAATTAAATGAAGTTATGATTCCGATGATTCCAATCGAGCCGGTTACAGCTGAATGGGTTCAGAAAGAAAACATGACGAAGAATGACCTGATACAGCGTTTAAAAGAAGAGGCTCTTCGTATATATGAAAGTAAAGAAGCAGAATTTCCTGAACCAGAGCAGATCCGCGAGATTGAGCGTGTTGTTTTACTGAAAGCGACGGACAGCCGCTGGATGAATCATATCGATGATATGGATCAGCTTCGCCAGGGAATTGGACTTCAGTCATTTGCCCAGAGAGATCCGGTAGTTGAATATCGTCTGCAGGGTTATGACATGTTCAATGAAATGACCGAGTCAATCCGTGAAGAAACCGTTAAGATGCTTATGCATGTGCGGATTGAACAGAAGGTAGAACGTGAGCAGGTGGCAGAAGTGACGGGTACGAACAAAGATGATACGGTAAGCGGACCGATTGTTCGTAAGAGTGATAAGATCAGCAGAAATGCTCCTTGTCCATGTGGCTCAGGTAAGAAGTATAAATATTGTTGTGGTCGTTAAATAAGTTTATTTAAATAAATTAAGGTGGTGATCAAAGTGGTTGAATTAGATAACATTCGTATAGAATTAAGTAGTTTTGAAAAACCGCTTCTGGAAGTAAGGGATTCACTTTAACTTAGCAGAAAAGAAGTTAAGGATTGAAGAACTGGAACGAAATATGGAGGCACCTGATTTTTGGAATGATGCAGAAAAGGCAAGTGCTGACATGAAAGAAGTGAAGGATTTAAAAGATATTGTTGATCGTGCGGATAAACTCAGCATGGCATATGAAGATATCATGACACTGATTGAGATGGGGAATGAAGAGAGTGATGAGTCGATAATCCCGGAAGTGCAACAGGAGTACAAAGAATTTCAAAAAGAATTTGAAAATCTGCGGATTACAACGATGTTGACCGGAGAACATGATGCGGAAGATGCGATTCTTACTCTTCATGCCGGTGCCGGTGGTACGGAGAGCTGTGACTGGGCCAGTATGCTCTGCCGTATGTATGAAAAATGGGCAGATAAGCATGGGTTCAAGGTTTCTGTGCTGGATTCCTTAGATGGTGAGGAAGCCGGCTTGAAATCGGTCACATTAGAAATCAGTGGTGAAAATGTGTATGGCTATTTGAAAAGTGAACATGGTGTTCATCGTCTGGTCCGTATTTCTCCGTTTAATGCGGCAGGAAAGAGACAGACCTCGTTTGTATCCTGTGATGTTATGCCGGATATAGAACAGGATATTGATATTGAAATATCAGATGATGATATACGTATTGATACATATCGTTCCAGTGGGGCAGGAGGTCAGCATATCAACAAGACTTCTTCGGCAATACGTATTACACATTTTCCTACAGGGATTGTTGTTCAGTGCCAGAATGAGCGTTCGCAGCATATGAATAAGGACAAGGCAATGCAGATGTTGAAGGCAAAGCTTCTTATTCTTCGTGAACAGGAAAATCTGGCAAAAGAATCAGACATCCGAGGAGAGGTCAAAGAGATTGGCTGGGGAAGTCAAATCCGTTCCTATGTAATGCAACCGTATACGATGGTGAAGGATCATCGGACAGAGGCAGAGACGGGGAATGTTTCGGCTGTCCTGGATGGTGATATTGATATGTTTATGAATGCGTATTTAAAATGGATAAATTCATGATAAGGGGATTGTGAAAAATGAAGGAGATTGTAACTTTTTTTCTGAGTGGCAAAAAATATGGCGTGGAAGTCAGCCGGATGCAAGGAGTTGAAAACTATATTGAACCAGCTAAAACACCGGAAATGCCGGAATGTCTGGCTGGCGTAGTATCCATACGTGATGAGTGGATACCGGTAGTTGATCTGAGAAAACGGCTGGTTCTTCCTGTTACAGAGATTACGTTTGATACAAAGCTTTTCGTCTTGAGAACGACACATGGCAAGTTAGCTTTTGTTGCAGACGGGATTTCCAAAATTGTCAGAGCAGAAGATAATGAGATACAGTCTTTCCCGGCATTAGTAAAGACAGATGCAACGTCATATGTTGAGTTTATAGTGAGAAGTGAAGGGGTTCTTGTTTTAGTAATAAATTCTGATGGAATTCTTTCAGAGGATGAATGGAAAGCAGTACAAAAAGTTGTAGATGATATGAAAACAGGAGGCAGTAATGATTAAGATAGCAGTATTAGGATATGGAACAGTAGGCTCAGGTGTTGTACATGTGATTAACACAAATTCAAAAATAATAGCAAAACGTGCAGATCAGGAAGTAGAAGTGAAGTATGTATTGGATTTGAGAGATTTCCCTGATGATCCGATTCAGAGTAAAGTAGTTCATGATTTTAATGTCATTTTGGAGGATCCCGAGATTTCTATCGTTGTTGAGACGATGGGAGGAACGAAACCGGCGTATGAATTTGTAAAAAAATCACTTTTGGCAGGCAAGAGCGTATGCACCTCCAATAAAGAACTTGTAGCAATGTATGGTGCAGAACTGGTACATATTGCCAAGACAAAGACGGTTAATTTCCTCTTTGAGGCTAGTGTTGGTGGTGGTATTCCGATCATTCGCCCATTAAATCAGAGTCTTACTGCAGATAAGATTGAGCAGATTAATGGTATTTTGAATGGAACAACTAACTATATCCTGACCAAGATGGCAAAAGAAGGTTCTGACTTTGCCGATGTGCTGAAGGAAGCACAAGAACTTGGATATGCAGAGAAAGATCCAACTGCGGATGTAGAAGGCTATGATGCATGTAGAAAGATTGCTATTCTTACTTCTCTTGCCTATGGACAGCAGGTAGACTATGAAGATATCTATACAGAGGGCATTACTAAGATTACAGCAGAAGATTTTAAATATGCGAAGAAGCTTGAGGCGGCAATTAAGATTTTTGGTACAAGCAAAAAGATCGGGGGCAGATTATATGCGATGGTAGCTCCACAGATGATACGGAGTGATAACCCATTATATGCGGTAAATGATGTGTTTAATGCAATCTGTGTTACAGGAAATATGCTTGGTGATGTTATGTTTTATGGAAAGGGTGCAGGAAAAGAGGCTACAGCAAGCGCAGTAGTGTCGGATGTTGTGGATGCGGTGAAACATATGAACACCAATGTTATGACGATATGGGATGATGAAAAACAGGAAGTTGCACCGATTGAAGAGATGACAAACCGTTTTTTTGTGCGTATTGGAAGTTCTGAAAAATCAAAAGCAGAGAGTGTTTTCGAGGATATTGAAGTGATTGAGGGTGTTATTGAGGGTGAGGTTGGCTTTATAACACAGCCAATGACGGAAGGAGCTTTTAGTGAGGCTGTTTCCGGATTTACTACATTCATTACAAGAATCCGTGTCGGATTCTAATGCTGCTTAGTGATGGAAAGGAAATAGATATGGTTTCGATAGGACAAATGACGGCACTTATTATTGCTATTGTATTACCTATTCTGATTGGTGCTGTTCCTTATTATATATTTTGGAAGAGATCAAGTAAAATTGAGACAGGTATGTTAGGTGCTCTTGGATATGGTATCGTAGGCTATTTATGGGAAGAGATCATTTATAGTTTTCTTGGATTGCTGGCATTGACCAATCTGACAGGCTTGCTTAATGCAACTGGTGGAAATGCCTTTTTTGTGGCGGTAGTAGAAGCTTTGATCAGTGGTGCTTTTGTGGCACTTGGGATGTATTGGGGAATTTATCTTACCAATACAAAGCAGCGTTCAATCTATCGTTCCGCAACAGTAGGGATTGGCTTTGGAATCGGTTATACGCTTTTGAATTACGGATTTCAGATGTATTATGTTGTTAAGATCAATACAGGAACATATACTGGTGATGCGGCTGCAAAGGATAGGATTTTGTCAACCTCACCGGCGAGTTTGTATGTTTCATCTTATCGCAATGTATTGATGGTTCTCATCTTTATGGGGATGGCATTTTTGGCAGGAAAGTATTATTTAGAAAAAAAACGTCTGGTATGCTTTATGGTGCCGCTGCTTGCTTATGTTTTTATCCGGTTTACGGATGTTATTTTGAATGCTTATCTTCCACAGCTCGCGGCAAGAATCATTGTATGTATCCTATTGACAGCATTGGCTGTTGCGTGTCTTTGGTTTGTCCGGGGGGAGATGCAAAAGCCACAGAATTGATTACAACTTGAGGGGGTCTTTGCGTTGCACATAATGAGATTTAATAGAAAAATGATTTTTATCTATATTTTTTCTCTTATTATATGTGGAATATGCTTTGAATATGTGCCGAATCGTACAGGGGAACCGCAAAACAGCGTAAGTATGATCTCGTCTAATACAAGACTTGACAGTACGAAAGTGAAATATGCTGTTTGTACAGAGCGTTTTTCGGAGCGGGCAGAGACAAGAGGCTTAATGCGTAATGTAGGAAGACGCATCAATAACACAATACGGTTTACTTTTCCGGGCAGAGAACTTTCTGATGTCTTTTTGAGGACATTCTCGATGACTAAATATTTGCGAAGCTGTGAGGTTAGACGGGATCATAATAGTCATAACCGGCTGCTTCGCTATCTATACCGCAAAGATGGTAAAAAAAATCCACGTATGTTCTGATTATATGTATATTATTAATGGCCTGCATAGCAGGTTAGTTTTTGATGCATAAAATATCAGAATATAAGGAGAGTTTTATTATGGTTCAGAAAATTTTTTTGGATTTGATTATTTTTATCGGCGGATTCTGTGGAGTCACAACATCACTTTATATGATTGTATCACTTTTGGGGGTTATAGGTTATAAAATATTTAGAAAAATAAAATTTGGAATTTCACTTTTTGAGTAATGATCAGAAAAAACAATAAAAATGGCACGTCACATTAAGATTGGATAAAAATAGGAAAAGAAGTTCATTTATCTTGAGGAAAATGAACTTCTTTTTCTATTTCTAATTTCACAAAGCGACAATATCCTCCAAAAAGCCTGACATAGATCAGGATTTTGATAAGTTTGCAATAACAGTTAAGATCTGATCTGGTTCAAACGGTTTCTGTATAAACTCATTAGCGCCTAATTTGATGGCATCGACCATCTTGTTCTTCTGACCGGCTGCTGTTACCATGATAACATGTGCTTTGTCATCATATGTCATGATTTTCTCTAAAGAACCTAATCCATCCAGAACCGGCATAGTGATATCCAATGTTACGATATCCGGATCCAGCTCGATGTATTTTTCGTAGCCAATCTGTCCATTTTCAGCTTCTCCTACGATCTCGTGTCCATGTTCTTCTAAAATGTTTCGAAGAATACGGCGTGAAGTACGTGAATCATCAACAATTAATACTTTTGCCATAATAATAAGTCTCCTTTAATAATATGCTATACCATTCGTATGATGTAGGGGGCAAAAGATCTTTTGCCCCTTGATATCCGGAAAATATCAAAGTTTTACAATGATGTTGGACTTTTTGCTTTCAACATAGAGAGGGATTACAAGAAAATCGCCTGTTCCATCAACTGTTCCGTTAAAAAGGAACTCAGGCGGCAACATGTCAATCGTTACATTCTGATAGCTGAGTTCTGTTGCATACAACCCATTAATACAATTAGTAAACTCACAGACAGAATCCAGTGCATCTTCATCAACGGTATCAAAAACTTCTTTGGCATAAGCACTTGCGATTGAAAGAATACCATCATCATCACAAGTGAAACCAAGAAAACCATCATGGTCACCTGTTGTATGCTGATAGGCAATATATCGTGCGGATATGGAAGAGACAACAGCGGCTTTTCCAATACGGATATAAGAGCTGACAAAACGAACGATGTTTCGCAATGTCAAACCAACCAGAGAAATGTATTTTTCGTTATCTTTGTCAATAAAAGCAGGAAGGATTTTTTCAATATTTCCATCCTGAATCGCCTGTAACACTTCATCCGAGTATCCGTTGCTGGTTTTGAAATCATTTATAGCGTTGTCAATTTCATCTCTGGTGAGAATGTTTTTCTCTTGCAGAGCCTGTATAAAAATCAGATAAGGATTGCCTTGATGACCCAAAAGATAAGTAACATCTGCGTCTGTCAGATAACCTTTTTCAACTGCTAAATCACCAAAACGCTTATCTGTCTGCTGCTGCAAGTGATTCAGTTCATCTGCCTGCGCACGAGATAAAAGCCCCTCGTTTTCTGCGATTAACCCCAATTTTACACGGTTTGCTTTTATGTAATCCATGCAGGAGGAAAATTGCTCAGCGGTGATTTTCTGGTTTTCCAATAAATAATTACCAAAAAATTGACTAAACATAAAAATCTCCTTTCAAATATATTAGAAATATTATACAATAGAAAACGAAAAAGTTCAAGACACTAGAGAAAGGATGTGTAAGAAAAATGGCAGGCTCAGTAACAGGAGAAATCTTCCGTATATCAACGTGGGGAGAATCGCACGGGAAAGGATTAGGTGTTGTTGTGGATGGGTGCCCGGCTGGGATATCCTTGTGTGAAGAGGATATTCAGAAGTATCTTGACCGGAGAAAACCGGGGGAGACGAAATATGCGACACCACGCAGGGAAGGGGACAAGGTTACGATTATGTCCGGTGTGTTTGAAGGAAAAACGACAGGTACACCGATTGCCATGATGGTGATGAACACATCGCAAAAATCAAAAGATTATTCTAATATTGCTTCTGTATATCGTCCGGGACATGCGGATTATACATTTGATGTAAAATATGGATTCCGTGATTATCGTGGTGGTGGCCGTTCTTCCGGACGTGAGACGATTGGAAGAGTGGCAGCAGGGGCGGTCGCTATGAAAATATTACAAGAGCTGGGGGTATCCGTTACTGCCTACACCAGGCAGATTGGACCTGTGTGCTGCGAGGAAAGCAGGATGAGGATGGAATATGTTGAGAAAAGTCCTTTGCGCATGCCTGATCCGGAGGCGTCGGCTCGTGCGGAAGAGTTTCTTGAACAGAAAATGAGAGAACATGATTCGGTTGGTGGCATTGTTGAATGTGTCGTTCAGGGGATGCCTGCCGGAATAGGTGAACCGGTTTTTGGTAAGCTGGATGCTATGCTTGCCGGCAGTATATTCTCTATTGGTGCGGTAAAAGGTGTTGAGATTGGTGCTGGATTTGCTGTGGCACAGAGCTGTGGCTCCGGTAATAATGATAGTTTTTATATGAGCCCGGAAGGAAAAGTGAAAAAATATACGAATTTTGCCGGAGGAATTCTAGGTGGGATCAGCGATGGGGATGATATTGTGATCCGGGCGGCGTTTAAACCGACACCGTCTATCTTCCAGACGCAAAAGACGGTAAATGCACAGGGAGAAGACGTAGAGATAGAGATTAAGGGAAGACATGATCCGGTCATTATGCCCCGTGCAGTGGTTGTTGTGGAGGCTATGACAGCATTGGTTCTGGTTGATCGTCTGTTTGTCGGAATGACATCAAGAATCGACAAGATACGGGATTTTTATACGCAATAGGATTCTTTCTGCATAGAATAAAGAGAACATATTATTCTGGGTGCTTTACTATGGAACGGAAAAGTAAACTTATTGTTGATGAAACGACGATATATGAGGTGGATCTGGAGTGTTTTCAATGTTTGTCTGAAGAAGATCGCCAGCGGTATTACGGAGATGATCTGACAAGGAGACTGCAACAGGAGAATACGGATCAGGAATAAAAAAGGGAGCTGCACTTTGACGAATGATATCCGTCAAAGTGACAGCTCCTTAGGACGTTCTTTAAGGGAACATACCTATACCGGTGGTGTTACCTGGGTGTGTCCTAACATCCGCAGCCAAATCCGTTGTTAAATCCATTACCGCCGCAGCAGGACAGCAGAATCAGGATCCAGATGATGCAGCTGCAATCATTGCCCATGCCGCCGGAGAATCCGTTACCTCCACATCCGCCACAGCAGAGTAAAAGAAGAATAATGATCCAGCAGCAGGAAGAATTACCCTCGTTGCAGGAACATCCACCGCCACAATTAGTTGCTGACAAATCACTCATAGGTTTGCCTCCTAACTTTCATTTACATTGTTATCCTATGCACGGCAGCTTGGGCGATTTACACAAAAGAATAAAAAAATAAAGAAAATATTTTATTTGCATATGCCATGAGAATATAATATAATTATTTTTGAATTGGTGGGTGTTTCGAGCGAAACAATAAACGAGGTACAGAAAAATGAAACGCATAGCAGGATTTGTTTTTCTTCTGCTTACAATATTCGGGGTGTGCGCATGTGGCGAAAACACACAGAAAAATGATGGACAAGCAACAGCGGAGACGGTGACAGAGACTCCATCGGTTCTGTCTGGAGCTGCGGTGTCTGCGAGTCCTATACCAATTGACCCTGATGATGCCTATGGGCAGGCAGAGGAAATGGTAAAGAACATGACTTTGGAACAGAAGATCGGACAGATGTTTCTTGTGGATCTATATCAGTTAGATCAAAGACGAACACTGGATGGTACGATCACAGAGGTGACAAGGACGATGGGAGAGGCGATCCGCCGTTACAACATAGGCGGGGTCTTTTTGACGGAAGAAAATATAAAAAATAAAGAGCAGGGGCAGCAGTTGATACGGGATCTGCAGGCAGAAGCAGTTACCGGAGGTTCCCTGTATGCAGCAGTGGAAGAGGATGGCGGTGGAAACAATTCCATCTCCAGCCGCGTAGCGGGACTGAATGATACCGGGTACATTACGCCGGGAGAGATGGCAGTGGATATGTCTGCAAAACAAGTGTATCAGGCAGGAAAGAATATCGGGTCAGAGTTGACAGACATGGGCGTGAATCTGAATCTTTCTCCTGTGGCTGATATAGGAAATAAGAATAATCCTGAGTATTCCAGACGTTGTTTAGGTACAGAAGTGGAGCAGGTCTGCAGTCTGTTAGAGAGCTATGTAAAGGGTATGCGAGAAGGCGGATTGGCAGTGACACTGAAATATTTTCCGGGAATAGGTAATGTTCCGGGGAATTATAAAGAGGAGGTGTTGGAAAATAAAGACAGCCTTATGTCAATACGAAATAATAATCTGCTGACATATCAGAGCGGAATAGCAGCCGGAGCGGACTGTGTTATGGTTGGAAGTGTGTCTGCAAGTGAAGTGACGGTGAAAAAGATACCGGCTTTCATGTCAAAAGATATTATTACAAAGCTTCTCCGGGAGGAACTGAACTTTGAAGGCGTTGTTATGTCTTCACCATTTGATGATAATGTGATCCGCAATAATTATACGTATGAGTTTGCTGTCGTGGAGGCAGTAAAGGCAGGATGTGATATGATTGTTTTGCCAGGGGAATTAGAGAAATGCTATCAGGCGCTTCTTTCTGCCGTAAAGGAAGGAAAGATAGACGAGAAAATGATTGATTCATCGGTATGCCGTATTTTACAAAACAAGATCCAGCGGGGAATACTGATGTTAGATAAAAAATAAGCATTAAGGAAGGACTGACAACAATGGATTCACAAGTAGAAGAGTACTATTCAGAAGGACTGCATGAAGAATGTGGTGTGTTTGGTGCGTATGACATGGACGGAGGCGATATAGCGTCTACGATCTATTATGGTTTATTTGCCCTTCAGCATCGGGGGCAGGAGAGTTGTGGTATAGCGGTTAGTGATACGGAAGGCCCCAAGGGTAAAGTCCTTTGTACAAAAGGAATGGGACTTGTTAATGAAGTGTTTGATGCGGAAAAGATTGAAAAATTAAAAGGAAACATTGGTGTAGGTCATGTCCGCTATTCAACAGCGGGGGCAAGCAACAGCCATAATGTACAGCCATTGGTGCTTAATTATGTAAAGGGAATTCTGATGCTCGCACATAATGGAAATCTGGTTAATGCTCCGGAACTTCGCAAGGAATTGGAACAGACAGGTGCTATTTTCCAAACAACGATTGATACAGAAGTGATTGCTTATCATATTGCGCGCGAACGTTTAAATACGGCTACTGTTGAGGATGCAGTTAAAAATGCGATGAGGAAGCTGAAGGGAGCATATTCACTCGTTATTTCCAGCCCACGTAAATTGATCGGAGCAAGAGATCCTTTTGGTTTCCGGCCGCTGGTAATAGGAAAAAGAGATAATACGTATCTTCTGGCAAGTGAAACTTGTGCTTTAAATGCTGTGGGAGCTGAGTTTGTACGTGATGTGAAGCCGGGAGAGATCGTGATGCTGGACCAGAATGGCATTGCTTCGGATGAGAGCCTGTGTATACAGAAGCCGGCACGATGCATTTTCGAATATATTTATTTTGCGCGTCCGGACAGTTATGTTGATGGTATCAGTGTATATAATTCCCGAATTATAGCAGGAAAGATCCTTGCGCAGATGCATCCGGCGGAGGCAGATATCGTTGTCGGTGTTCCTGATTCTGGAAATGCAGCCGCAATGGGATTTGCTCTTCAGGCCAATATTCCGTATGGCGTCGGTTTTGTAAAGAATAGTTATGTAGGCAGAACCTTTATTAAGCCAAAACAGTCTGCGCGTGAATCCAGTGTCAATATAAAGTTAAACGCATTACGGGAAGTGGTAAAGGGAAAACGAGTGGTCATGGTTGATGATTCGATCGTGCGGGGAACGACAAGTGGTCTGATCGTTCAGATGCTTAAGGATGCCGGGGCTACAGAGGTCCATGTAAGAATCAGTTCACCACCTTTTTTATACCCTTGCTATTTTGGCACTGATGTGCCAAGTTGTGACCAGCTTATTGCACATGAGCATACGATCACACAGATCTGCGATATGATCGGAGCAGATTCGCTGGGCTATCTGGATGGGGAGCGTTTGCCGGAACTGATTGGGGGAGATACGGGATACTGCGATGCCTGCTTTTCAGGCAATTATCCGGTTGAGCCGCCGAAAGAGGACATCCGTGGGGAATATGAACACTAATGAGCTAAGCTCTATATTAAATTTGATAAAGAAAGGAAGAAACAAAGATGAACACAGATAAGTATGTAAGTCCATTATCCGAAAGATATGCAAGCAAAGAGATGCAGTTTATATTTTCACCAGATATGAAGTTCCAGACATGGAGAAAATTATGGATCGCGCTTGCAGAGACAGAGCAGGAATTGGGGTTAAAGGACGCCGAAGGCAATCCCCGTATAACGGATGAGCAGATCGCGGAATTGAAAGCACATGTTACAGATATAAATTATGATGTGGCGAAAGCTCGTGAAAAAGAAGTCCGCCACGATGTTATGAGTCATGTATACGCTTATGGAAAACAGTGTCCAAAAGCAGCCGGAATCATTCATCTGGGAGCGACTTCCTGTTATGTAGGGGATAATACGGATGTTATCATTATGACAGAGGCATTGAAGCTTGTAAAAAAGAAAGTTGTCAATGTCATTCAGGTACTTGCTGATTTCGCTATGAAGTATAAGGATCTTCCGACGCTGGCGTTTACTCATTTTCAGCCGGCACAGCCAACAACCGTAGGAAAAAGGGCAACGTTGTGGATGCAGGAGCTGACAATGGATCTTGAAGATCTGGATCATGTTATGGACAATATGAAACTTCTTGGATCCAAAGGCACAACGGGAACACAGGCAAGTTTCCTTGAATTATTTGATGGCGACGAATCAAAATGTAAGGAAGCCGATAAAATGATTGCAGAAAAAATGGGCTTTAAAGCTTGTTTCCCTGTGTCCGGACAGACATATTCAAGAAAGCTGGATACACGTGTATGTAATGTGCTGGCAGGAATAGCAGCAACGGCACATAAATTTTCAAACGATATCCGCCTGCTTCAGCATTTGAAAGAAGTAGAAGAGCCATTTGAGAAAAGTCAGATCGGTTCCTCCGCAATGGCATATAAGAGAAATCCAATGAGAAGCGAACGTATTGCCTCTCTTTCCCGATATGTCATGATCGATGCATTGAATCCGGCAATCACATCAGCAACACAGTGGTTTGAGAGAACGCTGGATGATTCTGCTAACAAGCGTCTGAGTGTTGCAGAAGGATTTCTGGCTATTGATGGTATATTGGACCTGTTCCTCAATGTGGCAGATGGTTTGGTTGTTTATGATAAGGTTATTACGAAGAGACTTATGTCCGAGCTGCCATTTATGGCAACTGAGAATATTATGATGGATGCAGTAAAGGCAGGCGGCAATCGCCAGGAATTGCATGAGAAGATACGTGAATTATCAATGGAAGCAGGCAGAAATGTAAAAGAAAGAGGACTGGACAATAATCTTCTTGAATTGATCGCAGCAGATGATGCTTTCCCTATGTCACTGGAGGAATTGCAGCAGACAATGGATCCGAGCAAATATGTTGGACGTGCACCAAGTCAGGTAAAAGAATTTCTTGAGAATGTGATTCAGCCAATCCTGGATGAAAATAAAGATCTGCTGGGGGTAAAAGCAGAAATCAATTGTTAATTTAAGGGGGAGGTGGCGGCATGCCATTACTGGACAAAGAGAAGATGCTTCAAGGATTTGGAAAAGCAGTTGATGCGGTTAATCATGCGGCTGACAAGGCAGGAAAATATGCAAAAGAAAAAGAATTGGATAAAAAGATTGACCATGCAGCAGATACGCTTGAGCGCGGAGCGAGAAAGATAGGCAAAAGTATCAAGGATACTTTTGCCAATTGAGCTTACAGGAAAATAAAAGAAAAGGAAATGAAATGAAATGTGGATAGCAGATGGCTGGAAGGATTATGAGGTATTAGATACTTCGTCGGGGGAAAAGTTGGAACGTTGGGGAAATTATATTCTGGTGAGACCGGATCCCCAGGTAATCTGGGATACGTCGCATCAGGTACCAGAATGGAAGAAAAAGAATGGTCATTATCACCGTAGCAATAAAGGTGGTGGTCAATGGGAATTCTTTAATCTTCCGGAGCAGTGGGACATTTCCTATCGTGACCTGACTTTTCATCTGAAGCCATTTAGCTTTAAACATACCGGATTGTTCCCTGAACAGGCTGTGAACTGGGATTGGACTGGTGGACTTATCCGTAGAGAAAAGCAAAAAAATCCTGCCAGGGAGATAAAAGTTCTTAATCTGTTTGCTTACACAGGAGGAGCAACGGCAGCTTGTGCAAAGGCAGGGGCATCTGTAACACATGTAGATGCTTCAAAGGGAATGGTAACATGGGCAAAGGAAAATGCGGCAGCTTCCGGTCTTTCCGATGCGCCGATTCGTTATCTTGTAGATGATTGTGTGAAGTTTGTGGAGCGGGAAATCCGCCGTGGAAACCATTACGATGGTATTATTATGGATCCGCCGTCTTACGGAAGAGGGCCTAAAGGTGAGATATGGAAGATAGAAGAGAAGATCTTTCCCTTAGTGCAGTTATGTACCCGGATACTATCGAAAGATGCGCTGTTCTTTTTGATTAATTCATATACGACAGGTTTGCAGCCTGCAGTTCTGTCGTATATGATGAAATTAGCGATACAGCGTAATTTTGGCGGACAGGTCGAAGCAGATGAGGTTGGTCTGCCTGTGCGTGGGAAAGAAGGTCTTGTGCTGCCTTGTGGGGCAAGCGGAAGATGGTCACGCACCTGATATTATCTTGCGATAAAACAACACCATTCTTTCATGTGTTCGACAGAGAGTATTTCGAATCCGTTTTCTTCAAGGGCGGTCCGGACGTCAGCTTCTTTGGTATTTAAAATACCGGAAGTGATGTAGAGACCTCCCTTTTTTATATGTGGACGTATAACACCCGTCAGAGGAATAATGATATCTGCCAGAATGTTTGCCACAACGATATCGTGGCCGGTGCCTGCTTTTACCTTTAGAAAAGTATTGGAGATCAGATCTCCATCGTATAAAGAATATCTTTCAGGGGCAATCTTATTTACGGCAAAATTTTCGGCAGCCACTTTTACGGCGATTTCATCAATATCGATTGCGGTAGCATGGTGCGCTCCTAATTTGAGGGCTGCGATCGACAAGATACCGCTTCCGCATCCGACATCCAGGACGGAGTCGCCCTCTTTTACATATTTATCAAGAGCCTGAATACAGAGTTTGGTTGTTTCGTGGGAACCGGTACCAAAGGCGATGCCGGGATCAATCTCAATCAAAATATCGGTCTCTTTTTCCTTTTGGTAAGATTCCCAGGTTGGCTTGATCACAATGTCATCGGCAGCCCGGAAGGGTTTGAAGTATGCTTTCCAGTTGTTGATCCAGTCTTTGTCTTCTGTTTCCGAGAGACTGATGGTTCCTTTCCCAATCTCGCAGAAATCTTTGATTTCCTGAAATATATCCTGCACCTGAAGCATCACTTTTTCAGGATCGCAGTTTTCCGGTTCCATATAAAAATGTACTTTAGCAGTGCCATCATTGTCTTCCGGATCAGGAAGGATATCTACGAACATTTTTTCTTTATCCGCCTCAGAAAGAGGCATCTTGTCTTCAATTTCTATGCCTTCAACACCGATTTCATCTAATTTATAACTCAGAATATCAACGGCATCGGTATGTGTGTCCAGTGTAAAACGTATCCATTTCATGATTTTTCTCCTTTATTATACAGTAATTATGTTCTATTGTATCTATATTAAGATAAAAAATCAAGGAGAAAAAGGCTGGCACAATTGCGTAAAATAGACTATACTCAGAATGAGAAAGAGGTAAGGAGATAAGATTACATATGCGAGAGCGATGGATCGTAGAGACAAAAAAAGCAGATTTTAATGAGCTGGGCAGAGAATATGGTGTATCCCCACTGGTTATCCGTTGTATGGTGAACCGGGGCGTGTTGGCAAAAGAAGACATAGACCGGTACTTAAATGGAACACTTGCGGATTTATATGATCCTATCCTTATGAAAGGAGTACCTGAAGCGGTGCAGTTATTGCAGAGGGCAGTAGAAGGAGGGGAAAAGATAGGTGTAGCTTCCGATTTTGACTGTGATGGTATCTTTTCTGCTTATATATTGTGGAAAGGTTTGAGGAAGGTTGGATTAAAGGTCTGCCTGTATACACCGGACCGAGTCAAAGAAGGGTATGGCGTTAATGAACGTATCGTAGATGCAGCAAAAAAGGAAGGGATTAGCCTCCTTGTTACCTGCGATAATGGAATAGCAGCAAACGAGGCAGTTGCCTATGCAAAAGCACAGGGAATGACTGTTATCGTGACCGATCATCATGAAGTTCAGGAAGCACTGCCTGAAGCGGATGTGGTTGTCGATCCTAAGCAGGCGGGAGAGACTTATCCGTTTTCCGGCTTGTGTGGTGCGGGAGTGGCTTTTAAACTGGTCTGTGCTCTCTATGACGCCTGTGCGATTCCGGCGGAAAAAAAGAATGAGCTGTTAGAGTATGTGGCTATAGCAACAGTGGCGGATGTGATGGAGCTGAAGGATGAAAACCGTATTTTGGTAAAATATGGACTGCAGGCGTTGGAACAAACTGACAATGCAGGTTTGCAGGCACTTCTTGAGGTACAGGGGCTGCGGGGGAAAAAGATAAATACCGGACATATAGGATTTATTCTGGGACCGTGTTTTAATGCTGCCGGGCGTATTGCAACAGTAGCGGACTCGTTTGATCTGCTGATGGAGACGGATGATAAGAAAGCCATTTTCAAGGCTCAGCACCTGAAGGAGCTAAACAAATCCCGTAAGGCAATGACGGAAGAAGGGACGGAGCAGGCGTTTGCTCTGCTGGAAGGGAAAACGCCGGATGACATTATTGTACTATTGTTATCCGATGTTCATGAGAGTCTTGTCGGTATCATAGCCGGACGGGTAAAGGAAAGGACAGGACATCCAGCCATTATTTTTACATATGCCGGTCAGGGAATGGTCAAGGGATCGGGGCGCTCGATCGAAGGGTATGATATGTTTCAGGAATTATTAAAGTGTAAGGATCTGATGACGCATTTTGGTGGACATAAGATGGCAGCAGGTATGACGCTGCCAGAGGAAAATCTTGAACAGTTAAGGCAGCGGTTGAATGGCCATTCTACATTAAGGCAGGAAGATTTTTATCCTGTTGTCAGGATCGACGCTGCAATGCCGATCGGATATGCTTCAGAGAAACTTTTATCTGAGTTTGAAAAGATGGAGCCTTTCGGTGTAGGCAATCCGAAACCGGTCTTTGCCGAACAGCATTTTCGTATTTTGCGTGGACAACGTCTGGGAAAAGAAAAAAATGTGCTTAAATTACGAGTTGAAAATCGCTTAGGCAGCCAGATGGATGCTCTGCTTTTTCATGGAGCCGGGGAATTCGAGCAGTTTATTATCCAAACGTTTGGGGAGGGGGAATTAACGCGGATGTATGAGGGTCGGGAGAACGATATTGATGTTGCCTTTACTTATTATCCAAGTATAAATGACTATAGAGGAAACAGGACAATACAGATACAGATCAGCAGTTATTGCAGGGTTGAGTGAAAGGAGGCTGTTATGGTGGAGATTAGTCTGTGCATGATTGTTAAAAATGAGGGAAAAGTTTTAGCTAGGTGTCTGGACAGTATAGCAGATCTTATGGATGAGATTATTATTGTGGATACAGGGTCTTCCGATGAGACGAAGAAGATTGCAGAGAGATATACGGATCAAGTGTATGACTTTACGTGGATCGATGATTTTTCTGCTGCACGTAATTTTGCCTTTTCAAAGGCAACAAAAGAATATATTTATTCGGCAGATGCGGATGAGGTGCTGGATGAGGAGAATCATGTACTTTTTAAGGAGTTAAAGCAGGCACTTCTTCCGGAGATTGAGATCGTTCAGATGAAATATGGCAATCAGCTTTCCTATGGTACGGCATATAATTTTGACGAAGAGTATCGGCCGAAGCTGTTTCGCCGGGTGAGAAACTGGGTATGGACTGAACCGGTACATGAACAGGTGCGTCTGGATCCCATTGTATATGATTCTGATATTGTTATTACACATATGCCGCATGAGAATCATGCCAAACGTGACTTTTCTGTTTTTCAGAGGTATATACAGGATGGAAAGCGGCTGTCTAAGAGGCTGCATCATATGTATGCAATGGAATTGTATATATCCGGGGATGAAGATGATCTTGCTCAGGCAGAAGCATTTTTTGCCAACAGTGCGGTTGATTCGGAAAGCAGTCTGGATGAAGTGAAAGAAGCGGCATGTGTTGTATGCCGGAGTGCGAGACTTCGTGGAGACAGTCATACATTGCTGAAAATGAGTCTGAAGGATCTTTTGTCTGAAGGATCCTCGGAGATGTGTTATGAGCTGGGTGAGTATTTTCTTGAAAAAGGCGACTATGACGAGGCGGCAATGTGGTATTATAACGCAATAAATGAAACACAAAGCATTTTAAATATCCATACATCGACCGACTGGCCGGAAGAGAGACTGCAGCAATTGCGTGGGTGATTAGGAAATTTTTGTTGCCGAAAGCACTATTATCGTGTATAATAATTACGCATGTGCAAAATATTATATATTTGTGCATAGACCAAAATGAATGTTCACAGGATGAATAGGAGGAATGGCTATGGTAACAGCGGTTGTTGGAGCTAATTGGGGCGACGAAGGAAAAGGTAAGATTACCGATATGTTAGGAGAGGAGTCCGATATCATTGTTCGTTTTCAAGGCGGTAGCAATGCAGGACATACGATTGTAAATGATTATGGTAAATTTGCCCTTCATATTCTGCCATCCGGAGTGTTTTACAGCCACACGACCAGCATCATTGGAAATGGTGTTGCGCTGAATATTCCAGATCTTTTTAAAGAGATTAAAGGAATCGTGGATCGGGGAGTACCGATGCCGAAGATTAAGGTTTCAGACCGGGCACAGATTGTTATGCCATATCATATTTTGTTTGACCAGTATGAAGAAGAACGTCTGGGGGGCAAATCATTTGGCTCAACGAAATCCGGTATCGCGCCATTCTACTCAGATAAATATGCAAAGACAGGAATTCAGGTTTCTGAGCTTTTTGATGAAGAACTGCTTCGGGAAAAGATAGAGGGAATCTGTGAAAAGAAAAATGTATTGCTGGAGCATCTGTATCATAAACCGGCACTAAAGGTTGATGATGTCATGGCTACGCTTGCTGAGTATAAAACAATGGTAGAGCCATATGTCTGTGATGTTTCCGCATTTTTATATGGAGCATTGAAGGAAGGCAAGAGAGTTCTTCTGGAAGGACAGCTTGGTTCTTTGAAAGATCCGGATCACGGTATTTACCCAATGGTTACATCCTCTTCTACTTTGGCAGGGTATGGTGCAATCGGAGCAGGAGTACCGCCATATGAGATTAAGAGAATTGTTACAGTAGTAAAAGCATACTCCAGTGCAGTAGGTGCCGGAGAGTTTGTCAGCGAAATATTTGGAGACGAGGCAGATGAACTTCGCCGCCGTGGTGGTGATGGTGGTGAGTACGGTGCTACGACAGGACGTCCACGCCGTATGGGATGGTTTGATGCTGTTGCCAGCCGTTATGGCTGCCGTGTCCAGGGAGCAACGGAAGTTGCACTGACGGTTTTGGATGTATTAGGGTATCTGGATGAACTGCCTGTATGCGTTGGTTATGAAATCGATGGTAAGGTAACAAGAGATTTCCCTACTACGGCACAGTTGAAAAAGGCTAAGCCGGTATATGAAGTACTGCCTGGCTGGAAGACGGATATCCGTGGTATTACAGAATACGATAAATTGCCGGAGAATTGCCGCAGATATATTGAGTTTATCGAGAAAGAACTGGAAGTACCGGTTAAGATGGTTTCGAATGGACCGGGACGCCATGAGATCATTTACCGCTAATGAAATAGATAGCCTCAAATAGAAAAAGAAGTTCATTTGTTTCGAGACAAGATAACGTTTTGTGTTATAACTCTCACGAATCGAACTTCTTTTTGAATTTTTTTAAGAAAAATGAACTTCTTATCAACTTGATACAATATATAAGTAAGAGGGAATTTTGGAAAGAGGGTGAAAGCTATGGAACAAAGGGAACTACAGGAGATAATAGAAAGTAATGGAACGGCTGTCTATAGCTTTTGCTGTCACCTGACGGGAGACAGGGAAACAGCAGATGATCTCTATCAGGATACCTTTCTGAAGGCATGGGAACTTTGTCATAAGATGGAACAAGGTGGTAATCCGAAGAGTTATATTTTAGGAATTGCGGTGAAGCTTTGGCAAAATCAGAAAAGAAAACAGGCAGTGAGACGAAAGCTTATTCCATTAGAGGAATATCGGGAGGAGAAAGTTCGGGGGCGGTTGATGGTTTATGAAAATCTGCCAGAGCAGGAAATTATCCGGAAAGAGCAGCAGGATAAGGTAAAACAGGTTCTTGCAGAACTACCTGAAAAAATACAGGTAGTTATGTATCTGTTTTATACAGCAGAGCTTTCCCTGCAGGAGATATCTGTCACGCTGGAAATTCCTGTGGGAACGGTGAAAAGCAGATTGAATAAGGGAAGAAAACAGGTAAAGAAAAGGATGGAGGTGTATATGGATGAACGATCCGAAAGTAGACCAATTGTTGAAGGATGTATTGCAGGCCAGGGAGAATCCGGCGCCGGAGCTTAATGAGAAAATACTTCATCAGATTCAGACGTCTCCACAGAAAAAGAAAAAAGTGCTGCATTTTCCGAAACATCTTGTGGCGGCAGCAGGTTTTGTACTTATCGTAGTCCTGCTTGGCGGTACTGTGCTGCAAGATGAGGTTAAGGCGATGAAGGAGAGATTGTTTGGCCCAATCACAGAGAGTTATGTCTATGGAGGCAGGGAACAGAAGAAACGGGCAGAAGAAGAGATATGTAAAGTGGGTGAAACGATTACCAGACAGGGGCTTGCTGTTACGCTGGAAGAAGTATTGGTTGATGCGAATAAAGTCGCCTACTGTATCAAGGTTCATTCGGATGAGCGCTGGGGACTGCCATTGACTCATGCGAATATAGTCAGTCATGTTATTGTCAATGGGGAAGAATTAATTGGTAAACCAAGCTATACAAGCTGGACGGCAGATGACCATACACAGGTCAGTGTAGGTGAGGTTGAACTCAATCAGGATATGATAATAAAAGGAGATGTTACGTTAGAGATTTTTGTGTCGGATATTTGTACAACACCGGCAACTTCCGATGAATGGAAATTCAAGACAATTGTCAATGTGGATAAAGCAAACAGCCACACGTTGAGAGATCTGACAACAACGACGATGAACCTTTCTACCGGAGATAAACTTATTGTGCATAAGGTAGTAGGAACTTCTACGGATTGCAAGGTATATATGACATTTATTACAAAAGACAAAGACATAGATGATATCAATCTTCATCTGGATGGAAAGGATAATCTGGGTGAGCGGGTATCAGAGGACAGTGTGACAGTGAAAAAATTGCAGGCAGAGAATGAATATGAAGTTGTGATGAGTTTTTCCGGCGGATTTGCTTCTAATGTAAAAAAATTGAGGCTTGCTCCTTATTGGATGAATCTGCAACAGCATAAATACAAAAAAATTGGGGAAGAATTTAATGTACTGTTAAAATAATTGTCTGTATCAAATTTGAGGGGCTGCACTAAGACAGCCCCATTTATTTTATCGTATACGAAAGTTTGATTACTCTTTTTATTTGCAGCAGTTTTTATCAAAGTCGGGATTATAAGCGTAGTAATTCTTCTGATTAAGTTCATCCTGAACTAGACGAAGACACTCTCCAAAACGCTGGAAGTGAACAAGCTCTCTTTGACGCAGGAAACGGATCGGATCACAGATTTCAGGATCCTTCACCAGACGAAGAATATTATCATACGTGCTGCGGGCTTTTTGTTCGGCTGCCAGATCTTCTGTCAGATCCGTGATCGGATCCCCCTTTGACTGGAAATACGTGGCGGTAAATGGTGCTCCACTGGCAGCCTGTGGCCATAAACCTAAGGTATGATCGACATAATAATCGGCAAAGCCCTGTTCTTTGATCTGCTCGGGAGTCAGGTCTTTAGTAAGCTGGTGAACGATTGCGCAGATCATTTCAAAGTGAGCCATTTCCTCGGTGCCGATATCCGTCAGCACACCGGCAACCTTACGGTTAGAATTGGAATAGCGCTGTGACAAATAACGTTGCGAAGCTGCCAGTTCACCATCCGGGCCACCAAACTGTGAAATGATCACCTTAGCCATTTTTGCGTCTGTTTTTGTAATATTAACCGGATACTGTAAATGCTTTTCATAGGTCCACATTACTTGCACCCCCCTTCCCAAGGCCAGGGCCCTTCTGTCCAGGTCCAGCCATCACAGGTGTTGACACCGTTTATGGTGATTGGACCGTAATTTTTTTCATACTCTTTTACGGCATCTTTATACATTTGCTGGTATTTGCTGAAATAATCCATAGCCTTTTCATCACAAGGGTGAGTATCCAGATATAAACCGGCATCTAATGTGGCAAAGCAGGTTTCGCGAACGAACTGCATTGCCTTCTCCTTAGACATTCTCGTGTTATTCATTAATAACCACCCCTCCTTCCGCAGGAACATGACGACTGCTGTGGATAGCCGCAGGAAGGATATGGTACTGGCTGTTGTGAGCAGTCACAAGGTCGGGAACTCTGCCTTGGTGATATTTTTTTTGCCTGGCAGGCGGCCTGAGAACCAACAAAAGGAAAAATCAGATCTTCAAAGATAGTTCCATGTTTCAGACCACAGCCGGCATCCATTACATTTTCAAAGGGCTGCCAGGGAACGTATGCCATGGCAAGTGGTTTGTTAGAAAGTTTCATATAAACTCCTTAATTATTTTGTTATTATATTTTTATGTATTTATTTGTCGAATGTGATAAAATAAAAAAAAGACAATAAAAAAGTGTTGACAAAAATAGAAATCAGTAGTAAACTAATAACAGTAATCATTATCATTATTTAAAAGGAGTACAAAACAATGTCAGGTTTAAAATATAGTCGACAGCGAGAGGCCGTTTTGATCTACCTTCGTTCTACCAAATCACATCCAACAGCAGAGACTATTTATACAGAGATTCGTAAACAATTTCCTAAAATCAGTTTGGGAACGGTATACCGGAATCTTAATCTGCTGGTTGAACACGGTGAGATACTCCGATTAAATTGTGGGGATGGGGTTGAGCATTATGATGCAACGGTTGAGCCGCATAATCATTTTGTCTGCAGAAGATGTAATGCCGTTATTGATCTGGAGATGAATTCCATTGATGATATTGATGAAAAGGCTAAGAAAAATTTTTCGGGCAGAATTGAAGGACATGAAGTTTATTTCTATGGGGTTTGTGAAAAATGTCTGCGAACCGTTTAGAAAATGGAAAAACGGCTATAATAAAAATAATTTTAGGAGGAAAAGAAAATGAAAAAATTTGTATGTACAGTATGTGGTTATGTTCATGAAGGAGATAATCCGCCGGAACAATGTCCGGTATGTAAAGCACCAGCTGAGAAATTTAAGGCTCAGGAGGGCGAGAAGGAATGGGCTGCAGAGCATGTGGTAGGAGTGGCAAAAGGTGTGAGCGAGGATATTGTTGCTGATCTTCGTGCCAACTTTGAAGGTGAGTGTTCCGAGGTAGGTATGTACCTGGCTATGGCACGTGTTGCTCATCGTGAGGGATATCCGGAAGTAGGACTTTACTATGAAAAGGCTGCATGGGAGGAGGCAGAGCATGCCGCTAAATTTGCAGAACTGCTGGGAGAAGTCGTTACAGACTCGACGAAGAAAAATCTTCAGATGCGTGTAGATGCAGAAAATGGAGCTACAGCAGGTAAGTTTGATCTTGCTAAGCGTGCCAAGGCACAGGATCTTGATGCAATCCACGATACCGTTCATGAGATGGCAAGAGATGAGGCTAGACATGGAAAAGCATTCGAGGGATTATTAAAGAGATATTTTAGCTAATCTGCAGATTGCATATAAGTAGTATTTCCGATGTGGGATGGTATGCCGGAGATACCTTATGTGAGCAAAAAGATTTATACCGAATGGCTACTCACACTGCGGGAGTATGAATTTGAAGCCGGTTATTGTGTGGAGTATTATGATGATCTGGCAAAGTGTGAAAAAGGTACAATGGATGATCACTATTATTGTGAAATCTGCATTCCGGTAAAGAGAAAATAGAAATTAAAAGGCGCAGTACTCTTACAAGTGGAGAGAACTGCGCTTTTATATACTTTGGATGCGAAATTGCAAGCGATAGTTTATAAAAATTTCGTTCTATTTTGGACTAATCATCCTTGTATTCTCTGTTCAACGGAAAAGTAACTGTCATAACAGTTCCCTTTTCTGTACTTTCTTCTGCCTGCACTTTGCCACCGTGAATATCAGCAATTTCCCAAACCAAAGAAAGTCCAAGACCCACACCGCCATTTTCTCTGCTACGGGATTTATCCACACGGAAGAACGGCTGAAAAATACTTTCTTTACACTTTTCTGGTATTCCGCAACCTGTGTCGGCAACCCTGACAACAAGATCGTCACCCTCCTGAGAAACAGAAACACGCACAGTTCCGTCAGGGCGGTTATACCTAATTGCGTTTTCCGTCAAATTAAAGATCAAACGATAAATCAAGGTGTCACTGCCCACCATAGTGCCGGTGCCGTCACATTCAAGAGTGACCCCTTTTTTCTCTGCCACAGGAGAAAGGTCGGCAAGAATTTCCTCAATCATCGGTGCAAGCTCAATGCAGTCATTACACGGCACAGTTCGAAGCTCGCTCATTTCAAGCAAGGTCTTTGTAACCTGCGACATTCGCTCTGTTTGTTCCTGCAATAATTTGAGGAAGTCGGCACTTTCGGCATCCAAATTAGGATGCTCAACAGAAAAAAGTTCAAGTTGTGCCTGAAGCAATGCAAGAGGGGTGCGCAATTCGTGTGCGGCATTGCCGGTGAACTGCCGTTGTGCCGTGAACCCCTCGTCAAGTCGGTCAAGCATCTGATTAAAAGAAATGCTGAATTGCTTGAACTCGGCAGGCACATCATCGGTTATCTTCATATCGGGCAAGTTATTCGGCTGAACATTTTCAACCCTTGAAGCAAAGGTGTGCAAAGGCTTTAATGCTCTGCCACTGACAAAGTATGCCAAAACACCGCCAAGCAATGTTACAACCGCTGTTATGCACCAATTTGTAGTGGAAAACGACTCCTGCGCACCGTTAACTATAATAGTTACTTCTTGGTCAAGGTCGGCACTTTCAGGGTCAAAAAATTCCTGCTCACCTTTATACGAATCGCTGTTAGCAGAAATGCCACTGCCGATAGAATCCATATAATGTCTGCCCGAATAACCGATAAGGAAATTCATAGACACGCAGGTTATACCTATAAGTATAGCAGTCATCAAAGTGATACGCCATTGAAGAGATATTTTTTTCATTCTTCTTCCCCCATTACATAGCCCTCACCGATACGATTGCGAATCGGGTCATATCCAAGAGAAGTGCGAAGTTTCTTTCTCAAAGCAGAAATATGTACCCTTATCGAATTGCTGAAATTGTCAACGCTATTGTCCCACACATGTTCAATAAATTCTTCCTGACTTATGGGGCGACCTCTGTTTACCATAAGATATTCAAGTATGCCTGTTTCCTTGCGGGTCAACGGCAAAGGTTCACCTCCGACAATAGCCTTGCGAGATTTTGTGTCAAAAGAAACATCACCGCAGGTCAGCACAACATCATTTTGAGTGAACTGTCGGAGGGTAAGACTGCGAATCCTTGCAGCAAGTTCTTCCAAATGGAACGGCTTTGCCAAATAATCGTTTGCACCTGCATCCAAACCGTCAACCTTATCAGACACTTCACTACGGGCAGACAAAATCAGCACCTTTGTGTCACGGTCGGTTTTTCTGAGTGTTCTCAAAACAGTCATGCCGTCAGCACCCGGTAAATTCAAATCAAGCACAACGAGGTCAAAGTTATCGT
>CAKRGX010000009.1 GCA_934338065.1 uncultured Eubacterium sp. | reverse complement strand
AAATTCTATTTCATTGTAAGAAAAGTAAAAAGTTGCCACTTTTTATAAATCGACAATCTTTTCTTGCTATATCAGCCTTTGGGAATTTGACCATCGACATACAGAATGTGATTAACTAACCACTCTGTGAGATATTTTAAAATACCCATAATCTGTTCATCTTGATCTTCTACCTCATCATTGTGATGTTCCATAAATTCATCAAGTTTATGTATAAATTCCTGATGTTGAACTTTCTGTGTAAATATCTTCTTATTAGAGCGCGCCCATGGCGCGCAAACCAAAAAAAGGATACCCAGATCAGATATCCTTTTTTGTTCTTCAAGCGCGAGACGGGACTCGAACCCGCGGCCCCGACCTTGGCAAGGTCGTGCTCTACCAACTGAGCCACTCGCGCATGTGTCAAACACAAGTGATATTATACTGAATAAACAAAAGACTGTCAAGAACTTTTTCCAAAAAGTTCCTGACAATCTTCCTGTTCAAAACAAAATTATGCATTAACTATTTTCCCAAAATCAGGTTTCAAAGAAGCTCCACCAATCAAACCACCATCGATATTTGATTTTGCCAGCAATTCTGCCGCATTACCGGCATTCATAGAACCGCCATATTGAATCCGTATAGCATCTGCCACAGCCTCATCATAAATCTCACCAATCACGTCACGGATTGCTGCACATACTTCTTCTGCCTGATCCGCTGTTGCTGTTTCGCCTGTACCAATTGCCCAGATCGGCTCATATGCGATAACCGCCTTTTTTGCCTGCTCTGCTGTCACATTTTGGAATGCAATCTTAATCTGCATGCGAATCCAATCTATATAAATACCCTGCTTTCTCTGGCTCAGAGTCTCTCCACAACAGATAATTGGTGTCAGATCATGTTCAAATGCCTTGAGAACTTTCTTATTAACTGTCTCATCTGTTTCCGCAAAATAATCACGTCTTTCTGAATGACCAATGATTACATACGAAACACCGGCATCCGTCAGCATATTTGGCGAAATTTCTCCTGTATAAGCGCCACTCTCTTCAAAGTAAAGATTTTCCGCACCAACCTTAACATTACTGCCTTTAACCGCTTCTACAACAGGAATAATATCAATAGCAGGTACGCAGAATACTACATCTATGTCATCATTCTTCACCAGTGGCAATAACTCATTTACGAGGGCAACTGCTTCACTGGGAGTTTTATTCATTTTCCAGTTGCCTGCAATAATTCTTCTCCTTGCCATAACTTCCTCCATTCTAAAGGATCTCTATCCAATACTTCTTATTTGTCATTTGCCGCTGCTACACCTGGTAATTCTTTTCCCTCCAGGAATTCAAGAGAAGCGCCACCGCCAGTAGAAATATGAGTCATTTTATCCCCAAAACCAAGGTTATTACAAGCAGATGCACTATCTCCACCACCAATGATCGTAGTTGCACCTTCCAGATCAGCCATAGCCTGAGCTACTGCAATAGTTCCTTTGGCAAAATTAGGCATTTCAAAACATCCCATCGGTCCGTTCCATACTACCGTCTTGGCACCTTTTATGGCATTGGCAAAAAGTTCTGCTGTCTTAGGTCCGATATCCAGGCCCTCCATATCATCCGGAATTCCACCACGCTCTACTACTTTAAAGTTAGCATCATTAGAAAAATCATCCGCTACAACAGTGTCAACCGGAATCAACAGTTTAACACCTTTATCCTCTGCTTTTTTCTCCATCTGAAGAGCATACTCTTTATAATCCTCTTCAAGAAGTGATTTGCCTACCGGCTCACCATGCGCCGCCATAAATGTATATGCCATACCACCACCGATGATCAGAGTATCCACTTTATCAAGCAGGTTCTCAATTACAGGAATTTTGGAAGAAACCTTTGCTCCACCAAGAATAGCAACAAAAGGTCTTTCCGGATTATTAACTGCATTTCCCAGGAAATCAATCTCCTTCTGCATCAGATAGCCAACAACAGCAGTATCTACGTATTTTGTCACGCCCACATTAGAGCAGTGTGCACGGTGTGCTGTACCAAAAGCGTCATTAACAAACACATCGCAAAGAGAAGCAAGGTCTTTCGAAAAAGCATCCTCATTTTTTGTCTCTTCTGCACGATAACGTGTATTTTCAAGAAGAACTACATCGCCATCTTTCATGGCAGCTACGGCAGCTTTAGCATTTTCACCAACCACATTGTCATCTGCCGCAAATTTTACTTCCTGCCCGAGAAGTTCAGAAAGGCGTACAGCAACAGGTGCTAATGATAACTCCGGCTTAGGCTCTCCCTTCGGTTTACCGAGGTGAGAGCAAAGAATAATCTTTCCACCATCATTAATCAATTTTTTTATTGTTGGTAAAGCAGCAACCAAACGGTTTTCATCCGTTATTTTACCATCCTGCAGTGGCACGTTAAAATCGCAACGAACCAAAACTTTCTGGCCTTTTACATTGATATCATCTACAGATTTTTTATTTAACATTACATTATACCTCCATTATTTGTCTGACGCCAAAAAGGGTCCGGTCCAAATGACCGGACCCTTATAGGTCTTACTTTATTGTTTTTTAGAGCGAATTAAGCCAACTCACTGAAGTACTTAATAGTACGAACCATCTGGCTTGTGTAAGAGTTCTCATTGTCATACCAGGATACAACCTGAACCTGAGTATTTCCATCATCCATAGGAGATACCATTGTCTGTGTTGCATCAAAGATAGAACCAGCAGTTGCACCAATGATATCAGAAGAAACGATTTCATCCTCATTGTATGCATAAGACTCTGTCTGAGCTGCTTTCATTGCTGCGTTGATCTGATCAACGGTAACTTTACCTTCAACTACTGCTACAAGGATTGTTGTAGAACCAGTTGGGCATGGTACACGTTGTGCAGAACCGATCAATTTACCATTCAACTCAGGAATTACAAGACCAATTGCCTTTGCAGCGCCTGTGCTGTTAGGAACGATATTTACTGCAGCTGCACGAGATCTTCTAAGATCACCCTTTCTCTGAGGGCCATCCAATGTCATCTGATCACCTGTATAAGAATGAATTGTGCTCATGATACCTGATTTGATTGGAGCCAGATCATTCAATGCTTTAGCCATTGGAGCCAAGCAGTTTGTTGTACAAGATGCTGCAGAAATTACAGTATCTTCCGGTTTCAACGTGTCATGGTTAACGTTGTATACAATAGTAGGAAGGTCATTTCCTGCTGGTGCAGAGATAACTACTTTACGAGCACCTGCTTTGATATGAGCGGATGCTTTCTCTTTGGATGTATAAAAGCCTGTACACTCAAGAACAACGTCTACTTTCAACTCACCCCAAGGACAATTTGTTGCATCTGCCTCAGCGTAGATTTTGATTTCTTTTCCATCAACAATGATAGAATCATCTGTTGCTTTTACTTTATCTGCCAATGCATATTTACCCTGAGAAGAATCATACTTCAACAAATGAGCAAGCATCTTTGGGCTTGTCAAATCGTTGATAGCTACTACCTCATAACCTTCTGCGCCAAACATTTGTCTGAATGCAAGACGACCGATACGTCCGAAACCATTAATCGCTACTTTTACTGCCATGATATTTCCTCCTAAAAATAGTTAAATATTTTGTTTGTTAATTTTTCCACAAACTTCTAGAATATATTTTACCCAATTCACAAAAAAAATTCAAGAGTAAAATAAACAAAATTGGCATTTTTGTGATAAAATGCCAATTTGGAGTCCGTAACATTACATCCTATTGTACAATTCTTCATACTTCCTTGCTGAATTATTCCAGGAAAAATCCATAGCCATGCCACGATCAATAATCTTATTCCATTCCCGTTTTCTGTTATAATACACATCTTTTGCATACCGGATCGTATTAAGCATTTCGTGTGCATTATAGTTGCGGAATGAAAAACCGGTTCCCTTGCTTTCATACTCGTTATATGGTTCTACCGTATCACGAAGTCCGCCTGTTTCACGCACAATCGGCACAGTTCCATACCGCAGGCTCATCAACTGGCTCAATCCGCACGGTTCAAATAGGGACGGCATCAGGAAGGCATCGCACGAAGCATAGATCTTGTGGGAACGCTCGTTAGAATAATAAATATTAGCCGATACGCGGTCCGGATATTTCCATGCAAAATGACGGAACAGATTTTCATATCTTTCTTCTCCCGTACCAAGAACCACCAGTTGTGTATCTTCTGCACAGATTTCCTCAATCACATAGTCAATCAGATCAAGTCCTTTCTGGTCAGTAAGACGCGATACAATTCCAATCATAAATTTCTTATCATCCTGTGTCAAACCAAGCTCTTTCTGCAGACCTCTTTTATTTTTCACTTTCTCTTTGCGGAATGTCCTCGCATCATAATTTGCATAGATCAGCGAATCCGAAGCAGGATCATACTCATCATAATCAAGCCCATTGACAATTCCCGTCAGGCAATTGGCCTTTGCATTGATCAATCCATCCAGTTTTTCACCATAAAACGGCGTCTTGATCTCCTCTGCATATGTTTCACTCACCGTCGTGATCTGGTCTGCATACACAAGACCGCCTTTGAGATAATTAGCATCACCATAGGCTTCCAGTTTGTCCGGTGTAAAATAATACCGGCTCAGTCCTGCCGTATCCATAACCGTCTTCTTATCCCAAACTCCCTGGAATTTCAAATTGTGAATCGTCATGATCGTTTTAATGCCGCGGTAAAAATCCCCCTGTTGGAAAGAATCATGCAGATACACAGGAATCAACCCGGTCTGCCAGTCATGGCAGTGAATAATATCCGGTCGAAAACCAATCAACGGGAGCGTCGATAAAACTGCTCTGTCAAAAAAAGCAAATTTTTCTATATCCTGATATATCTCACCATAGGGTTTTTCTCCACAAAAATAAAATTCATTATCAAGAAAATAAAAAATAATGCCATTTAACTCAAGTTGAAACACACCCACATACTGTTTCCGCCAGGCAAGTTCCAGATAAAAATGCGTTATGTACTGCATCTGCTCCTTATACACCAGAGGAATCGACATATATTTTGGAATCATAACCCGGACATCAAAATTGTTCTTATCAAAATACTTTGGCAGGGAACCGACAACATCTGCCAGTCCACCGGTCTTTATAAAAGGAACACACTCAGATGCCACAAACAACACTTTTTTCAAGGCTCTTCTCCCCTTTCTAATCGGTAGTCATACATTTAAGTTCATTATACACTAAAACAAGAACCGTGAAAAGAACTTTTTAAGCGTATTTCTACGCATTGCATTTCCATGCGTCCGGCATGCGATCCTCTTTTCCTTTCAGCCTTGTACTTTAATCTTCTGTTCCAGCCGGATCTTATCAGCGATTAACGCAACGAACTCCGAATTTGTAGGTTTTCCCTTTCCATTATGTACCGTGTACCCAAACAATTCATCAATCGTATCGACTTTCCCTCTGCTCCACGCCACTTCAATCGCATGACGGATTGCCCGTTCCACACGGCTCGGAGTGGTGCCATGTTGTTTTGCGATCGACGGATATAATATCTTTGTAATAGAATTTAACATCTCACTATCATCCACAGACATCATAATCGCATCTCGAAGATATTGATAACCTTTAATATGTGCCGGCACACCAATCTCATGAATGATGTTTGTTACATCGGTTTCCAGTTTATATTTAGCCAGTTCTTCCCCGCGTGTCTCACCTCCTGCAGCAATAAATTTTGCTCTTGCTCCCGGCTTAAACTTTTGAACATGGCTCAATATCATATCATGATCAAATGGTTTCAGCAGATAATATGCCGCCCCAAGTCCAAATGCAGTGTCCGTAATCTTTTCCTGAGCAATCCCTGACACAACAATTACGTCCGGTCTTTTTCCTTCCATTTGCTGCATTTTTTCCAAAACTCCCAGGCCATCCAGTTTCGGCATGATCAGGTCCAGCAAAACCAGATCCGGTTTAGTTTCCTCAATCATCCCCAGTGCTTCAACACCATCTTCTGCTGTACCTATGACTTTAATTTCCTCATCTTCCATCAAAATATTTTCAATCATCGTTGTGATCCTTTGGTTATCGTCCACCAGTAAAACCTTTAACTTATCCATTTTTTCTCCTCCTAAACTTAATATTATTTAATTTATCATTAATTTTTCTTTATTGTGATTATACCCCATTATTTACCATTATTCAATATCTAATTTCATTATTTTTTAATTTGTTTTAATATTTTGTTAATTTTTGTAGAATATTATCTAAAATAGTAACTTTGTGTATTTTTATATCAAAAAAAGAAAGACATGTTCTTCTGCCGCAAACATATCTTTCTTTTTTTCACTTATATTCCATTCAGACCGTCTTATCTTTTATTTCTTCAGTATTTATCCTCCATCCACTCATCCCACTAATACTGATGGCAATCGTGGATATATTGTGCATCAGCGCAGAGACCGTCGGCTGTAAAATACCCGTCACACCAAGCAGAATCAGAGAAGAGTTGATTCCCACAATTCTAATATAATTTTTCCTTATCCTTGTAATGAGACCGGAACTGATTTTTCTAAGAGTCACCAACCCCAAAAGGTCATCCGCTTCCATTGTTATATCTGCTATTTCTCTAGCAATCTGCGCACCATCGCTTATCGCAATGCCAACATCGGCAGCCGATAATGCCGGCGAGTCATTAACGCCATCTCCTATCATGACAACGGTTCTTCCCTGTTCATGTTCTCTGTCAACATAAGCTGCTTTATCTTCCGGAAGAACCTCGGCATAGTAACTGTCAACTCCTATCTTATCAGCAACTGCTGCCGCTGTGCGTTCACTATCTCCTGTCATCATGACTATTTTGCGGATTCCCTGCTCCCGAAGCATACGGATAACCTGTGCTGCTTCTTCCCTGACCGGGTCAGAAATACAGATTACAGCGGCCAGCGTACCCTCCATCGCAAGATATAGATGAGAATATTCTTTTGAAATTCCTTGAAAGACAGTTTCCATTCCTTCAGGAACCGAACATTTTTCATCCTCAAACACAAAATGATAACTACCTATTATAACTTTTTTCCCATCAACACGCGATGAAATACCATGCGCAACAATGTATTCTACTTTGGAATGATTCTCTTCATGAATCAGACCTTTCTCCTTGGCAGCCTTTACCACAGCCTTTGCCATAGAATGTGGAAAATGTTCTTCTAAGCAAGCTGCCAGGCGAAGCATCTCGTCCGGATTTTCTCCATTAAATGGAATAACACATTCTACGGTGGGCTGAGCTTTTGTAAGCGTTCCTGTCTTATCAAAAATAATCGTATCTGCCTGTGCCATCCGTTCCAGAAATTTTCCACCTTTAACAACAATATGATGCTTATTGGCTTCGCGTATAGCAGCAAGAACAGTAATCGGCATAGCAAGCTTTAATGCACAGGAAAAATCAACCATTAAAACAGATAATGCCTTTGTTACATTTCCTGTCAGAAGATAGGTCAGTCCTGTACCAAACAAGGTATATGGTACAAGTCTGTCAGCAATATGCTCGGCCCGGCTTTCCATACCTGACTTCAGCTTTTCTGTTTCTTCTATCATATGAATGATTTTTTCATATCTGGTAGAACCAGAGGCTACTTTTACCTGTATCACAATTTCGCCTTCCTCCAGCACCGTTCCCGCATATACATAAGCACCTTCTCTTTTAGCAACCGGCAGAGACTCTCCAGTGAGAGAAGATTGATTTACCATTCCCTCCCCCCTTAGCACAACACCATCAAATGGGATCACATTTCCCATATGAATAAGTATTCTTCTGCCTTCTTCTACCTGCGCGGGATCCGCCTGAATTTCTTTCCCGTCTTCTGTCAGCATCCATACTTTTCCAACATTCAAGGACATGCTTCTGGCAAGATCATCCACGGACTTCTTGTGCGTCCATTTTTCCAGTGTTTCTCCCACTTCAAGCAAGAACATTACCGCGCCAGCGGTATCCATATCACCTCGAAAAACAGACACACTTATCGCCACACCATCCAAAAGAGATACTTCCATTCTTCTTCTCCAGACAGAGGCCAGCCCCCTCCTCAGATATTTTGCTGCCCGGACAACCGTCACAACACACTTCACCGGGTACGGAAGGAAGAATTTGCTGCCCAATCGCAGAAGCACTTTCCCCACAAGGCAATTCTGGTATTGCCTGTTTGTAGTCCTTCCGGACAAAACCAAAGCAGCTTCAGGCACGTCTATCTCTTCTATCGAAATTTCTTTCAAGTGCGCAAGGAGACTGTTCTTTTCTCCCGTATAACAAATAACCACATCACATGTTCTTTCATAAATTTTCGCAGACAGGACGTTACTATACTGCTCCAGATAATACTGCAGTGCATCTGCTCTTTCATCTGCTATCTTCTTTTGCATAAGATGGATTCTTATTCGTCCTCTTATTTCATGCAATATTTGAAATTTCATAATTACAGATCCTGTTCTTTTTCCACGCACTCATCATCCATTTGCTGAGCTTCCATGATCCGGTCATCGTTAATCTGTTGAGCTTCTGCATAAATATCCTCAGCATTTTCCTGAATATTCGTAATCGTCTTCATAACACTTTCTTTCGCACGAAGAAAAGCCGCTGTGCCGTTTGCATACACTTTTTTTGCATCCTTGCTAGATAAAAGTTTCACTCCTGCAGTTCCAAATAAAACGCCTGTTGCAAAAATACCTGTTTTCTTTCCATCGATCTTTTTTAAAAATTTGAATTTCATATCCTTTTTCCTCCTATTACTTGTCTTTATTATCTGCAGTCCATCTCACATGGCTCTACCACAACGCTTGCCACCTTCTGGCCATTTACATACCCGCAGGAACGCAAACCCTCTGATATAACCTTATACCATTCTCCGGATGATAAACGACACACCGTATCATCATCCAGTTCGACCACACAAGCATTGTCTTTGTCACAGTTCATGCCACAAGATATGCGATACATATTCTTTCGGCTGATAGCTCCAACCTCCTCCAGCAGATTAACCATACGATACACGGTCGCAGCTCCGATTGAGGAATCTCTCTCCACTGCATTATAATAAATCTCCTTACAACTGGCACATTCATCCTGTAAAATAATATCCAGAAGAATTTTTCGTTGTTTCGTTATCCGGCAGCCATTTTCCCTCAATCGCTTCAAAACAGACTCTTTCTGCATTTTTGTTCTGTGATAATTTGCTGTTAGTTCATCTTCACTTTTAACCGCATTATTTCCCATAACTTTGCTCCTTGATCTCGTTTAAAAACAACCTGCACCAATAAGGCGCAGGCGTTTCATTTATTTGTTATCTGAATGACATTGACAACATCCTTTGTGAGGGCAACAGCCGGCAGATGGACATCCGATACATCTTGTTCCTTTTTTCTTTTCTTTTTTTATGTACAGAATTGCCGCCCCAACCACAGCAAGCAAAATTACCGCTACAATCGCACTTTCCATTGCCTCTCCTTTCTGACCGGTCTCAGTCAGTTATACTGCTTTTTTTAACTCATATTCCGTCGCAAACTTTTTATTCGTTCTATAGATCAGGCCAACAACAATCAACGCCATAACAAGCACTGCAATAAGTCCCGGAACAAATCCCGCTCCAACATGTCCTGTTGTAGCCAATGTGCCAATCTGATATACCAGATAAGCTACTGTATATCCGATTCCAAACTCAAGACAGATACCGCCCCATAGCCATTTTCTACTCTGCATCTCTGAGTTCATTGCACCAAGTGCCGCAAAACAAGGTGGCGTAAACAAGTTGAACATCATAAAGCTAAGCGCTGCCACTTTCGTAATTGCCATTACCTGCGCTACTACATTTCCATCACCAACCAAGGCAAGTTCATCCGTATCAATAAATGCACCCAGACCATAACATACCGCTAAGGTACCTACTACATTTTCTTTCGCAATAAAACCTGTTACGGCAGCGGCTGCCAGCTGCCATGCTGCAACTCCTACGATCGGAACAAGCAGATAGGCAATCGGAGATGCAACTGATGCCAGAATTGATGTACTTTCCATTCCTTCTTCAACCACCTGGAACTGCCAGTTGAAAGACTGCATAATCTGAACAATCGTGTTGCACACCAGTATGATCGTTCCTGCTTTAATAATATAAGCTTTTCCTCTTCCGAGCATGGAAATAATTGCTCTCTTAAGGCTTGGTATCTTATACTCCGGAAGTTCCATGATAAAGAACGACTTTCTAAATTTATATCCGGTCACTGCATTGACAAGCAATGCGCCCAGCAAAATCAGAATAATACCCGCAAAATACATGAGTGTTCCTACCCATGGAGTATTTGGGAAAAAAGCTCCTACAAACAGAGCAATAACCGGAAGTTTAGCTCCACAAGGCATAAACGGGGTAAGCATAGCCGTTGCTCTTCTTTCACGAACATTACGGATTGTACGGCATGCCATAATTCCCGGAATAGCACATCCCGTACCGATTACCATTGGAATGACCGACTTTCCGGAAAGTCCAACACGCTTAAAGATTGGATCCAGCACAACCGTTGCTCTTGCCATATAACCGCAATCCTCTAACAACGCGATGAGGAAATACATCACCATAACAAGTGGCAAAAATCCAACAACGGCACCAACACCACCGATAATTCCATCTACAAGAAGAGACTGCAAAAACGGATTGGCATTTTCAACAAGCCCGGCTACCCATTCCTGAAATGTTCCGATCCAGCCCGTCAGCCAGTCCGCTATCCACGTACCCACCGTAGACTGTGAAATGTAAAACACGGCAAACATAACAACTGCAAAAATCGGAATTCCCAACCACGGAGTTGTAAGAACAGCATCCACTTTATCCTGATTATTTTTTTCCTTCGTCAGTATCTTCCGCTTTTCAACTTCTGAAACAATTGAATTTACAAATTCAAAACGTTTTCTATCTGCAGTCTCAACTTGATGTTTGTCATGAAGATCAATATTTCCTTCATCATATGGTGCTTTCTGACCTGCTCCAAGCAAAGAAGCCGCTTTGGTCACAACATCCTTCAATCCTATATGTCCTGCCGATGTTGACACGGTTTTTATAACCGGGCAGCCAAGTTTTTCTGACAAAAGCTCCACATTGATCTCAGTGTCTTTTCTTTCATTAATATCACTCTTATTCAATGCTACAACAACAGGAATACCAAGTTCCAAAAGCTGTGTTGTAAAGAACAAACTTCTACTCAGGTTTGTAGCATCCACAATATTGATGATTGCATCAGGGTTTTCATTCTTTACATATCCACTGGTAATACTCTCTTCCGACGTAAATGGTGACATCGAGTAGGCTCCCGGCAGATCTACCGCAACCAATTCTTCCTTTCCATCGTAATAAGCCTTTTTGATCAGACTTTCCTTTCTTTCCACGGTAACGCCCGCCCAGTTGCCGACTTTTTCATTTCGTCCGGTCAGAGCATTATACATGGTGGTCTTCCCACTATTGGGATTACCTGTCAATGCGATTCTCATAGCGAATCCTCCTTCATTTTTACTAAAATAGTTAACCGCATCCAAGGTTAGAATCTGCTAACTCGAATGCACAAAAAATGGTGATTTCATCACCATCTATATTGAAATAGCCTTAGCTAAATCAGTATCAATATTATATCTGGCATCTTTTATAGAAACCACGCAGCCGCCTTTAATATGAGAGATGACCGTAATCGGCTCTCCGCTATAGCAGCCAAGCGAGAACAAAAATGATTTTAATTCATCATCATCTGCCACAACATCTTTTACAATGTATTCTTCTCCAACATTTGCTTCTGCTAAATTCATATCATCCGCCATTCCTTTCTGCCAAAAAGCGCATTTCGTCGTTAATTAGCTTTCGCTAACTAAGTACAGTTTAATATAGCTAACCCCCATTGTCAATAGATTTTCTCAATAAAATGTATTAATGATATTTTTTCTCATTAACAAAAGAGGTGCGTTATGTCTGATTATGCCATCACGCACCCCTTTGTTTCTATGTACATACCGTCATTTGTAAAAGTCTTCTTCCCTCATAAAACACATGCCGGTATACATCTCTGCATTTATTGTATTTCCGAAACAGCCGGTCTTTTTCCCCTTGATTACAATACACTTTCCACATACCGCAGCTCTTACAGTTCTTACCACCATTTACAATAAACCCCCACACATCCTCTACCGGATACCCAAGAAAGATCCCTATTTCATGTGGGAAGCAGGAGCAGTCTGCCAGCCTTTCTTTCAATTGTTCAAGACAGTAATCCGTTCGCTGTTCGCAGTATCCATATCGTTTTAGTAGTTTCCATGCCTCAGGCTGCCTCAGTTCCCGCGCCAGAAGCGTCTCCCGGTAGACATAAAGCAATGCCGATGTGCCATTCCACCGAAGAACCTCTATGCGAACTCCCTTTTTTTGCAATAACTGATTTATTTCATCTATTTCTCTTCTAACAAAACTTTCTCCCTGATAAAAATAAGAAAAAAGGCTCGCACTTTTCATTCCTGCCAACGTCGGCGCACAATGCTCAATCAACTGTCTTTCCAACATTCCGTAATCCACCACATACATTCCTTTCCTTTTCCTTCCTTTGTTTTTATACCGCAGCTAATTCTCTTCCCAGCGCTTCACATTCTTCCAAACTTACTTCGTCCGGCATTTCATGACAGATGAGCCCTTCCCCACCGGCAATACAGGCACCGCACCGACTCATCCGCTCTGTCCATTCACGCATCCACTGGCCGTCTCCCCATCCATAAGAGCCAAATAAAGCAATTGTTTTGCCCGATACATATTGCTCTATTTCCGCAACAAAAGGTTCCATTTCTGATTCCTCCAGAACCTCAGCTCCCATAGCCGGACAACCAAGAGCAAAGCATTTTGCCTCTTTCAACTCTGCTATGGAAGCATCTCCTACATAGATTACAGAGGCTTCTTTACCCTCTGCCTCAATACCCTTTGCTACAGCCTCTGCCATAGCCTGTGTATTTCCTGACATTGACCAATAAACAACATCGATTTTCTCCATTATATCCTCCATTCCGCAGACACCTGATAGTCTGCATAATTATTATTTTCAAAGTTAGTATTACCTAACTATTTACAAGAATACCATACTTACCCTTCTAAATCAACCGCCGCAAACGAGAATGTTTATCACTAAACAAAGGCTTATTTTTACAATTGTTTTTTTCCAAAAAAAATGATATGATAGTTACATAAATTACGCATTAATAGCGATTTGTGCAGGAGCGGCACAGATCTTATGTATGCTTTTATTTCTTACGAAACGCTTCAGAATGGGGAATTATTATGAGTTATATTAAACATCGCGCAGATGAATCATTAGAGGATTATTTAGAAACAATCCTCTTATTGCAAAAGCGAACCGGACAGGTCCGTTCGATTGATATTGCAAATGAAATGAATTTTTCAAAGCCAAGCGTAAGTGTGGCCATGAAAAATCTTCGACAAAAAGAGTATATCACAATGGCTGAGAATGGTTATATTACACTGACAGAAAGTGGAAAAAAACGTGCCGAAAGCGTTTTGGAGCGGCACAATATCCTCTCTGACTGGCTGATCAGTATCGGAGTAAACAAGGATGTTGCATTAGAAGACGCCTGCCGGGTTGAACACGACCTGAGCGAAGAAAGTTTTAAAGCAATAAAAAAAGCCTATAATAAAAAGATTCGCGGCGATGTCAACTAAACGGCATCATCGCAAATCTTTTTTATTTTAAACTATCTAAATGTGGCAGTCTCCTATCGACATCATATCATTCTATATTTTTTAACGCCTGATCCATCGGTATCTTCTTAATTCTCCTGAAATCAAAGAACATAACAACAAAATAACCTACTAAAATAAACAGGAACATTTTCACATATCCTATCGGATTCATGGTAAATTCATACCAGCCACTATAACTGAACATAATAACTCTCCATGCCTGTCTCATAATAATGGTACCAAGAATCACACTCACAGCATCTGCCACAACTACAACAATTGATGTTGACAGCAGATATAATCCTGCTATCTCTCCATTTTTATACCCCAGCACTTTGGTCATAGAAATAGCATTTTCATTTTTCTCTATGATTATTTTTGTCAGAAGATACATGAGTACCGCAGAAAGCAAAATACACAACACTTCAAAATATGACATGGTAGATCCCATTGAATGATCCAATTGATCACACATTTTTGTAATATCCCGTTTCGTAATGACAGTTGCAATATTTTTTTCATCAATATCGGTAATCTTATCATCGGAAAAATATCCGGAAAATTCATCTTCCTTTGTTTCAAATACCGTATGGTAATTTTTCATTGCCATAAATACCGCAATATTCTGACACTTTTCATAGATACCTGACACGGTAAAGTGATATGTTTTATCCTTATATTTTTCATCCAGCGAGATCTTATCTCCTATTCCAATATTATACTTGTCAGCATAAGTTTTGGATATGTATACTTCATTGTTTCCCAGAGATGCGAGCTTATTCAGCTTCACATAACGGCTTTCCTCTGATACTCCATACACAGATACCTCTTCTGTTATTTTCTCACTCTTTTTCTGCAAGGAGTACAGACCGAACTTCTCAGCCGTTTTATCTGCTGTATATATGGGCTGTCCCTGTTCATTCTCATAGCTTCTCAAAACATACTGGTATTTTGCAAGCATCATATCTTTCGCATTGCCTTTATAAAAATCTAATGTTTCCGGCATTCCTACCGCCATCGCAAGCATGACAGCAATAAACAAAATTCCAATAAACAAGATCGCATAATTGGACAGATTCTGCAAAATAATCCGTAATCGGAAACGATTCAAAAATCTCCATCTCGGAATCCTAAGTGCCTTTTTTTTCTTCTTTTTAGCAAGATCATGTCTCAAAAACTGCAGTGGCGTATGATACATCATTTTTACAATCATAAAAAGATTTACTACAAGCATCAGCACAAGCGGAACAATAGTTGTTTTCAAAAATGCTTCCATATTCCAGACAGTCTCATAAGCAGGAAGACTGTAACTGTTATAGTACATCGCAACAACAATCTTCTTGAACAAAGTATACCCTAATACATTTCCGATAACCGCCGCCAAAAAGGTCACCATCACCGGCATAGAAAGATAATGACACACCAATTCTTTCCGCGTGTATCCGGAGGCCCTCAGCGTACCAATGGCAGAGGATTCTTTTATAATCGTATTGCTTATGGTTACCGCAAAGATAAAGGCACAAATAACAATTAAGATATCCAGCAAAACTCCGCCCATCGCTTTATCTGATTCAATATCTTCTGTAGCAAAATTCACAGCCGGATCTGCATAGCCGGGAACATAATCTTCTAACCGGTTTCCATGTTTAACTGCCTGAACTGCCAGATTCTCTAAAAAGTCATCTGAACTCTTCTTTTCTTCTTTTACATCTTTGGGACTCTTCACATAATTCCACGCATAGGTGTAATGAACCCGTTCATTCAACCGGTCAAATCCCTGATCGGTAACCATTCCCACATTAAATTTCAAAGCATCAAACATCATATCCGTACTTTTTTCATGCAGCGTAGAATAATTTACATAGGCAATCAACCCAGTCACCTTATACTCCTCATCGCCAACATTGATTTCATCGCCAACTTTTATTCCTACATTATCCGCATGCATCCGGTCAATGGCTATCTCATCGTATTTTTGTGGCAGCCTGCCACTCATGACACTAGCAAGATTAACCTTCTCTGTTTTCGCATAGACACGGATCGTTCCATCTTTCTTATTGTCCCGATCATAATCTTCCTTTTCATTTTTAAAAAAATTAGGATATACGTTAACACAAACATCTTCATCCGCCGATTCAATATTCTGAATCGTTTCCGAATCTGCTTTTTTCCATAACTCAAAATGGCCATTTTCCCTTTTATATGTTGAAACACCCTCATCTGCCGCCTTCATCATACTTCCATTCGCAACATACATTCCTGACACAAAACCAATTGTCAATATGAGAAACAGACTAACAACAACATATTTGCTCCAATCCCCAATAATCTCCCGGATAACTCGTTTTCGCAATGGATTTTTTCTTTTCTTCATCACATTTTCCTCCTACCACTCAATGTCTGAAGCGGAAATCTTATTATCATTTTTCTCATTCCTGCGAATCTTTCCATCTCTCAACTTAACAACATGATCTGCCATTCCCCTGATTGCTTCATTATGTGTAACCATGATAACCGTATTGCCATATTTTTTATTGACATCTTCGATCAACGTAAGAATTTCCTTTGATGTCGTATAATCTAAAGCCCCCGTTGGCTCATCGCAAAGCAGAATATCAGGATTTTTCACTATTGCCCTGCCAATTGATACTCTTTGCTGCTGCCCACCAGACAACTGGTTAGGAAGTTTATACCGGTGTTCGTACAAACCAAGCGTATGTAATAAATCATCTATATCAAGCGGATCATCTGCAAGATAAGCTCCAACTTCGATATTCTCTTTCACATTCAGATTTGCAATCAGATTGTACATCTGAAATACATACCCTAAGTGCTTTCGTCTATACTGTGTCAGCCCCTTATCATTCATGTCTTCCAGTTTCTCCCCCCTGATAGCAATATAGCCTGAATCCGCTTTGTCAATACCTCCTATGATATTTAGCAGGGTTGATTTTCCCGACCCAGATGGTCCAAGCAAAACACAAAACTCACCCTTCTTTACAGAAAAATCCATCCCACACAAAACTTCCTGTCTGGTCTCTCCCATTCCATATCCTTTTTTTACATTTACAATCTCCAAAAAATCATTTCTATTTTTTTCCATATCTTGCCTGCCTTTCCTTGCCCTGTTTTATTCTAAAGAATATCCGTCACCTCATAACCGGCCTTCTCTATTGTTTCTATGACATCTTCTTCTTCGACTTGTTTTTCCATGAAAACCTCAACTGTTTTCTTCTTTACATTGACTTTTGCAGACACTCCATCCAAACAATTCAGCCTGCTCTCAATGCGGTTCTTGCAGTGATCACAGGTTATCCCGTCAACAACAAAAATCCTTTGCCTGTCAACCTGCTTTAATTTCTTTTTTCTGACCTTTACGGTAGAACCTCCACAACATCCTCCTTCTCCTTTAAAATGCCTGGCACTTGATCGAATTCCAATTATTCCAAGCACAATCAGCACACATATAATGATCACATTGATCATGTTGCTCAACTCCTTTCAGAATCCGTTGATTAGTTTTCACTAACTTATTTTATCATCACTGTTTTGTTATGTATAGAGGTCTACTTGATAAAATTTATCATTCTGTAGCCTCTACTCCTGCCATTTCCCATTTTATAATTATTTTTGCCGTTATAAGTAAACGGATTTATTCTAATTCTTTTCCAGCATCTCCTCTATAAACACCCCATATCCTCTTGTTGGATCATCAACAAAAACATGTGTCACTGCTCCTACAATCTTTCCTTTTTGTAATATTGGAGAACCGCTCATCCCCTGCACGATGCCACCGGTCAATTTTAATAATCGGTCATCAACCACATGAATAACAAAACTTTTATTGTCATGACTATTTATGTTGATCTCTTCTATTTCTATTTTATATTTCTGCGGCGCCCCCTCAAGATTAAGATAGATAAAGGCTTCTCCCTGTTTTAACTCCTGTTTCATCCCAACGGGCATCTGATCATGTGATCTCAGTGTTTTTTCCGAATTATTCATCGTTCCAAACACGCCCACATCCGTATTATTCTTTATTTTACCAATCTCATTATCTGCCACCATGTCGATATAACCCTGCAGTTCCCCCGGCTCTCCTTTATTTCCCTTTATCACATCGACTATCTTTGTACTATACATTTCTCCACCATGAAGATTCAGCAGGGTACCCGTATCAACATCCGAAATCCCATGCCCCAGCGTACCAAATTTCCCCTGTTCTGTTATATAGGTCAGTGTTCCTATTCCCTGCGTGTCCTCACGAACCCACGCTCCGATCTTATAAGACCGGTCTGTTGCACGGATCGGTCTGACTGCCACTTCCAGTTCTTCGTTATTTCTCCTGATTCTGACAGATACTTTTCGATCTTTCGTTCTTTGTATTTGAAAATTCAGCTTTCGAATAGTAGGAACAGGCTGACCATCCCATTGTAGAATATAATCGCCACTTCGTAATATGTGTTTTCCCGGTGAATACGTCAATCCATCCAATCCTTTAATCTCTACGGAGTCCAAGACAAACAATCCATTTGTCTCCACATATATTCCAATGGGTTCCCCGATGGGAGATACTTTCATCTTACGGATTACCTTTACATCCATATTTTTAATCGGAACAATACCAAACAAGCGCACAGGCACTTGATATTGTCCCATCTTTTCAGATACGAACGAAAAACCATTAGAATGATTTGTTACATTCAATGCAGCAATTGTATTTTCCGTTTCAAAAATTGACGGCATTTCTATGTTTTCTTTCTCCCCCAGATAGGATACCAACTGATCCGGAATATCATTCCGGATGGAACGATATAAAAGACACCCAAGAATCAATAGATCCAGGGCAAGAAATCCAACAAAACACATTCTCAGCTTTTTTGCCATCATGATTCACCCTTTCCAAAAAAAATAGAAGTCTCAGACCAAAATGATCATGACTCCTATTTACTATAACCATATTTTATTATTTCATGTAATCCTTACACCCATCCGCTAGCAATTTCATCTCATGTGCATTTTGACGAACAGCGTCTGTAATCTCAACCCCTCCCAGAATACGTGCCAGTTCTTCTTCCATTTCCGGCTTTGTTAAGGATCGGATCTCCGTAACCGAATGACCTTCCTCTGTTCTTTTTTCAATAACAAAATGCGTATCTGCCATTGCCGCTATCTGCGCCAGATGAGTAATACATATAACCTGATGATGTTTTCCTAAAACACTCATTTTTTCAGAAACTTTTTGTGCCGTTCTTCCACTTATCCCAACATCAATCTCATCAAAAATCAATGTTTCAATATGATCAGAATCAGCAAACACTGACTTGATTGCCAGCATGATGCGTGATAATTCACCGCCGGAGACGATCTTTCCAAGACTTCTTCTCGATTCTCCCGGATTGGTTGCAATCATAAATTCAATATCATCCCAGCCACCTGTTGTTATATCCGTCTTTTTATTCATAACGATTTCAAAATCAACATGGGCAAAATTCAAATCGTGCAATGCCTCTGCTATCTGAACCTGCAGCTTATCCGCAGCCTTTCTGCGCAATTCCGTCAAATGGGAACAATCCTGTTCCAATTCTTCCCGCCATAGAGATAATTTCTGCTTTCTTTCCTCACAATAATGATCATAATCCTGCAGCTTTTCCAGCTTGTCTTCCACCTCTGCCAGATGCTCTTGTATTTCCTCATATGTATTACCATATTTTCTTTGCAGGTTATGAATACAATCGAGCCTCTGCTCCATTTCTGCGAGTTCCCGTTCATCAAAAGTAAACTCTGACATAAAATCAGCAATCTCCCGATTAAAGTCACCAAGAAGACTTTCAATCTGCAGTAATTCCTCCGTGAAGCCATCCACATGAGAATCTGTATTGCTGATCCGCTGCAACTGCTGCAAACTATGACTGACCGCTCCTCCTGCAGTTTCACTGCACATCTGATGAACCGCTCCCAGTGATTCCAGGATTACCCCCGCCTGGGATGCCACACGAAATCTATCATCAATTTCCGCCATCTCTTTCGGCTGCAGTTCAGCTGCCAGAATTTCCTGTCTCTCATATTCCAAATAACCTAATTGTCTGGCGCGCTCTTCTTCTGATAATGACTCCTGCTCCAATTCCTGCCTTAAGTCAGCATATTTCTGATATTGTTTTCGTATCTTTTCACGTAATTGTTCACATTTTTTCCCAGCATACTCATCAACAATTTCCAAATGTCTTTCTTTTTTCAGCAAAGACTGGTGCTCATGCTGTCCATGAATATCAATACAAAGCGCTGCCACCTGCCGGATGAGACTGACAGGCACACTTGTTCCATTAATCTTATTTACGCTTCGATTTTCCATAATCTTCCGCGATATGACAATCTGGCCATTCTCCGTCTCAATATCCAGATCACGCAGCTTCTGAAGTGTTTCTTCTTCTTCAATATAGAACACAATCTCAACCATCGCATGATCCCCATTCGAACCGATCATATCCGGTGATACTCTGGCTCCCAAAGCAATTCCAATCGAACCGATCAGGATTGATTTACCGGCTCCGGTTTCACCTGTCAGAATATTGAGATGTTTTCCAAAATCTACATCAATCTGGTCAATAATAGCAAAATTCTTTACGTGTAAATTGACTAACAATAAAATCCTCCCATCTATTTTCTCTATTTAATATTTTTAACGGTAACACGGCAACCAAGCTTCACACCATTTACAACTGCATAAACAATAGTTGTTCCCTTTTTACGCCCGGTAACAAGACCGTTTTCAGATACCGTTGCAATATTGATATCTTTCGAATACCAGGTAACACCACTCCTAATCTCATTCACTGCCAATTGCTCGGTATCATACTGCCGTAACGTAACTGCCTTACGCTTCATATCAACAACCAGAACATCACAGTACCCATACAATCCGGTAGGTGTTTTTCCATAGATTGTAGCCTCTCCGGCACGTTTCGTTTTTATCTTACCATATTTGTTCACCGTAGCAACTGCTGGATTATCGGAATGATACTTGATGCCGGTAGTTGAGTTAGCCGGATTTAAAGTAATACCTGACTGTGCTATCTTTCCCTTTGCTACCGTAATCTGATTGTTTGCCACCGAAATACCGGTTGCTTCTACCGGCTCACTGACACGAACAATACAAGTAGCAGATTTACCAGAACCGTCCTTTGCTTTTGCCTTAATCTTGACAATCCCCTCTCCCACACCAAGCACTCGCCCCGTATTGCTGACCGTGGCAACTGCCTTATTACTGGAAGACCATGAAACCGATCGTATTGTTGCGTTCTTAGGCTTAATAGTAGCTTTTAACTTCATTGTATTGCCGATCAGAACTCTGCCTGTATACTTATTTAGCTTAATCTTTGTCACCTTTCGTACAACACGAACCTTACAGCGGGCATAAGCTCCACTTCCATCTCTTGCCGTAGCCTTAATATACGCCGTGCCGATCTTCCTGCCCTTTACTTTTCCGCCGGAAGAAACAGAGGCCACTTTTTTATTACTTGTACTCCACTTAACTTTCTTATTGGATGTGCCGGAAACGGATGCCGTAATATAAAAGGACTTGCCGACCTTCAAAAACTTGGAGTCAGGCGTCAATGATACCTTTGTATTATTGGCCTTCGGTCTAGCTACCACATCGATCAGGTAAGAAAGCGATAGACCACCTTCTGCACTTGTTCCTGTCACCATCGTAGTTCCTACTTTGACACCCGTGACTTTAGCGTTGGATACGCCGGATGCCTCAACCCTGACTATCCCGGAATCAGCTACACTCCATTTCATTTCCTTATTATATGCAGTTGTCGGATTAAAAACCGGGGCAAGAATGATCGAGTCATCCACCTGCACAGTTTTTCTCGCTGTATCCTGGGAAATACTCTTTAATCCATCTAAAACAGTTACCTCAACAACCTCCAGAGCTCCTGCTGTTTTTCCATTATATGCTCTGGCTTCAATAAACGTTGTGCCCGCTTTAACACCTTTCACCTGACCATTTTCATCCACAGAAGCAACACCGGCATTATAACTGCGCCAACTGATCGTATCGGTAGAATTAGCCGGCATTAATTTCGCCTCAAGCTGAGCAACCGTCCCTGTCATAACAGTCAGTTTCTTCGGTGTAATAGCGATTCCCGTAGAAGGCTGCTTCACCGTAATCTTAATCGTCTCAGTACCCGTCTGCGGCGATGTGACATTAATATACGCCGTTCCCGGTGCCTTAGCCTGGAATGACGCAATCGCTCTGGCCTCATCATACGGCAGTATCGTCACACAATCCTTACCATCGCCGGTTGGTGTCCAGGTCAAATCCGCTGTTGTGTTGATCGGTTCAAAATCCACTGTAACCGAATGTGTCTCACCCACATTCATCGTAATATCATTTTCACTAAACGATATCTTATCGGCTGATCCAATGATCGTCAGCAGACAGGAGGCCATAATACCATTTGGATTATTAACCGGCCTGACTGTGATCAGCGTAACACCTGCATTAATAAACGAAATATACCCCTCATCATCAACAGTAGCAATCGATGTGTTAGAACTGGTCCAGATCAGATCTGTATCCGTTGCATTCGTCGGCATATAGGAAACATCATTTTTCCCCATATTGTATCCGTCTTTGTAACGCGGAACGGACATCTCTTCATTTTTTAAAGAAATTGACTGAATAGCAGAACGAACCGTTATACGAATTGTCTTCCGGTCTTCCTTATTTACTGTATTTTCTACAACCAGATCCGCCGTTCCCGTACCATTTGCAGTAATGATAGCACTCTTGCAATCCGATGACGTTGAAACGGAAAAAATATTGGAATTTGCCGTTGAACACGACCAGGATAACGGTGCATTTGTAATAGCCTGTTTAATGACTGCCTTAATTGTTGTACTCTCGCCGACAAACATACTCATTTCCGTCACATTCGGATCTAATGAGAACGAACTCAAAGCCGGCTCAACAACAACCAGACAGGACGCCGTGATCGTCTTACCGGCAGCATTCGTCAGAGAAGCAGTAACAACAACGTCGCCTTTTGTATTCTTTAATGCCGTAATAAGACCATTATCATCCACTTTTACATATGATGAATCCGAGCTGCTCCATTTTACAGGTTCATCATATGTACCATTATAGGTAGCAGTCAACTGGTACTCTGCCTTTTCAGAAAGCGTAATACTGGTAGCGCTCAGCCGCAATTGATCCTTCAGGTTAACAACGACACGGAATGTCATCGGCATGGCATTCAGAACATCCTCGTTCTCAGCATCGAGGCCAAGAAGTTCTGCTACATTTTTCTTATAAGCCGGTTTCACATTGACCTGATCGATCAGCGTTCCTTCTGCCACATTATTTTTAATCGTAAGAACACCTGTTGTACTGTCATAATTTGCATAATTGTAAATTGCTCCCCCATCTTTCGTCCAGTTTGTAGAAATAAAATAGCGGAGAAAATCCTCTCTGGTCATACCAAACGCCTGTGCCAGATCAAGCGAGTCACCTGACCCTAACGTTTCTTCCTTATCTCCAATAGCCGCCGTCAAAGTAAAAGTGAATACCGTTGGCTCATATGCTTCTGTATGGTTGGATTCACTTACATAAGTACCATTGGTATAAAATTCAATAACGTATTTCCCTGCCGTTCCTTCAATCTTAAGTTCATTACTATACATGCCGGAAGGAGTCACATGGATCAGATCCGATTCCATCCCAAGCGAATTGGCTAATACTTTCGGATTGCCTCGTCCATCATCCTGTTTAATAACCCAGGTAACTTTGTTTCGGATTGCCTGTATATTATTGGTAAACACCGTATCGGTATAAATATAAGATCCGGAACTGATCTTCTTATTTACTAGAGAATTCGTATATCCACTGCCATTGCTGAGGGACACTTTTGGTTTTACATACACATTCAGCAACGCTGTATACGTAACACTCGAATCTCCGGGCGGAGTATAGGAAGCTGTTATCTGCGTACGCCCCGCGCCTACCGGCGTCAGTATTCCTGTATTCTGCCCAACGGTAACAACTTCTTCATTGGAACTGATCCACTGTGCATGAGAAGCCTCACCAAAGTTCAGATCCATCTGAACCGGTGCATCATCTGCATACAAGACAAGGGAACGTTCGGTATCCGTCTCATTTACATAACGATATATATCCGCATTAAGTGATGTATCAATTGCAAACATAACGTTGATATTACACGTCGTACTTCCCAGCACGGCATCGTCTATCATGCTATCTTTTACCGTTGCCGTCACGGTAACATTACCAGGTGACAACGCATGGACAGTGGCAATCAATTTACTTGTCTTACTCTGTTCGATGGAAGCGATCACATCACGTACTGCAGAATCCTCAATCGACCACTCAACCTTATAACGTTCGTCATCATATGCCGTACCCGTCGTACGCAACATCAACTGCATACTGCTGGAAGTCATCTGTATCGGTACCGCAGGATCAAGGTCCTGTCCATTATAGGTAATAAAGATTTCATCTGCTGCGTGTCCATGATCACTCTGTAGAAAAAAGGCACCTGTTGTCAGTACCAATAACAGCAAAAACAAATATTTTGTCTTTCTATATTTCTTTAATCTACTTTTCATATTACTAATCATACCTTTCTGCCAATACTAACTTTCCTATTCTTCAATAAATATATCGGAGTTACTCATGCAAATATTAAGAAATCCATATGTCATTTTCATGTCCACCGTAATCAATTCTCGTCCTCCACATTACGGAATACGAGGAACTTGCTGATAAAATAGTTTCCAATAATAACGATCACCTGTGTAACTAATTTTGCCAGCATCTTCGGCTGTCCCATGATATTAAAAATGAGGAATACGCCACCAACTTCTATAACCATAGTAGACATTCGTCCGCCGACAAACCGGGCGAACTCCGCAAATAACGCTTTTGCATCATTGGTCTTTGAATTAAAAACCCAAATCTTATTGGTAATATAAGCAAATAAAATTGCCAATATAATAGAAATAACATTTCCCACCGTAACATTAATCTGCCACGGTCTCTCCGTCAAAAGATAGAATACCACCAGATTCACCAAGGTTGTCAATGCACCAAAAAACAGATACAACAGTTTATCCTTGAACTTACTGTAGAACGGCCACATAATACGAAGACCCGGTAAACTCATGATGCAGTCAAATATATCGTTTTTTTCATACTCTTCTTTGTTCCTTGTATTTTTCATTTTTCCACTCCTTGTTCAGCTTACATAGATTTTATTTTATCACATTTTATCGTAAATGCCTAGTATAAGAATTGCAGAGTTTGAGTCCGAATAAAACTTGCCACACCATAAAAACCATGATATAATAATCATTTGATTTTAAAAAACACGAAAAAGAGCATGGTACACCCCATTATTGTACCATAAGAAGGAAGGATAAAGATGAAAACAAAACGAGAAGATATTCGTAACATTGCCATCATCGCCCACGTTGATCATGGCAAAACAACTCTAGTTGATGAACTTTTAAAGCAAAGCGGTGTATTCCGTGCCAATCAGGAGGTTGCTGAACGTGTCATGGATTCCAATGACATTGAACGCGAACGCGGTATAACAATTTTATCCAAAAACACTGCTATCTCATATAATGGAATTAAGATCAATATCATTGATACACCGGGACATGCTGATTTTGGCGGAGAAGTTGAGCGTGTATTAAAAATGGTAAATGGCGTTATCCTTGTTGTCGACGCATTTGAAGGGGCTATGCCACAGACAAAATTTGTACTCAAGAAGGCACTGGAACTCTCCCTTCCCGTTGTTGTATGTGTCAATAAGATTGACCGACCGGAAGCAAGACCGGAAGAAGTGGTGGATGAAATTCTGGAACTGTTCATTGATCTGGACGCTGACGATGCCCAGCTTGACTGTCCATTTATTTTTGCCTCAGCAAAAGAGGGCGTTGCCTCTACGGATGCCAATATTCCCGGCACTGATATGAAACCTCTTTTTGATGCCATTATTAATTACATTCCGGCACCGGAAGGGGATCCGGATGCCAGCACACAGGTTCTGATCAGCACCATTGACTACAATGAATATGTAGGACGTATCGGTATTGGTAAGGTTGATAATGGAACAATCAAAGTCAATCAGGAAGCGGTTATCGTAAATCATCATGACCCGGACAAATGCGAAAAAGTAAAAATTTCCAAATTATATGAATTCGAAGGTCTGAACCGTGTTGAAGTAAATGAAGCCGGTATCGGTTCCATCGTTGCCATTTCAGGTATTTCTGACATTCATATTGGTGATACTTTATGTAGTCCGGAAAATCCACAAGCAATTCCTTTCCAAAAGATCTCCGAACCGACGATTGCCATGCACTTTATGGTAAACGACAGTCCTCTTGCCGGTCAGGAAGGCGAGTATGTTACTTCCCGTCATTTGCGCGATCGTCTGTACCGTATGCTCAACACGGATGTATCACTTCGTGTTGAGGACACGGAAACAACAGAGGCCTACAAAGTATCCGGCCGAGGTGAACTCCATTTATCTGTATTGATTGAAAATATGCGCCGTGAAGGATATGAATTTGCTGTTAGTAAAGCAGAAGTTCTTTATAAAGAAGATGAAAATGGTAAAAAACTTGAGCCTATGGAACGTGCTTTTGTCGACGTGCCGGATGAATTTACCGGTAATGTCATCGACCGGCTCAGCCAGCGAAAAGGTGAATTACAGGCAATGAATCCGTTAAATGCAGGAACAACACGTTTAGAGTTTCTCATTCCTTCCCGTGGTCTGATCGGTTATCGTGGTGAATTCATGACGGACACAAAAGGAAACGGCGTGATTAATACCGAATTTGCAGGTTATGGTCCTTTCAAAGGAGAAATTCCATATCGTAAGCAGGGGTCTCTTATTGCATATGAAGATGGTGAAACAATCACCTATGGTTTATTTAATGCACAGGAACGTGGTACACTTTTTGTTGGTCCCGGTGAGAAAGTCTATGGCGGCATGATTGTTGGTGAGCATGCCAAATCGGATGATATTGAAGTGAATGTATGCAAGAAAAAGAATCTGACAAACACGCGATCTTCCGGTGCGGATGAAGCTCTCCGTCTGACACCGCCAAGAGAACTCAGTCTGGAACAAGCACTTGATTATATCGATACAGATGAGTTATTGGAAGTAACGCCAAAGAACCTGCGAATCCGCAAAAAAATTCTGGACGGAACAGAACGTTATCGTGCTAAACGTAACGCTGCGAATGCAGAGAAAAGCAAAAATTGATTTTGAGAAATGGAGAATCTATGTTACAATTAAAACCAATTTCACCTTTTGTTCAGAATATCTTTGCTGATTATGAGAAATTACGCCCCCTGTATATTAGTGAGGGGCATTTTCTCAATCAGTTTTTATGGGAAAACTACTATCACACAAAATTTGCTGTCGATGATCTGGCTCTTTATCTGATCATGGAAGTTCATGGACATCATGGTTCGTTTGCACCTCTCTGCAAAGAAGACGATCTGCCAGAGGTCTTTCATCGTTTAGAACATTATTTTCAAAACACGTTACACGAAAATCCTGTGTTCTACAATATTGATGAACGCATGGTGCAGATTTTGACAGAAACCGGATGTCTGGCCGAGTATACTTTAGAAAAGGATCGTGACAGCTTTGATTATCTTTATGATGCAGACAAACTCCGTACTTTAAGCGGAAAATCCATGCATAAAAAGAAAAATCTGCTTAACAGCTTTTTACGTGAATATGATGGTACTTTTAAATACGAAACACTGGGGATCGATCATATTGAAGAAATCGAACAATTCCATCAAAAATGGCTTGACGAGCGGCGCATTTATGATAAATACCACTGTATCGATGATGAAGAAGATGGTATTTACCGGTTATTTGGAAACTGTCAATCCATTCAATGTAAAATTGGCGGCGTACGCATCCATGGGGAATTAAAAGCTTATACGGTAGGTTCTTATATTCCTTCTATCCGTTGTGCCATCGTTCATATTGAAAAAGCAGACGTTTCCTACAAAGGACTCTATAACTATATTAATCAGCAGTTTATCCTAAATGAATTTCCCAACGCCGTAATCGTTAACCGGGAAGATGATCTTGGCCAGGATAATCTGAGGCAGGCAAAACTGTCCTATCGTCCTATACGGCTGGAGAAAAAATACACAGTAACACATCATACATGATCGTTAAGGGGGAAAACTATTTTGGGGCATTACAAAGAAAACATAGCCATCATCATTCCTGCGCTGGATCCTGATGACCGCATGGTTTCACTGGTTCATGATCTGCGCATGTCCGGTTATGAAAACATCATACTCGTTGATGACGGAAGCGAATTGTGTAACCGGTCATTTTTTAAAATCTGTAAAGAGCAGTATGGATGTAAACTCATACGCCACATTGTTAATTTCGGAAAAGGGATGGCACTCAAATCTGCTTTCAATTACATTCTGGAATCCTGTCCTGAAATATCAGGAGCTGTAACGGTAGACTGTGACGGTCAGCATGTTTTAAAGGACATTGATACCTGCGCCAGACTAACTTATGAAAATCCTGACAAACTGATTCTTGGCTGCCGCCAGTTTGTCAGCAGCGAAATACCTTTTCGAAGCCGTTTTGGCAATAAATTGACACGCCAGCTCATCCGTTTGCTTTGCGGCATTAATGTCAGTGATACCCAGACCGGTTTACGTGGTCTTCCCACCCCTCTCATCCGGGATTATTTTGCCGCAACAAAGGGGGAACGATTTGAATATGAGATGAATATGCTAATCACTGCAAAAGAATTCCATATCGATATTATGGAGTTTCCAATCGAAACCATCTATCTTGAAAATAACGAAAGTTCTCACTTTAATCCTTTTTTAGATTCCATCCGGATCTATAAAGTATTCGTAAAATTTATGTTGAGCTCTCTTTCCAGTTTTCTGATTGATATATTTTTGTACTGGATATTGGGGTACATCCTCCGTCCTGTCATCCCGGATAATCTGTCACTGCCTTTTGGTGAACTATCCGTATTGATCCTTATGCGAACGGTGATATCACGCCTGATGAGTTCTTTATACAATTTTTTTATGAACAAAAAGCAAGTATTCAAGAATGATTCCCGCTCGCCGGTCATTATATTAAAATATTATATATTATGTATTGTGCAGTTATTACTATCTGCACTGCTTGTCAATCATTTCCTGACATTTATTACATATTCAACCTTGAGAAAATGTATCATTGATACAATCTTATTCACCATTAGTTTTCAGATCCAGCGCGAATGGGTTTTTAAACGTTCGAAGAAAACAGCATAGATCCCCCCACCCGGCAAAAAAACAGGTGCAGCTCTTATCTTCTGCACCTGTTTTTTTATACTATATTTTACCGATTTGGATGATCTACCACTTCACCCGTCTCTTCTACATCATTCAGCACTTCCTGTATAGCAAATCTCGGACGGCCTTTTGTCTCCAGATACATCTTTCCAATGTACTCGCCCACAACACCGATTGCAAGCAATTGCAAGCCTCCCAGCGCCCATATCGATACCATGAGGCTGCTCCATCCCAGAACGGTATCTCCCATAAAATGGCGTACGATCGAATAGATCAGAATAGCAAGACTGACAATAAAAATAATCATCCCTATACTTAAAATAAAACGAATCGGTTTTACACTAAATGAAGTAATGCCATCAAAGGCAAATGACAACATTTTCTTCAATGGATACTTACTTTCACCGGCAAAGCGCTCATGTCGTTCATAATAAACATTATCTGACGGATATCCGATAAGGGGAACCATTCCTCTTAAAAACAGATTTACCTCTTTATAATTTTCCATCTGTTGCAGCACACGCTTGCTCATAAGACGATAGTCCGCATGATTAAACACAATATCCACACCCATCCACTGCATAATCTTATAAAAGCCTTCTGCTGTAAATTTTTTAAAAAAAGTATCCGTTTTCCGGCTGCTGCGCACTCCATAGACGACATCAATCCCCTGATTGAATTTTTCTACCATCTCGTCAATCGCATTAATATCATCCTGCAGGTCCGCATCCATTGAGATTGCGGCATCACAATGCTCTTTTGCATACATCAGGCCAGCCAGAACTGCATTCTGATGTCCACGGTTACGTGACAGATTCAACCCGCTTACTAAAGGATATTCTTCATGTAAACGTGAAATAACTGCCCATGTCTGGTCCTTCGATCCATCATTCACATACAGGATACGACTCCTCTCACTAATTTTTTCTGAATCGATCAGCCCTTGTATTTTTGCTGAAAGCTGCCGGGTAGTCTCGTCTAATACTTCCTCCTCATTATAGCAGGGAACTACCATATATATTATTTTTTTCTGTGCCATCTCAGCATCCTCCTACCTTCATTTAAATTTCCTCTTTTCACTTTATCCTATTCTCTACCTGTTTGTCAACTTTTCAGGCAGAAAAATTTGACTTTTATTCCCGAAATCTGTATAGTAGTGAATGAGTAGTTATTTATAATACTTATAGAAAGGAAGCAATTATTATGGATGATCGTCAACGCTATATGTTACGACAGAACATATCCTATTATAAAAATCGTATTCGCTACGATTTCACCCGTATGACATCTACCATTTCCGATAATTTTATTGTCTTTGAATCCTATGGTGGGAAAGGATATAACGACAGTGTTCGTGCTATATATGAAGAACTTTTAACTCATGAAGAATACCGCTCATATTACTTTGTATGGGCTTTTCAGAAACCTGAGAAATATCAGTATCTTTTGGAAAATCATCACACGATCCTTGTTCGCAAGGGAACCAGAGAATACCGCCGCTACTATGCCAGCGCCCGATACTGGATCAATAATGTTACCGTGGCTGATTATCTAAAACCATCTAAAAAACAGATTTATATTGAAACCTGGCATGGTACTCCGCTTAAACGGCTTGGATGCGATATCACAACTGATTCGGATCCAAGGCAGACAAAGGAGCATATGCATAAACGTTATCACGACAAAGGGAAAAAGGTAACTTACTTTCCAAGTCCTTCTCCCTATTATAAAGATAAAATGTCTACTGCTTTTGATCTGTCTCAGGAAAAAAGAAACGCCTTTGCAGCTACCGGTTATCCGCGCAACGACAAGTTGTTTCATTACACTGAAGAAGAGATACAAAAGGAAAAAGAAAAATGGCAGATACCTCCGGACAAATGGGTAATTCTCTATACGCCTACTTGGCGTGACTCATATGTTAACGAAGAGGGACACTTTGCCTGGACAAATAAGGTCGATCTTTCAGAACTTATGAAACAACTGGGAGAAGATTACATTCTCCTCTTTCGTGCTCATCATCAGATCAGGAATCGGGCAAATATAGCAGATTGTCCTCACATAATTGATGTGAGTGAAGCGGAAGATATCAATGAGCTATATCTGATTAGTGACCTGATGATTACAGATTACTCATCTACTATGTTTGACTACGCCAACTTATACCGCCCGATGGTTTTTCATATGTTTGACCGCGAAGATTATGACAAAGAGATCCGTGGCTTTTATCTGTCACCGGAAGAACTTCCTGGTCCGCTCACCTCTACCATAGAAGAGCTGGCACAGGCAGTAAAGGATCAGTTGCAGCATTTTTCATACAAAAAAGAATTTCAGGCTTTTAATGCACGATTTAACCCTCTTGAATCGGGGAACTCTGCCAAAAAGGTTATTGAACAATGTTTCACACTAATTCCTCATAAACGAGGTGTCGTGGAAAACATCATTCGATATCAAAAGAAAACGCTCAACCGTATTCATATCCTGCAACAGATATTAAAATATAATACGCTTGGTTTTTTCCGTTCGCATGGCTTGTTCCACAACAATAACAGCCTGCGTCTGCAGAGTCTCAAAAATATTCATAAAGGGGAACGATGCTTTCTGATCGGTAACGGTCCAAGCCTGAACGGTCATGACCTTGATCTTTTACAGGATGAATACACCTTTGGCACAAATATGGTATATAAGATTTTTGACCAGACCAAATGGCGTCCATCGTTCCACTGCGTATCTGACACGATTTATGCATCCAAACTTGGTGTTGAATTGTCTGAGAAGATTAAATCTCCTCTCTTCACCACCGAGAGAACGTATCGGCGCATGAGAAAAAAACCAATTGATACGACTTACATTCACACCATTCAAAGTGAACGCTATAAAGTCCGTGGTAACATCTACGCATACTGCATGATCAAGGCAACCGTTTTGTCACTTGCTGCCGAGATGGCGTTTCATATGGGTTTTAAGGAAATCTATCTGCTTGGTGTTGACTGTACAAATCCTCATGACAAAGGCGGACATTTCACTGACAACTATACAACAAAAGAAGTGGCAGAAACAGACATCAACCGTATTAAGACACGAATGAAAGCAAAATCTCTGACAACCAAACAGATTGGCGAGCATATCATTGACCGTTCACTGGAAGTATATGCTCTTCTTGATGACTATGCAAAGAAACATGATATAAAAATATACAATGCAACACGCGGTGGCAATCTGGAGATTTTCCCCCGTGTTAAACTTGAAGATGTATTGAACAATGATTAACCTATATAGGAGGCAAATATGAAGATAATCGGTGTGATACCTGCACGCTACCGCTCCAGTCGTTTTCCCGGCAAACCACTCGTTTCTATCTGTGGTAAACCGATGATCTACTGGGTATACCAACAGGCAAAAAAAGTAAAAGAATTTGATGAAGTATATATCGCAACGGATGATGAGCGTATTAAAGCTGCTTGCAGCGAATATAATATGAATGTTATTATGACCTCTTCCGAACACGAAACGGGTTCCGACCGTGTTGCCGAAGTAGCAGAAAAAATAGAAGGAGATCTGTTCGTCAATGTACAGGGTGACGAACCGGTTATTAATCCGGAGATGATCCGGCAGGTGATTTCCATCTTTTTAGAAGATGACAGTGTATACTTTGGCAGTCTGAAAAAAGAAATTACAGATCCGGATGAAATCAAGGCAGCAAGCACAGTAAAAGTAGTAACAGATGACAAAGGCGATGCCTTATATTTTTCACGTTCTGTCATTCCCTCAAACTGCAAGGATGGAAAGCTGGCGCGAGTCTTCCGCCATGTAGGTATCTATGCCTATAAACGTGATTTTCTGCTTGCCTTTTCTAACATGCAACAGACCGAACTGGAACTTGGTGAGGGAATTGAACCGTTGCGTGCCATGCAAAAAGGTTATAAAATACGCCTAAAAGAAACACAGTACTCTTCTATCGGCGTTGATCTGCCTGAACATGTAGAAAAAGTTGAACGAATAATAAAAGGTGAGGAGACATTATGAAACGAGTCAATATTTTAGATTGTACTTTACGGGATGGCGGTTATCTCATTAATAGTCAGTTTGGTAACACAGCGATCAAAGGAAGTATCCGTGGTCTCACAGAAAGCGGCGTAGATGTAATTGAATGTGGTTTTCTTAAGGACGAACCACATCAGGAAGGAACTACGATCTTTAACAATGCCGCTCAGATACGCTCATTTCTTCCGGAAAACCGTAAACAGGCCTCCTATGTCTGTCTGGCCGATTACAGCCGTTACCACGTGAGCAATCTGGAACCGTATGATGGAAGTTCGATTGATGGTGTCCGCGCTTGTTTTTTTAAGCACGAACGTCATGACGTAATTGCTTTTTGCCGCAGCATTATTGAAAAAGGTTATAAGCTCTATGTGCAGCCGGTTGATATCCTTGGCTATACAGATGCTGAGCTTCTTGAACTGATTGAAGAGGTAAATGATCTCGAACCATATGCCTTTTCCATTGTAGACACATTTGGTTCCATGTACCGTGAAGATCTGCAACGTGTCTTTTATCTGATCCATCACAATCTATGGACCAATGCAAAAATCGGTTTTCACTCGCATAACAATCTTCAGATGTCCTTTTCTCTGTCTCAGGACTTTATTGAAATGAGTCAGGGGCTTCGTGATATCGTTGTCGATGCCACTATGGCAGGCATGGGACGTGGAGCCGGAAATACCAACACAGAACTTGTCATGCAGTATATGAATCGAAAATTTAACTCCGGTTATGATATTGATATTATTCTGGATCTGATTGATAACTACATTGATGGTTTCCACAAAGAATATGAATGGGGCTACTCCATCCCTTACTTCCTTGCCGGCTCACATAGCGCACATGTAAATAATATTTCCTATTTATCGACGAAAGCCGGCATCGCAAGCCGTGATATCAACTTTCTGCTAAATCGTCTGGATGCAACGGATCGAAAACGTTATGATTATGATCTGTTAGAAAAAACATATATCGAATATCAGAGTACGCAGTGCGATGACAGCGCATCCGTGAAACAATTAAAGGAAGTATTATCCGGAAAGGATATTCTGATACTATTACCTGGTCATACACTGGTATCACACAAAGAAGTTATTGACCAATACACCAAAGATACACAGCCGGTTGTCATCAGTGTTAATCTGCTTACATCCGATTATCCTATTCACTATGCTTATTTCAGCAACAAAAACCGGTATCAGTTTTGGCAGAATGCTGCTCACTTTTCGGACTACAAAAAAATAGTAACTTCCAATGTTACTACCTTGCATAATAAAGATCAGTATGTCATAAATTTCAGTCGCCTGGTTAAATGCGGATGGGAACAATTAGATAATTCCGGAATCCTGCTTCTAAGGCTTTTAGATCTTATGAATGTTAAAAGTATTGCCATTGCCGGCTTTGATGGATACAGCCATAACAGCAGCAATCAGAACTACATTCAGAAATCAATGGAAAAAACACGTAATACACTTAACGCAGAGGAAGCAAACCGCAATATACGCAGTATGTTGGAAGATTATCTTAATACAAGAAAAAATAACTGTTCCATAAACTTTATCACGCCTTCTCATTTTGAGGGTGTACTACACTAAAGGGAGGAATCCAAATGAAAATCGATATGTCAAAGATTAAAATGTTTGTTATGGATGTTGATGGGACTCTTACCGATGGCAGAATCTACATTGATAACGAAGGCGAAGCAATGAAAGCGTTTAACCCCAAAGATGGTTTGGGCATCAAACTACTTATCAAACATGATATCATGCCTGTCATCATAACCGGACGTACTTCGGATATTGTCCGGAACAGATGTCAGGAAGTAGGGATCTGTATCCTCTTTCAGGGCATTAACAATAAAGCAGATAAACTTAGGGAATTAATGAAAGTATATCACCTGCAGCCGGAAGAGGTTGCCTATATTGGAGATGATCTAAATGATCTTAGTGCCATAAAGGTCGCAGGCGTAACCTTTGCTCCTGCGGACTGCGCAGAGAAACTTCTTCCCCACATAGATATCCATCTTTCAAAAAAAGCAGGCGAAGCGCCTGTACGGGAAGCAATCGATATGATCCTGGAAGATCGTCTGAATGACGAAGACTATGAGGGGCTATAAAAAGCCCCTCATTTTAAATCTTATTTATTTTTCTTATAGAGATGATAGCATGTTGCTCCTGTCAGATATTGCTCTTTAAATGCTATTCTATGGTATCCCTTTAGTGATTCATCTTCTTCTCTGGAACCATTTAATATCACAATAAAATCTACCTTTTTCTCGTCAATCAGTCGTCTTGTCTCGATGTCCATCTGATCAAAATTCTGCAGATTCAGACGACAAAAATATTTTGTCGGAGGTTCTGTCTCAGATAAGGTATAAATTCCTGTGTCCAGACAGCCATAATTTAATACAGTTGCATTCTTCTCCTGTTTGATAATCTGTGCGAATTCATATGGCGCCAGCTCTTCTTTCGGAATTTCCAATAAAAAGGCAGGATTGGAACCATAATATACATAACCGATGCAGAGCACAAGTGCCACTGCTATCACTCCCATGGAACGGATCCGGATCGCACCCCTGCCACGAAACACCTCTGCCAGTTCAAGTACACCAAACACAGCAAATAAGATATTAGGCAGTGTATAATATACACCAATGACCGTTGGTTTTACCACACAGGCGAACCAGAAAAAACACATCATAAGAAGCAAAAACAGCTGGCCGGCTCCCATCGTTTTGCGATGACGTCGTGCAAATCCAAAAATACCAAGAAAAGCTAATACGGACATTAACATATTTTCTTTAATATACCGCGCTGTCCATCCAAGCAGATAGATAACACGATCCCACCAGTTAAATGTTTCCTGATAAAGGAAGAGGTTCGAATAAAAATATCCAAACCACAGATCACTAACAGCTCCATTCACAGCAAAATAGATCAGACATGGTAAGGAACCGGTCACAAATCCTGCTACAGCTAAAAGAATACAGGGAAGCAACATCTTTCCTCTTTTATTTACTATGAAATAAATCATATAGGCAAGATAACCGCCCACGAAAATCAATGCAACGTTAAACTTGATCCAGAACACAATAGAAAAGAGAATCCCATCGATAAAGAACTTATACCAGCGCACGCCACTTCCTTTATTTCCGAAAACTTCTATGGCGTGGCACATCCATATCATGAAAAAAGGAAGACAAAATTCTTCTGCACTTCCACCCTTTTCAAAGCAGGCACTGGTAAGCAGTAAAGTCAGGATTAACGGCAATGCGATCATCACACTTCCACTTCCAACATAATAACGCATCGTCTTTCCAGCATAATACAGAAAAATAGTAATCGCAAAAATTTCCAGTAAAAAAGGACCAAAGAATGTAGTCTTCGAAATCAGTCCACCTAATCCATAGATCACATACAGATACATTCCTTTCTGCTCAAAAATGTCACGATACAGCACTTTACCGTGAAACATAGATCTTCCAACGGTAAAAAAACAATTAGCATCATCCCATACATTATATGGGAATAAAGGTGAATTTGCACTTCCTACAAAAAGAAGCGTAACTGCTGTCAACAAACTAAAAAGAAAAAAATATTGTTTTTTCATGAATTCAAACCTTTTCCCTTCCACATATCACATGATCGGCACGATCAATACACCACACAACCCCTTTATTGAAAAAGTAAAGAATAAGACCGCACACGGTTACAATAAGCAACAACATTCCATTTGCTCCTGCATTTCCAAACTGCCCAATCAGACCAGGAAGAACTTTGGAAGCAACCCATTCCTGAACACAGTAAAACTCAAAACTCATCATACCAAAGAATCCAAAGAATGCTGATAACCCGACACTGAGGAATCTCGTTCCTTTCCATTTAGATAACACATCAAGCCCCTTTGAAAGCAGAAAAGAACAGGAAATAGCGATTAAAATATTAGGTACACAACAGTTTGACACAGGAACAAGTATCTCCATCCCCAACATGTTTGTCTGCCAGGCAAGATATATTCCAAGTGCAAGCATACAGCAAAAAGCTATATAGGCACCACGCCCCCATACCGGTCTGGTGTGTTTACAAAACCATCCAAATAACACACCGATCAGAAAAATCGGGATACGATTCGTAAAACCATACAGATCTTCCCGCATGATATCACGTGATATCATAGATAGCAAAAGCCATAAAGAAATTGCCCCCACTGTAAACAACACCTGGTTTTTACTTCTCCTGAATAAGGCAAAATACAATGGTACAAGCAGATAAAATGTAACAATTGCCGGAACAAACCATAAAATGGCATAAATATTATCATGATAAAAAGCAACGCCCGAAATACATCGAAAAAAATAAGACGGCTCCCAATGATCAACGACTGCCATCACTACCGCCACTGTCAGAAAAGGAATCACAATGCGTTTTAAACGATTAAAATAAAAACGTGGTAAACTGCTTTTTTCCAATGCAAAAACCATCCCGATACCAGATAGCAGTAAAAAGAAATCCACACCACAAAATCCGATTCGTTTTATAAAAAATTCAATTTCGTGAAAACTGCTTCCTTCTGCCGATATGACCTGCCACTCATGAGTCATCAGGATCCAAAGTGCAGCAAATCCCATCAACACTCCACGATACTTTGATAAAAGAGCCATTCCCTCTGTCTTATTTTGTTTCATTTTTTACTCCTCCTGCTATCAGTTTTTTCCAGATTTTTTTCAGCCAGTAAAATAGCCAGTACACGCCGGCTGCCGTTCCAAATGCTAACACAATTTCTACCATAGTAATGGCAATCGGGTTTTGAAAATAATATACGATATCCTGTCCAAATTGAAAAATATAAAACGAATGTGTCAACCAGACCAAAGTAATATAACGAGATACTTTTCCCGACACCCATACAACAGCACGTATCCCACGTAACAGACAAACCATACTAAAGATCATCGGTCCTGCAAGCAGAAAATCATAGATTCCCGTTTCCAGCTTATAGCGAAGGTACATAGATCCAAAGGCGGTGAAAAACCAAATTACATAGCGCAGTACACTCTCTGGTGATATCCGGTAAAAATACGAAAACACCTGATATTTAGCAAAAAGCATCCCCATCAGATAGATTGGCAGCAAATAAACAACATTTCTAAATAAAATCCCCCACGTACTTGGAGCAAATGACTCCCACATCGGATAGGTCAGCATCTGGTTTATACCATAAGCGGAAAACATGGCAATTCCAAAGGTGATAAGAAAATCCGTAAAAAAATCCGACCTTTTTCTTTTTAAAAAGCGAAGCAGTAATGGCGTCATCATCAGAAGAACTAGATATGGCATCACAAACCACCACTCACTATTAAACTTTTCAAACCCCAGCATACCAAGCAGAATGTCCTTGAGATTATAGCGAATCTGCCATGTCGAGGAAAGATTTACCTTTGTCACTCCTAGAAAATAATCAATCGGAACAAATACAAACATTGCCTGCCAGACAAAGGTAAGGAGTCCTTTAATCTTATTGGCAATCACTCTCGATATATTCTTTTTCTTCCGCACACTAATATATGTACCATAACCACTTAGAAACAAAAAAAGTGCCACACAGATCTTAAAGGAACCACAAATAACTGCCTCCACCGGCTGTCCACGGAACATATGCAGACTTTGATACATATGCTCTGGCAGTATCCGGTCTGTAAACCCAAATAGATGATGTAAGATCATTAATAATATCGCTATCAGTTTGGCAATCGATGTATCCGATCTTGAAAAGTAAAACCCTTTCATTTTCATTTTCTCCTCTCACTCTGACTACATAAGAACCTGCCTCGTAAAAAGCGCCATCCATCACAGGACAACAATACCATGAGTGGCAGGAATAAAACAATATACCGGGAATTGCACTCCCAAATAGTCATTAAAGCAGCTATTCCTAACATCGTGACCCTCGCAGCCATAAGTTCCTGCCCCTGCTTATTTTCCCTCCACGGCAAAACTACACCCAGTAACATCCCAATCAGAATGATGCCATAATATAAATACAGATAGAGTAACAAGAGCCAATTCCACTTTCCCTCCTGTGTCACAAACTTTTCCCAAAATCCGTCTGGATTTTCCGGTTCTCTTGATAGATAATCGCACCCGGAAAAAGCAGCATCCCCCCATGTGCGGATCTGTTTGTCAACAAAGAACAGCTTCATACAGCCAACAGGACCTTTTTCTTGTAACCGTTTCCTGATCTCTTTTATATTTGCTTCCTTCTTTTCCTGATAGGAAGGAAAACTCATCGTATAGTCAACGTCCTCCTGTACATATCCACCATAGCGCATAGACATCATGACCCAATGCGTCAACGGCAATTCGTTTTTATCATACTGCTGTTCCTCCAGATTAAGTATCTGGTGCATGCCAGCCTGCCATACAATCGTGCTGCCGCCAAAGCTGATCGCGGCTATCAGAAATCCAATACCAACTCTCCGCCAGTCCCTGTTCTGTAAGAAGAATGTAATCATAGCAGCTATTGCAAATATAAATACCGTCACTTTTAACAGATAAGCAAATGCTGCCACCACACCAAAACATATCCCATACACGATCTTTTTTGGGGCATTTTCTTCTTTCTTCTCCTTCACAGCTATGTATAATAACAACATAAGTACTAACATTCCGGATGTATCGGTATACGCATAGGGCGCCCACATAAAAAGCGGGAAACACAGCCACAATAAGGCACCGGCAAAGAATGCCTTTTTCTCCCCCCATAAAAGCATAGCAACATGGTGGAATAACAGAATCGTCAGACAAACCATCAGACACCCTAGAGCGATCGTAAACAAATAAAACTCACTAAGTCCCGCTGCCGGCATCATTCGTTTGATCATAGAAAAAAATACAACCAGAACACAATACCAGATCTGGTTATTAGGATACCTTGCAAAATATGCTTCATCCGCCAGACTACCGGTCAATACCCGTTCCGAAGCCGATCGGATCACTTTTCCCCAGTCCCAGGATAAACTCTGTACCCGGATCTCATATGCAAGATAAAACATTATGAGCGTCCCCAGCACAGCAATCCCCCACCACAGAAAACGATACGGAATTCTCTCACTCCAGTTCATATCACCTCTGAATATTTTCACAATAACATAGACAATAACCGGCAAAAGGAATAAAGCAAAAAAAGCCTTCGACACCATGCTGCCCAAGGCAATTGCCAATATCATATAGACCAATATCCCATACATCACATGACTGCATTTAGTCAATAGCTGTCTCATCATCCCAATCCTCTCGTACCATTTCATTCAACAAAATATCCTGATCCTTTTCCGCCATGTGAATCCCAAAAGCAATTTGGTCCCAATCTTTTGGCAGTTCAAAGGCAAACCGCGCATGATAATAACAGCGCATTCTCTTTCCCAGAATAAATAGTTGTTTTTTACTTCGATATTCTACGCCATTTATCCTATGTCCATGATATTCCACAAATAAATTATCCTCCGGTTTCATCGCATAGACAGGCGTATAAAAAGTTGCTCTCCACATACCAGGGTATTTAGAATCCGGTTTATCAAGTGGAGGATAGAGGCGCACCTCACGCTCCGATAACCGGGCCAATTCAACGCCTTTATATACAAAAAAACAGTCGCCATCGCGGTATACCCGTTTTGCCCGTATCTGCCTGTCCGCACGGAGTGACAGCATAGCTTCAATGATCGGAAGAGAAGTCGGTATCTGTAAAATAACCTTAACTTTTATTTTCTTTAGAATTTTTCTGAGACTGCTGCGCAAAGCATCTATCTCTTCATCCGTCAGCGTATCATTCACTGCCTCCTGATTTTTTCTCACCATAAATAAGCGCATATGATACGCAACCAGAAATTGAACATAAGGAATGATACGATGTTTCGTTTTTTTACAATAAGCAAATAAACTTCCATATCCATCCTCTAAAAAAGAAGTATAGCGGTCTTTTCTTCTCCAAGCCTGATCAACAAGCGAAGATTCATCCGTTCTTTTTCTATAATAGTAATAAGCACCGGAAACCAGTCCATACTGTCCCTCATCCAATATAACCTGATTAATAGCAAGGGCATCTTCCCAAAAGCTCATTTTCTCATCAAACACGATTCTAAGCAGAGCACTTCTCCGCAAAAAAACACCACCGATATAATAATGTGGATAAGAAAAATCTTTGTCAATATGAACGACTTCACGATCCTGAAAACGCCAATTAATCTTATGCTCTTTTTCTACAGCATCAAAAAACTTAACCTGAACCGTAGCCATATTGACCTCAGCATGAGTTTCAAAAAAAGCCAACACTTTTTCCAGTGTATCATCGGCCAGTTTGTCATCTGAATCCAAAAAACCTGCTATCATATTTTCTTCATTACGGCACTGGCTCACGCCATAATTGCGAAGTGCCGAAACACCCTGATTCGTTTCAAAATGCTTAAGAACAATATTATTGGGGTATCTTCTTTGATACTCCCGGCATATAGCAAGAGAGCCATCCGTGCTGGCATCATCAAGCAGGTACAGCCGGACATTCTTCTCAAAGTCCAGTGTCTGACATAGGACACTTTCAATTGCTTCCCGCAGATATTGTTCCGTATTATAAATTGGCATGATAATTGCTAGCATACACGTGTCACTTCTCCCACAACATAATTGTTTTTCCAAATGATTTTTGTATATCCATCTCAAAAGCCTTCTTCATATCCGCAATAGAATGTACCGGAATCACTGCTCCAACAATATTCGATAGATAATTAACCAATTCCGGATGTTCCCTATATAACGCCACTGTCGCTTCAAAATCTTTTCGTCCACTGCGACTGCTGCCAAATATACGAAGTCCCTTTTCCAATATCATGCGGGTATTGATCGGAACCGGATACTCCGATACTCCCAAAATGGAAATCGTACCTTCCGGCTTAATGTAGTCGATGATCTGATCGATTGCCTTTCCCGATCCGGCACCTCCCACGCACTCAAAGGCATGATCAAGCTGCACATCTGCCGGGATATCACTGATATTATAAATGCCATCCGCAAAGGTAAAATCAGAAAGCTTATCTTTACTAATACCAAAGATCAATAACCGGGTATCCGGAAACATTGTCTTAAATAACAATGCAGTAATATACCCTAAATTACCATCCCCCCAAATTCCAACACAGTCTCTTCTGCCATGCGCAATGGAATCAAAACGTCTGATCGCATGCACACTGACGCTTACAATCTCTGTAAATGCCGCAACCTCTTTGTTAATTCCTTCCGGAAGGCGTAACAGACGATCCTGACGGATCTTAACATACTCCTGCATAAATCCATTGAATCCGCTGGCACGAAACTTACTGGACCGGAGATAATTCTCTGCGATAAATTCATCCTGCTCAGTTGGCGTGTTGGGAATCATTACAACCTCATCACCAGGCTTAAATTCGCCTGTCGAATCACGCAAAACAACACCAATTGCCTCATGGATCAGAGCCATAGGAAGTTTTTCCTGTAAAATATGCGCTTCCCGCAATCCCTGATAATAACGTTGATCTGCATTACAAATTGACAAATGTGTTGGTCTTACGATCACATCCGTATCCTGCAGACCTATATTTTCATAAGTCACCTCGAACTTGCGGGGCGCCACTAACTGATAAACAGTATTCAGCATAATTACTCCTCTTTTTCTGATTGAATCAATGTTTCTGCTACACGAAGATCATAAGGATACGTTATCTTAATATTAGAAACCTCACCTTCAACAAGATAAACGTCCTCACCTTTCATAACAAATATCTTAGCCGCATCGGTCAGTATCTCCTTCTCCTCTGCCGACAAAGATTCATATAATGCTTTAAGCTTTTTCAGCCGGAATGTCTGTGGTGTCTGCCCCTGATACATCCTGCTGCGATCGGGAACTGTTGAAATAATCCTGCCATCTTCGCTCTGCACAATCGTATCAGTCGAAGGAACAGCCGTATCACAGGCGCCGTATTTGCCTGCATACTCAATATTCTCTTCTATAATACGATGAGTAACAAAAGGACGGACCGAATCATGAGTGAGAATAATCGTATCATCATCCACTTCATATTCTCCCTCAATATAACGAATCGCATTCATAATTGTCTCATTTCTTGTCTCACCACCGGCAACAACAACAATCCGGTCGGTCTCACCAATATACTTTTTGATAAGATTTTTTGTATGACTGATCCACTGATCCGGACAAAGTACCAGAATTTTCTCGAATTTATCATTAATATAAAATTTTTCTATTGTATGAATGATGATCGGGCGATCTGCAATATTCAGATACTGTTTTGGCTTTTCATTTCCCATTCTACTTCCCACACCGCCTGCCAGCAATACTCCAAAAACCATAATTTTCCACCTTTCATTTTTGTTAATAGTTATCTTATCACATTAGACCATTGTTTTCAACTATTCCAATCCTAATACATCCCTTACCGCATCATATGGAGACTCCTTTTTGTCATACACCATATCTCTGCAAAAAGACTCCTGTTCTGCAGAAAGATTGAATTGTGAAAAGCTCTGCATAAGCTGATCAGCGCCTGTTAAAAACATTCCCGGATATGTGTGTGCCATATATTTTTCGAACCAGTTGCGATTATACGAACACGCCCAGATTGGCTTATTATAGCAGGCAAAACTCGCCGCAAAACGTCCATTATTGGTAATTAATGCATCTGTCACGTACAAAATCTGCTGCACCGGTATGATGCGGTTAATATATCCAATCCGGTCACGATATCTACTCGATAGAGAAAACGAATTTTCCATTAATATCTCACTGTTGGTAAATACAAAATAATCCCCTTCCAGCCCTTTCAGAAACTCTTTTACTGAAAAACGTTCCCAGTCTTTACGTTTTTTCTCTTTGTCTCCATAAACAATAATAGAAAGAACCCTTTTTCCCCTTGCTTCCGGAAAATAATAGTAAATGTGTTCTGCTGCCTCTTTCTTTTTATCTTCCTGCATCAGATCCCACACAAAAGGAAGTGTGGCAGGCAGGATCGTCTGATTCTCCTGTCTTCGATATGCCTGTTTCAATAATCTCTCAGAAAAAGGAGAGCCTGCCAATACATACTCAAAAGAAGCTAATGTATTAAGATTAAGACTTTTCCCTGTTTCTATTGTCAACATATTTTTAAATTGATAATCATATGGCACAGACAATAAAATACGCTTTCCTTCTGCCAAAAGATTTCTCATATTGGAAGAAAGTGAGGCATCCAGGCAGATTGCATTTGTCATACCCTCACAAAACTCTCTCTTTGCCCGGCGAAATCCGTGTGCAGCTAACGGATTTTTGTGCATCTCATTATTCAGATAGAATCGAAACGCTAACTGTCCGGCATACTTTTCTGATAATTTTGATTTTAGCAATGCCAGGTCAATCCCCAGCCCGCGTCCGCGGGTACTAAGGAAGGTAAGCTCTTTTTTACTCATTTTCAGTTCCTCCTTCCATATAGGAGTTAATCATATCAGCAATACGCTGACAACTGTGTCCGTCACACGCTGACATATATTTATCGATAAACCGGTCATATTTCTCAGTTGTTTTATGCTGATCCGGCGAAGTAAGATAAGCCGTAAGTTCCTGCTGGTTTTCATATACATCTCCTGGCAGATCATCCGGATAATTCAAATAAAAACCACGATTGTAATTCAGCAGATCATAGCAATAAAATGCGATTGGCCTGCGAAGCAGTGCATATTCAAATATAACAGATGAGTAATCGGTGATCAGCATGTCCGATACAAACATCATATCATTGGTAGAGAAATCACGAACCACCTTGATATTATCATAATCTTCTTCTACTATTTTATTTTTCATCACCGGATGAGGACAGACAATCAACATCTGATCCGGTAAAAGATCTTTGGATAACTGCTCAAAATCCAAATCCGGCGTAAAGACCGTCCGGTCATTTCCGATATCGCGAAATGTTGGCGCATAAATAATAATATATTTGTTTCGGAATTCCGGGTAAGCAGCATACACTTTTTCCTTTGTATCCGTTATAAACTGCTTGTCAAAAAATGTATCTGTTCGTGGACACCCAAGTGCCTTTACTTTATGAACATCTACATCAAAAGCGTCTGCATAGATTCCCCGTATCTTATCACTGCTGACCATTACCAGATTATACTGCGCATGCGTTGCGCGGTCAGCAGGGATCGACATATTCGTTCCCCGTTGTCCAAACTTTTTGAATGCACCACACGCATGCCATAGCTGGATCACACGCTGGCTTTGCCGGAGCTGAAAATGACGAAGATAACGATCGTAATCATCCGTAACGATCACTTTACTGGTAATCGTATAATAATACATTTTTAATTTGGTCAGTGGACCATGTGGCAGCATCTTAGCGCAAATCTTCTTCCTGCCTTTAATATACGGATATAACGCCTTGGCATTCCCCTCCAGTTCCCCATCGCGGCGGATTGTAAAGAATAAAACCTGATCTTTTAATTTGCAGCGGCGCATAAAATTCACAATCTTGCGGAATAAGATCTGACCGATCTTATGATCCGGAAAACGAAGCATCTTAGGCATAACTTCGCTCAGATCCGGAGATAATGCCGGACTGGCAAGATCAACATCCCGGTCTACCAGATATTCCTTCATCATAGGAATACTTTGCGGTGTTCCAACATAATTCACATACCCGGCTTCTTCATCCTCATAAAAGACGATTCCATCATTCATAAAGGCATAGTACCCTCTTTCATGAAGTTGCGGAAGCTGTACTAACAGCTTTTTGTTTTTGTCAAGCGCTAACTTCCGCAGAAAAGATGTGCGGAAAAATTTATTTGCCAAAGTATAATCCATTGCCATCCGCTCATTATACTCATAACCAGTCTTGATAGAATTCAATGCAATCGTATCAAGAAGCACCGCCTGCATATCACCAAAGTTTCTATGATAGATTAACTCGATCAAAAAGTCTGCTGGAGATTTAATAAAATTCTTTAATGCATATTTAAAAGCATTATTAGCATAGGATACCTTGCTGTCTGCAAATAATATATACGGTGTCTGCGTTTCTTCTAAAGCACAATAATAAAGCTCGTCCTGTGAATCGGCTGGCAGATAAAACATGTTATTCTGTCTGTACTCACTTTGTTCCACAATCTGTTTCATGCTTTGCGGCATCACAATACGGATACCAATGAGATTTTGCAGCGTTAAACTTTTTAATACATTTAGAAATTCCTCTTCCTGTTCTTCCTCACCATAAAGGGCAATCGTAAACCATGCCTGACGGAGCAGGTCTTCATCTTCAACAGCAAGCTGCCATAACGAAAATTCCGGATGCGCATCTGTCAACATAGACAGATCTCTCATATCAAGTGAAGCAAGCTTCAGATTCATTTCCTTTACCAGATGAGCAACGGTATCTTTGTCCAAAGTCCAAAACTTCGCATAAAACTGATCTAATAGTATCTGAAGTTCTTTTCGATTGATCTCATTCAGGTATTTATGAATCTCATCATTATTTTCTTTTACTTCTTCAATCGAATGATATTGTGGAAAATCAATCAAAATACTCTTCTCCGCCGCCTCTGTGATCAGCCGGTGTGCCTCAATATAATCGCGTATCTTCCAGGAAGACACCGATGCTGTGATTGACTCTGCCTCTCCATCAAACATACGGCGATAATGAAAGATAACTTTGTCCAATCCGGTAATCCGGTTGCAGCGATAGACAAAGCGCATTAAAAATGCACCATCTTCCGAATATGAGATTGGTGGCAGACGCAAATCATATTTTTCAATAATGGAACGTCGGAATAATTTATTGCATAAGGAAAATGTCCACAGAATCAGTGGTTCATATTTATCTATCTTATCCAACCGGACCAGATCATTGATTCCATTAACCGGAAATGTCTTAAAACGATTGAAAATGTCATATTTGGCAATAACAAGGTCAGCCCGGCGATCCTGTGCTCTCTCATATAATTCCTCCAATGCGTCTAATTCTAAGACATCATCCGCATCAAAGAAATACACAAATTCTCCCTTTGCTATGTCCAGCCCGGCATTACGCGCCGACGAAGGTCCTCCATTTTCCTTGTCAATCACAATCATATTATCCAGGCGGTTTTCGTATTCACGCAAAATATCTATTGTACCATCCGAAGAGCCATCATTAACAACAATGATCTCATAATCATCAATCGTCTGAGCTCCTATACTTTCCAATGTTTCTGCCACGTATTTTTCTGCATTATAGGCTGCTACTATTACAGATATTTTCATTCTTGATCTCCTCTTTCATACACTTCACGTACAATATAGATCGGCCGGTCCTTAATTTCTGCAAACAGGACGGCGATATATTCTCCTATAATGCCGATAACCATAAGAACCACAGCAAACATAAAGCACAAAACTACAATAATGGTAGAGTACCCTGCCGGTGCTCCATTTACTATTTTGTTAATAATCGTAACTACCATCAGGATAAAACCACACAACGCCACAAAAAGCCCGGAATACATTCCCAGCTTCAACGGCATATCAGAAAAACTACACAATGCATTCATGGAAAATTTCAACAGCTTGCGAATACTGTACTTACTCTCTCCGGCCTCTCTTTTTCTTGCCTCAAATTCCAACGTTGTCTTTCGAAACCCTATACTCTGAACATATCCTCTCAGATAACGGATCTTCTCACGATATTCTTTTCGAAGCACATCAGCCACCGGACGGGCTAAAGCAAAGAAATCAGAAGAATTATTTTCAAATTTAACCGGAGACACCATGTTTAATACCTTGTAAAACGCACTCGATGTAATACGCTTGATCAGTCCGGCATCGGCATTTTTGGTACGGATCATGGAAATAACTTCATACCCCTCTTCAAACTTGGCAATCATATCCGGAATACTCTCTGGCGGATGCTGTAGATCCGCATCCATACAGACAATCCCGTCACCACTGGCATGATCAATTCCAGCGATCATAGCCGCCTCATGTCCAAAGTTACGTGAAAAATCCACTACCTTTACTTTAGAATTTTCCTGGGCAAACTTCTTCAATAACTCAATACTGTTATCCACACTTCCATCATTGACAAAAATCAACTCGTAGTCCCAGGAACAATTTTCTAAAACATCACTTGTTACATGATAAAAACTATTTAATGAAAGTTCTTCATTATATACCGATACAACAACCGATATTTTTTTATCTTTTTTTTCCATGGTCCATCCTCCGTACTATTTCATTTGCTTTTTTTCCTGCTATATTCCCACACGGCCTTTAATTCAAGATCTTCCGGCAGTCCGTGAAATAATTTATATCGTTCTATCCAGGGCTCTTTTTCCGGGGTCGAAGTCCACAGGTAAGACTCATATGGCAGATGCAGGATTTCCACAGAAGTCTTTCCCTTTGCCACCTGTCTTTCTATCCGTGCCAGACGAGCCTGATCTGTTTGATAGATTGATGTAAAAATATTAAGATAAAAGGCTAATCCTGCCAGGCTGATAACCATGCAGGCATAAGAGAATGCCTTTCCCTTCAATACTTTCTTCAGGGCTTCATGCTCCATCATACAGGCTAATTCCATCAAAAGCATGGCAAACATGATATATGTTGCAAAAAAGCAGCGTTCACCGATCGGATTTACAACAAGCAGCGGAGCAGCAATACAGACAATCGAAGCATCCCAGAATAATATCTCCCATAATCTTCCGGCATGAACAGCAGCCATTACAGTAAAACTGATCAGTGCAGTCATGTAAAGGACAACCAGGATTGCCTCTGCATGCAGAAGATACTTCTGCTTTGTCCAGGTTGCAATGCCAAAGGAAGATAACAACGCCCATACATTATAAAACATGATCACGGTTAACGACAATTTTGCCAGCAGCTTTTCATTCTTTATTATCATCTGTTCCTTTATCTGGCAATACAACAGCCAGCATACAATGAGTATCGCCAAATTTACCCAGACATTATTCAGACAAAGATGCTTTGCTATCTCATTCACGTAATTGTGCAGAGCACGGACAATAACTCCACCATCTGCCATCTGCCGGTACCCGTCCTGGTTCTGTGCGATCGTATGATAAGCACTATTCGAGAACATGTAAACAGCACCTGCCACACTTCCGGCAAAATAGACAAGATGTGGAATAAAAATCTTACGATAACAAACTATTGTATAAATAAGAACTCCCACTGCCAGAACAACATTATATATTGTCAGATGCTCCACGATCAATGTGTTTGCTGCTGCCAGCACAAATAACGGCAAACAATGCCACACACGAAATCTCGTTTTCAGATACTCTTTGTCCTTGTTAAAAATCGGATAAATATAAGCTATATAGATCAGTGTCAAAAACAAAGAAGTCACATAATTGGAAAATCCTGCTGTCCATACTACCGCCTGGCGAAGAATCAATTTAGGAATCAAAGCTAATACGACTGTCGAAGCATAAAATACCCACTTTCTCTTAAAAATACTCTCTGCACAAAAAATAATTCCCGTAAGGCAGAAAGACATTGTAACCGTCTTCAGCAAGTTGGAACGAGTCATCGCCAGAACAACAAGATTTCCCACATACCGTCCATTGTAATTGTCAAACCACAGCTTCAGCCGCTCTATGCCAATTTTACTTCCCCATGCCCAATCATCACCGGTATAGGGAAACAGCCAGCATAACATACCAAGTAACAAAAAGCAGACACTATATCGTATCACTTTTGCTTTCTTTTCACTCATAGTCAACCTCCAAGCTTTGTAAAAATTTATTTTTAGGAACTTTCTTTACAAACAGATCACCAAACGCAAACCAATAAGTAAACGCCGGAAATACTTCAAACGGCAGAAACAGACATTCCGTAAGTGTTGCAACTACAAATCCTACACAGATTGCTGGTATCAAAAATGCATAGGAGGCATTTTTCCGCCGATGCCGTAAATAAAATTTAAGAGAAAATCCAACTCCCAAAATTGTAATAACCGCATAAAAAAACATACTCAGGATTCCATAGGTATAACCAAACTGGATCCAATTATTATGTGAATGATTTTTCTTTTCTCCGTCAACAACCATGGAAGTAGTGCGGTGTCCCTTATAATTCATTTTATCCAGATACGCCATATAAATGTCAATGCGCCCATTAGTAATCGCATTCAAGCCCTTTGAATATTTTATATTATACCAGATGCGTTCCCATGCATTCTGTGGAACAATCGCATCTTTGCTCTTCGTTTCAGCATTTTCCATATGGTCGTACTCCGGCACAACTACCTCGCCCGGATCTTTCTTCGGATCCTGTATCTCATTTCCAAAATGTGACTCCCCGGCAAATTCTATGGGATGATTCACAAACTTAGGAATAGTCTTTAAAGAGTAAGAACAGACCGGATACATAACCGTGCAGAACAAAAGCACTTGTAGCAATTTAACAAGAAAAGACCGCCACACATGATTTTTAGCACACAAATATGTCCGCAACACGATCCATAACAAAACGATTGCAAGAATTGCAACAATTGATGTTCTCGCCTGCGTTTTTTCTAAGTAAAACACACATACAGCCAATCCAAGGTATATGTCCACATTCTTTTTCCATGACCGTCCTGTTTCCACGATCCAGTCAAGATCTGATAAAAACACAGAAATAATAATAAAAAGATAAAGAGCAAATGTATTCGGATTGGTAAAAATTCCCGCATACCTCACACCTTCATATTCCGGTCGGAACAGGAAAGACAAAATCGTCATCAGCCAGAAAGACAACTTAACCGCATCTTTAAAGCATTTCCATAACAGGTCTTTTCGTGTATGATTCTGCCAGACAAAAAACACACCGGTAAAGACAAACGCAAGAATCAGCCCAAGCCCACACATCTTCTTAGGAACAAGTACATCCGATATGGTAAAAGCAATGCACATACCAAACCAGGCCATCGACATCGACCGCCGCCAATGAATGTGTACTAAGGTTCTATCCAAAGATAATAGCGCAATGAAAAACATCAAAAAGATACCACATACCGTATTATAGAAATAGCTCTCTTTATGTAAGCCATAGCGAACAATACAAAACAACACAAGATCGACTACAAAGCATAGCGTAAGTAACCGATATTTTGTCTTGTCCTTCAACTTTCCCATAATCGGGATCCATGGTTTAAGAAGGACAATAAATAAATCCTGTAATCTCTGTATCAAAATTTTTCCCCACTTATCACCAACAAACGACCGCAAAATGCGGCCGTCTGCTAACTATTCACACTTACTTTATAACATCGTTTTTGTCACTGGAGCTTTTCTTATCCTTATCCTTCTCCGTTTCCGACATAACCTTGTTAATACGCTTTGTAATCTTTTGTACCGAACTATAATTTGGCTCGCATACATACAATGCGGTAGACCGGATAGAGAATGTTGTTTTTTTCGCTCCCGTTCCTTCTGCATTGGCATAGGATATTTTCCACTTTGCCATATCATTTAACTGCATATTGCATATGGATACGATCTTATCTTTTGACATACTTGTCTGGAACATATTCTTGGACTCCTTCAACAAACTGGAGAAGTTGCGAAGAATAGCCGGTGACATAGCCTTATTCAGAATAGCCTGAATCATATGCTGATGATCACGTCCCCGCTGATAATCACCGTTGGCAAAATGATGACGCTCACGGCAGAATGCCAATGCCTTTTTACCGTTTACTTTATTGTATCCCTTTTTGAACTTATAATGGGTTCCTGCTCCATGTGGCCCCCAGTCAGAAATAAAGTCATAATCAGAATACACTTCAACGCCGCCTAGAAGATTCACAATTTTCTTCAGACTGGTGAAATTCACACGTACATAGTAATCAATATCAATATCATATAACTTTTCAAGCGTATTGATCGAACAGTCAATTCCATATATTCCGGCATGAGTCAATTTATCCGGCATACCACCAGAATAAGACTTGCCACCCTTCGAATACAACGGAACATAATAATCACGCGGGGTAGATGTCAGAAGAATCTTCTTTGTGACAGGGTTCACAGTCGCAATAATATTCACATCACTACGGCTTGTCTGAGCAATCTTTCCATAAACATCAATACCACTAATATAAACATTAAATGGTTTTGTTGTTACATCGGTATCAACAAGTTCTTCTACCTGTGAACGGATTTCGCTCTTTTCCAGCTCACGCGTGTCTTTTGAATAACTCTTATATTTGTCCTGTATGGAATTCAAAAAACTCTGATTAATGACAATAGCCTGAACTTCCTTTGCATACAACGCATCGACCAGGGTAAGAGAATCGTCATACTCTTTTATACTGAGTTCCTTTCCTGCCTTTGCTTTTGCATCGGCTAATGCCTTATCTGTATTTTCGCGATCCTGCATAGATAATACACCAAAAGTATAATTCTGTGCATCCGCAATTGTTTTTGCCGGGTCATCCTTTAATACATAAAATGAAATCACATCGACCTTTGTCGTAGCACCACCCACATCCTGCAGTGCTGCCATACTCTGATTGATATATCTTGCACCAACAAAAAATATCAAACCAAATACAATAGCCAGAATACGTCCAAAAATATAACTGGAATTTGTTGCCTGACTAAAAACCTGATATATCATCAGCAGTGCCGCCACAATACCAATCAACACCATATACTTACCAGGCACAAGCCCCGTCATTCCGACATAAACACAGAATAGTACCGATACAATAAGTTGTAACGCAATCACGACGATACTTAGTTTTCTTTGTAATAATGTTTTCACGATAATCCTCCGTTCTTTTTTTCCTATTAGCACGCCTTCCACATTATATACTATTTTTCAGCAAAAATCAATTGTAAAAGACGATTTGTCGCATTGCCATCAAGATAAGCAAACATTTCTCTCCGGAACTTTTCAATCCGTTCCGTATCCACACAATCGTCCTGATATATCTTCTCTAATTCGCTCTGATCATGAGCAACCGGTCCCGGGACAAAGCTTTCATAATCCTCATAAAAACTTCTGCCAATTTTCGTAAATTGTTCCAAATCATAAGCATAAAAGATCATCTTTTTACCCAGCAGACAATATTCAAAAACGATGGACGAGTAATCTGTAATAAGGCAGTCTGACACAGCTAACAATGTTGTGACACCTTTATAATCAGACATATTATAAATCCGTCCGGACCACCTGTCCCATTGATCCGATGAAAAATTTGCTGCCACATGCGGATGCAGACGCAAAAGCAAAACCTCATTATCCGCCATCTGCTCCACAAAAGAATCAATATCTAATGCAATTTCCGGATTGGATACTTCATTATCACGAAACGTAGGCGCATACAGAATACATCGTTTATCCCCCAACTGTGGAAACTGTTTCTCAAATTTTTCTTTCCTTTGCTGCATATATGTTTGATCTAAAATCAAATCTGTCCGGGGCAGCCCCAGTATATATGTCCTGTCTAACGGCATATTAAATGCAGCCGAATATTGTTTTTGGGTCATTTCCGAGTTAACTATCAGATGGGTAAGCCGCTCATTGGCCCGATGCGCCAGCCTGGCCACTTCGCCCTCATCCGAATCCTGTCCGAACTTTTTTATCGTACCGGTTCCATGCCAAAGCTGCACAACTGTAACATTCTTTGCAATCGGGGTATAAGCCATTGGCATAAATTCATTGTCCAGAAATATCGTCCCTGCCGTAGCCATATGATAGGCTTTCACAAGAAAGAAAGAAAATGGTCTGCGTATGCCATCTTTTTTTGTCAAAAAAACAATTCGTTTCTCTGGCATTGTTTCCCGGATACGCCTGGCTGTAATGCCAATATTGCCTTCTGCACTGTCATCATGGGTTGCAATCATAAATACTTTTTCTTTTCTCACAGGAAAAAGACGAAACACACAGAAAAACAAAGCAAACATATAATATCCAATTTTTTTTATCATTGTCTCAATCTTTCATATTCAGGTCATTTTTTATCTTTGTCGTGGAAATTCCCTGTGTACGAGGCAGGTAAACAACTTCACAATAATCTTTCAGGAAATCAAACTTGCCTTTCCAGTCATCACCCATAACAAAAACATCAACATTATTCTTCTTAACATCATCAATCTTCTGTTCCCATGTATACTCCGGCAAAACCTCATCGACATAGCGGATTGCTTCCAGAATCGTCTTTCGGTCTTCAAATGAGTGATATGCTTTTTTTCCTTTTCCTGCATTAAATTCGTCCGAAGATACCACTACGATCAGATAGTCCCCCAGTGCTTTCGCACGGCGAAGCAGATTAATATGCCCAACGTGCAGCAGATCAAATGTACCATAAGTAATTACCTTCTTCATTTTTTCCTCCATTCCGAGATCATCTTTTTCAAAAACATCTCTGTACACAAATTATTTCTTTTCTCCCATCTCCATCTTAGCTTCATAGAAGCTGACAACCTCATCCACATTTCCTTTGGCAATCAGGCGACCCTGTTCCAGCAGGATGCCCTTATTACACATCCGCAAAACCTGCTGTGTAGAATGTGATACAAAGATCACAGTAACGCCTTTATCAAACATACTTTGAACACGTTCCTCACACTTCTTCCTAAACTTCGCATCACCAACACTCAGAACCTCATCCAGAATAAGAATATCCGGTTCAACAATCGTAGCGACAGAAAATCCAAGTCTGGCACGCATACCTGACGAATAATTTTTTACCGGAACATTGATAAAGCTTCCTAATTCAGAGAATTCAACAATTTCATCATATTTTTCCTCTAAGAACTCTTTGCTATAACCAAGCATGGCGCCATACAGGAAAATATTCTCTGCACCGGTATACTGGCGGTCAAACCCGGCGCCTAATTCCAGCAAAGGTGCAATCTTGCCATGTGTTGTCACACTTCCTTCTGTTGCCTTCAAAACTCCTGCTATTACTTTCAGCAAAGTACTTTTACCAGCTCCATTTAGCCCCATGATACCTACACGATCACCTTTTTTTACTTCAAAGCTGATATCCCGAAGCGCCCAAAATTCCTGATACATTAACTCTTTTTTTATCATCTTGATAACATACTCTTTTATATTATCCACCTTTTCTGCGCTCAGATTAAATTTCATGCTAACATGATCTATCTTCATCGCTATCGGCTTCTTTGTCATGAATCTGTTCCCCTTTCAACTAAATATTCAGAATAAAGGAATCCTGCTTCTTATAAAAAACAAACATTCCTGCTGCCAAAGTACCAACTGCAAAAACAGAGGTGTACAACAACAAGTTCATATCAAATGGTTGTCCAAAAAATGCACGTCTGAAATTGTCAATGATACCAAATAACGGATTCATCTTCACCAGGCGCTGTGTTCCACCACTCATATTGCTTACGAAGTAGAAAATAGCACTACAATACATGATCAGCATCAGGAGTACGCTCCAAAGATATTCAATATCACGGAAAAATACACACAGCGTAGATAGTATCATGCCGACCCCCATTGCCAGTACAAACAGATTAAGCAATGGAATCACTGACATAAACATATACCCATTCAATGGTGCCGTGTAACTTCCTGTAGCCAGGAAAAAAATCATTACACCCAGCAAAACAACAAGAGAAATCAGAAAGATTACAAAATTTGCCAAAATTCCCGAAAAAGGATATATATATTTGGGCACATATACTTTTTTTATCATAGCACTATTGGTTCTTATTGAGCGCATAGCACTGTTTGTAGCTGATGAAAAAAATGAATAAAGCAAACGCCCTGTCAAGACATAAACAGGAAATGGCACTCCTGCAAATGCCGGATCTGAACTGTTTCGTCCAAGAAGGCTTCCAAACACAACAGATAAGACAATCATCGTCAATAACGGCTCAATCAGCGTCCAAAGCATACCAAGATAAGACCGGCGGTAACGCAGTTTTATATTTTTTTTCACAAGCTGTCCCAGCAAATATTTATATTTGCGAAAGTTCTCTACAAATTGATTCATCCTCTAACCCATCCTTCATTTCTAGAATTTTAATCATTTGATTATACCATTATATCCCTGTTTTCGTCAACTCCTACAGAAAACCACCATCCCGTTAAGCAACAACATATTGACATAATTCCCCTATTTGGTATATCATATTAGTTATATTTTAACTAGATATCCTGACATTTATATCATTCTGGACACTATGTTATCTATAATATAGGAATGATGGTAACTTGTCAAATAAGTTAAAAGAATGGAGAATTCATTATGTATAATATGGAAAAACAACATAAGTTAGGAAAACTTCACGCTTTAGAACGCATCTGCATGCTCTTAGATGAAGATTCTTTTCGTGAGATTGGTTCTAACATTACCAATTTAGAAGACGCATTTAATATTAAGAAAGGACAATTTCCTTATGATGGTGTTATCACCGGATATGGAACAATCGGCGGACAGAAGGTTGTGATTTATTCCGAGGACTTCACAGTTATTGGCGGAACGTTAGGAAAACAGCATGGATTTAAGATTGCCAATGCGATTAAGATGGCAATTGAATGTCGCTGTCCTGTAATCGGCATCAACGATTCCGGCGGTGCCCGTATTCAGGAAGGTGTAAATGCCCTTGCCGGATATGGTGAGATTTTTTACTACAATACATTAGCTTCCGGTTACATACCACAGATCTCGATCATTGCAGGAAACTGTGCCGGTGGTGCCGTATACTCTCCTGGTATTACGGATTTCATTTTTGTTATCGATGACATCAGTCAGATGTTTGTAACTGGTCCAAAGGTAATTAAAAGTGTGACAAATGAAGATATAACAGCAAAAGAACTGGGTGGTGCCGGTGTTCATGCTGCTACAAGCGGTGTAGCACATTTCCATATGCCAAATGAAACAGAATGTTTTAAGCGTGTAAAAGAATTAATTTCTATTATTCCGCCTTGCTATAAAGATGGTTATTTGCATACAAACCGTACCTCCATTGCTAATTATAATGCTCAGGTATCCTTCAACGAAGCACTTGCACATGTTATACCAGAGCACAGTAATCAGAGTTACGATATTCACAATGTCATCCATGGTATTGTAGATGAAGGCTCTTTCCTTGAAGTTCAGGAAGAATTTGCACAAAATATTGTTGTTGGTTTTGGCCGCATCAAAGGAATTGCGATCGGTATTATTGCCGATCAGCCAAAATTCAAGGCCGGATGCCTTGATTGTGACTCTTCTGACAAAGCAGCAAGGTTTATCCGTTATTGCGACGCTTTCAATCTTCCTATTATTACGCTAACGGATGTCCCTGGCTTTTTGCCTGGAAAAGAACAAGAATACAAAGGTATCATCCGCCACGGAGCCAAACTTCTGTATGCTTACTCAGAGGCAACTACGATCAAGATCAACATCATTCTGCGCAAAGCATATGGTGGTGCCTACATCGCCATGAGCAGCAAACATCTTCGTTCCGATTTTGTCTATGCCTGGCCAACTGCTGAGATTGCCGTTATGGGTGCAGAAGGCGCAGCCGATATTTTGTATGGCAAGAAGATGAAAGCTATGGATCCGTCCATGAGAGCTTCTTACCGCCAGGAAAAAATTGATGAATACAATGATAAATTTATGAATCCAAGCATTGCTGCAATGCATGGATATGTAGATGAAATCATTAAACCAGAAGCAACGAGAGAACGCATTTACGGCGATATCATGATACTCTCCGACAAACGGACAACTGACACTGTTCACAAAAAACATGGAAACATTCCATTATAAAAAAAACTCTCTCACATAATCAATATCCTATGATATGTGAGAGAGTTTTTTTATTCATTCTGATTCTCCGTAACCGACGGGGTTGAACTGGAAACACTCTGATCTTTATTCTGTTTTGTCATCCGTATTTTTATCTTTATCTTATTTTTTATATGCACCCCATCCGGTGGTGTAAATCTGACTTCAATGGAATGTTCTCCATCTGACACCCCGCTAAGATCCACATAGGCACTCAGATCAGCCAATTTTAAATTGGATAGTGTTGTTTCATTTCCCGTAACAGTAACCGTGTACTTATCCGAAGAATCCACATAATCCATCGTACAGTTATCCGGCAGATTTTTAACAGCCACATCGGAGGATGTTAACAAAAACTTTCTTTCTCCATCTTTTTCTATCTCACAGCGAACGGCTATCGAAGATACATCTTCTTCAATCTGTATGCCATCTGGTATATAATCAAGCAGAGATATATCTTTCTCAACATTTTTTTTCACTCCGGTAATCGGCACCTGAATTTTTATCGTTTCCATTTTTGTCAACGCACCTGCCGTCCCTGATACGCGAACAGTCTCTGGTTTATAATCAGTCTGCACCAACCGGTATCCTGCTGCCGGTGTACCAGATGTTGTAACAAACACAGGCACCTCTTTTGTACCTCTTACTTCTGTGGATACCCGAATTTTATTATTGCTAAATGTAACATTGCTGTCATCCAATGCTTCCCCATCCTCATCATAAAGAATCGGACTATATTGATCTTCAAAATTTTCACTTTGACCATTCAAGGCGACCATTACACCTACATGATCAATTTTCTTAAATTTTGATTCTCCACAGGAAACTTCCACAATATTAGGTTTGGCAACCATTTCACCAAGCACATAATTCTCGCTCAATTCACCCTGATGCATCACTTCTACTTTGAATTTTTGTGTCACACGCTTTTCTAACGCCACTTTAAGAACAGCATTTCCCCAATCCAGTTCAACAGCAGAATTGGATTCCTTATTTAAGGACACATTAATATTCACTGCATTTACTTTAGATAACTCAGTTAAATCTGCTGTCGCTGAAAAATCAGTTTCTTTCAGTGTTTCAACAAAACTTCTTTTCCCTTTGACTGTGACATTCACAGTATGACCATCTTCAATTTCATACACCTGGTTAGCCGAAAGAATCACATTTTCATTTAATATCTTAACCGGGATATCATAAAATGTTTTCGATGTGGTAGGATCTGTTACATTGATGATAACCAGCCAGAATAAAAAAGCAGCTACAACCGATGCAATTTTTAAGGAAAGGTTACTCATCCATCTTTTTTTCATTCTTTTTCCGCCCCTTCCACCATTTTAATTTATTATCTTCTGAAACACGCTTGGCAGCTTCCTGCAATCGTATCTCCAATGTATCCGCATCAATTTTTCGATATAATCTGCCATCACACGCCAGCGACACAAAACCCGTCTCTTCGGAAACAATAATGGTTAATGAATCCGAAACTTCACTTATACCAAGACCTGCACGATGTCTTGTTCCCAGCTCCTTGCTTACCTCCAGATTATTTGATAAGGGAAGATAACAGGTAGCTGCCACAATACGATCATCACGGATCAATACCGCCCCATCATGAAGAGGTGTATTATGCTCAAATATATTAACCAGAAGCTGACTACTGATAATAGCATTGATTGGTATGCCTGTGCGCTCATGTTCACGACACTGAATATTTCTCTCAACAACAATCAATGCACCTGTCTTTACTTTAGCCATATCATACACAGCTTTAATAATTGCCTGAATACTCTTTTCCGTATATCGCTCATTACGGTTTTTCTGATTATCAAAAGAAAAACTTCTCAATATATTTCTCCGCCCCAGTTGTTCCAATGCATTCCGCAGTTCCGGTTGAAAGATAACAACCAGCGCAACGATACCAACAACCATCGCATTTTGAAAAACCCATAGGACTACATTCATCTCTAGAATCAAAGCAACTAAGAATATAATGCCAAGAATAATCATTCCCTTTAACAGCATCCATGCCCTTGTGTCCTTGATCCACAAAATAATATGATAAAAGGCAAAGGCAATAATTGCGATTTCCAAAGCATCTGTAATCGTAAACTCCGGTATCGTCAGCCACGCAACATAATCGCGAAAAAAACTAATAATTGTATTCATAAACAACTCTCCAATCTATTACTCAGTCATTTTCTCATTTTCCTCTTCTTCCAATGCTTTTTCTAATTCCGTCTTCAGATCAAGATTTTCCTCCTCTTCATCTGGTATAATGCGCGTCACCGTCTTATCAACAACAGCCACTTTGAATTTTGGAACAGCTGTCACATAATAATAATACTCATCGTCCTCGAATTGTAATTTTCTAGTTCCCTTATAGTCCAAAGACATACGAAAAAACTGCACAATATAAGCAATCAGAACGGATAGCAATATAGATAAGATCAAACTCCACAAATTCACATCCAGATTCAATACAAGATCAAAAGTTACTATGATAGACAACACAAGAATGGCACCAACCAGGATAGCAATCTGGGAAGCATATTGTATTTTTGTACGCCGTATCAGATACACACAGAAAAACGTCACAAGAATTGCAGTCAATACCGTTATAAGGTAAAGATTGCCTTTCAGATAATCAAGTAAATACTGCAAGGAATCTACCGGCGAAGATTCTTTGGTCAATCTTGACAAAGCTAACGCATACTCCTGTGTCCCTTCTAAAATAAACCGCAGCAAAATTCCCATGATCAAGGCAGGAATAATTACCGGCGAGAGGAATAACGCAGCCACAATAGGCACCAGATATCCCAGATGGATTGCCGATAGTAGTGGAACTGCAATAAGAAGGATTCCCTGTTTCTCTGTCAGCCTTCCGAAAAGCAGATAGTAAATAACCAGCAGGATTGCCACTGCACCAGATAACAAAGGCGCCATATGATATATTTCTCCTAAAGCCATTATTGCAATTACCAGAAGAGAGACAATATCCGGTGTCATGGCACAGACAAGCGCTACGCCCGACAATAGGAAATAATTGCCCAGCAACGGAGAATAATTCATATGAGAAGTCAGGGTAAATAACACAAATGCTACCACAAAAAACTTCAGTACCTTTCTGACAACATTATAATGCTTTTCATAAAAGTTCTTTATTTTACTTTTCAAGATCAATAACGCCATCATAAGCTATTTTCCTCCTGTCCTTCGTCCTCATATAAAGTCAACAGTTCCTGTAACGTTATCGAATACTCGTTCTCACGTATTTTCGATTCTTCATACTTTTGATTTGCCATACGTCCCGTCACAAGGAGCGCTGGTATCTCTGCCATAAGAACACCTAGGCCTCCCAGTATGAAAATTTCACGATAAGGCAGGGTAAACAGATGAACCATAATATACTCAATCTGGCAGATCCCTATCAACAAAAACACAAGAAATCCTGCAATAACAACGGCAAGCGCTGTTTTCAATAACTGTTGACGGATATAATCTGCCTTATTATAACGGGTTCTTCTCAAGTCAGTGCTGCCAAGACCACTTTCATAATCCGCTAAACGAATCATTTTTCTTATCTTTTCTTCGTCAAGCATCCACGCGCACCTCCCTTTATTTATTCTAACACAAAAAGCCTTGATATAAAAGTACAATCAAGGCTTTTCCTGTTAAATTTTCTTTTTGTTTTTTACATTTTTTGCATATGCATTACAAAAAGTACACTTCCAACAAGATTACTTCTTTGTTGGACGTTTTGGCTGATGTAAAATGCCTACGCATGCTGGTGGCCATCCCGCATCTGCTCTCTTTGCCTCATGCTTTACCAGTTTCCCCGCTGCTTTCCAGGCATTTTCGCTAAAATTGATCTTTTTCATCTTACCTTCACCTCCTGCCGTAATATTTTTGCTATAATCACTAAAACAGCACAATCCAAAACTCCTGCTTCCAAATAATGCTGCCAGTTACAGCCCAGCCAAGTAGAGCTAACAACAATGGCGCACTGTATCAGTAATACGATCCGACACCATTTTCTGTGCTGGTCAATCTCCTCCTCTGTCAAGCACAGAGCCGGATGATTGACCGGTGCTAAGCTTAGGATACAGATGCTGGATACCACCATCAGGATCCCCCCGGACCATGACCATCGTTGTAAGAAAGGAGCAAGCAATCCCAATGACAGGCAGAAAATAACAACCGTACCAACCAGACACCCCGGATAAGAATTCAAATGAAATCCTCCCGTTGTTCTGCGTAGCAGAATAAAGGACAGTAAAAAGATTACCGCCGGCAGCACTTTGTGCCACACCAATGCGATTCCAAAAAGAATGGCGTATGTAATCGTTCGTTCCACAAACATTGTCATGACATATACATACTCATCTTTTCGATCAGCCTCTAATATTTGCCGTGCAACCAGTACATCAATCAAGCGTTCCATCATCTTCTAGCATTCCCTTTCTTTTTCTATATACATAACATATGTGGTAACGCTTTTTCAATACCTCTTGCAGTATATGACTAAAAGTTGCATAATCAGACTATAATTCTCTCATCCTTTTGGAATCACAGCGGTGTAATAGAACCACTTATCTTCACAATGAATCCCACTTATTCCATGATATTTATCAATGACCTGCTTCACATTTTGAAGTCCTATTCCATGATTTTCCGAATCTTTCTTGCTCGTTTTGATCCGGTTCTCATCCACAATGATCAAATTTTCTTTCAATGGATTCTGAATCGACAACACAATCTGCTGAGTCTCCAAAAGCAGTTTTAAACGGATTATCTTCTCACTATTCACTTTTTCACATGCTTCGATTGCATTATCCAACAGATTTGATAAAAGAATAACAATATCCTGTTCTTCCAACCAGATGCACGACAGATCATTAAGCAGGAACAAGATACAGATTCCTTTATCTTTCGCATACTTATATTTTTGATTCAGTATAACATTTAAAACAGGATGGTTCACATCTACATGCTCTACAACATTTTGCAAGCCATGTGAAAATGTATCGAGATATGACGTTGCCTCGTCATACTTTTTCTCACTCAGCAGCCCCTGTACACAAGCAATCTGGTTATTATAATCATGAAGGATTTTCCTTTGCTCCTGATAATGCGTACTTAATTCCTGGTAAGTCTGCATCCGCTGCTTATTTCTCGCCTGCAATAACTGTATTTGTGATAATTTCTGCTCTCTTGCGGATAGATGATTAATAAGAAAGAAAAGGAAAAAATTCATAATTGTCAATCCCATAGTGATAACAACGTATCCAACAGAACTTTTCTCTTCCTCATAAGTAAGAAGCATGGTTACAATAAAAACAACTGTCAGAAAGGGGAAGCCTAAGATCAGACACCACTCCCCATTCCTGATATAAAACATGTTGCCCTGTTTTTTCCAAAGAAAATTTAACGCCAGCACTACCAAAAAGAATACCGTTTTGCACAGAAGTACCAATAGTACCTGTGCAACTGCATTTTCCAGTATATGGTCGCTCAGCACCTGTTCCATCACCATAAAGCAAAAATAGTCCACACTGATCATAAGACCATAATAAATAAAACTTACAAATAATTTAATCAGATTTTTTCCACTGTAAAATATCATCAAAAAAACAAAAACAGTCATAATTGTTGACATTGCACGCATAATATAGTCTCCCTGCATATAACTACTCATTGCAATTCCAACAAAACATATCGTCAATACCAACAACGATAACACATTGTACCAGGCCTTATTCGTTCTTTGTTTCAGAAAAACCCCTGCAAACATTTTACAACATAATGCCTCATAAAATATTATGCTAATACTCTTTACCAGCTCATGCAGCATAGACACTCCCATTATTATAAACTCTCCTTATAACGTAAAAATTTGTCCTTAACAGTGGCATAACGGCTTTTCACTACCGGTATACGATCACCATTGGACAAGTATAATAAATAATTACTTATTTTTTCAATAAACTTCATATTTACAAGATAACTTTGATGTGTACGAACAAAACCATATTGCTCTAATATCGTCTCAACCTGGCTTAACTTCGCGTATATGTATAGATTTTCTTCCTCACGCACAAAACATAACTTATGAAGCCGGCTTTCCACATAATAGACATCGCGCACCTTTATCGTCCGCTCTCCGCCAATAAAAGAAAACGTCTGTCTGTCCGACAGATTTTCGTCCTGTGCTCTTAAAATAATAGATAAACATTCCGGAATCAATTGTTCCAGATTTTCTTTCAGCAAATATCTCCTGGCATTAACACGATAGCCTTCCAGAGCATATTCCATCATTACTGTCACAAAAACAATCTCTGTGTCAGGGTTTCGCTCCCGTATCTTATAGGCAACCTCCATTCCATTAATCTTTTTCATTTCAATATCCAGGAATACAATATCAAATTTCATATCCTTGTTCTGCCCCAGAAAATCTTCGCCAGACGAGAACAACTCAATCTGATATCTTATTCTTCTACTGTTTAAATTTTTTTCCAAAATGTGTTTAATATGTACTCTATAGTATTCTTCATCATCACATATAGCAATTGTTAACATACATTTTCCTCCGATTGTATTTTATGTATTATATGTCTAAATAAACATCAATGATATCATATAATCTATCCTTTTCCTTTTGCGTTAATTTGCCTATTCGGTTTTCATACTGTAACAGCCTTACATGCTGTCCATACCGGGAGGTGTCACATAAGAGCTGATCTGCCGTTATATCTAACGCAGCCAAAATATCAACAAAAGTATCCAGCGCCGGTAAACGCTCCCCCCGTTCGATCATTCCCACATAAGTTGTGGACTTACCTATACACTCCGCCAGATCATCCTGCCGCCATTGCTTTTTTATACGAGCAGCCCGTATATTTTGACCTAATTTTTCCTCATTAAGTTTCATCCCTGTACCTCCACTAGTTTTATTATATAACTAGTAGTATAGGTCATTTCAACTTAATAATGAAGCAACTAATAGTATATGTCATTTTACTGTTAGTTGTGTAGTTATTGATATACAAAAAAAGAAACCGATGTTCAATCAATATAGTGCTGCTATATCCGCACCCTATCATTTTAATCGGTTTTTAAAACAGCACCCTGATAGAACATTCTAGCAGGATGCTGATATCTTAATTATTTAAGTAACTTCTTTTTTCTAGCCATGATAATACTTTGTACTACCAGGAATAAGCACAACATCGTAGCAATTGTGATACCTGTCCACCAAGCCTCATCAAATCCTAATGATGTTACAATATTCTGAATTGTACTCAATGACAATACACCAAATAATGTTCCTATAATGTTACCAACACCACCAGTCAACATCGTTCCACCGATAATGGATGATGCAATGGCATTCATTTCCATTCCACTCGCATGCTGTGGTGAACCAGATCCTACGAACAGGAAGTATACAAATCCACCAATACCAGCTAACAATCCACATAAAAGATGTGCGAGGAATTTTGTTCTTTTTACATTGATACCAAGCATCAGGGCACTTTGTGCATTTCCACCTACAGCGTAGAATCCACGTCCCGTCTTAGTCCAACGCAATGCACAGAACAGTGCAATAACAATAATTATAGCAACAACTACACCAACACTGACATAAGCATCTATATAAATGCCATGACGATTCGTTGTACCAAACCCAGGAACAACTACCTGATAATCTTTCAAAGCAACAAACGCTTTATTAGAAACATTAAACGGCTCCGGATTAACAATTGTTGTCAAGCCGCGCGCCAGGAACATACCTGCCAGTGTAACGATAAATGGCTGAATTCCAAGATAAGCAACCAAAAATCCCTGTCCCACTCCAAATGCAAGTCCAATTCCCAAAGCAATAAGAATTGCTGTAAACAAATTACCACCCTGCATATCCAGATTTACGGCACAGCACATACTAACCAATGCGGTCACACCACCGACAGAGATATCGATTCCGCCAGTAATCATTACCAGACTCATACCACATGAAAGAATGATCAATGCAGCATTTGCATTTAAAATATTAAAGAACGACTGCGGCTTTGCAAAACCTTCGCCAAGGAAAAGTACTGCACACAGATACATTACCAAAAATACTCCGATTGTAATCGTCAACAAAAGGTTTGTATCGGTCATTCCTTTGAAATTAGGCAGCCATTTCTTCTTCGCCTTACCATTACTTGTATTTGACATTTAAGCCGCCTCCTTTCCTTGTTTCTTATCCGAAATCTTTTTCCAGAAAGCAGATGCCTTTTCACGCACAACAGGAGCACTTATCACCACAAGGATAATAACAACTGCTGCTTTATATGCTTTCAATTCGGCAGACCCTACACCATATGCCTGTAAAGTTGTAGTCAGATACTGAATTACATAAGCACCCAGAATAGATGCAGCCATACTAAACTTACCACCACTCAGAGCATTTCCTCCCAATGCAACGGCGAGGATGGCATCCATTTCTATATCTTTGGCAATAACAGAATAGTTAATTGTAGATGTTCTTCCTACTTTTATCAAAGCTGCAACAGCAACACACAATCCTAAAATCACAAAAGATAAGAACTTAATAAATGCCGGGTTCAAACCATTCAAACGTGAAGAATTTTCATTAATACCAACCGCCTGTGTATACAGACCCAATGTTGTAAATTTCAACACTAAGAATGTGATAATGACACAGATAATGGCAATAAATATCGGCGTCGGAATCGGTATTCCCGGGAAAAATCCTCCCAGATATCCAAGTGAAGGATCTTTAATTACCGGCAACGTATTATTATTGATCCATGCTGCAATCGGGCGACCGGCTGTGTACAAGATCAATGTTGCAACCATCGGCTGTATCTTAAATCCGGCAACCAATATACCATTAAAGGCACCAAACAACATACATACTACACATGCCAATAAGAAAGCAACCAATATACTAGAATGTAATGTATCTGCTTTTGGATCTCCACCACACAGAATACGTAAAATCAAACTACCACCAATCGCAATCGCAGCGCCCACACTGATATCCTGTCCACCAGAAGCCGCTGTTACTAAAGTCATTCCAATTGCTAAAATTGCAAGTTCAGAACCAAAGTCCAAAATTGATATCAGGTTTCCCTTTAATACAAGATCACCTGCACTATTAGAACTCAGTATAACTTTAAAGAACGATGGATCTGCAATAAGATTGAATAATGTCAGCAGCAAAAGTGTTGCGATCGGAATAAATATCTGACGCTTAAAAATCTTTGCAAACACTCCGGATGCTCCTGAGCCTTTTTCTGTCTTCGCTGTCATTACTTATTCTCACCTCCAGCAATCGTACTCATAATCTTCGTCTGTGTCAGATCGTCACCTGTCAATTCACCTACCACTTTTCTGTCACGCATAACAACAAGACGTGAGCAGGTACGCAGCATCTCATCTGTCTCAGATGAAATAAACGTTACCGACATACCCTCTGAAGCAAGTTTCAAAACAAGTTTCTGAATCTCTATCTTTGTACCAACATCAATTCCTCGCGTTGGCTCATCTAGAATTAAATATTCCGGATTTGTCAAAAGCCATCTTGCAAGAATTACTTTCTGCTGGTTACCACCGGAAAGAGATTTGATCGGAGTCTCGTCCGATGCCGTTTTAATAGACAACAATTTTATGTATTCCTCAGCATATTTCTTTGCTTGAGCCTTACTAATTGGTCTAAGAAATCCCCTGCGAACCTGCAATGCAAGAATAATGTTATCGCGAACCGAAAGATCACCAACAATACCATCACGTTTTCTATCTTCCGGAAGATAAGCAATATTATTTTTCATAGCATCAATCGGCTTTGATATCTTCACAGATTTACCATTTACCTTGACAGAGCCTCCCAGTACACGATCGGCACCAAAAACCGCTCTAACACACTCGCTTCTACCCGAACCAAGAAGTCCGGTAAAGCCATTTACCTCGCCTTTATTAATGTGGAAATCAAATGGTTTAATTCCCGCATTACTAACCAGGTCTTTTGCTTCAAATACAGGTACTGCATTATCTTTGTTTTCATATACCTGATGTTCCCCTTTGATATCTGACATATCATCCAGTTCTTTACCAAGCATCTTAGAAACCAGCTTAACTCTTGGCAAATCTTTAATCTCATATTCGCCAACCAAACCACCATCACGCAGTACAGTAATCTTGTCACATACCTCATATACCTGATCCAAAAAGTGGGTAACAAAGATAATTCCAACTCCACGTGATTTCAAATCACGCATCAAGCCAAAAAGTTTCTCAACTTCCTGCTCATCCAAAGAAGATGTAGGCTCATCCAGAATCAACACTTTACAGTTCATATCCACTGCACGGGCAATAGCAACCATCTGCTGCACAGCCAAAGAACAACTCGCCAACTGCTGCGTTGCTTTTGCCGGAATATCAAGTGACTGCAGGATCTTGTCTGCTTTTTCATTCATCTTCTTCCAGTTTTGTCCTATTCCTTTTGTACGTCCAATAAACATATTCTCTGCAACTGACAGATTAGGACAAAGTGTAATCTCTTGGTACACTGTACTGATACCAACATTTTGAGCATCCTGAGGAGAACGAATGGAAACCTCTTTTTCATGACCTTTCATGAAAATTTTGCCGCTATCTTTTGTATATACACCAGTCAAAACTTTAATCAAGGTAGATTTACCAGCTCCATTTTCACCCATCAAAGCATGGATTTCACCCTCACATAAAGTGAAGTCCACATTTTGTAAGGCGCGGACTCCGGGAAAGCTCTTATTAATCTCTCTCATTTCTAAGATAACATTATCTTTCACCGTCTATTCACTCCTTTACTTTATTGAAAAGAAATGCGGTACTGGCGCATGATAACATGTGGTCGTACCGCATATATATTATAGAACAGTTTTGCTTCGCTAAAACTTAGATTCCGTACTTATCAACATCTTCCTGTTTGATTGTGCTAGCGTCAAAGCCTTTCTCTTCCATAATAATTGTTTTCTCAGAAAGTTTTTCACCTTTCTGAAGTTTCTTGATGATGTCGTCAAGGTAACTAGCCTGGAATGGGTTACACTGTCCATCATAGTTCCAATTCTTCTTCATCAATTCTTCCAAAGCCCACTTGTTGCAATCAAATCCCATAACAACAACATCTTTGCCTACACCATGAGACATACCAGCTTTATCAAGAGCTGCTACAGCACCTTTAGCCATATCATCATTTTCAGCATAGATTACGTTGAAAGATTTCTTTGCATCAATAGCAGCCTGAACGATCTGCTGAGCTGTCTCAGCATTCCACTCTGCTGTCTGCTGATCAACAAGTTTCCATTTTTCAGATTTGATAGCTTTGTCCAAAGCACCTGAACGTCCAACCTGTGCAGCTGTACCCATCTGACCCTGAATATGGATAATTTCATACTTGTCAAGTTTCTGATCTTTCAACCATTTAACTGCTGTTTCACCCTCTTTGTCCATATCGGAAACAACGGATGCCTCATAAAGGCTCTCATCAGCGTCGATTGTACGGTCAAACAAGATTACTTTGATACCAGCATCTTTAGCCTGTTTCAAAACGCCATCCCAGCCAGTCTTATCTGCTGCGGAAAGAAGAAGATAATCAACCTCATCCTGAATCATCTTCTGAGCTGCTGTAATCTGCTCATCGTTCTTCAAGCTGTATGCAAAGGATGCATCATAACCATTAGCTTTCGTAAACATTTCTTTCAGATCTTTGTCATTAGCTGTACGGTAGCCAGACTCATTTGGATCATTGTTAATGATACCAACTTTGATCAGTTTACTAGAATCAGATTGTGATGTAGTTGCATCATTGCTGCCAGTCTCCTTGTTGTCTGCACTTCCACATGCAGTTAAGCCTACGAGCATCATTGCTGCCATTAAAATGGCAAAAAGTTTTTTCATTTTCATTGAAAACAACCTCCAAACATTATATTCTCAAAGTGCTCTTTGAGTTGAGCATATTATACCATGTCTGATCACTCTGTTAAATGATATATATGGAATGTAAATTGATAAAAATAGCATCCATTTTTACTATAATGATATAATCTTTGCCGTACGTTTCAGCCCTTTTCCCTTTAACATCTTTTTGTACTGTCTGAGCCGGGACGAAGGCACTTTTATCTTTACTTTTCCACTTGTATTTCTAAATGCGTTCTTGCCAATTTTCTTCAATGTGGTTGAACAAATCTTTATGTTTTTTACCTTTTTGGAATTATAAAAAGCCTTTTTTGCAATTTCAGTTACCTTATATAAGTATCCATCTACCTTGATTGTTTTAGGAATGATTACAGAAGTTTTTTTCTTTTTTACCAGTAATTTAACCGAAACTGTTTTTACCTTCTGGGAAGAAGATGTTATCACATACTTCAATCCGTTCTTTACAACAACTGTTCCCTTCTTCGGAAGCTTCTTCACTACAGACGTAGTACTCTGATTTTCAGTAGCATTGTCATTTTTTTGCTGTGATTCCGGTGTAAGCTGTTGTTCTGGTGTTATCGTTGGCGACGGCGTATTGTGGGGTGTTGGTGCCGGTGTAATAAGCGGTGTTGGCGATGGTGCCGGTGTAATAAGCGGTGTTGGCGATGGTGCCACAAGCTCTTTCAACACTAAATTCTGCTTTGCACTTATTATAGCCGCAGTTACTTTTTGAATCTCCTGCGCTTCAGCACTTGCATTATCTGCAACAATTTTTGCTTCCGTAAGAGCTTTTAGCAGTGGCTGCCGGGAAGCTTCTTCATAAATGGACATATCCAGACCTGCCACCTGAGTAATCTCGTTTTTTAATTGAGTTGACAATTCCTGATAAGTTATAAATTGTACTGACACTACGGCATTCTCTGCATGCATAGTAAAGGAAGTTCCATCTGCTGCTCCTGTCTGCCCATTTACATTAAGAGAACCCATTTTCAAGTAATATCCCTCATCCGGAACCGCTTTTACAGCAACAACATCTCCTGCATTATATTCTGTTTTTTCAAAAATCAATTTTCCCTTTTGTATTGTCTGGTCGGCTGACACCTGATATTTCCGGATCATCTTATCATAAACAACATCTGCCCAACGCTTTCCGTGTTCAATCAGTCCTTTTTCACTCAGATGAAGGTTATCCTTCTTACGCCTGTAGTCTCCTTGAAGATCATCGGTAGTCGGTCCAACAAAAATATTGTAATCATTACATGCTGCCCGCTGCGTTTCCTTCATAGATTCCATTTTTTTCTTGTCATTGTAGTTTCCCCAGGCATAAGAAACCTGCGCAATTACCCAATTCAGATCATATCCCGCATCACTTCTCGTCTTTTCGATCAACCCCTGTAAGGATTTCAAGTACTTGGCACGTTCTGTTCCCGGCGTATCAGCTTCCCCCTGATGAAGAAGGAATGCACGGTACCCATATGGTTTCAGATAAGTAATAGCATCTTTTATGGCAAAGTAATGTTTTACCCTTAATTCTTCTATTTTTGCCGAGCCTACTCCTGTAGAAACAAAACCAACCGGTACATGGATCTTTTCAACCAGCGCATCTCCCATCGATGGCCACGGTGAGCCTCCCTCATTTCCTGTATTATATCCACTATTACTTGGCTGACTGTCTTCACAATGCTGCCATTTACGTGTTCTTACATCAAATGCTGACACAATATCCTGTTTTGCTGTTGTTTTTGCTCCTCCAAAATTGCATGAATTAGATTGCCCGCCGGTAATAAACACTTCACCAACGCCAACCTTTTCTACATTTGTCGTAGCCAAAACTTCTCCTGTATTCTTGTCAACGGCTCTCACACATAACTGATACCAGCCGCCACCGGCAACATTGGGAATTATTCCCTCATAGAGGGCGGCTTCACTTTTTGTCAACGCAGTCCAATCACATAATTCCGTGTCCCCCTGCTTTAACTGAGCCTGCACCAAAGCATCTTCTCCATACGAAACGGACACATTGATATTCGCCTTATTTTCATTATCTCTTTGATAGACAGCCCGTTCTGTTGGCACACTTACGTCAAGATTTCCTGCAGCTTCAACCGTACATGGATACAAATAAATTCCCAGCAGCATTGCAGCCAACGCCATAAACCACTTAACTGTTTTCATTTTTTTCATCACCTTTCTTATTTATCTTTATAGATAACGACCTGCCTCCTAACACATTGTCCATCTCATGACACACTTTATCCAATATTTCCAGATCTTTCGCTATATTTCCTGTTTCCAGTGAATGATCTGCTTTATCAAATGTATAAAGCGGAATGTCTTTTCTCTTGCAGCACTTTACTATGTCTGTCGTATCCGCCCACGGGTCTGAGGTGCCGTGAAACGAAATTGCACGTACTGCTTGCATCTTTTGAAAAGTTTCCTTTAACGGTGTCAGTAAAATATGTCTGACCGATCGTGTTATTTTCTGTGCAGACTGCACGGATATCACCGTCCCGATACTTTTTGATATAAATATCACTTCAGCATAATTCTGCCAATTAATATCCTGCAGCATAATCTCAGCCTGCTGCACTCCTATCTGCACCGCCTTGCGGATTTTATTTTCATTTCCCTTTATATTCTTCGGAAAACCTGTATAGTCAACACGTACAACATCATAGTGATAACTTTTGGCAATCTTACCGGCATAATATAACAGTGGCTTATCACAAGTATAGCCTATACCGGGAAAAATACATACAAGATTCTTTTCTGTATAATCAGAAGAACTCATTTTTTCCCTCTTTTCCTCATTCTACAACTGTAACCTGTCTGTTCCATTCATACTTATGCGGTTCCTTGGTATCGTTACTATATCCAATTGCCACAGCTATCTGAAAAGAATACCCTTCTGGTATTTTTAACTTCCGGTCAAAGTATGTTTTCCTCTCTCCACGTAGAGCATCATATATACAGCCTATGATCAGACTGCCCAGTCCGAGACTCTTTGCTGCCAAAGCCATATTTTGAACAGCAATTCCTGCATCCAATTCACTCCATTTAAAACCATCTTCCGCACTCACAAATATGAGAGCCGGTGCTTCATAATAAAAGTTATGTGGCTGTTTCCCCTCATCCCGCATTTTTCTCTTCTCAGCATCTAACTCAGCAAGAACCGGATTGTTCCCTCTGACTATTGAAAAACGTATCTCCTGACGGTTGGTAGCCGTTGGTGCCTGCAGGCCTGCTGTCAATATTGTCTCCAGCATCTCCTGTGTTATTTCCTTCTCCCGGTAGGCTCTTACAGAACTTCGTTTTTCCATTGTTTCCAACACTTCATTTTTTTTCAATGTCCTTACCTCCCCAAACTTACCACTTTTTTATATATTAGATTTCTTGTAGCGTATCATATTCCTTATACTTTTGCAATATTAACTCGTTTTGATATTTGCCTTATCGTGCATTTTGTCGTATAATTATTTATAATTTTTACAGAGATAGAAAAAGGAGCAAATATATGAGTGAAGAATACGTAATGGGGAATGGTGCCATTGCGCTTGGTGCCTTAGTTGCCGGCGTGAACGTTGTTGCCGGGTATCCAGGTACACCATCCTCGGAAATTATTGAGACAATTAGTAAATACCCTCATAAAGGTGTACATTTGGAGTGGTCCGTTAATGAAAAATCTGCTATGGAAGTTGCCGCTGCTGCTTCTTACTCCGGAGCAAGATCTTTGGTTACAATGAAGCAGGTTGGATTAAATGTTGCTGCCGATCCATTAATGTCACTTGCTTATGTCGGCGTAAAAGGAGGCATGGTCATCGTATCGGCAGATGACCCGGGTCCTATCTCCTCGCAGACAGAACAGGACACACGCGCATTTGCTGAATTCTGCCGTATTCCGGTTTTTGATCCATCCTCTCCGGAAGAAGCCTACCATATGATCCAGGATGCTTTTATATATTCAGAAAAATATAAAACCCCTGTCATTTTCCGTCCGACAACAAGGGTTTGCCATGCCTATGCTTCTATTTCGATAGAAGAACAATACCATGCAAAAGAATATGAAGGATTTATAAAAGATTCTTCTAAATGGGTTATTTTTCCTAAATTATCACTTGCCAATCATAAAATGATCGAGCAGCGCAACATTGAAATAGGAAAAGATTTTTCAACCTTTACCTATAATATAAGTAATCACGCACATTCAGAAAAGGCTGTGTTTGCTTCGGGTGTCAGCTATGCTTATGCAAAAGAATATCTAAATGACCATCCTGATATAAAGCTGGTCAAAATTTCAACACCGCATCCATTTCCGGAGGATTTTGTTCTCAAAGAATTAAAAGGGGTAAGCGAAGTCATCTGTATAGAAGAATTAAGCCCTTATATTGAGAACCAGCTCTATCGTTTGATTGGTTTACATCACCTGAACATAACAGTGGCCGGAAAACGCAGTGGCCATGTACCAACAGCAGGGGAAAATTCTACCGATACCGTTGCCCGCATCCTTTCAGACTTTTTAGGACTTCCAGACAAGAGAAAATCTCTTGACTTATCTGATGCCCCGCAGCTCCCGGTCCGTCCGCCTGTCCTTTGTGCCGGATGTCCTCACCGTGCTTCTTTTTATGCGGTAAAGAAAGCAATGAAAGGACAAAAGGCATACTTCTGTGGCGATATCGGCTGCTATACTCTCGGTAATGCTATGCCTCTTGACATGGTAGACACCTGTCTGTGCATGGGAGCCGGAATAACTATGGCACAGGGATTTCACTGGGTTGACAAGGATGCTAAAACCTTTGCCTTTGTTGGTGATTCTACTTTTTTTGCCTCTGGCATGACCGGTGTTGTAAACGCACTCTACAACGATGCTGATATGACACTATGCGTACTTGATAACTCAACAACGGCCATGACCGGTCATCAGCCGCATCCGGGTACCGGAAAAAATATGATGGGAGATATTGTAAATAAGATAAGCATTGTAAAGATTCTGGAGGGCATGGGCGTTGCCAAAATTCTCGTTGTTGATCCCCTGGACTTAGATGCGGCAGTTAACGCTGTAAAAGAATGCAGCGAAGCACCTGGCGTCAAGGCCATTATATTCCAGTCTCCATGTGTCGCTATTACAAAGCCGTCTGGCATGGCCCATATCAATACCTCCTGCATCAATTGTAAAAAATGCATCCATGAAATTGGATGTCCGGCACTTATTATCCGTGATAATCAGATCGCAATTGATTCTTCTCTCTGCACCGGCTGCGGACTGTGTTCCCAGATATGTCCCGTCAGCGCCATAGAGATTACAAATTCCCATGTTCAAAAGGAGGGAAAAAGCAATGAATAAAGACATTTTATTATGCGGTGTGGGAGGACAGGGAACCGTTCTTGCTTCCAAATTAATTGCCGCTGCAGCAATGGCTAACGGGAATACCGTTCATTCGGCCGAAACGATCGGCATGGCTCAGCGCGGTGGTTCAGTCACTTCGCACATTCGCATCGGAAAAAAAGCAGCCTCACCATTAATTCCTTCCGGATCTGCAGATATCCTCATTGCATTCGAGCCGGCAGAAGCCGTTCGCAATCTGGGTTATCTTAAGACTGACAGCACCATCATTGTCAACACAGTCCCGGTACGTCCAACAACAGAGTCTCTTCATCCAACCGGCTACAATGGTGTAGATATGATTGAATATCTTCAAAAAAAATGTAATTGTATTAGCGTAGATGCCAACGAACTCTGCCACCCACTGGGATCTTCTAAATTCTTTAATGTGGCTGTTTTAGGAATATTAATCGCCAGCAAACGCATTGACATTGATGAATACACAATGAAACAGGAAATTACAAAACGTGTTCCTGAACGTTTTGTAGACCTTAATCTAAAAGCATTTGAAATAGGAGGTAACTACTATGAAGCTAAATAAATTGCAATTGAAGCAGGTAAATGACCAGGTTCAACGACTCATCAAAACCGATAATTATTATGGCACTATGTATAAAAAGTTGGGAATTGATGGAATTTCTTCTCAGGAGGATTTTGAAAATCTTCCTTTTTCCAGTAAAAATGATCTGAGAAACGCATACCCTCTTGGCATCCAGGCAGTACCCGACGAGAAAATTGTGCGCATACACTCTTCCTCCGGAACAACTGGCAAACCGGTTATTATTCCATACACAGCAAAGGATGTAGATGACTGGGCGATTATGTTTGCGCGCTGCTATGAAACAGCAGGGATCACAAATAAAGATCGTATTCAGATCACACCCGGCTATGGATTATGGACAGCCGGTATCGGTTTTCAATTAGGTTGTGAAAAACTAGGGGCAATGGCAATTCCAATGGGACCAGGTAACACCGAGAAGCAGCTGCAAATGATGCAGGATCTTAAATCCACGGTTATTACTGCTACCTCTTCCTACGCTCTCCTTCTTGCTGAAGAAATTAACAAACGGGGATTAAAAGAAAACATATACTTAAAAAAAGGCGTCATCGGTTCCGAGAGATGGAGCAGGAAAATGCGTGAATATATCCACAACGAACTCGGTATAGAATTATACGATATATATGGTCTTACTGAAATCTACGGTCCCGGCATCGGTATTAACTGCGAGAAAGAATCTGGCATCCATTACTGGGATGACTATATTTATATCGAAATCATTGATCCGAAGACCGGAAAAGTCGTCCCTGATGGTGAAGAAGGGGAGATTGTCATTACAACACTGGTAAAAGAAGGCGCTCCACTGATCCGTTTCCGCACACATGATATATCAAGAATCATACCGGAACCATGTTCCTGCGGAAGGAAGTACCCACGCATTGATACCATCAAAGGCCGCAGTGATGATATGTTCAAAGTACATGGTGTAAACATGTTTCCTAGTCAGGTGGAAGAAATCCTCCAAAATATTGATGGGGCTTCCAGTGAATACAACATTACAATTGCTCATGATAATGAAAAAAATAAAGATATCATGATCGTAACGGTAGAGGTTGAGGGAAGGGTGAATTTTGAAAAAACAGCACAAAACATCCAGAATTCCTTTAAGTCCAAAATTGGTGTAACCCCAAGGATCACTCCGGTTCCTCTAGGCACTCTGCCACGCAGTGAGAAAAAAACCAAACGCGTTACCGACTATCGCGAAATGGAATAAAGATAAAAAACTATCCTTTCTCATTTTTTGAGTCAGGATAGTTTTTTCATTGATACCACTTACAAAGTTTCCCAATATTCTTCCAGCGTCCAATTGTTTTTTTTCATCAAAACTGCCGCTTTTTTTCCTACATAGCGAAAATGCCACGGTTCATATTGATAGCCTGTGACTTTTTCCTTTTCCTTGGGATATCTCAGAACAAATCCATAGTGGGTACAATTCTTACGAAGCCACTGGTTCTCCGGCGTCTTGTCCTGCTGGGCCGTAAGCAGTCCATAGTTTTTAGCCGTTATATCTACACACAAGCCGGTCTCATGTTCACTGTATCCTGGTGGTGCCACGGTACGAAGCGCATCTTTTTCAGCCTCCTGTGGCTCCATCCCCAAGCCCTCATTTTTCTTTATTTCCTCATCCAATAGTTTTTTCTGCTTTGAATAAGTGCGGTAACCACTGACAACAGTTATTTCACAGCCCGGATTCTGCTTTTCACAATCAAACCACATCTTCCTTAACTCATGATACATAGCCTTCGCTACCTGTTTACCATTTTTTAACGTTACCAAAGAAATAGTATAATCGTCCGGCAGACAATGGGATTTATTAACCAATATATAAAATGGCTTTTTTATCTTTTTGTGTTTTTTCTCTTTCTTTATTGCCGCTGATTTCATATCAGATACTACTTCTGCATCCGCTGCGCTTTTTCCATAGATAAACATGACACCACATATACCAATAAATGCGGCCAGAATAACCACCAACAGGATCATTCGCCGGCACTTGTGTTTTTGCTTTTTATTATTCATCTCTGTCGCAACCTCCTTTTTGATCATGAGATTATTATAGACAGAGGTTGCATCTGACTTTCATATAAAAAACATCTAAGTTGTATCATTTAGCACTATATATAGAAGAAGCTGATATGCTCTCAATAGAAATAAAATCTCCCAAAGCAATAGCAAATGTGTCACTTGGCATAGTATCCTTTTTACGATAAAAACGTAATATAAGCTGTATCGCAATATTCCTGTATTCAATTTCCTGATAACCACTCAACATATTATTGTTTCCATCCATGCTGATGTCTTTTTTTGTTTTCTCAGAGCCATAATACTTTGCCAAACCTGCTCCCATTTGATGGATCAACTGTTTTTCAGCGTTTTTCCATCTTGTTAATTTTCTGGGATTATACTCTTTATAATAAAAAATTTTTTCCTGTTCCAGATCAAAACCAATCTTATATTTGCTTCCTTTTCTGGCAAAGGAAAGTCCCCACAGAGATAAGCCATTGGTTCCATTATATTCATCCCGGATGTGATAATACTCTGCTGTACAAAAATTCTTTTTTAATTGCTTTTCAGAAACAAAAAGATCCATTCCCTTGATGTTCACAAATTGCGCTAATTGATCTGACAATTTTTTCATAAACGAAGCATCATATTCTAATAACTGATTAAGATTCTTGGCTTCAAATAGAGTAGTACATCCAGTATTGGAAGACAGAATCCTCAAGGTGTCCGAATATGTCCGCACCGAATGAGTACCACTTTGCTGCTTACTATCTTGTACCACAGTCACACTGGTATCTCCTGCTTCTCCAGCCATCCAATCCGGAAAATTCATAACGGTTATCGTAATAATGATTACCAGGCCAATCAACAGTAAACCTTTTATTATTCTTTTCATGGCATCTCCTTTCCGTGAAAAAACAAAATTACCGTTGTCCCCACTCCTTCAAGGCTCTCAATCTCCCATACCGCTCCATGCAGACGAATGATTTCAGCACATAACGCCATTCCCAGCCCCGCCCCGCCTTCTTTCCGTGACCGGGACTTATCAACCATATAAAACGGGGCAAAAATCTTGTCCAATTCGCGAGAGGGGATTCCTTTCCCGTAATCAACTACCGTAATCTCATAACCATTTTCTTTCTTTTTGCCGTATATCGATATCTCCTGTCCTGTTCCGGATGCCTTTCTGGCATTGTCAATTAGATTACATAAAAGCGAAATAAGCAGATCTTTGTCCCCTGGCACGGCACCTGGATTCATCTCCATCCGTATTGTCTGCTTTTGTTTTTCCAAAACCGGCATCATAAGATTCCTTGTCAGTCTCCCTATCTCCTGCATCTCTACCATTTTATCGGGCTTTGTCCCCTGCTGTAGAACAAACAATTCCAATAACCGGTAAGAAAGAGATTCCAACCGTTTTCCCTGCGAATATATATAATCTGCTGCCTCCATCTGCTCTTCTTTGGATAAGACCATAGACCGAATTAATTCAGCGTATCCAATTATGGAGGTCAACGGCGTTTTCAACTCATGTGCAAATGCCGCTGTAAAAGCTTCCTGAGCTTCTACATTTTCCTTTAATTGTGCTATTTTCTCCTGAAGACTATCTGCCATCTGATTAAAATCACCAGCCAGCACAGCCACTTCATCTCTTCCCCGGACTCTGGCTCTTCGATCCATATCACCATCGGCAAATGCCTTAGCAGACAGAGATAAACCACGAATCCTATAAGTCAGAAGATACGATAATATCATTGATATGATCACGCAACACAACAATACAACACATACAATGTAATGGTACATCCGGAGCATATCCCGACGTTGATCGTATACCGTCCTGATATCTGTCTGTGTCTCCACATAATATCCCTGAAGCTTAGCAGATACTACCATATAGCTTACTACACGCAAAGTATAAGCACCCTTTTGATGGGTGATCTGATAAACCCTATGCTGCCTATCTGCTTTTTTTAACAATTCTGTATTCTTTTTCTCTTCGTCTGATGAATACACTACTTTTTTATTTTTATCATACAAACAAAACGCACCATTTTTGTCATCCATCCCATCTTTTAATGCCATAACAATCTCTTTCATAGAATGATTCTGCGTTATAAAATAATCTGCCGGAACAGAATCCGCCGCACTGCGAAAAGTGGTCCGATACAGTTCATTCCGGCTCATTCCAACCTGAATCTCCCTCTTTAATGCCGATCCAAAGGAGGCTTTAATCATCCATGTTCCGCAAAAGCAAAATGCTATTGCAATCAATAAAAAAAAGCAGAGAAAAATCTTGGTATATAATTTCATTCAAATCCTCCGTCTGTCATTGTTGTAATCACGTATGTAAAATCCGTCACATCCGTTTGAGTTTCACACTACTTCCAATCGATATCCTACTTTATATACTGCTTTAATATATTTTCCCCAGTTCATCTTCTTGCGCAGCCTCTGAATATGCAGATCAACTGTCCGGCTATCCCCCATATAATCATTCTCCCATACATTTTCATAAATAGTCTCCCGGTACAGCGCAATATTTTTGTTTCGTATCAAAAAAAGCAACAGGTCAAATTCTTTCATCGTCAATTCAATCTGCTGTCCGTTTTGTAATACCGTACGCGATGGAATATCAATAACAGCATCCAGTACCCTTATCGAATCATCGGTTTTGTTATATCGGCGCAATACTGTTTCTATCCTTGCTAAAAGTTCAATCATTTCAAACGGCTTTGTAATATAATCATCCGCCCCTGCCCGTAGTCCCTTTACCCTGTCATTTAAATCCCCCATAGCTGTAATAAAAATTACCGGCATTTCATTCAATTTACTGTATTCTAATAACTCATACCCATCAATTCCAGGCAGCATAATATCTAACAAAATCAGATCATATCTTTTTTTTTCCATGTAATTAGCAGCTTCATAGCCATCAAACACCTGTTGACAATGGTACCCTGATTTAGTCAGGCTCATTTTAATCAGGTTTGATATAGGCTCTTCATCCTCGACAATCAATATCTGAAACATTTCACATATCACCTCCGTATTTTTCTATGATAAATTATAGTGATTTTTGTATCTTATTTGCATCTTTATCGGATATCTCTCTGATCTTTATGCAAATTTTAATCATTATATCGGGGAAAAAAACTCTTGTCAATCTCACAATTATATGGATATTTATAAACATTTCCATCTTATGAAATTCAGACAGAAAAAGAAGCTCGATTCGTGAGAACTATAACGTAACACGTTATCCGGCCTCAAAACGAACGAGCTTCTTTTACTATTTTCTTCTTACTTTTCCATCACTTCTTTATCTTAACCTTCTTTATTTTACTATACGCTCCCAATACCTTATTTCCCGATGAATCAATCCGGTATGCAGAAACACGGATATAATACGTCTTCTTTTTCTTCAGTTTCTTAATCGTCAGTTTTCTTGAACGGGTCCACTTCGTAACTGCTTTTCTGAACTTCTTATCGATACTGTATTGAACACGATAGCCATTTGCCAGCAATACTGGTTTTATCATAAGAACCAATTTTCTTGACGCCTTATTCTTAACCGCCTTAATCGATGCTTTCGCAACAACCAGCTTGCGTTCACTTGGTATAACAGTTTTTCTTATTGGTACGATCGTCGGTTTGGCAGTCGGTCTCAAGATTGGCTTCACCGTTGGCTTCGCACTTGCTATTGGTCTCACAGTTGGCTTCACCGTTGGCTTCGCACTTGCTATTGGTCTCACAGTTGGCTTCACAGTTGGCTTCACCGTTGGCTTCGCACTTGCTGTTGGCTTCACCGTCGGTTTTGCAGTTGGCTTCACCGTCGGTTTGGCAGTCGGCTCCACGCTTGGCTTTACTGTCGGCTCCACGCTTGGTTCTGCCGTCGGTTCCACACTTGGTTCTGCCGTCGGTTCCACACTTGGTTCTGCCGTCGGTTCCACACTTGGTTCTGCTGTTGGTTCCACACTTGGTTCTGTCGTCGGTTCCACACTTGGTTCTGCTGTCGGTTTTGCACTTGGCTTTGCCGTCGGTGACTCTTCACCATCTATATCCTTTTCTTCATAGAATATCTCTTTTGCAGCATCTAGTCCCAGCAGATATGTTTTGCTTTCCTCACCTGCCAGAACAACATTGATCTGCTTTGTTTCTGCTCCATTTGATACCATAATACTCTTTTCAACCGGAGTCTCATACTGATTCGTCACACATAAGGCATTTATGGTTCCTTCTTCCATCACTGTGCGATATGTCAACTGCGTATCATACATTTGAGAAGGCTTGATAATACTAAATACGGCAATATTATCAAGAAGATTTAATTCATCCAGCGCTTGGGAACCATTATATGCATTTGCCTGCAATGATACGGAAATACTGTCCATATCACTTTGATACTCAGGTTTGTAAGCAAATTGTAATACATAGTCACCCCGGTTAACAGCCTCCATAGCGTCTTTTCCACTGACAACTATTTTTTTCTGTTTCTCATCCCATAATGATGACCCCGTAATCGGACGGGCAATCAATTCCTTCTGATCAACACCGGTCAATGCTAACTTTATCGTATCATCTTCTTTCAACGCCTTTGTTCCGGCATTGCTTAATATAACCTGAACAATACGTTCACCACCAGATAACGTATCTACAACATCAGGTGTTCCAACAACAAGGTCTGCACCAAGCAGCGTCAGCTTTACTTCTGCTTTTGCACCATTGTCTGCCACAAGATCAAACTTTTCATTTTTTAATTCTGCGCCGAGTGAATATTGAAAACTTACCTGTCCACTCTCACCACTTTCCAAATGAATTGGCAGATCAGATGCTATCGTGTTATCTCCTTGTTTAACATCAACACCATTCATTGCCTTACGTCCGGCATTTAAGAACGACAGTGTTACCCTGATGTTACTATTTGGCTCAATATTCTGTCCCAATGCACTAGCTGACACTTCGCTCAAAGTATTGAAAATCTTCTTAGAACTAAATAACAATCTCGCCGGATTTTCTGCCTCATCATTTTGGTTTTCATCTTCTGTCTGCATTTCTTCTGTTTCTGATGCGGACGGTTGTGTCTGTACACCAGACACCGCTGTGAAATCATCTCCATCTACTGCCACAGAAGCTCCTACCATTGCCTCACTGGATGATGTTGTGCTGTCCATCTCATATTTCATTGAAAGGCAGTGTGCTGACTCATTCATATACTTCACAAATGTATGTGTCAGGGAATCCTCTCCCATTGCCTGCCAATATACAGCACTATCTTTTATTGTATCACCACCCTTAGCAAAATCAAAGTTTTCTGCTACTTCTCCGTTATCCTTTAAAGAAACACTGCTGGCACTTCCATCTTTATGATAGCCCTGAAATACTACACATTGCTCCTGCACCTTATTATCCTTATATTTCGACTGCTGCCATCCAGCCAGGAACATACCGCCATTATCTGTCACATATTTGACACGTGGCTGTGTCTCTCCTGATTCATTACAGGTAATTCGGTTTACGTTCTTCTGTTTTCCTTTAACAATTATATAGGAATAAAGTTCCCTTTCCTGAACTTTTTCACTTGTTCCCATACTTGCTAATACCATCGCCGTCCCGTCATCTGACAAGGCAACATCATAAGATTGGACACCCTTGATCTGGCCATTTTCCAAATACTCTGGTTCACTCCAGTCTGTTCCATCATAATAACTGTAACAGAGCTTCTTTTCACCACACATATCCTTTTGAAGTGTTTCTTCTGTCACATCATCCAGATCGTACGTATCACTCTGCCATACGATAACCGCTTTGCCATTTTTAACTGCTACAACAGGCGCAGTGTCAGCCTGTTTGTTGTTCGTCAGACGTGTATGTTTTTCTCCTACGTAAGTGTGAATCTCTGTTGAGTTGGCACTTTTATTAAATTCTTTATTGTCCACAGCGCCATCTTCCATCATATTCTCATCATAATCCACAGAATCAAAGGCTAGTACACGAAGACTTCCATCTGTATCATAATCAACGGAATTGATTGTCTCACTTTTACCTAATGTTCTCCAGGAGGTTAAGGCCTCCGGTTTCGTCCATTCACCATCCTTCTTTGTACTGACAGCCGGATCTATACTTGACAGATCATCTAAATTGTTCGTATAAGAAAGCCCCATACTTTGGCCATCCGCTGCAAGAACTGGTGTCGTGTAAGGATTTACATATTTTCTCCAATCCGTGGTATCCTCATTTGGAGAAGAAAACTTCACCACAGAAAGCTTTTCGCTATTCTGCATACCGGCAAATTCCAGAAGGTTTGGTCTGCCATCCGGAAATGCTGACCAGTCCTTATATGTCTGAAGCTTGTTAAAGCCCTTTCCTACTATCCTCTTCTTATACTTAACAAACAATATTTTAAATTCAAAACATAGTCCAATATCACCTGAAAAGTTCAAGCAGCTTCCATAATAGTTTTTGGTTCTATCCAGATCTTTGAATGTAACAAGGCGGTGATTGTATTCCAGCGACAGATTTCCTTCAACGCCAAACTTTAATTTGGCAACTTTAACATCAAAACCTATTCCACCACTGGCTCCAATATACCCCTGAACACCAACAAGAACGTCAGACACAAAATCATATTCGCTGGTAAGCGAAAGGTTATTCGTACTGAATTTCATACCAACAAACTTATTATGATATACATTTTGTCCACTTAACAGTCCATCCACTTTCAATGTGCATCCAACTTTAATGCCATAATAGACCGGAACCCATCCAACAAACACGGTATTCGTCTGATTAAATTCATAACCAAGCGTTCCGGCAATTCCACCACCGGTATAATTCAAAACCCATTTGCCGTTAACATAATCCGCCGTACCAAACGCATAACCGGATAATGACTTTGACACATTATTATCGCGAAGATCATTGATCAGATCGGTAACAGCAGCGGTTACATTATTTTCATCAAGTCCCGCATTTCCTATTGCGATCATAAATGTTTTCTTAAACGGATCGGCTGTATCCTGATAGTCAATCTTCATTGGTAAAACCTTTGGCAGATCAAATTTCAGATTTTTATTAAAGATATCACCTGCCGTAAGTTTCGGAGTTTCCAGAGAACCAATGAAATCAATCTGCGTTGGTTTCTGTGGCGACGTCAGATCAGAAATATTGGACACGGTAAAGGATGCTGGTTTCGCCATTAATATAGTGCCATTTTCCTCCTTTAGCTGCATCTGTGGCGTATATCGTCCTGTTTCTGTATCTTTACTGTTTATGGTGTAGACAGTCTTGTTCCAGCAATATGTCATGCCATCCAGTGATACTTCCTGCTCAGAGCTTGCTTTGATTTCTTTCTTATCTAACACCATCACCACACTATGCTTCTGCGCAGCACCGGAATATACTGTAATCTCTTTGGTATCTCCTTTTTGTATCACAAGATTGCTTACTTTTTTCCCCTCTGCATCGCTCGCTGTAATACTATACTGTGAAGCATCCGTATCTGTTGCCGGTTTCATGACAACAGCCGTTCCGTTATTCTTCTGCTCCCCTTTTCGATACACCGGATAACGGATAAGCTGTGGTTCATATTTCCCATCACCTGCCGTCACCTCCAGTACCGTATCCGCGTCGGTAAGCTCTTCTACATTTTCAAAACCTAACTGTACTGTCTCTGCTTTCTTAGATAATGCCTTTGTTACTGTTTCCTCTGTCTTTGCAATGACATTACCATCCAGATCTACGAGATATGCTTTGACTGTAAATGGGGTCTCTTCTCCCTGTCCCGCTGCATCGGATAATGTCACATTCTGGTGATAGGTGGAAGAAACCGGACGGACATTGATTGGATAAGAATCTGTGTTTTCTCCACTCTCCATCCCTTCCAGTGCTACCGAAACCTGATTTACTCCACAAGTCACTCCGATCGCCGTTTTCTGGCTTTTCGGCTTCCAGACAATAGCATCTCCGTTTGAGAGCTGTTTAATCTGCTCAACCTCTTTATTTGTCTTTTCCCATTTTACTTTTTTACCAATTTCTGACCGTACACTATAACTTACTTTATTACTTTCGGTCAGATAAGCCTTATAAGAATCCGCTGTCACAGGACGAATGATGTAAAGCGAATCCTGCAATGTTTTTACCGTGACGCTTAAGCGGAACATCTGTCCGCTCGTTTTATCTGTCACCGTCACATAAGAAAAACCATTCTTCTTTCCTATCAGTGTAAGGATATTATCTTCAACAGAACTTTCCACAACTTCCGGCTCCGATGAGACAGCTTTATAGTCAGCTTCCTCACCGGCACCACCTGATATGGTAAGATACCGGATAAGATCTACATCGTTCATCTTACTGTAAAACTCATCAGCATTATCTGCCTGTTCTAATATTTCTTTTATCTTTGATTCATTAGAAATTTGATAGTTCTTTGCTACATTCTTATCATTTTCCTGTAAAACCAGTGCATTTTTCTCTGTTTTTTCCCATATTGCATAAAGTGTCAGTGATTTTTCCCCTTCATAACGGGCCCCCGCCTCGTAGCGGTCACCTGAACCATCCTTTTTTGTATCCCATCCGGCAAAATCATATCCGTCCCGTTCCGGCTGCTGTAACGTAATAAGCGAGTTGTAAAGATCTTCTTTCCGCTGTGTGTCCGGCATGTTCGTTACTGCATCCGCCGTGTTGCAGTTATAATTGATCGAATACTCACCAACTGACATTTCTGAGTCAGAAAAGGTTTCAATCGCATCCAATGCATCGACTGTAATATTGTTTGTCACTGCCCCTGACCAACTGATATAATCCCCTTTCTTATATCCTCTATTGCCCGAAATATAATATCCGAACAGGTTTTTACTAATAAACTGTACACCATTATCATCGTACTTTGATACCGTTCCCTGGCAGATCAACCCTTTGATACCATCCTCGTACTGATCTTCCATATATTCTTTGCCTGCAGCAGTCAGGCATACATTTGATTTCAGTCCAACCTGGGAAGATGCCGGTAATTGACCCGATTTCCCTGCTACAACAGGGGTTCCATCCTTCTCATACATAAACAACGCAACCGGATAGCTGCTATCACCACTATAACGGAAAATAAAATATCTATCTTTCACCTGTGCATCTGAATACTGATGTCCTGTTGATGCATGAGCAATTCCCCATGAGGAATCATAGGGATTTCCATTAATCCTATTAGCAGAGGTTATATTATCAAAAAACTGGCTATTTCCAAACTTCGCCCCAAATAGCCCGGACTCATAATAACGGCTCCATACTGCATATAGCGTTAATACCGCATTGTCCGTATATACATCTCCCGGTTGATACGATTTGCCCGATCCATCTTCCTTTGTATTCCACTCTGCAAAACGATACCCTTTTCTAACAGGAACTTTTTCCGATAATGCTAACTCGGAACCTTTTATTTTCTTCTGCTCCCCCGGCATATTTCTTACTGCCGTGCCATTGCTCTGATACATAACAGCATACTCACCTGTCGTCAATGAATGAGAAGAATAGTTTTCCATTGCTGCCAGTTCATCCATCGTTACATTGGTATCTGCATTGACCCAGCGGATCGTCTCACCAACATCACGTCCCTGATTACCGCTCAGATAGTAGCCAAAACCATTTTTGCTGCTAAAATAAAGTCCGTTTTGATCTGCTTTTCCCATTTTACAGAGCGCCATAACACCTTCAATGCCATCTGCATAATGTTTATCCATATAGTTTTTGGCAGTATTGGTAAGATTGACATTGCTTTCCACACCGACCTTAGATTCGCTAAGAAGATTAGCTGATCTTCCGGCTACAACCGGTGTACCGTCATTTTCATACAGACACAGGGCAATCGGATATGTCTTATCACCTGAATGCTTCAAAACAAAGTATCTGTTTTTCATCACACGCGTATTTAACTGATGTCCATAGGATGAATTTGCATGTCCCCAGGACGCATCATACGGCAGATCATTCAGTCGGCCTGAACTCATAATATAGTCAAACAATTGGTCAATACCATATTCCCCGGCAAATACTCCGGTTGTGTATTCCCCCTCAATGATACCGTTTTCCTGCGTGTCAACTGCCGCCTGGACAACAACATCCTGAAACGATGTTGATGTCAGGATCATCCCTAACGCCAGCACATAGCAGATTATCTTGTTTCTAATTCCATTTCCATGTTTTCTCATAGGCCCCTCCTTTATTACATAACTCGCAAATTTCTTTGGTTGCCATTTTCTAAATTATACCATTTTAAATGAAATGGTTCTTCATTCTGCGCGAACAGTAAAAATATGGTGTGAATGGTATGATAAATAGATAACCAAACTTGTGTTTTTTTTAATATCATGTAAAATAGAACTTATACAAAGAGACAAAAGGACGACTTATAATATGAAGAAAAAAGAACTCTCGAAGCACTATGATCTGACCTATGACAACGTAGCCATTCCAGAAGTTCATATTAAAAAAAATAATAAATAATCCACACAGACTATCACATTTCACCATCAAACGATATATTGGTACCGTCAGACAGACAAAAATGTTGTCTGCTGTCTGGAAGCGTTACCTGTGTGTTACAATCCGAAAATGTTACAATCTTCACAAGCATAATGGCTCCTATCTCAGCCGCATTTTTAAACAGCATACCGGTTTATCATTACATTTGTATATTCTGGATCAACGGGATGAGCAGGCAAAACGCTGTCTGCTCCTGGGAAAAAGTGTTGGTGACACCTGCAGCCAGTCTGGTTTTTGCGATTGTTCCAACTTTATCCTTACTTTTAAGAATAAGGTTGGCGTTTCTCCCGGTTCTTTTAAAAAAACATCCCTTGCAGATCATAATTGATCTGCAATCTTCTCGGCAAGTTCCTCCAGATACTCCCAGCGTTCCATTTTTTCTTCCAGACACTGCTCTGCTTTTTCCTTTTTCTCTGACAATTCACGAAGCTTTACATAGTCCGTTCCATTTTGTTCCATCTGTTCATCAAAACGCTTGATCTCTTCCTCTAGCCTGGCAATGTCTTCTTCTATCGTTTCATACTCACGCTGCTCATGATAGGAAAACTTAAGCTTCTTCTCTCTGTTCTTATATGCCTCATGCGCTTCTTTATTCCGTGCATGCCCCTTAGTCTGCTCTGCCGGCGCATCCGTTTCTGACAGCTTTTTCTTTGCATAATCCGTATAACCACCCTCATACTGTTGTATCTTTCCCCCTTCTTCAAAGGCAAAGATTCGAGTAGCAATACGATCCAGAAAATACCGGTCATGAGAGACAGTAATAACAATGCCGTCAAAATCATCCAGATAGTCTTCTAAAATAGTCATCGTTTCAATATCCAGATCATTCGTTGGCTCATCCAATATTAACACATTCGGAGCCTCCATCAGGACACGCAGAAGATTCAGCCGGCGCTTTTCACCCCCCGACAGCTTGCCAATCGGACTATACTGTTGTGAAGAAGGGAACAAAAAACGTTCTAACATAGAAGACGCAGAAACAAGTCCATCTGCGGTCCTCACAAACTCTGCTATATTCTTAATGTAGTCAATTACTTTTTCTTTCGGATCCATATAAGCGATCCCGGCCGATTCATCCTGATCAATCTCCTGTGCATAATAACCGATCCGGATCGTCTGCCCAATTTTAATACTGCCACTGTCCGGCTCCATACGCCCGGCAATCATTTTCATCAAAGAAGTCTTCCCACATCCATTTTTCCCAACAAAACCAATCCGGTCATGCTTCAAAAAAATGTATGAAAAATCATGAAAAAGAATATGTGAACCATATGCTTTTGAGACATTTTCAATCTCAATCGTTGTTTTTCCCATTCTGGATCGGATGCTGCTCAACTGAAGTTTCTCATCCGTCTCAGGGCCCTTCTGGTCTCTAAGTGCCTCATAACGTTGAATATGGGCCTTTTGTTTTGTAGAACGCGCTCTTGCTCCGCGTGAAATCCATTCAATTTCTTTACGCAGGATACTCTGCCTCTTTCTCTCTGTTGCGTGTATACTCTCCTCCCTCTCTGCCTTACGCTGCAAAAATCCGGAATACTTCTCCTGATAACTGTATATTTTCCCTTTATCTAACTCAATGATCTTATTCGTAACACAATCCAGAAAATACCGGTCATGTGTCACCATCACCAACGCTCCCCGGAACGTCTTTAACTGATCTTCCAGCCATTCCGCCATCTCACTGTCCAAATGATTGGTAGGCTCATCTAAGATCAACACATCACAAGGAGTAAGCAGTACAGAGACAAGTGCCAGACGTTTCCTCTGACCACCGGAAAGTTCCCTCGTTTTCTGTTCAAAATTGGTAATGCCCAATCTTGTAAGCATTGCTTTTGCCTGAATCATTTCATTTTCATTTGCATGATGATGTACCATATTCTGCACGCTCTGAAGAACCGTATCTTCCTCTCCAAATTCCGGACTCTGAGGCAGATAGTGGATCATTAGATGAGAAGCACAGATCACCTCTCCCTCATCCGGTACCTCCAGACCAGCCATGATCTTTAGCAGTGTACTTTTTCCTGTTCCATTTATCCCTATCAGACCAACCTTATCTCCTTCATGAAGGTAAAAATCTGCATGATCAAACAATTTTCTCTCCGTATAAGAATGTGTTATATTTTCCAATGATAGTATATTCAATGCCTTTGTCCTCTTTCTTTTCTGCTTACTTTCCTGCATTTTTGCTGCAAAAACTGCACCCCTGCTTCTGCCCGATGCAGCTGGCGCAATCGATGCAGTCAGATAAAATATCTTTTCTGCTGATCAGATACATACCAACCAGACTCATCTGTGGCTGCATCTTTCCCTCGCTCCACCTGATTCCAACAGTTCCTGCATCCATTAATGTCAGAAGTTGATGTGCTGCCTCGACTTCCATTCCATAAAAGCCCGGTCCAAAAGATGGGCTGCAAAAACGTCTTTCTTTCACACTATGTTTTCTCGCCAGATACTTCCGGATCCATTCCCGGACCACATCCATACAAGCAATCTGAAAAATTTCCCAGTAATACTGCGTCAGTAATGCTTTTCCCTCTTCAACAGCATATTCCGGTGCATGAAAAGCATATAAGTATCCTTCTTCTATCTGATCTCTTTCCAGCCTTTCCAACACCTGGCATGGGACTTTCATCTCACCAAAAGAAAAACAATCTTTCTGAATACATCGGTGCGAAAATGGCTGCAAAAGAATAGCGATCCGGTATAAATACTTATTTCTTTCCAGAATATCACCAATACTTCCAATCGCTATCCCCTTGTGTTGATGATACATATCCTTCTCCATCTCATTCCACGACGCAATCTGCGCCATGCGCTCCCAGATTTCTTCCCGAAGATTACCGATATTGACAGAAATGATATCCTCCTGTTTTTGGAGTTCATGCATAACGGCATCATACATTTCCGGACGGTGTATTTTATCACACTGACTGCAGTCTTTTATTCTCTGTCCTCTATCGTTTATTATAAATGTCGGTGTTCCGACACATTTTTCCTTGAAATAAAGAGGACAATAGCAAAATAAACAATTAAACCCATCCTCTTTTTCAACCCTATGACAAGGGAAATATTCGCAATCCCTATTTTGAAAAAATCGAAAACTATTCTGCATACATGTTTTCTCCCTTCTCATGTATTCTACCATAAATACCTCTTCATGGAAACTTTTCCTTATTTATTTCTTGAAAATACTGCTAAATAACGATATAGTATAAAAGGTACTGTTTATTTATTTTACATAGGAAGGAAAAAACAATGTGGAAAACAATCAATGATGTTCTGGTTAATATTGATAATTTCGTGTGGGGTGTTCCTCTCATGATATTGATCCTTGCAGGCGGAGTTATGCTTACGGTACGTCTCGGCATTTTACAGATCCGTAAGCTGCCACTTGCATTAAAATGGATGGTAAAAAATGAAAAAGGTGGAGAAGGTGAGATTTCCAGCTTTTCAGCCCTTTGTACAGCCCTGAGCGCAACAATCGGCACCGGTAATATTGTCGGAGTTGCAACTGCGGTCGGCACTGGTGGTCCAGGTGCCCTTTTCTGGATGATCGTCGCTGCCTTCTTTGGTATGGCAACTAAGTTCTCTGAAGGACTCCTTGCCGTAAAATACCGTGTTGTTGACAAAGACGGTCACAGTCTGGGTGGACCTTTTTACTACATTGAACAGGGCATGGGAAAAAAATGGAAATGGCTTGCCAAATTATTTGCATTCTTCGGCGTCTGCGTCGGTCTTTTCGGAATCGGTACATTCAGCCAGGTAAATGGTATCTCCAGTGCTGTTCATGGTTTCTTTGATCCGAACAATCTGCACTGCGTAAAAATATTACCATTTTTAGGTGAATATTCCTGGTCTGTCGTTATCTCGTCACTCATCCTGGCATTCTGTGTGGCTACTGTATTGATCGGCGGAATCAAACGAATTGCCAGCGTAAGTCAGATCGTTGTTCCTTTTATGGCTATCATCTATTTCTTATTTGCAGCTATTCTGATTATTACCAATATCACTGCTGTACCAAATGCCATTGCCGTTATTATCAAAGCAGCCTTTTCTCCTAAAGCGATTACCGGTGGCGCAGTGGGAAGTTTATTTATTGCAATGCAAAAAGGTGTTGCACGTGGTATTTTTTCAAACGAAGCCGGACTGGGAAGTGCTCCTATCGCTGCTGCTGCTGCACAGACAAAGGAACCGGTTCGTCAGGGACTTGTCAGCATGACAGGAACGTTCATTGATACAATCGTAATCTGTACCCTTACCGGTTTATCCATCGTGTTAACAGGCGCATGGCAGGTAAAAGGACTTGAAGGTGTTGGCGTTACTACCTATGCTTTTCAGAAGGGGCTTCCTTTCCCTCCTGAAGTTTCCGCTTTTGTATTAATGCTCTGCCTTGTATTTTTCGCTTTTACAACAATTCTTGGATGGGATTACTACAGTGAACGGTGCTTAGAATATCTCAGCGGCGGTAATATGAAACACGTGAAGATGTACCGCTGGATCTATATTCTGGCTGTATTTATCGGACCATATATGACGGTCAGCGCCGTCTGGACAATCGCAGATATTTTCAATGGATTAATGGCAATTCCAAATATGATCGCAATCTTTGCTCTAAGTGGTGTAATTGTAAAAGAAACAAAAGATTTCTTTCATCGGCATAAACAGATAAAAGGAAAATAAACCCCCAAAAAAAGAAAAAACGACGGTCTCACCATCGTTTTTTCTTTATGTCAGATACTGTTTTATCAACCGGTCAATCTCGCTCTTCATCAACTCCACAACATGATCGGGACCTGTGATTGCTGCCCCCTCACCAAGCGCAATAACCCATGCCAAAAACTGCCTGCTAACTGCCACTTCAACATGAGCCACGAATTTCTCATCATTCAGCCGAATCATGGATACATCCTTCCCAAAACGGTCGATCATGACTCCTGCAAGAGAATTATCGCATTCTATGTTCACACATTCTTCCGCTCCCCGGTACATACCAAATGTCTTTCTGGCATACCGAGCCATATCCAAAGATTGAACCTCATCCTTTCCTTCCCGCCTCTTTCCGTTTGACTCAATATGTAACATTTTATCTACACGAAAATGTTTGATCATTCTCTCCTTACCATCGTATGCAATCAAATAATAGTTTTCGTCATCCCACGATAGTGACCAGGGACTTACTTCATAAAGCGCACCATTATGTCGTAGTTCCATCTCTTTATTCACATTCCACTGAAAATATTGAAAAGTAATCCTGGAGTTTTGTGCAATAGCTGTATGGATACTATCTACATTGTAGTAAATACTTTCATTCATAGTTTTTACTCTGCCAACAGTAAACACTTGTCTGTGAAGCTGTGATGCCTCATATTTGCTTGCCAGCCCCTCAAGCTTTTTAATGAGTTCTGCTGACTTCTTGGCCGTTATAAACTTTGCCGATTGCACAGAATCCACAAGCAGCTTCAACTCTGCCAGTTCAAACTGCCTGTTTCCAACATAATAGGAATAGGACCGTCCTTTCTGCTCGCCGATTATATCAAGTCCGTATACTCTCAAGCTCTCGATATCACTATATAAACTCTTACGCTCGGCACTTATGTCATAGGCTGCTAACGCATCTATGATTTCTGCCATCGTTATACTATGTGTTTCATCGGTTCTCTCAAGCAGGATCTTCATAAGATAGATCAGCTTCAATTTTTGATTGGATGACTTTGACATAGTAATCTCCATTCTGTTAGTACTTTTTTTAATTTAATTGTACCATAGATTCAAAATTTACACAATTTTATATTTTTTGTTCCAATATCTTGAAAGATCATCATTTTTCGTCTACAATTACTATGCTATATTTATTATAAAACACTGGAGGATAACCATGAAATTTAGTTTAAAAGATAAAAAAAGAATTGCGCTCGTTATTATTGCTGTCATCCTTATGGGACTTGCTTTATCATTTTTAAACCGCACAAAGCTAGGTGGCGATCCATTTACCTTTATGAACTTAGGAATCTCTGACCGTCTTCCTATCAGTTTTGGAACGTGGGAAGCAATTTTTAACCTGCTGCTCCTTGGTATCGTTCTAGGTTTCGACCGCAGCCGCCTCGGTATTGGTACTATTGCCAATATGTTTCTCGTTGGTTATTCCGTTGACTTTTTTACCTGGCTGGAAAATTGTTTTATTAATTTTGATTTTCTTTCTTCCTGGACTATGCGTATACTTGTTGCTGCACCAGCTCTGGCACTTTTTATTGTTACTGCCGCTCTCTATATGTGCTGTGACATGGGTGTTGCTCCTTATGATGGTCTCGTTTATATTATTCATGAAAAACTCTGCCAAAAAACAGGTCGCAGACTGCCTTTTAAATTTATCCGCATGTGCTACGATTCCATTGGCTGTATCATCGGTTTCCTGCTTTGTGGATATATTGGTGTAATCACAATTTGTATTGCACTGTTCCTCGGTCCTGTTATCAGTATGATGAATGAATGGCTCAAGAAAATTCTTTAGCCGCAGAAGTCATGATCCCTTCAATTCAATCTGAACGAAGTTGTTATCAAAATAATAATAATTTTTTGTTGCTTCACAGTTCGTTCGCCAGTTTATCGATATCTTCTTTTGTATGCACTATTTTACCTCATGTCCTGTCACCGCTTCAAAGTGATACTTTGCAATTCCCAGATCAATCTTGGAATAAAAGCCACCTAATGATTTTGCTGTTACAATGTCATTCTTCAATTCAAAAAAGAATTTCTGCTGATTCATTGCAGTTGGTGCAAGACTCGCAGCCTCCATGCCAATTTTAAACCACTCCGTATCTTTATCTGCATGACCAAGTTCACCTATTGATTTAAGCTTACCATACAACGCCTGTAACCACAAGAAAAACAAGGCTGTTCAAGGCATCTCCCGTTTCCGTAACATTTCGTTTCTTATGCAAAAAATGCCAGACAGTCAAGTCTGCCTGACATTTTAAGTGCATTATTCTACAACATAATCCTTTTATGGAGTATCAATGCCCATTGGTGGGAGCGCATTGTCATCACCACTGGTCGTAATAATATCCTCTGTTTCAAACTCTACAATCTCCATCTCCGGTGTTTCGTATCTTTCTTTCATGCTTGTTTGCCTCCCTTTAATTCTTGTTTTTGTAGTATTCATATCCTTGTGCACAGCTGCCATATGCATAAAGTGCCTTGACAACTTCTCTGAGTGATTCAATATTATCTATATTATCACATGCACTGCTCATGACCGTGTACGCATAACTGGTTGCTCCATATCTAAGTGTCGCAGTTTCCATATCAGACAAATTCACTTCAAATTCATACTGCTTCTGCAGCTGACTTGCTTTTATTCCGTGCAATGTGATCTTATAACAGTTCTCTTCATTGACTTTTGTTATCTCGTACTGATCCTTTGATATTTCTTTGCTATCAAGCAAAATTTTAAACATATCTTCCTGAACTGTCACATCTTTCGCAAACTGCACAGAAACACATAGATCTGTCGTAGAATTCAATGATAAATACGCGGATTTAAACGTAACTTTATCTGAATCACTATAGTATGTAATGGAAGCTTTATTTGCCTCATCTTTTATAAAATTTATAATGCTTGTATCATCAAACACTGGTTCTGTCAGAGCCAAGCCATCTGACGCAAGCTGATCTGTCTTATATCCAAAATATTTCTGCGCTGCACCACCATAGTTTAACATACCCTTTACCAACTGTATTGTTGCTCTACTGGTGAGACTTTCATCTGCAGACATATGT
>CAKRGX010000008.1 GCA_934338065.1 uncultured Eubacterium sp. | reverse complement strand
GATGTACAGGAACTGTTAGGACACTCTGATGTCAGTACCACAATGAATATTTACGCTCACTCAACAAGAAAAGCAAAACGGGATTCCGCATAAGGGCAAAAATAAGGGAAAATACATATCATTTCACTATCTAAGAGACTGTAAGCCTTGAAAAATAAGGAAAGTTCAGGAAATCTCTCCACAAATCCCGATTGAAATTTTACCTATTATTCACACTTTCGCTTACCGTATCCGTTCCGTCTACCGGTGTGAAGTGATATTGATATGTGTCTCCATCCGTAAAAAAAAGACCCTGTATGGGTCTTTTTTATGCGGATGACAGGACTTGAACCTGCACGGGGGTTGCCCACTAGAACCTAAATCTAGCGCGTCTGCCAATTCCGCCACATCCGCAAATCATATGCCATTATATCAGAAAGATATAGGTGTGTCAAACCAATTTTTATGTTTTTGGGGGTGCGGGAGATTTTAGTATGTAATTAAACAAAAAATGTGTGCAAAATGAGATTAGTGTGGTATACTCATACTATGATATCAAGGTCAAAAGGTGTTTTGCCTCTGGCATCTAGAATATTTAGGAAAGCAGGTGTAGAGAATGAGTGCAGGAACCGCATTAGTAATTATGGGCGCGATTGCGATCGTTGCAGTTATTATTACAGTAGTGGCAGTAGTAGCTGCTGTGACAGGAGCTTTTCAGGCGATTTCAGATGAAGAACAACAATAGGTGAATGAAAAATTGGACAATTAGGTAGAGCGGAGATGTCGTTGTTAGTGATGTCTTCGCTCTTGTATATAAGGAAAGGATTGTGGGATATGAAAGAAAAAAAGATAGGATATACATATGCGTTGCCACTGATGATTGTTTTAGCTGTGGTTCCTTTGATTACGACAATTGCGATATACCAGACAGATATAGGACAGAATCCGTGGATAGCAGGATCCGCTTTTTACGATTTCTTTTTGTATTATAAGTCACATTTATTGATGCTTATGGGACTTATAGTGGGCATTGTACTGGCCGTTTCGCTGCTGATTGGCTGTCAGGGAAATCTGCAGGGCAAGAAAGACTATCTGACTCTTATTCCGATAGGGGTTTTTGCGGTACTCTCATTCCTTTCGGCACTGGCATCGGAGCATCGTGCGGATGCATTGTTCGGCGGATATGAGCAGTTTGAAGGTGTGTTTGTTATATTGGCATATGTATTTTGTTTTGTGTTTGCCTATGTATATGTAACGAATGAAAAATGGATGAATCTTTTGCTGTATACCTTGTTGATCGGGTCCCTGATTCTTAGCTTGCTAGGGGCAGGGCAGACATTTGGAAATGATTATATGACGAAAAAAGGCATGCTTTCTGTTCTTACCATGTTTATGAAAAATGTGCCGGACGGTTTTCATATAACAGCCAGTTTTGGAAAGGGTGTATCGTATGCTACCTTGTATAATCCTAATTATGTAGGAACTTATGTGGCGCTGGTTCTTCCGATAACTGTTGCGGCAGGGCTGTGGTGTCGAAAAGTTGTTTTTATGGTGATAGCAGCGATATCTTCTTTGTGTCAGGTCATCATGTTATTTGGTGCACAGTCTATGACAGGGCTTATTGGGGTGGCAGGTGCTGTCGTGGTGGCAATTATCTTTTTGTTTTCTGATATTCATAAAAATAAATATATCCTAGGTGGGACGGGTGCTGTGATTCTTTTGACGGTATTAGGCATAGCAGTAGGAAAGCCGGATCTGATCACGCGATTTACGGAGACTACGATCAGTTCATGCAATTATACCGTTTCCAATATAGAGACAAAAAAAGACGGTTTTACAATATTTCTTGATAATGGCAATGTTATAAATGGAAAGATACAACAGGGAGGAACGATTTATCAATATCAGATGCAGGATGCGTCAGGAAGCCCGCTTGCCGTTAGTGGAGATCTCTCAAGTGGTGTAAGCATTCAAAAAAATGGTTATGAGGGAGTCTCTTTTCATGCGGCAAAAAGGAAAATCCGCCAGAACGAGAGTGAAGTGGAATACGATGTGTTGAGAATATCTGCCGGGGATAATTGTTATTGGGACATGACAGTAAAAGATAATACAGTGCTTTATCTCAATGGAATTGATAAATTTGACCAGCTTCGTAAAGTAGAGTCTTATGGCTTTGAACATCGTTACGATCTGGCAACAAACCGGGGTTACATCTGGTCGCGGACCCTGCCGCTGCTCAAAGAGAGCCTGCTGCTTGGGAAAGGAGCAGATAACTTTGTTTATGCGTTTCCTAACGATGATTATGTAGGTAAAGTAAATTGTGGATTTGGCAGTCAGACAGTAACCAAACCACATAATATGTATATGCAGATCTGGGTGCAGGATGGTATGCTGGCGTGTCTTGCATTTCTGGCAATGTATCTGCTGTTTGCCATCGGTACATTTCGTAACTGCTTTCGAAAGGGTGAACTCACTTATGGCCGGAAGATGCAGATTGCTATTCTATGTGGCAGTACAGGTTATATGGTAGCAGGGATAGCGAATGACTCAACGATATGCGTGGCGCCTCTGTTTTGGGTGCTGATGGGAATAGGTTATGCCATAAATGCAAGAAAAAGTTAAAAAAATTAGCACTCACCTATTGACAGTGCTAATAATGAGTGATATACTACAATTGTTCTATGAAGAATAGAACAGATATTGCAATGCGATATTTTGCATACAATAAGTCATATTAAGAAGAATAAATGATGAAGGGAGTGTTTTGCATGAACATTACAAAATTTACACAAAAGTCGGTGGAAATTCTTAATAATCTGGAAAAAATTGCCTATGATTTTGGCAATCAGGAAATTACGCAGGAGCATTTGTTATATGCGATGCTTACGATTGATGACAGCCTGCTGTCAAAGTTAATGCAGAAGATGGATATATCTCCCGAGGTATTTATCGCACAGGTAGAAGGACTGATCAAGAAAAGACCGAAGGTTGAGGGTGGTCAGGTTTATGTAGGAAATGAATTGAATAAAGTTCTTGTCTATGCTGAGAATGAGGCAAAGGCAATGGGGGATGAATATGTTTCCGTTGAACATTTATTTTTAAGTATGCTGCGTTACCCTTCTCATGAGATTAAGGCGTTGTTTAAGGAATTTCAGATTGATCGTGAACGTTTTTTGCAGGCGTTGTCCAAAGTTCGTGGCAATCAGAAGGTGACAAGTGATAACCCGGAAGCAGTATACGAAAGTCTGGAGAAGTATGGTACGGACCTGGTGCAGTGCGCTCATGACCAGAAGCTGGATCCGGTGATCGGACGAGATGATGAAATCCGTAATATGGTTCGCATTCTTTCTCGCAAGACAAAGAATAATCCGGTGCTGATCGGTGAACCCGGAGTAGGCAAAACCGCCGTTGTAGAGGGATTGGCACAGCGTATAGTACGCGGGGATGTACCGGATGGATTAAAGAATAAAAAACTGATTTCTCTGGATATGGGAGCATTGATTGCCGGTGCAAAATACCGTGGTGAGTTTGAGGAACGATTGAAGGCTGTTTTGGAAGAAGTAAAAGAAAGTGACGGACAGATTATTCTGTTTATTGATGAACTGCATACGATCGTGGGTGCGGGAAAAACAGACGGAGCCATGGATGCCGGGAACCTGTTGAAGCCAATGCTGGCACGTGGTGAACTTCATTGTATTGGTGCCACGACCCTGGATGAGTACCGACAGTATATTGAAAAGGATGCTGCACTGGAACGACGTTTTCAGCCTGTTATGGTAGATGAACCAACAGTAGAAGACACCATTTCTATTTTGCGAGGTCTGAAGGACCGTTATGAAGTGTTTCATGGAGTGAAAATAACAGACGGTGCGCTTGTATCGGCAGCAATATTGGCAGATCGTTATATTAGTGACCGCTTTCTGCCAGATAAAGCAATCGATCTGGTTGATGAAGCCTGCGCATTGATCAAGACAGAACTGGATTCCCTTCCGACGGAACTGGATGAGATTCAGCGTCGCATTATGCAGATGGAGATTGAGGAAGCAGCGTTAAAGAAGGAAACGGATAACCTGAGTCAGGGACGACTGGCAGATCTGCAGAAAGAACTGGCTGAACTGAGAGAAGAATTTGCCGGCAAGAAAGCAAAATGGGATAATGAAAAGTCGGCGGTAGATCAGGTTCATGTGTTGAAGGCACAGATAGAAGATACGAATAATCAGATTGAGATTGCCCAGCATCATTATGATCTCGAAAAGGCAGCAGAGTTACAGTATGGACAACTCCCACAATTGCAGGAAAAACTCAAGATTGCGGAGAAACGGATGCAGGATCGTGGTCAGTCGATGGTTCATGAAAATGTTACGGATGAGGAAATTGCCCGGATAATTTCACGATGGACCGGAATTCCGGTGACGAAGCTGACAGAATCCGAGAGAAATAAAGCTCTTCATCTGGATGATGAGCTGCATAAGCGGGTGATTGGGCAGGATGATGGCGTGACCAAAGTAACCGAGGCAATCATCCGTTCGCGTGCCGGTATTAAGGATCCGAGCAAACCGATTGGTTCCTTCCTTTTCCTGGGACCAACGGGTGTAGGTAAAACGGAACTGGCAAAAAGTCTTGCGGAATGTCTGTTTGACAATGAAGCAAACATGGTGCGTATTGATATGAGTGAGTACATGGAGAAATATTCTGTGTCACGTCTCATCGGGGCGCCTCCAGGATATGTCGGGTATGAAGAAGGCGGACAGCTTACCGAGGCAGTGCGTCGTAAGCCATATTCTGTTGTGCTTTTTGATGAGATTGAAAAAGCACATCCGGATGTATTTAATGTGTTGCTGCAGGTGTTGGATGATGGCCGTGTGACAGACTCACAGGGACGTACCGTAGATTTTAAGAATACTATTCTGATCATGACATCGAATCTGGGAGCGGAATATCTGCTGGAAGGAATTGATGCGGATGGAAATATTGCCAAGGATAGTGAAGAACTGGTCATGAATCAGTTAAAGGGTACATTCCGACCGGAATTCCTTAACCGTTTGGACGAGATTATTATGTTTAAACCATTGACAAGGGATAATATTAGCGGAATCATCGATCTGCTTCTGGCAGATATTAACCGCCGGATTGAAGATAAAGAGATTTCGCTGACGATAACTGATCAGGCTAAAGAATATATTACAGAGCAGGCATATGATCCGGCTTACGGTGCCCGCCCGCTTAAGAGATACTTACAGAAGAATGTTGAGACTTTATTAGCAAAGAAAATTCTTGGCGATGAAGTATCTCAGGGCGATACGCTTGTGCTGGATGCAGCACCGCAGGGGCTGGCAATATCCGTAGCGGAACACTTATAATATTGTACTATAAGCTTTCCAAAACGCTCAGTAGAGCATCATTGTCCTCTGGTTTCATGAAGCAGAAGCGGAAGTATTGATTGTTCAAAAAAGGAAATGTGGAACAGTCACGGATCATCAGGTTTTGGCGGATGGCAGTGTCAAAAACATCTTCGGACGTAAAACCGCCATCGACAATTTTTACAAGAACAAAATTCGCGTGTGCATAAAATGGTTTATAGTGTTTGCTATTTTCTAATATTTTGCACACGCGCTTTCTTTCTGTGCTAATGAGCCGGCGTGTTTTTTCGATGTAATCCTCATCGGTAAACATAATCTCTCCGGCAATGGCGGCGAGAGAATTGATCGTCCATGGATTTTTTTTCTGGTTAATCTCCTTGAGAAGATCGCGGTTGCCACAGATAGCATATCCGAGGCGCAGGCCGGGAGCGGCAAAAAATTTAGATATACCCCGTAAAATAATAATATTATTGTAATATTCGGTAAGAGGGACAGCAGTAACATTTTCCGGGTCCTCTGCAAATTCAACATAGGTTTCATCTACCAGCACGGTGATGGACTTACGTTTGCAGTAATCCAATATTTCCCTCATCTGTGAACGTTTAATAACCGATGAAGTAGGGTTATTTGGGTTACACAGGATAAGAAGATCGACATCCTGCCTAAGCTCTTCAGTCAGTGCTGCCGTATCCAGCATAAACTCACTAGCTTCTGTTAAGCTAAAGTAATGGGAGCGTCCACCGCCCAAAGAGACCTCACGTTCATATTCAGAGTATGTGGGACCTACGATCAATGCTTTTTTGGGATGCGTGATCTGGATAAAAAGTGAGATCAACTCGGTAGAGCCGTTACCCACTACGATGTTTTCGTAGTCTGTATGCACATAATCAGCGATGCATTTACGCAAGGAAGTGTATTCGCGGTCAGGGTAAGTTGTGATGGCATCAAGGTGTTCTGTTAGCGTTTCGCGCAGACGAAAGGATACACCCAGCGGATTAACGTTGGCAGAAAAGCTGATGATATCTTCTTTCCGGATGCCATAAACCTGTTCGATCTTTTCAAGATCACTTCCATGAAAATGTTCTTTTGGTTTCATAATAAGTTCAGTCCTTTATGTTTAATCTTTCTCAATTATAGTATCCCTAAAGTATTTGTGCAAGTTAAAAGTTAACTATTCCATTGTGGTGTAAAAAATGGTATACTATTATACTAAGGTTAGGAGGTTCTACATGAGAGAAAAAATCATATCTTTGGCTAAAGGAAATTTTACATATGAGATGCCTGAGTTAGTGCTGCCGGATGAGCCACTGGCTTTTTCTGTTGTGGCGGGTGAACACCGGACTTACTCGTTTACGATAGCGAATGGAAGAAAAAGTAAAATAAAAGGATTTGGTGCGGTAGAAGATACACATATTGATTTTCTGCCCTTTTTTGATGGCGAAGAGATAGAACTAACCTTAGAAGTTAATGCAGAGGAACTGAGGGCAGGCGAGCGTCTGCAGGGGGAACTTCTGGTGATTACGGATTGTGGAGAGTCCGGAATTCCTTATGATATAGAAGTTACAGCACCTTTGCTTATGGATGAACAGGGACCGATCCGGGATTATCATGTGCTGCGGGAGAGAATCGAAGCTAATCCGGAACACGGAGTGGATCTGTTCTTATCCGAGTCATTTCGAGAGAACTTTTTGTATCGGGATGAAGATGGCAGGCTGACATATGATTATCTGATCAGAAAAAATACAAAACTCCAGGCAATGGAAGAATTCCTTGTTGCCAGGAAGAAAAAAAAACCAATCCGTTTTGAGATCAGCCATGCAGTGGGAGATCATATTTCATATGAGCTAAATGGGGTTGACATACAGGACACCTTGCGAATAGAGGTTAATACATGGGGACATACAGGAATCCGTGTCATCAGTACGGCAGATTTTATTATACCGGGTACGCATATTTTATGGACGGACGAATTTGAACAGGGAAAAGACTTTCTGGAATTTACAATTGCTGCTGATAAAGTGCCAAATGGCAGACGCTTTGGAAAACTGATTCTTCAGACACCATATGAAAGAAAAGTTGTTACGATTGATGCACATAATCAGACAGGGGAAAAGGAGAGAAAGATCAGAAGAGCCAGGAAAGCAGTTATAGCTACCATGCTTCGCATGTATCTGGCTTATCAGGAAAAGAGGATAACAAGGCAGACTTTCAGGGAATTTCTTCGAAAAAACAGGGATGTGATCGAGAAAACAAGCGGAACATATAAGTTAGCAGTAAGTGGTTATATCTCGATTATACTTCGTGAAGAAGAAAATATACTGGCATTTTTTCAGGAGGCAGAAAAGTGCCAGCTTCCACCGATAGGTGCTCATGTAGAAGAGGTGGAAAATTATATCACGATTGAATTTGTTAAAACGATCTATACAAAAAGAGATGAAGATAAGAACAGATTGCTCCGATTCATAGAAGGATATGAGGAAAATGGTTATCAGACAGCAAACCTTACCTATATGAAGCTGCTGCTGGATGAACGGTATCATTCTCTGCGGCTGCTGGAAAGAGATGTTCGTGCACAGTTAGAGGCAGGGAGCAGCAGTCCGTTTCTGTATTCCGTCATGCTGCAGGCATATCGTGAGGATGCTACGTTGATCGCCGTGCTGGATAAAGTGACAGTGAATACGATTAATTATGGATTAAAACTAAATTTAATAACAAAAGAAGACTCCATGGCAGTAAGTTTCCTTGCTGAACGGCTCCCGTCGTTTGATCCAATGGTGTTTGAAATACTGCAAAAGCTGTATAACTTTTTTGTTATGACAGATACACTTCATGCCATCTGCAGTATGTTGATACGGAATGAAATACGGGATAAAAAATATTTTTCATGGTTTGATAAGGGTGTTTCTAAACATCTTCGGCTGACCGATCTGTATGAGTATTATATGTATACAATGGATTTTGAAAAAATAACCAGACTTCCGGATTCGGTTTTGATGTATTTTCAATACGAAAATCATCTCAATGACACATGTAAGGCATATCTGTATGCTTATATAGTAAAACATAAGGGAGAAAATCCTGACATTTATCAGTGTTATCTGGAACAGATGGAACCATTTGTTTACCGGCAGCTATCTCATCATAAGATAACACAGGATCTGGCTGTACTCTATAAAGATATGCTGGGTGAGTCCCAGATCATGGGACAGGCTGCTAAAGATCTTCCACATATTATGTTCCGCTATGGGGTCTGGTGCAGCAATAAGGCAGTAGATGGTGTTGTAGTTGTCCACAGGGAATGTCAGGGAGAGACCTATTATCCATTTCAGGATGGGTATGCCCAGATTTCCTTATATACACCAAATACGCAGCTTTTCTTTTTGGATGAATGTGGAAGATACTATGCAGAAAGCGTAGATTACCGGATGGAACGCCTGATCGATATGGATGACTATGCATGGCAATGTTACAGAGAAGGGGCAGACTTTTCCCAATTACTTATTTACCTTGCCGTGAAGGCTGAACGGGCTGCACGCTTATCGGATGAACAGGTCAGGGTGCTGTATCGTGTGCTGAAACAGAATATACTGAGAGATTCTATGCAGCAGAAGGTTCTGTTCCGCTTGTTTGATCTCTACCGGGAAGAAAAAAATATGGTATATCTGCTGGAAATGCTGAATCTTATGGAACCGGAGAAGGTTAAGAGAGAGCGCCTGGGCGATGTGGCATCGGATTGTATCTATCAGGGCATGTATCATAAAGCAGCTAAGATGTTGTGCCGTGGAGGAATGGAACAGTGTGAGCCGGCGGCACTGGCTATGCTGGTGGCGGAGCTGATCCGGGAAAACGAAGGAGAATTTGAGCCTCTGCTGGTTAAATGGGCACTGTATCTGTTTCGGCAGAAATATTATGACAAGGAGGCAATGGCATATCTTCTCCATTATTATATGGGAGATGTGAAAACATTATCGGCAATCTACCGTATGTGTCGTAAGATGCCGGAGGTAGAGATAAAAGAAGCGGATAATGAACGGTTACTGGCGCAGATTCTTTTTGCCGGTGAAGATATCACAAGATATACCGGGATTTATCAGGAGTATTATGAGCATGGGGACAATAGGATGCTTGTTAAAGCATATTTGTCGGAACTTGCTTATGAATATGTGGTAGAGAAGATTGATCTGACAGAAGAACTGTTCGTGAAGATAGAGAAAGAAGCACTGTATGAGAAAGATCTTGTGATGGTGTTAGCAACCTTGATGTACTACCGGACGCAGGAATCGTTTTCTGGAAAACAGAAAGAATTTGTAGAACTAAATCTTGAAAGATATGCAGGAGAGGGCATTATTCTGGCTTTTATGAAAGATTATATAGGAAAAGTCAAGGTACCTTATGAAATTGAAAACACGGTACTCATTCAATATTACAGCGGCTCCGGACGAGATGTCTTTTTGTGTGAGGAAGGACCGGATGGGAAGAAGGATGCTCAGCCGATGAGACAGATATTTCCCGGGGTGTTTACGAGAGAACTGCTTTTGTTTGAAGGAGAAGAAAAACGGTGTTATATATATGAGGAAGAGTCGGGCGAGAAGACAGAAACAATGACTGTGAGAAGACCGGAACAGACGATACAGATACAGGGATTTTTCGGAATGGTTAATCAGATGATCCAGGCAGAACAGCATCATGATGAGGTCTCTTATAATCAGATCAAGACGAAATATGAGAAAGCAAGATATGCGGCAGAGCATTTGTTTGAGATACATTGATGGAGGCAGAATACATGAGTGATAGAACCTTATTACTGGGGATTGATCTTGGAAATGAAAAAACACAACTTGCGGTTTATGACAGGAAAACGCATGAACCATTGCTGATTGGCAGCACGGAAGAAAATCCGGATGGCCTGCTGGAGACGGTTATTGTCCGGGAAGGACAGGAGCCTTTGAGAAATTTTGTTGACAAGATACAACAGGGTGAAGATATTGTGGTGAATGGAAAGTATTCCCACCCGGTCAATGTGCTGGCGTACTATTTTCGAAAGACATTGTCCCTGACAAGGAAGCAGTATCCGGGGGAAACGATCCGGCAACTGGTTGTGACAGTACCGGACGCAGCAAAAGAATTTGTTCAGATGATTTATGATGCGCTTGACAAAATTGGTATTGGCAAGGAGAGAGCTATTGTTCTGTCGCACAAACAAAGTTTCATGTATTATGTTCTATATCAGAAAAAAGAAATATGGGTTAATGATGTGGGAGTTTTTGATTATTCTGAAAATCGGCTGAATTATTATCAGATGCAGGTGGATAAGGCAAAAGAGCCGGTTCTGGCAGGTGTTCATGGAAAAGATTATTCGGATGCATTGGCTTTGACCGACATGGGCGGACCACATAAAGCTGCTATATTTGAAAATATCGTATATGGTGCGATACATAAGCAATTGTTATCGACACTTTATATGACAGGGGATGGCTTTGAGGGAGACTGGGCAGAAAGTGTATTCCGCAAATTATGTATCGGCAGGCGGTTATTTAAAGGCAGAAATCTCTACGTGAGCGGGGCCTGCTATGCTGCATATGAAATGGTTGAACATAAACGGCTGGAGCATTATCTTCTGCTTGATGAGGAAATGATCACGAGTCATGTTCTCATCCGGGCATATACAGATGCTGAGGAGAAAGAAATCCTTCTTGCCAGGGCAGGGACGCCATGGTATCTTGTAGATGAAGAAATCGACGTGATACCTGATGGGGATACAGAGATTCCCGTCACGGTAAGAAATGTTTTTGACCAAAAAGAAAAGCAGTTTATGCTGGATCTGGAACCGGTTCTTACAAGAGCAGACAAGCATTGTAGACTGGGACTGCGGGTGCGCTTTGCCTCCACTAAAATGTGTGTGGTCACATTAAAGGACAAGGGGTTTGGGGACATGTATCCTACATCCAACCGAATCTGGGAAAAAAGCTTTGAGATAAGTTGACAAATGGCGACTGTGAAAGGTAGGTTGATGTGAGTTATGGTTATCCTGGCAAAAGGAAAGGTGGCAGCGGAGGCATATAATATGCCATATACCGGGCAGCCGGTGTACAGTATTGAAGAACTGTGCTGTTACATAAGTCATAATATTTATGCTATAAACGAAGATTTTTTTCAGCTTTCGTTAACGGACTGGCTGAGAGAACAATTGGATATGCCGGTTCTGGCAGATAAGCTTGCTTATATGATCCGCGAGGAGCATGGAATGAAAGATTTGGTCGTTGCGGTATTGTGCAGCTGCGATTATTACAGGGAAAATGAAGTCAGAAGAGTTGTTGAGATTTTGGACAATATCGCTAATCTCCCGGTCTATAAAAAGAAGAAGATTAAAGCCGATAATTACCTTCGCGCCGAACAGTACGGCCGAAGCCTGAGAGAATATCGTAAATTGCTGCAAGGAAGTTTTGCTATTAATTTTACACCGGAAGAGTACGGTGATATCCTGCATAATCAGGGAATTGCGCATTTTTATACATCTTCTTTTGAAGTGGCAATGGAAGATTTTAAGGAAGCATATGTCAGAAATAATAAACAGGATTCATTAAAACATTATTTATGGATTCTGCTCATGCAGGATGAAAAACAAAAATTTGAGGCAGAGGCACTGCATTTTGGGCTAAAGGAAGAAGAAGCGGACAGTATCCGTCTACGTTATCAGGAAATCATGTCGGGATTTTCTATGTCAGCGGGCGGAAAGAAAAATATAGAAAAATATAAAGAGCAGTTACGGCAGGCGTTTGCTTATTGATGAGGAGGTGGCAGCGTGAAGTGGTTGAAAAGAATGCGCAAAAAAAACAAAACAGAAGAGGCTGCCATAGAGCCGGATGTCAGAGAAGAGACAGGACAGTTACTTGACGAATTGAAGAAGGTGTCTGTTCATGTGGAGAGAGAGAAGATCAATGTAAAGGATCCACAAGCCCGTATCTTGTACCTGGAGCGTTTATATGAAGCAATTCAGGAGGCAAAAAGACAATGCGAGGGGATCAAGTTTGAATATGGTCAGGTAACATCATACCTGAAGGATATTCAGTTGATCGATCAGGCGCCAGAGGAAGAAAAGGAAACCTTGTTGTCGGCAGCCGCCATCATCGCTGAACTAACAAAAGAAAGAAAAAAATCACAAAAAAGAGATTACCGCGTTACGGATGCCCAGCAAAGGGTGCTGGAAAATAACGAAACGAAAGTGCGGGGGGACGTTAAGAAGATTCTTGGTTTTGAAGATTTCCAGATGAAGATAAAACATGATCTGAGGCAGCTTGGAAGTGAGAAAAATCTGCTGATGGAAGATAAAAGGGATATTATTCAGCGTCAGTCAATGTTGAAAATAGTTGGAAAATGTCTTACAGCGCTGGTGATTGCTGCAGGAGCCATGCTTGGTGTGCTGGCATTTTGTTTCAAAATTGATATCAGCATGCCGTTTGTGATTACGGCAGGTGTGTGTTTTTTACTAGCGGCGATTGTTTTGAATGAAGCAAGAAAAAACCGGATCGATATGGTGATTACAGAAAAAAAATGCAACCGTGCGATTGCCCTCAGCAACCGTGTGAAGATAAAATACGTGAATAATGTGCGGACACTCGACTATATGTATCATAAATATCAGGTAAGAAATGCGATGGAACTTGAGTTTATCTTTAACCAGTATTGTCAGGCAAAAAAAGAGTGGGCAAGGCAGCGCGAAAGCAGTATCCGCATTAATGAAAATAACCAGATTGTGCTGGCAGAGCTGAAGCGGTTTGGGGTGAAGGACTGTGACATCTGGCTGGGACAGATACAGGCGCTTGTTGATCCGAAAGAAATGGTAGAAGTGCGCCATGAACTTAATGTTCAGAGGGGGAAACTGCGTGAACAACTGGATTATAATACCGGTGTGATGGAAGAGTGTCTGGAAGAAATCGATAAAATACGCAGCAGAAAACCAGAATATGCAGCAGAAGTAGAACAGATCCTGCGTGGGAAAAATATAGCAGAGGAGAGTAAAGAATGAAACCGGAAATAGATTATACATTATACTTGTGTACAAATCGGGAACTGATGACAACAGACACGATAGAGGAGTCTGTAGAACTGGCAATCAAGGGGGGAGTCACGGTAGTGCAGTTAAGAGAAAAAGATTGCACCTCCAGAGAATTTTATGAATTGGCAAAGGGGGTTAAGGGAATTACAGATGCCTATGAGATCCCACTTATTATCAATGATCGCCTGGACATTGCACTGGCAGTAGGAGCAGATGGAGTTCATCTGGGACAGACGGACCTGCCCGTTGCTGTTGCCAGGGATATTCTGGGAGCGGACAAGATCATTGGTGTGACAGCAAATACATTGGAAAAAGCAAAGGAAGCATGGAAAGCGGGAGCGGATTATCTGGGTGTCGGGGATGTGTTTGGAACGACGACAAAAGCAAATACAAAACATGTGTCGCTAGAGAATCTGAAAAAAATAAAGGAATCCGTAGAAATCCCGGTAGTGGGAATCGGTGGTGTGAATGTTGAAAATATTGCATTGCTCCGAGATACCGGCATAGACGGTGCAGCAGTTATATCTGCTGTAATAGGTCAAAAAGATATAACAGCCGCAGCAGAAAAACTTATTTCAAATTTTCGAGAAGCATAACCGGGACACGTAGTCTGCCTTCTCCGCGGCCAAGTTCTATGTCAGGCTTATTATCGCCGTGAAAATCAGAACCGCCGGTAATGAATAAACCGTATTCGTTGGCTAGTTTTCGTACAAATGCCTCATCGGTTCCGTGATTCCGCGAATACATGGCTTCAATTCCGCGAAGCCCGTAGCCTTTCAATTCGATGATCAGACTACGAATCTCAGAAACAGATAATTTGTAAAGCAGGGGGTGCGCCAGAACAGGGATGCCGCCTGCACTTTTTATAAGATCAATCGCTTTCTTTGGTGCAAGATAGTGTCGTCTCACAAAATAAGGACCATCCTGGCTAAGTACTTTTTTGAAAGCGGTATCAATGCTTGGAATCGCGCCTTTTTCAAATAAAAAACGTGCAAAATGAGCTCTTGTTACTATTTTATTCCCAAAACGGGAAATAAGAGAAGAATAGTCGATCGGATAACCTGCACCCGATAACTTTTGACACATTTTCCGGTTGCGGTCTTCTCGTTCCTGTGCAATAGCAGCAAGCGCATCTTGGAATTCCGGCTGATGATGGTCCGGGCGGTATCCTAATATGTGGATCTCTTTTTTCTTTGTCGGTGAAACATCATATTCGCATGACAATTCAACTCCGGGAATGACTTCAATATTCCGGTTTTCTGCCGCATTTATCGCACGGTCTACACCATCCATAGTATCATGATCGGTAAGGGCAAAGGCCACCAGATCACTTTTGACCGCAAGTTCTACTAAGTCTTCCGGTGTATAAGTTCCGTCTGAGCAGACGGAATGAACATGTAAATCAATATATTTCATACAGCATGCCTCATTTCTATCGTTTTCTTATTGTAGCACAGTTCTTTTTCTTTGAAAAGTCTCATATTTTAGAATATGAAAGATAATACAAGTAAGGAGAGAATATGAAAAAAAGAGGGATTATTCAGATGGCAAAAGGGTTACTGATAGCTTATGTGATATCTTCACTTGTTTTGGTTATACTGGCGTTTTTAATGTATAAGATGGATCTGTCAGAAAGTGTGGTACGTGGTGTTATTATTTTTTCTTATGTAGTATCCTGTTTTGTCAGTGGCATGATCGTAAGTGCGCACCATGAGGGACGGCGTTACTTATGGGGTATGCTTCAGGGGCTGTTGTATTACGTGGTTCTCGTGTCTGTTTCGATGATCTGTAACCGTGCCGTGTTTACACAGGTGCCGGGGATACTACCGGCGTTATTTCTGTGTGCATTTGGAGGAATGTTGGGAGGAATGGTGCAGGCTGGCAGAAAATAAGATTTTTCGAACCAATTTTCCAAACCAAGGTTTTTTGTCTTGAAGCCCACGCAGGTTTATGCTATACTATATTCTTGAGTAATGTTAATCAAAACATGCTCGATGAAGTTCTAAAGGAAAAGGAGATAAAGGACATGAATAGCAAGGTAAAGGGCGCATTACAGATTTTGCTCGTCCTTGTGCTGATTGCTGCATTTGGATTTGTAGCAGGCAAAGGAATTGGAGCAGGTCATCGTGGCAGCGCAAAAAACATTCGTCTTGGCTTGGATTTAAAAGGCGGCGTTAGTGTAACGTATCAGGCTTATGTAACAGACGAAAAGGGGAAAAGAACAGGTGAACAGCCTTCCAAGGAAGATATGACGGATACGATCTACAAGATGCAGAAGCGTGTAGAAAGTATGGAGAGTACAGAGGCTGCTGTTTATCAGGATGGTGATGATCGTGTAACGATTGACATTCCGGGTGTTAAGAATTCAAAGCAGGTGCTGGCTGAACTTGGTAAAGCAGGGGCACTGCAGTTTATCTTATATACGGATCTGAAAAAAGCAGATGGCGGCACACCGGCAGAGGGCGATAAAGTTGTTTATGATAAAGATAAAGTTCTTATGACTGGTGATATGATTGATAAAGCATCTGCTGCTACACAACAGAAGAATGGTACAGGAAGTACTCAGAATGTTGTTCAGTTGAAGTTTAAAGGCAAGGGTGTTAAGAAATTTGCCAATATTACTAGTGAACATGTAGGTGAACAGTTGGCAATTGTTTATGATGAGAAACTCGTTTCTTACCCTACTCTGCAATCGGAGATTTCAGATGGTGAGTGTGTGATCGAAGGTAAATTCTCATTTGAAGAGGCTGATCAGCTGGCATCCACACTTCGTATCGGTGCATTGCCATTGGAACTTGAGAACATTCATGATAATGTTGTAGGAGCTACGCTTGGAAGTAAAGCACTTAACACAAGCTTGCTCGCTGCCGTTATTGGTTTACTGTTTGTAATCATTTTCATGATCATTATGTATCGTATTCCGGGTGTGGCAGCAAGCATTGCATTGATTTTCTATGTAGGGGCTATGCTTCTTGCCCTGAATGGTATGAATGTAACGCTTACTTTGCCGGGTATTGCAGGTATCATCCTGAGTATCGGTATGGCGGTAGATGCGAACTGTATTATCTTCACACGTATACGCGAAGAATTAGCATTAGGAAAAACAGTTGTCTCTGCGATCCAGAATGGTTTTTCCAAAGCATTGTCTGCCATCATTGATGGTAACGTTACAACGTTGATTGCTGCTTTGGTATTGTACTTAAAGGGATCCGGTACAGTAAAGGGATTTGCTCTGACACTGGGTATTGGTATTTTGTTATCTATGTTTACGGCAATCTTTATTACTCGTTTGCTGATGCGTGCATTCTGTGCATTGGGCTGTACAAATGTCAAAATGTATGGTGTACAGAAAGAACGTAAGGTGATCGATTTTATTGGAAACTGGAAGAAATATGTTGTTATTTCCGGACTTGTCTTTGTTATCTGTATTGGCGGCCTGGTTGTCCGTGCAGTATCAGGTGGTCCATTATTTAATTATAGTCTGGATTTTGCCGGTGGTAATTCTACAACGGTAGCTTTGGCAGGTGGTGCTGCAGTGACAGATGCGGATAAGTCTGCTGCAGAGGACGTTACAAAGGATGTTACAGGTGAGATTCCGGAGATTTCCGTAGCAGATAACTCTAAGATCGTAGTTCGAACTAATGAGCTGAGTCAGGACAAAGCGGCACAGTTAAAGGCTGCCCTGGCTGATAAATTTAAGGTAGATGAGGAAAAGAATATTGAGACTTCATTTATTAGTGGTTCAGTAAGTGATGAAATGAAAGTGGACGCTGTTGTAGCTACCTTGATTGCTACGTTGTGTATGCTTCTTTACATCTGGATTCGTTTCCGTAAGCTTGCTACCGGTGTCAGTGCGGTGCTTGCTTTGGTACATGATGTCATTGCCGTACTTACGGTTTATGTTGTGGCAAGTTCATTTATCCCGGTTGGCAGCACGTTTATTGCTTGTATGCTGACGATTGTAGGTTATTCGATCAATGATACGATTGTTATCTTTGACCGTATCCGTGAGAATCGCAAAAAAGCATCTTCCCGCGTTAGTATGGCAGAAGTTATCAACAAGAGTATTACGGAGACCTTGTCTCGTTCCATCAATACTTCCGTAACAACCTTTATCATGGTATTTGTTCTGGCTGTATTGGGCGTTGACACGATTCGTCAGTTTGCCATTCCGTTGATCGTAGGTATCATTTCCGGATGTTACTCTTCTGTATGTGTAGCTTCCCCATTGTGGTACCTCTTTACAAAGAAAGGTGAAAAGGGCGGAAAGGCTGTCACATATTCAAAGAAAAAATAAATTTTGCTAATTAAATAATTGTCTTATATAGAAAAAAGTTCATTTGTAAAGAGATGGTATAACACGTTGTGTCCGAGTCTCCTGCGAATTGAACTTTTTTCTCTTTTATTCTCAGAGGCAGATGACCTTTTCAAAAAGCAAACTAAATGTGTCAAAAAGTTGATAAATCAGTAGAAAGTGTGGTATACTATTATTTATTCTGTGAAAAGCAATGAGTATGGTGAGGAAGAGAACCAAAAACTAAGGAGGATTCTACATGGCTAAGAATCAGAAGACGAAGAAAAAGCAAGTCGTTGAACTGACACCTGCAGAGAAGTTTGCCCAGTTACAGACGCTGAAAAAGGCAACCAGATGTATGTTAGTAGATCAGGATGTATACGATGTATACGTTAAACTAACAAAAGACTTTGCCGATCTCGGAGAGAAGGGGAAGGATACACCTTTTGAAGGGTGGGAACAGTGTGCCGGGCTAAGTGAGGAGTGTGCAAGGCTGGCAGAAGAGTGGAAGAAAGAACATTCACTAGGGAGAGAGATAGAGTCCCGTACGGTTACTACATCGGTAAAGGATAATCAAAAGAAAAATACCGGGAAAGTCGGACGATGGATAGTACTGGCGGTTGTTATGCTGATTGCCGGGGTGATTGTTTGCTATCATGTGGATAGTACACGTTATCAGATTGCAAAATTAGAGCAGAAGTTAGGCTTTGAAGAAGAAGCAAAATCATCCTTTGAAAAATTAGGAGAGTATAAAGATTGTGCATCGAAAGTTTTAGAGATTCAGAAGAAGATGATCCGGACTACACCAAAGGGACGAAGTGTTGACTTTGGAACGATCAAAACGGTAACGGCAAAGGGAGAGCAGAAGGAACAGGATTGTGAATGGATTGTTCTTGACCGACAGGGAGATCAGGTTTTGCTGACGAAGAGAGCTGCCATTAATGATGTGCCTTATAACGATTCTTCCCAGGAGGTTACATGGGAAAAATGTACGTTGAGAAAATATCTTAACAGTACATTTATAGATCAGACATTTACTCAGGAAGAACAGGGCATAATCGGCATAACACAGGTGCAGTGTCAGGATAATGAAACATACGGAACAGAAGGCGGCTCCAATACGGCAGATAAAGTTTTTATCATGAATGAACAGGAAGTGCGCCAATATCGTAAGAAATTGGGTATAAAACTTAAGACGATGCGGTTACGTACACCAGGAAAAGATCAGACAACAACAACGTATGTATCTGCATTGGGGCAGACAGGAGACGGGAAAAAAGCAGTAGATATTATTGATTATGGATTTCCGGTAGAGCGTAATGGGGCGTGTATCCGACCGACGATGTGGGTCGATTGTAAATAAAATTGACTATGTTTTGCCATTATTATATGGTTTAATGAAACTGCTCAGCGGAAGAAGGCATTTTTGTCAGCTCTTTCTCTGGGCAGTTGTGCAATAAAAATAGTGTATATAAGACAGGAAGGAACGATTAGAAATGAAAGCAGGAAAGAGAATTCTTTTGGTGGGAATAATGGCTCTGATAGTAGTTGTTTCTGCTGCAGGTGTGGCAGAGGCTAAGACCCAAAAAGCCAAATCATTATCAAAGGCGAAGATCACTTTATCAAAAACAAGATATACATATAATGGAAAGGCAAAGAAGCCGAAAGTGACGGTAAAGCTTGGAAAGAAAAAACTCAAGAAGAATAAAGATTATACCGTTACTTACAGAAAAAATAAAAAACCGGGGACTGCTAAAGTAACGATCAAAGCGAAAAAAGCAAAAAAAGGAAAACGAGCAAAATATAAGGGTTCAAAGAGCAAGAAGTTTGTGATCAAGAAAGCCTCGAGAAGTCTGCTTCTGGATAGAACAGCATATTCGGCTGTAGAGGGGGATGGTGATTTTTCGATTATTGCCAAGGCGTCAAAGGGAACTGGTACGATTACGTATTCCTGCAGCACATCAGATGTGATCAAAGTATCCAAAGCGGGTAAAGTATCTATTGTAAAGAAGTTTGACAAGAGTTGTAAAAACCTTTCTAAGGTTACAAAGGAAACAATAAAAAAAGCAACGGCTAAAGTGACCGTTACATTGCCGGAAACTGCCTGTTATAAAGGGGCATCAGCCGTTGTTTCGGTTACTGTCAGCAAGAAGCCGGCTAGAACGGTAAATTGCGTTGATAGTATCAAGAATTACAAATATCCAAGTTTAAATTATGCTTGTGATACAAAAAAACTTACTGATTTGGATTGGTCTGTTGTTACAAAATATCAGGTGCCTGGACTGGCTCCAACAGCAGATGATGATTGGATCAAAGAGTATGTACAGTGTAACAACCTGTGTCCACAGGGAATCTGTATTGCTGGTGATTATATGCTGACGACAGCATATTGCATGGATGATATTCACAATAGCTGTATTTTTATTTATAACAATAAAACGGGTGAGTATCTACGGACTCTTGTGTTGAAGGATCAGAAAACGCATGTGGGAGGCATTACTTATGACTCTAAGGATCAGATGATCTGGATCTGCCATTCTAAAAAAGATAAGACAACAGGCTTGTATTCTCTGCAAAGCATTACATACAGTGAATTGAAACAGTATGCAAATGGCAAAAAATCTTGTGTGTTGTCGACAACAACATCCTTGCAGAAAATCCCGACAAAGCCGTCAACCATTTCCTATAATCAGAAGGATGGTTACATTTGGGTAGCACAGTTTAGTGATCCGACTAAGAGTACGGCGGCAGATGAAGATAGTGATGAAGAGATTGAAAATGATGCTACCAATGACGCTAAAATGTATGCGTATGAATACAAAGACGGAAAATTATCACAGGTGCGAAGTATTAATAACACAGCAATTGAAGATTATCTTGGTGTGCATACAACGGATACCAAGCTGCAGGTAAAGGTTTCCCAGACGGGAGAAACAGCGGAAGAAAAAGTTGTCATGGTAGATCAGGTTTACAAGACAACGGGAATTCTGGCTAAGAACGAATTGAAGAAACGTGATATTTTATATAAAATCAATGGAGTAAGAATTGAGACAACCAAACAGCTGGAAACGACTCTTGAAAAGTGCAAGCAGGGAGATTCTCTGGATATTGATATATATCGTTATCAGGAACAAAGTGAAATTGTGTCTGGTTCGGCAGTTAAGATAAATGTACCGACGATTTTAAAGGATAAGCTGACGATAGAAAACAGAGGAGAAATTGTATATCGTACGATTCCACCATATGTACAGGGTGTCACATTTACTAAAACAGGAAAAACGGTTTTTAGTTGTTCTTATGGAAGAAATACAACAAAGAAAAAATTTCTTTCCCAATTGTTGATTTATGGTGCAACAGATGAGAAAAATCCAAGTGGACTGGGCGAGATAGAAATGGCTGTTTCGCTGCCGCCGATGGTGGAAGAAGTTGAGATGGTGGGAGACGAACTGTATATGATCTTTGAGTCAGCAGCAACAACATATCTGGAAGGAACGGATGGAAAGGGTCAGAGTATGGCTCCCATTGATAAGATCATTGCGGTGAAGATGAAACTGGATTGAGTTTGATCATGGGATGACTGCGTGGTAACACAGGACAGCCAAAGAGCCATTTTGTACACTGATAAATGCCTTTTTGCCGGTAAAGCTATTGCTGATGCCGAGTGGAAAGGCATTTGTTAATGTAACGCCGTCCACTTCGTATTCCAGCCCCCGGATAGTCACGTTATGGCTTTCGCTGCTGAGGGAAAAGACAGAGCATATGCCGCCAACTGAATTTTCCGGACAGTCTTTGGAAAAACTAAGAGAACCATTTGTTACAACCCGGATGGTATAATCCTCTCCATATAAAATGCCATGTGCCTCATGCTTGCTGAGGTATGTCAGTACCTGAATATTTCCAATTGTATGATCGAGGCGTCCACCGGTTCCACCGTAAATGGCAAATTCGGAATAGCCCTTTTGCAGTCCCAGTTTAACCGCCAGCATAAGATCGGTATCATCTTTTTTTGCCGGATAGCGGATACTGTCTGATGGAAGATGATATGAGATTACAGAATCAAAATCACCTAATACGTAATCAGCACGAAGACCAAGCTTTTCCAGGTAATCAAAACCACCATCGGCAGCAATGACCAGATCTTGTGGACCCAGTTCAATGTTGCAGGTGGTCTGTTCACCGGCTCCAAAAATATAACAGATCGGCGTATTCATATCTTTTCATCCTTTCCTGATTACGTTGACAGCATCCACAAGATAGTCGGCGTTAAAATCTTCTATCGTACCGTTATCGCAGGCAGATGCGATCTCAGAATTAATCGGAATCCGGCCGAGCACAGGTACCTGATAGGCAGCGGAAATCTCGTCAATGTGGCTTTTGCCAAAGACGGATATTTTTTTCCCACAGTCAGGGCAGGAGATATAACTCATATTCTCTACTAGCCCAAGAACAGGAATATCCATCATATCTGCCATTTTCATTGCCTTTTCAACGATCATGGAAACAAGATCCTGAGGTGTCGTTACAACGATGATCCCATCCACCGGAATACTTTGGAAAACGGTAAGTGCTACATCCCCTGTCCCTGGCGGCATATCAACAAACAGGTAATCAATGTTATCCCATAGAGTATCTGACCAGAACTGTTTTACTGCACCGGCAATAACCGGACCGCGCCAGACAACCGGATCGGATTCATCCTGCAGGAGAAGATTGATCGACATAACATCAATACCAAGTTTTTTTGTCTGCACGGGGAAAAGAGTCAATTCATTCCCCACCGCTTTTTCGGTTATCCCAAATACTTTTGGGATAGATGGTCCTGTGATATCGGCATCCAGGATTCCACAGTGGCTGCCATTTTTTGCCATGGAAACGGATAATAAACTGGTAACAAGGGACTTTCCGACACCGCCCTTGCCACTGACAACACCGATAACTTTATTGATTTTACTGTTTGGATGTGGAGCAGCTATCAGACTTTTGGGATCCTGGGAACCGCAGCCACTCGAACAGTTAGAACAATCGTGAGAACATGATTCACTCATTTTAAATAGTCTCCTTTCATTGACAAACTTGTGCCTGTATATAGGCACGCATGTTAATGGCTTTTATTGTAGACGAAAATAAAGTAACTTTCAAGGTGTTTGTTGGGATTTGTTGCAAAAGGCAGGTCACTGTGATATTATCGAAGTAGCATAAAATAGAAGAGAGAGGTGCCAGCATATGTATACTGTATCATTAAAAAAATTTAAAGAAAAAATGAACGTCGAAAACCTGACGCCGGAGGTAGACCTGGCTGCACGGGAGATTACGCAGTCCGATATTAACCGGCCTGCATTGCAGCTGGCAGGCTTTTTTGATTATTTTGATCATCACAGGATTCAGATCATTGGTCAGGTGGAGCATACTTATATGGAAAAACAAGGCATTGAAAAAAGTGCTGAGATGATGGAGCGCATTATGTCATACAACGTACCGGGAATCGTTTTCTGCCGGGAACTGCCGGTGCCGGAAGAGTTTCTTGCTTTAGCTAGACAGTATCAGATACCAATATTACAGTCGAAGGCAGATACATCACCGTTTTCTGCAGAAGTGACCAGATGGTTGAAAGTGGAGCTGGCTCCGCGAATCAGTATACACGGTGTGTTGGTTGATATCTATGGTGAAGGCGTTTTGATCACCGGAGAAAGTGGTATCGGCAAAAGTGAGGTAGCACTTGAGTTAATCCATCGTGGACATCGTTTGGTGTCTGATGATGTGGTAGAGATCAAGAAGGTCAGTGATGAGACACTGATTGGTTCTGCACCGGACATTACCCGTCATTTTATTGAATTGCGTGGCATTGGCATTATTGATGCCAAGACATTATTTGGTGTAGAGAGTGTTAAGAATACGCAGTCAATTGATCTTGTTATTCACTTGGAAGAGTGGAATAAAGAACAGGAATATGACCGTATGGGATTAGAAGAACAATACATTGAATATCTGGGTAATAAAGTTGTCTGTCATTCGATTCCTATCCGGCCAGGGCGGAATGTTGCCATTATTTGTGAATCGGCAGCAGTTAATTTCCGTCAGAAGAAGATGGGATATAATGCGGCACAAGAGTTATATAACCGTGTGACAAACAATCTTGCCAATTCATAAGCAGAAAGGGAGTACAGAGAAGTATGAGTCAATTTTATATAGGAGTCGATGTTGGTGGCACGACGGTGAAGATGGGATTGTTTTCCGATACAGGAGAATTATTGGAGAAATGGGAGATTCCAACGCGCCTGGAAGATCAGGGTACACATATACTATCGGATATTGTAGACAGTATAGAAGATAAACGCGCAGAGCGTGGCGGAAATATTAAAGGAATTGGTGTGGGAATCCCCGGACCGGTTACGTCAGATGGTGTTGTGCTAAAATGTGCTAATCTTGGCTGGGATGTTTTCTCTGTGAAAAATGAGCTGGCAAGTCTTACGGGAGTTGGAAATGTAAAAGTTGCGAATGATGCCAATGTTGCTGCCTTGGGGGAAATGTGGAAAGGCGGCGGAAGAGGTTATGACAGTATTGTTATGGTAACGCTGGGAACCGGTGTTGGCGGTGGGATTATCCAGCAGGGTAAGATATTGACAGGCAGTAGAGGTGCTGGTGGTGAGATCGGACATACCAAGGTAAATCCCAATGAAACGGAACTATGCGGATGTGGAAACAGAGGATGTCTGGAGCAATACGCATCGGCAACAGGAATTGTGCGAATGGCAAAGGAAGGACTAAGGGAAGATTCCTGTTTATGGGATCAGAAGATAACAGCAAAGGCCGTGTTTGATGGTGCGAAGGCGGGTGATGAGTATTGTCTGGAAATTGTCGATTGTTTTGGAAAATATCTGGGACTTGCGCTGAGTAATGTGGCTCATGTTGTCGATCCGGAAGCATTTGTCATAGGTGGAGGGGTGTCCGCAGCAGGACAGATTATTTTAGATGTAGTAGAAAGATACTATAATGAAAACTCTATGTACGCTTTAAAAGACCGCAAGTTTCATTTAGCACAGTTAGGAAATGATGCGGGGATTTACGGTACAGTGAGAATGGTTATGTTCAAATAAAGATAGAAGGAGAATGAGGATGATACGTCTGCAACAGGAGCCGTTGTGCAATCATACGACATTTCGGATTGGTGGTCCGGCTTTATATTATCTGATTCCAGAGAGTATGGAAGAGGTAAAGGAAGCGGTTGATTTTGCCAGAGAGAAAAAGCTGCCTTTTTATATATTAGGGAAAGGAAGTAATGTACTTTTTCAGGATAAAGGCTATCAGGGAGTAGTGATCGAGATTGGAAAAGGATTGGAGCATATGGAAGTCAGCAAGGATGGAACGGTAACTGCGCAGGCTGGTATATCACTTGCTGTCATGGCTTCCCGTCTTGCAAAGGCGGCATGGGAGGGATTTGCTTTTGCCGGCGGCATACCGGGGACTTTAGGTGGAGCTGTTACGATGAATGCCGGAGCCTATGGAGGAGAGATCAAGGATTGTATAAAAAGCGCCAGAGTTCTGACAGTGGAAGGAGAACTTCTGGAATTGACGAAAGAACAACTGGAATTGGGATACCGTACAAGTATCATACAGAAAAAGGACTATATTGTTTTGGAAGCGGCATTTTCTTTTCAGCCGGGAGATGCAGCTCAGATTCAACAGACGATGAAGGAACTGAATCAAAAAAGAAGAGATAAACAGCCACTGGAATATCCTAGTGCAGGAAGCACATTTAAAAGGCCGGAAGGATATTTTGCCGGTAAACTGATCGAAGACGCAGGTCTGAGAGGCTACCGGGTAGGAGATGCCCAGGTGTCGGAAAAACATTGCGGGTTTGTTATCAATCGTGGTCAGGCAACGGCCTCCGAGGTGCAGCAGTTGATACAGGAGGTGCAGAACATGGTAAAAGAAAAATCTGGCGTCTGTCTGGAGCCGGAAGTGCGGATTGTGAAATAAAACACAGAAAGAGAGGAATTTGCCATGAGATTTGTAGTCGTAACGGGAATGAGTGGCGCAGGACGCAGCTCGGTAATGAGAATATTAGAAGACGATGGGTATTTCTGTGTGGATAATCTTCCTGTCTCACTTCTGCCTACTTTTATGCAGTTGACAGAGGATTCCAGCGAGCAGATTGAACGTGTAGCATTGGGATTGGATATTCGTGGCGGCTACCGTTCGCTACAGGAAGCATCGAGTGTGCTGGAAAGCCTGAAAGAAGAGGGATATACCTTGGAAATCCTTTTTCTGGAAGCGTCCACACCGGTTCTGGTAAAGCGTTATAAAGAAACGAGACGGATGCATCCGCTGGCACAGGGGGGACGGATGGATAAGGCAATTGAGGATGAAAGAGCGCTTTTGACTGATTTAAAGAAACAGGCAGACTATATCATTGACACAACGACTCTTCTGATCCGCGAACTGAAGCAGGAGATTGATCGTATCTTTGTAGAAGATGAAAGTTTTTGCAATTTTTACCTGACGTTTGTTTCTTTTGGATTTAAATATGGAATTCCTTCTGATGCAGATCTGGTATTTGACGTCCGTTTTCTGCCAAATCCATTTTATATTGATAATCTGAAACCCCTTACGGGAAATGACCATGAAGTGTATGATTATGTTATGCAGTTTGAAAAGTCGAAGGTGTTTCTGCAAAAAATGAAAGATATGCTGGATTTCCTTATTCCAAACTATATTTCTGAGGGGAAGACGCAGCTTGTCATTGCCATTGGCTGTACTGGAGGAAAGCATCGATCCGTTACATTGACGAATGCTATTTATAAGGAATTTGAAAATACGGAATATGGCTGCAAGAAGGAACATAGAGATATAGAGAAGGATCGGTTACGAAGCATATGTCGTTCGCAGGAAAAGTAAAAGAAGAACTGCTGGAACAGATGGGAAAAGCCAGGCACTGCCAGCTGGCAGAATTATCTGCATTTTTCGCATATTGTGGGCAGGTTATTATGGATGAAGAGGGAACATATTGCGTGAAGTTTGCAACAGAGAACTTGACAGTTGCAAAAAAATGCTATATGTTAATTAGGAGAGTTTTTCACACGTTACCGGATATTGAAGTAAGCGGTCATCATTCCTATGCAGTGTATCTGTTGGATGAGGTCGTTGTGGAGAACTTTATGAAAGCAATCCGGGTGATGGATGGAGCATTGCTTGTGGCGGACAGTCTTATTCAGAGGCAGTGTTGTAAGCGTGCTTTTTTACGTGGGGTTTTCCTTATCACAGGTTCTGTTACGGATCCGAATAGTGGATATCATTTGGAACTGGTAGCGGGAAGTTTTGCAAGGGCTGCCCGGATTCAGGAGATTATGGGTGTTTTTGGACTAGAGGCCAAAACGATAGAACGAAAGAAAAATTATATAGTATATATAAAAGAAGGAGCATTGATCGTTGATTTTTTGAATGTAACAGGGGCACATGTTGCCTTGATGGAATTTGAAAATATCCGTATTTTGAAGGAAATGAGAAATTCTATCAACCGGCAGGTGAATTGCGAAACGGCTAATATTAAAAAAACTGTTTCAGCGGCTTCCCGACAGACAGTCGACATTCGCTATATACACGATACGATTGGCTTTGGAAATCTGTCAGACAATCTTGCACAGATAGCAAGACTCCGGCTGGAGAACCCGGAGATGGCATTGAAGGAGCTGGGAGAGATGCTTAACCCACCAATTGGTAAATCAGGGGTGAATCACCGATTGCGGAAGCTAAGTGAACTCGCAAATGATTTGCGAAGACAGGATGGAGGAAAAAATGATTAAAAAGAATATTGATGTAAATTTAGGCGAAAAAGAAGAAAGACCGATTGCAATGCTGGTTCAGCTTGCCAGCCAGTTTTCAAGCAAAATTGAAATCCGTCAGGAAAATAAGGTAGTAAATGCAAAAAGTATTATGGGAATGATAACCCTCGGTTTAGTACAAGGTCAAAAGCTTGAAATTGATGTGGAAGGTGAAGATGAAGAAGCTGCCATGGAGAAAGTGGAGAGCTATCTGACAGGGAAATAAAGAGTAACTGGAAATCGAAAGCTATCTTGTGAACGTAAATTAGGGAAACGTTTGCAGGATGGCTTTTTTCATTATAAGTTGTCCTGCTTTAGAATGGAGAAGAGTATGAGTTTTACACATTTGCATGTCCATACAGAATATAGTCTGCTGGATGGTTCGAGTAAGATTAATGAATTGGTTGCACGCGCCGCAAAATTAGGGATGGACAGTCTGGCGATCACCGATCATGGTGTGATGTATGGGGTCATAGATTTTTATCGTGCTGCGAAAGATTCCGGTATTAATCCTATTATCGGCTGTGAGATTTATGTAGCACCCGGTTCCCGCTTTGATCGTGAAGCAGGAGGAAGCGGTGAGAATGAAAGCCGATATCATCATCTTGTATTATTGGCAGAGAATAATACCGGATATGCTAATCTTACCAAGATTGTTTCCCGTGGCTTTACGGAAGGATTTTACTATAAGCCGCGGGTTGACTATGAAGTGTTGGCAGAATTTCATGAGGGAATCATTGCGCTGAGCGCCTGTCTGGCAGGAGCAATCCCTTCTTTTTTGCGCAGGGGCTTGTATGAAGAAGCAAAAGCAGAGGCAGAGAAGTTACGCTCAATATTTGGAGAGAACAACTTCTTCCTGGAATTGCAGGATCACGGTATTCCGGAGCAACAGATGGTAAATCAAGGGCTGCTGCGTATGCATGAGGAGATGGGGATTGATCTGGTAGCCACCAATGATGTGCATTATATATATGATACGGATGCGGAGGCTCATGACATCCTGCTCTGTATCCAGACAGGGAAAAAAGTAAGTGATGAAAACCGTATGCGGTATGAAGGTGGGCAGTATTATCTAAAATCAGAAGAGGAAATGGCATCGTTGTTTCCTTATGCACGGGAAGCACTGGAAAATACACATAAGATTGCTTCCAGATGTCATGTTGAGATAAAGTTCGGTGATTATAAGCTGCCGCACTTTGATGTGCCAGAGGGGTATACATCGGAAAGTTATCTGCGTAAACTGTGCGAGGATGGATTGGAAAAACGTTATGGAGATAAGGCAGCGGACTTGAAGGATCGTCTTGAATATGAATTAGATACGATTTCTTCTATGGGATTTGTCGATTATTTTCTTATCGTGTGGGACTTTATCAAATACGCAAAGGATCATGATATACCGGTCGGTCCTGGGCGCGGGTCGGCTGCGGGAAGTCTGGTAGCATATTCTCTTAATATAACGGATATTATTGACCCGATACGTTACAATCTGCTTTTTGAGCGTTTTTTGAATCCGGAGCGTGTTACAATGCCGGATATTGATATTGATTTTTGTTACGAAAGACGGCAGGAAGTTATTGACTATGTGAATCGGAAATACGGGGATGATCATGTTGTGCAGATCGTCACATTTGGAACGATGTCAGCGCGAATGGTCATTCGTGATGTGGGACGTGTACTGGATCTGCCATATGCGTATGTAGATGCTGTGGCAAAAGCAATTCCCAATGAATTAGGAATTACGATAGAGAAAGCGTTAAAGCTGAATTCTGAACTGCGTATGACGTATGAAAGTGATCCGCAGGCAAAGAAGCTTATCGATATGTCTCTTCGACTGGAAGGGCTGCCACGTCACACATCGATTCATGCAGCAGGGGTAGTAATCAGTCCGAAACCGGTAGATGAGTTTGTACCATTGTCACGTGCTGCTGACGGCAGTATTACAACGCAGTATACAATGGTTACATTGGAAGAACTTGGTTTGTTGAAAATGGACTTTTTGGGATTGCGTACGCTCACCGTAATAAGGGATGCCATTGATGGAAAATTTGATGTTCATGATATCCCTTATGATGATAAAAAAGTTTTTGATATGATCAGTGCAGGACACACAGAAGGAGTTTTTCAGCTGGAAAGTGCAGGCATGAAAAATTTCATGAAGGAGCTGCGTCCGCAGAGCATGGAAGATATCATTGCCGGTATTTCCTTATATCGTCCGGGACCGATGGATTTTATACCAAAGTATATTCAAGGCAAGAATAATCAGGACAATATTGAATATGATTGTCCTGAGTTAGAGCCGATCCTGTCACCGACATATGGATGTATCGTATACCAGGAGCAGGTAATGCAGATCGTGCGTGATCTTGCAGGATACAGTTATGGGCGGAGTGATCTGGTGCGTCGTGCCATGTCTAAGAAAAAAGCCTCTGTGATGGAAAAGGAAAAGAATAATTTTATCTTTGGTAATGAGCAGGAGGGCGTGGAAGGATGTGTTAAGCGGGGAATACCGGAGGCGGTTGCGCGTAAGATTTATGATGATATGACAGATTTTGCAAAATATGCTTTTAATAAATCTCATGCGGCAGCCTATGCGGTGGTATCCTATCAGACAGCCTATCTCAAATGTCATTATCCGGTAGAATTCATGGCGGCACTTATGACATCGTTTATGGAACATACGGCCAAGATCACGGAATATATTATGAACTGCCGGCAGCTGGGTATTGAGATCCTGCCGCCTGATATCAATCAGGGGGAGTATCGTTTTTCGCCTGATCATGGCAATATCCGTTATGGTCTGGCAGCGATCAAAGGAGTTGGAAAGCCGGTTATTGATGAAATCACAGCAGAACGGGAAGCAGGGGGACCTTACCGTTCGTTGAAGGATTTCTGTCTCCGTCTGTCGGGCAAATCAATCAATAAAAGGACGATGGAAAGTTTTATTAAGGCAGGAGCATTGGACAGCCTTCCTGGGACCAGGAAGCAGAAGATGAGTGTTTATGTCAGCATAATTGACGGTGTGAATCAGGAAAAGAAAAATACGCTTAGCGGTCAGATGTCATTACTCGATTTTGCGGCACCGGAAGATCAGAAGGAATTAGAAGTTACGATGCCGGATGTAGGAGAATTTGATAAGGAAATGATTCTGAACTTTGAAAAAGAAGTACTGGGCGTCTACATCAGCGGTCATCCATTGGAAGAGTATGTCGATGTTCTGGAGAAAAACATCACGCACCGGACATCGGATTTTGTGCCGGAAGAGGGAGAGAAAGAGCCAAAGGTCAAAGATCAAGAGAATGTTATTGTCGGTGGTATGATAATTGGCAAAACAGTAAAAACCACACGAACGAATAATATGATGGCTTTTTTGACGATAGAGGATCTGTATGGCACGGTTGAAGTAATTGTTTTCCCAAGACAATATGAAAAATATCGTTCTGTTATGGAGGAGGAAAACAAAGTATTTATACAGGGACGTGTTACGGTAGAAGAGGACAAGCCTGCCAAGATGATCTGTTCCGGTGTGATTCCTTTTGATGATCTGGAAAATGAATTGTGGATACAATGTAAAACAAGACAGGATTATCTTGGAAAAGAAGAGGCTTTGCTCGCCCTGCTTGCGCAATATGACGGACGTGATGGAGTTAATGTCTATCTGTCTGTCGATCGTGCCAGAAAGCGTCTGCCAAACAGCCGGTGTACACGTGTATGTCCGGAATTATTGGTTAAACTATATGATATGTTCGGGTACGATAATGTAAAAGTTACACAAAAGAGTATTGAAAAAAAATTTTATACATAGTAAAATATATACTATGTGTTGAGAGGGTCGAACAGATAAAAAGTGATTAACGATGGAGGGAAAAAAATATGTCAAGTAGTGTAAAAACAATAGGTGTTCTGACAAGTGGGGGGGATGCCCCCGGAATGAATGCAGCGATACGTGCCGTTGTACGTGCGGGAATCTCCAGTGGATTAACTGTAAAGGGAATTCGCAGGGGCTATGCAGGTCTTTTGGAAGAAGATATTATTGAAATGGATACCATGAGTGTAACAGATATTGTACAGCGGGGGGGCACCATTTTATATACATCCCGCTGTAAGGAAATGACAACACCGGAAGGACAGAAGAAGGCAGCCGATATCTGCCGGAAGCATGGAATTGATGGAATCGTTGTCATCGGAGGAGATGGATCTTTCCGGGGAGCACAGAGATTGTCAGAGAATGGCATTAACACGATTGGCATACCGGGAACGATCGATCTGGATATTGCCTGTACAGAGTATACGATTGGATTTGATACGGCCTGCAACACAGCGATGGAAGCAATTGATAAAGTAAGAGACACTTCAGCTTCTCATGAGAGATGCAGTATTATTGAAGTTATGGGACGTACGGCAGGACACATTGCATTGTGGTGTGGTATTTCCAATGGATCAGAATATGTACTGATCCCGGAACGTGCGCAGGCTGATGCGGAAAAAGAGATTATAGAAAAAATCATTACAAAACGCCGGATAGGAAAGAAACATCACATCATAGTTAATGCCGAGGGTGTTGGTGATTCTCATAATATGGCGAAGAGAATAGAAGCAGCAACAGGAATAGAGACTCGTGCAACAGTTATTGGTCATATTCAGCGAGGCGGAAACCCAACCTGCCGTGACCGTGTATATGCGTCTGCTATGGGTGCTCTCGCGGTAGATCTTTTGTTGGAAGGAAAAACAAATCGTGTCGTTGCGTATCGTGATGGTGGTTTCTGTGATTATGATATTGACGATGCATTGAAAATGACAAAAGATATTGATGAGCATTTGTATAGCATGACAAAGAGATTATCGCGTTAGAGCGTGATCTCTTCTTCGCACAATTGAATTTTCCTATAAAAAAAGGTGCTGTCATTTGTGGCAGCACCCTTTTTAAATAACCGGGAATACTATTCTTCCATTTCGTCCGGTACAACTTCGTTTTCATCTGTCTCTGAGTCATCAGCACGATTGCTTTTGTCAGGAGTTATTGTAACATAATCTCTGTCTTCGTCTTCTTCCTCATAAAGGTCATTGTCGAAATCATCGTCATCATAATCGTCCAGATAATCTTTCATCAGAATATTTTTGAAAAAGTATAGAATTCCGGCAACGGCTGCGACAACAGCACTTAGTCCAAGGGAAAATTTAAGAAATTTTTTCATAGTAAATCCATCCTTTCCACTCTTATGATGTAGTCTTTCCAAAGAGTAATAATATATTCTTATTTTAAGGGAATTATTTTCAAAAGTAAAGAGTTTTTGGAATATTACTTGTAAACTATTGGTAAAAGAGTTATAATCAAGTAGTTTTATGAATAAAATGTTATTAATAAGTTATGGAGGATTGTTATGGCAGTAAGTAAGACAAGCAAAACAATGACAACTAAGGACATGGCAAAAGTAACAGAGAATAAAGCAGAACAGGCTGCAGTAAAAACAGATGAAGCGAAAAAAAGTGAACCGGTTAAGCCGGCAGAAAAGAAAGTATCCAAAACACCTGTAAAAAGAACAACAAGAAAAACTACCAGAACAGCGGCTAAGAAATCACAGACTGATGTTAAGGCTGACGTATTTGTTCAGTTTCAGGGGATGGAGTTTTCTGAGAAAGAGATTATGAAAAAAGTCATTGCAGCATGGGAAGCAGAGAATAAAAAAGCTTCTGCGATCAAAAAGGTAAAATTGTATGTGAAACCGGAAGACGGAAAAGCGTATTATGTTATCAATGAAGGATTAAAAAATGGGTCTACCGGGGCAGTGGATCTGCATTAATCTGAAAAAAGCAGAGTGTTCGATCTAAGTAAAAATAAAGGCCGGGAACTGTTGTAACTTGTAGTGTACAGCGGTACCGGCTTTTTGATATAGAAGCAAAACCGGGTATATGAAAATTATGGCAGTGCTTGCCAAATCTAAGGATTTCATGTAAAATGTCAATGACAAAACGATACAGATTGGAGGAAATTATTTATGTTTAAGGTTAATGACAATTATTTAAAATTGCCGGGCAGTTATCTGTTCTCAACAATTGGTAAAAAAGTTGCAGCATTTAAAGAAGCGAATCCGGACAAGGATGTGATCAGTCTGGGAATTGGTGATGTGACCCAGCCGCTGGCGCCTGCTGTCATAGAGGCATTACATAGTGCTGTTGATGAAATGAGCAAGGCAGAGACGTTTCATGGTTATGCTCCAGATCTGGGCTATGAATTTTTACGAAGAGCGATTGCGGATAACGATTATAAAGCCCGTGGTGTTGAAATTGCTTTGGATGAGATCTTTATTAGTGATGGAGCGAAAAGTGATTCCGGCAATATTGTAGATATATTTTCACAGGATAATACGATCGCTGTTACGGATCCGGTCTATCCGGTTTATGTGGATAGTAATGCGATGTCTGGAAAAACAGGAGATTATTTGAAAGAGAAAGAGTGCTGGTCAAATGTTATTTATATGCCTTGTACGGCAGAAAATAATTTTGTTCCTGAAATACCGGAGAATACACCGGATATCATTTATATCTGTTGTCCGAATAATCCAACCGGTACTACCCTGAAAAAGGATGAACTGCAGAAGTGGGTTGATTATGCGAATGAAAAGAAGGCAGTGATCATATACGATGCCGCATATGAAGCTTATATTTCTGAAAATGATGTCCCTCACAGCATTTATGAATGTGAGGGGGCAAAGACCTGTGCGATTGAAATGCGAAGCTTCTCGAAGAATGCAGGATTTACCGGTACTCGTTTAGGATTTACCATTATTCCAAAGAAATTAAAGGCAGAAGACGGAACGATGTTAAATTCATTGTGGGCAAGAAGACATGGAACAAAGTTTAATGGAGCTCCTTACATTATCCAGAGAGCAGGAGAGGCTGTATATAGTGAGGCAGGAAAGGCACAGACAAAAGAGCAGATTGCTTATTATATGAAAAATGCAGCACAGATCCGTGAAGGTCTTACGGATATGGGATATACCGTATTTGGCGGTGTTAATGCGCCATATATCTGGTTACAGACACCAAATGGTATGAAATCCTGGGATTTCTTTGATCTGTTATTAGAGAAAGCAAATGTAGTTGGTACGCCGGGGTCTGGATTTGGACCAAGCGGAGAAGGCTATTTCCGTCTGACTGCGTTTGGTTCAGCAGAGAATACAAAGAGAGCATTAGAGCGTATTAAATTATTATAAAAAAGGAAAGTCGGGTGATTCTTTGAAAAAAACGATCATGTCATTGATAGCAGGGCTGATGGCTTTTGCATTGAGTCTTGTTCCCGTGAATGTTTCGCGGGCTGATTCTGTATCCGTAAAGCCGTTTATTGCATTTGGTGCAGATCTCAGTGCAAAGGAGAAGAAAGAGGTTCTTCGCCAGCTTGGTGTTACACAGGAAGAACTTGCGGATTATGAGACGATTGAAGTTACAAATGCCGATGAACACAAATATCTGGATGAATATCTGGCGTCAAGTGTCATTGGCAGCCGTGCGCTTTCCTCTGTAATGATTGAAGAAGCAGATGAGGGGAGCGGCATTGAAGTTGAGGCGCATAATATTTCTTTTTGTACCGAGGAGATGTATACAAACGCTCTTGTTACAGCAGGAATTGAGGATGCCAAAGTGACGGTGGCAGGCCCTTTTAAGTTATCGGGTACGGCTGCGCTGGTAGGCGCAATGAAGGCTTATGCAACGATGACTGGCGAGACAGTAGATAAAGACAAATCCGATGCTGCTACCAATGAGCTTGTAGTTACCGGTGAATTGGGTGAGGCTATTGGAAAGGAAGAGGCTGCCAACTTTGTTGCCACTCTGAAAAATAAAGTTGTGAGCGAGAATCTCACAAGTGAAGAAGATATTAAAAAAGCGATTGACGATACAGCAAAGGACTTTGATGTTACGCTCAGTGATGGCATGAAGGAGAAAATGGTTTCCCTGATGCAGAAGATCAGTGGACTTGACCTGAATCTGGATCATATTAAGGAACAGGCCAAAGATGTTTACGGCAAGCTTAAAGATATGGGGGTTGATCTGGATGATGCCAGTGGCATGCTAAGTAAAATAGGTGACTTCTTTTCTAAGATATGGGATGCGCTGGTAAATTTTTTCAAAGGATTATTTAAATAGTTTTACATATTTTTTTACAAAACGGGTACTATATTCTCCAAAGGAGAGAGTGTATGGATGAGAAAGAGTTCAGACCGTATATTCCGGCGGAGAAAATTACATCCGAATTTACGGTGACATCAATTATTATTGGTATTTTACTTGCCATTGTTTTTGGAGCGGCAAACGCTTATCTGGGACTGCGCGTGGGGATGACGGTATCGGCATCCATTCCGGCAGCCGTTATTTCGATGGGAATAATCCGTGTTGTAATGAAAAAAGACTCTATTTTAGAGAGTAATATGGTGCAGACGATCGGTTCTGCAGGAGAATCTCTGGCAGCAGGGGCTATTTTTACCCTGCCTGCCTTATTTTTATGGGCAAATGAAGGTAAGACGGACATGCCGGGAGTAGGTACGATTACCGTAATCGCATTGGCTGGGGGAATCCTCGGTGTATTGTTCATGGTCCCGCTTCGAAATGCGTTGATCGTAAAGGAACATGGAGTCCTTCCCTACCCGGAAGGAACCGCTTGTGCGGAAGTTTTGCTGGCGGGAGAAAGAGAGGGCTCACAGGCTAAGACCGTATTTGCCGGAATGGGGCTGTCTGCCGGATTTAAGTTCATTGTAGATGGGATTAAAATTGTGCCGGGCGTACTGCAAGTACCGGTTCAGTTTATGAAAACTATCTTTGCGGTACAGGTGTATCCGGCACTGCTCAGTGTGGGATATATTTGTGGAGTAAAGATTGCTTCGTATATGTTTGCCGGAGGATTGATCGGATGGTTTGTCCTTATTCCTTCCATCGCAATTTTTGGCGGTTCTACCATCCTGTATCCTGGTGATGTCACGATAAGCCAGATGGCTGCGGAAGGAGGAGCAAGTGCGCTCTGGGGGAGTTATATCCGCTATATAGGAGCCGGAGCGGTTGCGGCGGGAGGAATTGTAAGTCTGATCAAAGCACTGCCCCTTATTATTACAACATTTCGAGATGCGCTTAAGGGGTTAAAAAAAGATGTAGCTGTTGACAAAACAATGCGGACACAAAAGGAACTCGATGTACGGTTTGTTCTTGGCGGTATTCTTTTATTGATCCTGGCGCTCTGGCTGCTGCCACCAATCCCGGTGTCACTGGTTGGTGCCATATTGATCGTTGTTTTTGGTTTTTTCTTTGCTACGGTGTCTTCCCGTATGGTCGGGCTGGTAGGAAGCAGTAATAATCCTGTGTCCGGGATGGCGATCGCAACGCTTCTTTTTTCTACGTTGGTGTTAAAGTTGACCGGAATGACAGGAATTCAAGGTATGGTCGGTGCGATTGCGATTGGTTCTGTAATATGCATTGTAGCAGCAATGGCAGGAGACACCTCACAGGATCTGAAGACGGGGTACATTCTGGGGGCAACACCGAGAAAACAACAGATTGGTGAGCTGATTGGAGTTGTTGTCTCGGCAGCATCAATAGGTGCTGTGCTGATGTTATTGAATCAGGCATGGGGATTTGGATCGGAGGAACTTGCTGCGCCTCAGGCGACGTTGATGCGTATGATAACTGAAGGGGTGATGGGAGGAAATCTGCCCTGGGGACTTATTTTTATCGGGATTTTTACTGCTCTTGCCATAGAGATACTTGGAATCCCTGTGCTGCCGGTTGCCATCGGACTCTATCTGCCCTTGGAATTATCTTCTTCCATCATGCTGGGAGGCCTTTTGCGTTATTTTGTAGAAAAGTGGAGTTCGAATCAGATGGAGAGGCAAGCCGGAGGCGGAATCTTATTCTGCTCAGGAATGATCGCGGGAGAAGGACTGGTTGGAATCTTACTGGCTCTAATGGCTGTCGCCGGATGGACAGGAGAAATGGAGAATATGGTTTCTTTTGACAGCGGCTGGGCAGGCAGTTTGATCGTATTGATCCTTATGATGGGAAGTATTTTGTTTTTTTCACTTCCTTTGAAAAGAAAGGAAAAGAATGGAAAGTGAAAATTATCTTGACTATATTCCGAGGAGAAAGGAAACCCTGTATGTTGTAGATGAGGCAGAAAACGTGACAATACTGCAGACAAATAAAGGAATCGTTCACTGGCTGGCACAAAAGCTGCTTCGCAAGCCACGTGTTACGCAGGTGCATTTAGATTCTTTTGGCAATTTTATCTGGCCGCTTATGGACGGACAGCACACGATCGGGGACATTGCTGATCTGGTGAAAAAAAGGTTTGGTGTTCAGGCAGAACCGCTATATCCCCGGCTATTGCAGTATATGAGAAACCTTGAGGAATATGGATTTGTTGAAGTCTCACCTTATCGTTAGGCACGTAAGTCAAAGTTATATCGTTTGATATCACCTACAGGTGCTTCGGTACTCACAAAATCTTTTACCACATTCGTTTTTTTGTTCTTCACGGCAAATTCAGAGTGAAAAGCATACCCCTGGTTATTTATGGCGTCCTGTAGAAGCTCTATATTCCGCTCCAGCAGATGGAGAGTTTGTTCGGATGAAACAAAAAATTTTGTAGATACAGCCGTATTTTCCCTGGTTATATGTATATCCAGGGAGCCAAGATAATCCATATCCAGATGCAGAAGAACTTTCAGGTCCTTTGCGTTTTTCTTTAACGCCTCTTTTTTTGTCATGACATAGAGTTCGCCGTGTGATGTTTGATTTTGCAGCTTTAGAGGAAGCTGGATATACTGGATTGTCTGGTTAAGCGTCTTCATAAAATTCATATTTTCACTCATATCAGAAGCATTCTGCGATACATCCCGGAAGAGATCTCTTCCCAATACCCGTTCACTGAAATGGCTTAGGTTGTCCAATTGACGGGACAGGGTATCATATAATTTTTTCATAGCGCCTTCTTCTTTTAGCTGCTCCGGAGATACGGTCCAGTTGGTCATAAGCTGCCCTTTTACTATTTTTTGAAAAGCCTTTGAAGCAATCAGTTTTCCTGCCTGTTCCTCCGGCATGTCAGGAAATAATGTTTGCAATTGGGTTAGAAGTTCACGGTTGGTAGCGGATCCTTCGGCAATTGCCTGTTTTAAGTTTTCAGACAGAGGGAGCTCCGCAATCTGCCGGTTAAATTCTGTTCGTTCTTCCGGCGAGAGGTTAAAACCTATCTGTTCGTGAATGAATGGTGTTCGGTAATCTTCTGTCATTCCGGATTCTGCCATTGCGTTACGGGCTGCCATACTGCCATCGGTAATGGCAATGAACAACTGACGCATACGTGCGAGCGGCCCGGTGCTTTCAGTGGCAGAACTGCCGGCATCAGCAGCTTGTTCAGCGGCAGTTGCCGTATCATTAGCCGGTGCTTCTTTTGCACTGGCAGAAGAGGCGGTCTCGTCCTCGTTCCCTTCCATCACAGTATCGTCCGTTTTATTTTCTGCCAGTTTTATCGTGAGCTGTTGTTCTTCCAGGGAAGGATTACCATCCAGGATCAGATTCAGAAGCTTTGAGCCGACTTCTCCGGCAAGGCGTGGGACTTGTGAGCCGATCGACTGCAGCATATCCTCAATCGAATCGCTGAGAGTATCCATTTTATATAATAGCTGGTGAGTCTGGTTCTGATAGTTCTCAAATTGTCTTACAGAGGACCCGGTCATAGGGAGTCCCAGGTGTTTCATTGTGATCACGGCGTTAACATCAGCCTCCGGGTATTTGGCACAGAGTTGTATGGATGTCATGATATTTTCACGGCTGATAGACTGCTGATTCTGTAGCAGACTTCGTACCACATCAAGATTTCTACTTGATTTGGGAAGATTTGCTTCTTCCAGCGCCTGCTCAACGGTATCTTCCATGTCCAGCAGATAAGCGCCGGTTGTTGTTTTCATATAAATAGTGTTATCACTTAACTGAGTGATCTGAAAGGCTGCTTTCTGCCCGATGGAGTAGCGGTTGGCATCAGGAAGTTTTCCTGTGAAAGAAGAACCATCCTCCATGGACAGTGTGATCTCATTGCCATGAATGTCACTGACAACGCCCTTTAAGGTCTGCCCTTCCCGCAGTGTCAGCGTACTGTTGCCGGAACGGTATGTGCGTGTCTGCGGGCGTATGCCGGAGGGCGTGGAGCCACCACCGTTATTTTGTACATTATTACTGATTATTGGCATAGGTTTCTCCTTTCAAAAAAATATGATCTCCCTTGTTTATGAAAACATTATATGATAAAATAAACGTTAACGCAATATGGATATGAGGAGGTTGTCGATCAATGAAACCATTTATGGATAAAGATTTTTTACTTCAGACAGAAGTGGCAAAGAAGTTGTATCATGAATATGCAGAGCAGGTTCCGGTGCTGGATTATCACTGCCATCTTGTTCCGCAGGAAATAGCAGAAGATATTCATTTTAAAAATATGACACAGTTGTGGCTGGGGGCAGATCACTACAAATGGCGTGTCATGAGGTCTAATGGTGTTCCTGAGAAATATATAACAGGCGATGCGGCAGATGAGGAAAAATTCCATGCTTTTGCAAAGGCCCTGCCAAACTGCATAGGCAATCCGATGTACCATTGGTGCCATCTGGAACTTCAACGTTATTTTGGTATTTATGAAACATTATCGGAGAAAAATTGGAAAGAAATTTACGATAAATGTAATGAAATATTAGCAAAACCTGAGATGTCAGCGAGAAATCTGATCCGGATGTCAGGGGTGACACTTGTATGTACAACGGATGATCCAATTGATGATCTGCATTATCATGAGGCAATCGCAGCCGATCCTGACTTTGATGTGAAGGTTCTCCCTGCATGGAGACCGGATCTGGTAATGAGTCCGGAAAAAGAAGGATTTACAGAGTACATGAACAAGCTTGCAAAAGTCAGCGGGGTAAAGATTGTTGATTTTACAACATTGAAACAGGCGCTTATGGCACGATTGGATTATTTTTCCGAGAGAGGCTGTTGTCTATCGGATCATGGACTGGACTATGCCGAGTTCTGTCCGATATCTGAGGAAGCGGAAGAGGAGCTTGTTAGAAAGGGCCTTGCGGGTGCTGTCCTGACCGAAGAAGAGTGTAAGCAGTATCGGACCATGGTTATGCTGTTCCTGGGAGCTGAGTATAAGAAGAGAGGCTGGGCAATGCAGCTTCATTATGGTGCTAAGCGTGAAAATAATGAAATTGTATTTCAGAGTGCAGGGGCAAATGCAGGAATTGACTGTATCAATCCCAAAGGATTTGCTGCTGATGTTGCAGACTTTATGAATGCATTGAACAAGGAAGGCAATCTTCCCAAGACAATTCTGTATTCTTTGAATCCGACTGATAACGCATTGATCGGTACTATGATCGGCTGCTTTCAAAATGAAGATGCCAGAGGCAAGATACAGCAAGGTGCAGCATGGTGGTTCAATGATCACAAGTATGGAATGGAAGAGCATATGAAGTCACTCGCATCTCTTAGTCTGCTTGGTAATTTCATCGGTATGCTCACGGATTCAAGAAGCTTTATTTCCTACCCGCGTCATGAGTATTTTCGCCGTATTTTGTGCAATTACATAGGAAATCTTGTTGAGAACGGTGAATATCCGGAGGATTATGATCTGCTGGGAGAGATTGTGAAAAATATTTCTTATTACAATGCGGTGCGTTATTTTGGCTTTGATTTATAATACGAAGAAAGGAATTAGAGAAAGATGTTTGAATTGGTAAAAGCAAACAAAGCGGCAGGCATACTGGTTGACAAGAAGGCTGCGGATTATGCCGGACTTTCCCATGTAGCACATAAGCTGCAGGCAGATATTAAGCTGGTGACAGATGTTGAGCCTTCGCTGGATGATTCTGTGACGGATGGATTTCAGATTATTCCGGGAACGATTGGACAGCATCCGATGATTGACGAATTGATCACGAAAGGAGAACTTGATATTACAGCAATCAGGGGAAAGCGTGAGAGTTACGCGCTCCGCCTGAGCGGAAAGAAGTTATTTATTATTGGTACGGAGACAGTATCAACACTTCATGGTATGTATCACATTTCGGAACAGATTGGTGTGTCCCCATGGGTATACTGGGGCGATGTGAAGCCGAAGAAACAAAAGGATATAATGTTCGGTGGGGAGATTGAGTTTTCTTCCAAAGAGCCATCCGTCAGATTCAGAGGTTTTTTTATGAATGATGAGTGGCCATCTCTGGGGAATTTTGTCATGAATACATTCGGTGATTTTAATGTGAAGTTTTATGATCAGGTTTTTGATCTGCTGCTTCGTTTGAAGGGAAATTACTTCTGGCCGGCGATGTGGTCGGCATCCCTTTGTCTGGATGGCAGTGAGGACGATCCGCTTGCCAATGTTAAGCTGGCAACCGAGCTGGGTATTACAATCGGAAATTCACATCATGAACCACTGATGCGTTCTAGTGAAGAATGGGATAAGGTTAAGACGGATACGAACAATGTCGGATATGGCAGAGATTGGAATTATTATACGAATGGCGAAGGGTTATATCGTTACTGGGAAGATGGTGTTGAGAGAAACAAGAACTTTAAACATATGATTACGATCGGCATGCGAGGAGAACGGGACACGACGATGCTGCCGGAGGGATCCGGCATACAGGAAAATGTCGAGCTGCTTCGTAAGATTATTTCGGATCAGCAGGAAATCATCCGTGCAAAGGGCTGCGAAGATATGCCACAGATGCTGGCTTTGTATAAAGAAGTGGAAGGCTACTACTATGGCGGAGATGGGATCCAGGGACTGAAAGACTGGGATGGGCTGGACGATACGATCCTGCTTCTTTCGGATGATAATTTTGCTAATGTGCGTACTCTGCCGACGAAGGAAAACAGAGATAGAAAAGCCGGCTGGGGCTTATACTATCATTTTGATTATCACGGTGCTCCGGTATCTTATGAATGGGTGAATTCTACACCGCTTCCGAAAGTATGGGAGCAGTTGACCATGGCATATGAATATGGTATCCGTGATCTATGGATTGTAAATGTTGGCGATATCCGTCCGCAAGAGCTGCCATTATCTTATTATATGGCGCTTGCATATGATTATGAAGGCATGGGAATCCGTCATCCGAATGAGACCGATATCTTTGTTAAGAAATGGGTGGAACAGCAGTTTGGCGGTCTGGTAGAAGATGAGGATGTCAAAAAAGATATTGTTTCCATCCTTAAAGCATACACAAGGATGCATGGAAACCGCCGCCCGGAGGTTACGTATCCGGACACTTATCATATCACACATTATGATGAAAATGAAAAGATGACGGCGCTTTGCCATCAGATCAAGACGCTGGCTGATGCTGTGGATGAAAAACTGCCACAGGAGGCTAAGGCAAGTTATTTTGGACTTGTTTATTATCCGGCAGTTGCAGGGGCAAATGTCCAGCTTATGAATCTGTATTCAGCCAGAAATCAGTTTTATGCCAAAAACCATGTCGCTGCAGCGGCGGACTATGCGAAGAAGGTCGCGCAGTGCAAGGAGTACGATAAAAAGCTTACGGAGTACTATAATGAGGAAATGGCGGATGGAAAGTGGAAGGGCATGATGTCCTCCGCACATATTGGTTTCACTTCATGGAACGATGAAGGGTGGAAATATCCGGATGTTGTAGGGGGCAGACCGTCTGAAGAAGATAAACTTCTTGTTCTGGTGGAAAACGGTGATGCTTTTGTAAGCGGGGGGATGATCTCGCTGCCTGAGTTTACTAATGTGGGACAGGAGAATTACTGTATCCGGATTGCCAATGCTGCTGACAGAGAGCTGACGGTAGAGATTTCATGTGACAATGAGGCTGTAAGGATAGAAAAAACAGAGTCTTTTCCTGCATCTGTGTCAGACTACCGGGTATCTGTTGACTGGAGCAAGCTAAAGGAAGATATGGAGGCTGTGGTAACAATCTGTTCAGCCGGTGCTAAAGTAGAAGTAAAGGTACGAGCAGTTGTCATTGATACATCAGCATATGAAAAAATGACTTTTGTAGAGACGGATGGAATTGTTTCTATGGAAGCGGAGCATTTTGCTGAATCGATTGCAAAAGATGGATTTTGTTGGGAGAATCTGTCAGAGTATGGCAAGACATTATCTTCTATGAAAATTTATCCGCTCGGAACAAACTTTGATCATATCGGGCAGGCCCCGGCACTTATTTATCGTGTGCTGATCCGTGAGGGAGGAACATATACCCTGCGTGTGATCACTTCGCCGACGAATAATCTGGAAGATGGACGTAACATGCGTTATGCAGCAGCCGTTGATGGTGGAGAAGCAACAGCTGTTAAAACTATTTTGGATGAAAATTATAACATTGGCGGCGGACATGGCAGAGAGCATGACTGGGGAGAAGGTGTTTTGAATAATTGTCATTATGGGGAGAACATGATGACGTTGGAACCAGGGGTTCATAACATAGAGATCTACGGCGTAGAAGCCGGTGTTGTGATACAGAAACTGGTTCTGTATAAAGGAAACTTACCGGAATCATACTTTGGGCCAACAGAGAGTGGATTTATAAGGTAAAGAGTAACAGATTGGTGAATTGGGGCATGATATCATAGAGATATTATGCCCTTTTTGAATGGAGGTTAGTTGGAATATGAAGTGGATTCGTCAATTTTTAATTATTTTATTTATTACATTTGTGGGAGAGGTCCTTCGTTATCTGATCCCGTTATCAATACCGGCCGGTATATATGGTATGTTACTGCTGGTGATGTGTCTGTGTCTAAAGATTATTAAATTGGAACAGATAGAAAATGCGGCAGATTTTCTGATTGATATTATGCCATTATGTTTTATCCCGGCAGGTGTCGGTTTGATGACGAAGTGGGGGCAGTTTCAGACATTGCTCGTGCCGATTTTAATTGCTGTTCTTGTAATCACGGCATTAGTTATGATCGTGACAGGTCATGTGACGCAGTTTTTCTTACGACACGGAAAGAAAGGTGAGGTGACAGAGGATGAATGAATTATTGGGTGATTCGATGTTTTTTGCTGTGGCGGTCAGTCTGGTAGGCTATGAGATTGGTACTTTGCTGAAGAAAAAGACAAAGTGGGCGATCTGCAATCCACTGCTTATATCAATTTTGTTTGTCATTGTTGTTCTTCTTCTGTGCAAGGTTGATTATTCCTATTATGAAGGTGGAAGTGCCGTACTTAGTTATCTGTTGACACCGGCAACAGTTGCTTTGGCGGTTCCCTTGTACCGGCAGCTCGAAACGTTAAAAAAACATGGGGTGGCGATTGGACTTGGCGTGCTGGCCGGCGTACTGACAAGTCTGGCAAGTACACTGATATTAGCTATATTGTTTCATTTGAACTATGAGGAGTATGTTACTTTTCTGCCTAAATCAATAACAACAGCAATCGGAATGGGAGTGAGTGAAGAACTGGGAGGAATGGTAACAATCACAGTTGCTGTCATCGTAGTAACAGGAATCATTGGAAATGTGATTGGTGAGAGCATCTGTAAGCTGTTTAAAATAAAAGAAAAGGTGGCGGTCGGTCTTGCTCTTGGAACTTCGGCCCATGCGATAGGAACGGCAAAAGCACTGGAAATGGGAGAAGTGGAAGGTGCTATGAGCAGTCTGGCAATTGTGATGTCAGGGGTTATTACCGTGGCAGGTGCTAATCTTTTTTCTCTAATTTGGTAACAGGGTGAACCTTTTTCTCATTCATGACAATATGTAGTAAAAGATATAAGATGCTGTGCATCTGAGGATTGGGGGAATTGCTATGAGAATGAAAGTGAAAAAGGTATTGGCGTTGGGATTGAGTTTTTTGTTAACAATCGGATGTATGTCTGGATGCACCGGAGATAAGAAACCACACGATGTAACAACAAACGACACAAAAACTGCTGCATCAAAGGACAAAAAAACATTCAGCGATCTGGGGGGAATGAGTATTCTTGTGGGAGACTGGTATACAGAAGAACTGGATGGTGAAAAGTCCGATTATGAAAAGGCAAAAGAACAGTACTATGACAAAATTCAGAAGAAGTACAATTTTACGATCAGGCGAGAGAATGCATACTCTTATGAGGGGATGCAGGCCAAATATGTAAATGATGTGATGGCAAACAATCCATCCTGTCAGTTGTATTATCTATACCAGGAGATGGTATCGGCACCGTTATTGAAGGGACTTATGAAAGATTTATCAAAACTTCCCGAACTGGATTTTACAGAGGAAAAGTGGAATCCGACAGTTACGGATCTGATGAGTATCGGGGATGGCATCTGGGGCATGAGTGCCGAGAGAGAGCCAAGAGGGGGTATTTTCTTTAATAAGAGACTACTCAAGGAAGCAGGAATTCCGGAAGAAGAGCCTTATGATCTGCAGGCGTCCGGTCAATGGACCTGGGAAAAGTTTGAGGAGTATTGTAAACGTCTGACAAAAGATAAGGATGGGGATGGCAATATGGACCAGTATGCAATGGCGAGCTTTTCTAAATATTATCTGCCAATGTGTGCAGCATGTAACGATGCAACCTTTATTAGCAAAAACAAAGAGGGCAGGTATGTGAATGCGATAGGCACACAGAATTTTAAAGATGCGATGGTGTGGGGTGTTGACATGATTAAAAAGGGTTATATCATGCCGAAACCAGCAGGAGCATCGGCGTGGGACTGGTATAAAGCAGCATTTCGTGATGGCGAAGTGGCAATGCAGACATCCGAAGTATATGAGATAACCGGTTTTAAAGAAATGAAAGATGACTGGGGCTTTGTGATGTTCCCTTATAATCAGGCGAACAAGAAAGCAATGAATAAGACGATACCAAATGATAATATTGTTGTTATGCCAAGTTGTTTTGATGATGCTACAGCAGAGAAAATTGCATTTGCTTATGATATGTACACACAGCCGATTGATGGTTATTCAGAGGATGAGGCGTATTGTGAACAATACTACGACCGCTTCCGTGATGACCGTGCCGTGGATGAGACGTTAATGATGATGAAAGAAGATAAGCGCAAGCAAACCTCGTATCTGCCGATGATTACGAACATGGATCTTGGGGAATACTGTTATAGTGTGTATGCTTTGGCGGAGAGTCCTGCCAAGAAGATAGAGGAACTTTCTTCAAAATGGGATAAAAAAGTTGAGAAAGTAAATGCGGAGTATGATAAATTTTCAAAAAAACATTAGCAAAAAGCACTTTACAATTTCTTTTTTCTATGCTAGAATACTCGCAAAGCGATGAAAGAAACGAATATTCATGCAGCGACTGATTGACAGGGAGAGACGTCATGGACTGCGAGCGTCTTATGGAAGCAGTGAATAGGAGAACATTCTGGAGCAGAGAAACTGAACGAAGACTTTTAGTAGGTTGATTCGGCGGACACCGTTATCGTCTTAATGAGGTGGAGATACGACGGGGTATCTCAACGCGGGTGGTACCGCGGGTTTATTAATGCTATAGAATTTTCCCGTCCCAGATAAGCAGAGATGCTTTTCTGGGACTTTTTTTGTTATAAAAGACCGGCAAGGCGTCTGTTTGGATTGAAAAGAAAGTGAGGGATTAGAACGATGCAATTCATGACAGGAAAAACTAAGAAACAAACGGTAGAAATCTCAGATATCCTTATGGGTGACTATGAGGGAAGGGAAGTAAAAATGAATGGGGCGATTCACAAAATCCGTGATATGGGTGATGTTGCATTTATCGTTCTTCGCAAACGGGAAGGACTTGTACAGACGGTTTATGAGAAGGGGATAGAGGGTTTGAGCCTTGGAAATCTCACAGAGGAATCAACGGTAGAGATAAGTGGTGTTGTTACTCCGGAGGAACGCGCGCCACATGGTTTCGAGATCCGTCTGAAACATATGGATGTACTTTCTTCGCCTTGTGAGGCGATGCCAATTGCTATCAATAAATGGAAACTTAACACGTCATTGGAGACAAAGTTAGATCTTCGTCCCCTGACATTGCGAAACGTAAGAGAACGGGCAAAGTTCCGGATTCAGGAGGGAATTGTAAGAGGATTTCGTGAATTTTTGCATGAGGAAGGGTTTACGGAGATTCATTCACCTAAGATAGGAGCAAGAGGCGCTGAAGGCGGAGCCAATTTATTCCGTCTGGAATATTTTCATAAACATGCCGTGTTGGCACAGAGTCCACAGTTTTATAAACAGATGATGGTAGGTGTGTTTGACCGGGTATTTGAGACTGCTCCAGTTTTTCGTGCAGAAAAACATAACACGAAAAGGCATTTAAATGAGTACACGTCCCTTGATTTTGAGATGGGATATATAGAGAGCTTTGAGGATATTATGCAGATGGAGACTGGATTTTTACAGTATACCATGACATTATTAGAAAAAGAGTATGCAAAGGAATTAAAGGTATTGGACGTAACCCTGCCAAAGGTAGACGAGATTCCACAGGTGCGTTTTGATAAGGCGAAAGAACTTGTGGCAGAGAAATATAACCGGAAGATCCGTAACCCATATGATCTGGATCCGGAAGAGGAATCCCTGATCGGACAATATTTTAAAGAAGAGCTGGGAGCTGATTTTGTATTTGTTACGCATTATCCGTCGAAAAAGCGTCCGTTTTATGCTATGGATGATCCGGCAGATCCAACGTATACGCTCAGCTTTGATCTGCTGTTTCATGGATTGGAGATTACGACAGGGGGACAGCGTATTCATGATTATCAGATGCTGGCAGACAAGATTGCAGATCGTGGCATGACACAGGAAGGCATGGAACAATATATGCTTATTTTTAAACATGGCATGCCGCCGCACGGAGGTCTGGGAATCGGGCTGGAACGTTTGACTATGAAGATTCTGGGAGAGGAAAATGTAAGAGAGACAACATTGTTTCCAAGAGATCTGAGCAGGCTGGAACCGTAAGGAAACAAAAAGTAGGTAAGGAAAGGAAGAGGGAACATGGCAAATAGTATTTCAGATGAAACGATTGAGTATGTAGGAATTCTGGCAAAGCTTGAATTGTCCGAAGAAGAGAAGGAACAGGCAAAGAAGGATATGGGAAGCATGCTGGATTATATTGATAAACTGAACGAGCTTGATACCGAGGGTGTAGAGCCGATGTCGCATGTGTTTGCAGTACAGAATGTATTTCGCGAAGATGAAGTGACAAATGGGGATGACCGTGATCATATGTTGTTGAATGCTCCGGCGAAAAAAGATGGTACTTATATGGTACCAAAAACATTTGATTAAGGAGGGACACGGATATGAGTTTGATGAGTTTGACTGCTGTGGAACTTGGCAAGAAGATCAAGGCAGGTGAAGTGACTGCTATGGATGCGGCAAAGGATGCTTTACAGGCAGTAAAAGAAAAAGAGGGGCAGATAAACAGTTTTGTTACTGTTCTGCCGGAAGAAGATATTCTGGCAAAGGCAAAGGAAGTCCAGGAAAAGATAGAAAATGGAGAACTGACCGGTCCGCTTGCCGGTGTGCCGGTTGCAATCAAGGATAACATGTGTACCGAAGGCATTCTCACTACATGCAGTTCTAGGATTCTTAGTAACTTTAAACCGACCTATTCTTCTGAGGCGGTCCGGAATCTGGAAAAAGCGGGTGCTGTGATTATTGGAAAGACAAATATGGATGAATTTGCTATGGGAAGCACAACGGAGACATCTGCGTTTGGTGTCACACGAAATCCGCATAATACAGAGCATGTGCCAGGCGGATCATCCGGTGGTTCCTGTGCAGCAGTGGCGGCTGAGGAATGTAGTTATGCGTTAGGCTCGGATACAGGTGGGTCTATTCGACAGCCGAGTTCTTTTTGCGGAGTGAGCGGAATTAAGCCAACATATGGAACCGTGTCCCGTTATGGCCTGATTGCTTATGGATCCTCTCTGGATCAGATCGGACCGATAGCCAAAGATGTAACGGATTGTGCTGCAATATTGGAGGCGATTTCTTCTTATGACAGAAAGGACAGCACTTCGGTGGAAAGAAACGATACGGATTTCACTTCTGCGCTTGTCAAGGATGTAACGGGGATGAAAATTGGTATCCCACGGGATTATTTTCAGGAAGGACTTGACCCACAGGTAAGAGATGCGGTTATGGCAGCAGCAAAAGAGCTGAAGAAGGCTGGGGCTGTTGTCGAGGAGTTTGATCTGAGTCTGGTCGAATATGCTATCCCGGCTTATTATGTCATCGCATCCGCAGAGGCAAGTTCCAACCTTTCCCGTTTTGATGGTGTTAAGTATGGGTATCGGACAGACGAATATGAAGGTCTTCATAATATGTATAAGAAGACCCGTTCCGAGGGCTTTGGACCGGAAGTAAAGAGACGGATTATGTTAGGATCTTTTGTTCTGAGTAGTGGGTATTATGATGCGTATTATTTAAAAGCTCTTCGTACAAAGGCTTTGATAAAAAAAGCCTTTGATAAAGCCTTTGAGCGCTATGATATTATTTTGTCACCCGCTGCTCCTACAACAGCACCTAAGCTGGGAGAGAGTCTCAGTGATCCGATCAAAATGTATCTTGGCGATATTTATACGATATCGGTTAATCTGGCAGGTTTACCAGGGATGACCGTTCCATGCGGAAAAGATAACAAGGGTCTGCCGATTGGTCTTCAGTTGATCGGGGACTGTTTTCAGGAAAAAAAGATTATACAGGCAGCTTATACGTATGAGCAGATGAGAGGAGGAGAATGACCATGGCAAAACAATATGAAACCGTGATCGGTCTGGAGGTTCATGTAGAACTGGCAACGAAGACAAAAATATTCTGTGGATGTTCTACCGCTTTTGGCGGTGCGCCAAACACACACACCTGCCCGGTATGTACCGGTATGCCAGGATCTCTTCCGGTACTTAACAAGCAGGTAGTTGAGTATGCGATGGCAGTTGGTCTGGCTTTGAATTGTGACATCAATCAATATTGCAAATTTGACCGCAAAAATTATTTTTATCCGGACAACCCTCAAAACTACCAGATATCACAGTTGTATCTGCCAATCTGTATCAATGGTTCCGTGGAGATTGAGACTGCCGGCGGGAAAAAGCAGGTAGGTATCCATGAGATTCATATGGAAGAGGATGCCGGTAAATTAGTTCATGATGACTGGGCAGATTGTTCCCTAGTAGATTATAACCGTTCCGGTGTGCCGCTGATTGAGATTGTGTCCGAACCTGATATGCGCAGTGCAGATGAAGTAATTGCCTATCTTGAGAAACTGCGCATGACGATCCAGTATCTGGGGGCGTCTGACTGCAAGCTGAATGAGGGTTCAATGCGTGCCGATGTAAACTTGTCTGTGCGTGAGGTGGGGGCTTCTGAATTTGGTACAAGAACGGAGATGAAGAACTTGAATTCCTTTAAGGCGATTGCCCGTGCGATAGAGGGAGAACGGGCCCGCCAGATTGAATTGCTTGAAGATGGCGGGAAAGTGATTCAGGAGACACGGCGCTGGGATGATAATAAGGAATACTCCTATGCTATGCGATCTAAGGAAGATGCACAGGATTACCGTTATTTCCCTGATCCGGATCTAACGCCGATTGTCATAAGTGATGAATGGATCCGGCAGATAAAGGAAAGCGAGCCGGAATTTCAGGAGGCAAAGGCAAAACGCTATAAAGAAGAATTTGATATACCTGAGTATGATATATCAATCATAACTTCAAGCAAAAAAATGGCTGACATTTTTGAACAGACAGTAGCAAAAGGGGCAACGCCGAAAAAAGTATCAAACTGGCTGATGGGTGAGACGATGCGGCTGCTAAAAGAAAAAGAAATGGAGCCGGAGGATATCGTATTTACTCCGGAAAATCTGGCAAAACTTATCGGACTGACAGACAAAGGCGTACTTAATTCTACGGTTGCCAAAGAAGTTTTTGAAAAAATGTTTGAAGAAAATATTGACGTAGAGAAGTTTGTAGAGGATAATAGTCTTGGAACTGTCAGTGACGAGGGTGAATTGCGAGATATTATCCAAAAAGTGGTTGAACAAAATCCTCAGTCCGTAGCCGACTATCAGGCGGGGAAGAAAAAGGCAATTGGTTTTCTGGTAGGTCAGACGATGAAGGCTATGCAGGGCAAGGCAGATCCGGGAATAGTAAACAAAATTTTACAGGAAATTTTGTAAAAACGGATGAAGATGTGCCAGTACAGTGTAGTCACATCGGAATGGAGGATAGGTATGGTAGAGATGCGGCGTGAAAAGCGTTGGCCGGCAAAGTTGGAATTGGAGATTTCATCTTTGTTTAAACAGGATTATGTTAAGATGGATAACATTAATGAACCAATAGAAGTTATTGATATTTCTAAGGCAGGAATTGGTTTTAAATCAGTGAACAAACTGCCAATTGGTTATTATTTTAATGCCCGTTTGGTTTTGGCAGAACAGGATGCGTTGAATTGTGTTGTACGGATCATTCGTCAGCAGGAACTGGATGAGGGCTATCTGTATGGCTGCGAGATCGTTGGCACAGCATCCATCATGGATTACGTGATTAATGATTACGCTGCGTCTATGGAACAGTAAAAATACTTCAATAAGGAATAAATCCTTAAATGAGTAAAAATCCTTTGATAGTATATTTTAGTAAAAATCCTCTAATAGTAGTATGGAAAGGACTACTATATGGAGGATTTTATTTTATTATGAAGAAGGAAATCAATGCCAAAGCACTTGGAGTTAATATTAAGTATTATCGGGAACAGAAGTCAATTTCTGCCAGTCGTCTTGCGGAAATGGCGGATGTATCAGTGTCTCACATTAATAATATAGAGAGTGCATCGGTGAATGCGAGTGCCAAAGTACTTGTTCAGATCGCTAATGCGCTGGAAGTGCCGATTGATGTGCTGTTATGTGACTCTTTGCAGGGAGCAACGAATCGTCTGGCGCGTCTGATGGAATATAATCAATTGCTTAGTGACTGCAGTGAGACGGAGAGAAAGATCATCATGGGGACTTTGCGTGAATTGAAAAAACAGTTGCAGGAGGCACGTGATCACTAGAAATTAGGAAATTTTTGTTTGTGTATGGGGTAAACATATAATGAAGTCGTGGGGAGCATTACAAGGAGGGAAGATATGCAGATTGCGATTTGTGATGATGACCGCGGTGTGTGCAGACAGTTGAGAGAATGGATAACGTTATATGCAAATAAGGAAGGTTTGGAGATTCAGACAGAGACTTTTTATACGGCTGAAGAATTATTAGAGAGTCTGGCAGATAACTGCTGGTTTGATATGATTTTTCAAGATATTGAATTGCCGAAAAAGAGTGGGATCGATATTGCAAAAGAACTTCGCAGATATGTTGAATGTAATCAGGTGGTGATTGATTTTATATCAGGCAAACAGGAATATGGTATGCAGTTATTCAGTTTGCAACCGATTAACTTCCGTGTAAAACCCCTGAAGAAAGAGCAGATTATGACGGATCTGGAAAAGGCAAGCCGGATCCTGCAGGTGAGAAGACACGTTTTGACGTATGTTATCAATAACGTGCAGAATGGTGTTTTATTGAAAGATATTTGTTATATTGAATCAAAGGATAAGATGGTTCACTTGCACTTGCTGGATGGCAGGGTGATCTCGATACGTGATACTTTGACACGGCTGGAAGAAAAATACGAGGAATTTTTCTTTTGTCGCTGCCATCGGGCATATATTGTTAATTTGCATTACGTGACGGCATACCATAAAGGGTATGTACTCTTGCAGGACAAGATCAGAGTTGATGTTGGTGAATATTATGTCAAGCATTTGAAGCTGAAATTGAGTGAGATGGATTTTATGGAGGGGATGTGATGCAGGTAGCGTTGACTTTGCTGGTGAGTGCGGTGCAGATATATGAAGTATATTTGATTTATCAGTGCTTTTTTGATCGGAGCAAGGTATCAAATAAAGGATTGTTTGCCGGGTATTTGGGGCTGTATGTGTTTACGTCTTGTCAGTATTGTGTCGTTAGTATGCCTATCATCAATTTTTTAACTGGATTTTTAGGCTTTTTTATTATGACGTTGTTATATGACGAAACGTGGAAAAATCGTATGGTAGCTTTTTGCTTTAATTTTGCTGCTATGTTTGCTGCCGAGGCAATTGTTTCTGCTCTATTTGGCTATGTCAATGCAGCTTTTTTTGAAATAAGGGAGTACTATTCTTATTTTGGAATGGTTTGTTTGCCGTTGGTTCAGTTTCTTATTGTAATAATTATACGGAATTTTAAAAATTTGCATAAAAAGGAAATGGTTTCATCACCGTATTGGATTGTTTCAATAGCGTTGCCGGTTTTGTCAATATATCTTTATTTTCAGATATGTTCACAACTAGAAATAGGGAGAATGAATTTATTATTGTGTTCAGTAGTAATCATGCTTATTAATATTTTAGTTATTTTTTTATATGATAAGCAATTAAAATCATCTAACTTAATTCATGAAAAAGAAGTTTTACAATTACAAAATATTTATCAGCAACGACAGTATAAAGTGATAAGTGAATCTATAGAGAGAATACAGAAACATCAGCATGATTTTCGCAATCATCTAAATTCACTCTATTATTTTGGCGAAAAACAGGACTGGACGTCCATGCAGGCATATATCGGACAACTTCGTGAACACATTATGGATGATACTGTTATTATTAAGACAGGTTGTATGATCTTTGATGGAATTCTGAATTACAAGCTGCAAACGGCCAAGCAGGAAAGGATTGATATGCAGGTCGAAGCATTAATTCCCTCTGACATAATGATAGAGCCATGCGATGTTACCGTTGTGGTTGGAAATTTGCTTGACAATAGTATCGAGGCAACTAGAGGAAAGAAGGATAGTTGGATCAAGGTAAAGATTCTGTATCGCCAGGGGCGGTTAAGCATAAGAGTAATGAATACATATAACAACGGACTTATTCGGCAGGGAGGACTTTATAAGACAAGCAAGGCAGATAAAAGGGGACATGGTTATGGGTTGAAGAATGTTCAGGATGTTGTGGACCGATATGATGGATTGCTGGAAATAACAGATAAAAACGGCATTTTTACGGTAAATGTAATCCTTTATATTGAATAAGATACTTTCTGTCGTATAAAAGTAGGCGTCTGTCACATATGGATTATTTTTGACGAAAAGAGTGATATGCTAGGCATGTCACTTTTTTTGATGTATTCTTATGAGATAGGAGGATTCCATATGTTTAAGTGGATGGCTAAATTATCCCCGATCTTGGCCAGTCTGGCATTGATCGTCACAGCGACAGCAGAAAATTCATTATGTTTATTGTGGATGCATCAGCCTGAATTGCCAGAGGGTGCAGAAAGACTTCGTCGCAAGTAGCACAAAAGAGGAGAACAGTCTGAGATACGATGAGGTTTTTCATCGTATCTCAATGTTTTTTTATCTTCTGGGAAAGTTCAATTTTATAGGGGGTGCGGTTTTCAGCCGCCTATTTTTTATGAAAGGAGATACTGTTAGTGTTAGAAAAGATGTCGCAGCGATGGTCAGAACGGATGATTGAAAATGGAGTGATCGAGAGAGAGTGGGCGCCCCTTTATGCTTTTGGTATGGAGCAGGGACTGCGCACATTGTTAGAACTGCTTTTTATGCTTGTCATTGGCTTCGCACTTGGAATGTTCTGGCAGGGAGTTGTTATGATCAGTGCCTTTTGTCCAATACGAATGTATGCCGGAGGCTATCATGCGAAGACTCCGATGCAGTGCGCTATAAAGTCATGGAGTATGTTTACTATCTTCCTTCTGTGGCAAATATATGTACAGGATACTATATGGCTGCAGACGGCGGTTATTCTTGTGGTTGGATTTTGCTTATTTTTTGTGTGTCCACTGCCCGATAAAAATAAACCTTTGCAGGATTATGAGATTCCTAAGTACCGTAAGCGCTCTTTTCTCTTATATGGCGCGGAGGTGTTCATGTACATCGTTTGCATAGTAATGAAATGCAGGACCACGGCACGCAGCATAGTATGCGGTATGGGGATGCTTCTTGTTGTGTGGGGAGTTTATATTATGAAAAAGGGACTTTATAGATGTAAAAATTATAAGCACAAATAATCACAATAAATATAAGAAATGGATGGTGTGGGATGAGAGAGTTTATGGTGGCAATATGTATTTATGACGAACAGTGCTGCGCAGAGTTAAGAGACTGGGTTGAACAATTTTCTATTGGGAAAGACATTAAGATTCAAGTGGAAATTTTTCACAATCTTGATGAATTTGATGTTTGCATCCGGGACAGAAGATTATTTGATGTCATTTTTACTGAAGTAGAGTTCCCTGGAAGATTGAAAGAGGGGGGGTATTGTGATTGCGGGATAGCGTTGGGGAAGGCCGTGCGTAACTATGCAGAGTATCATGATGTGATGTTAGAATATTTTACAGATGAATCGGAAGTTGATTGGGGATTATTTGACCTTCAGCTTCTTAATTTCCGTTTTCGCCCTTTGTCCCAGAGGCAGATTCTGTCAGATATGGAAAAGGCGTATGCTATTATGGCGGGAAGAAATGATTTTATCAATATAAAAAAGGATGGAAGGAATATCCGCATTGCCCTGACAAGAGCCTGTTATGCGGTAGCATCGGAGAAAACAGTCAAAGTTTATTTTGAAAATAGGGAAGAAGCGAATGTTTGCCTTTCTCTTGATCAATTTATGGAACAGTATGAAAAGTTCGGCTTTATGCGTTGTCACCGTTCTTATGTGGTGAATCTGGAATATGTCACAACATATAAAAATAGAAAAATTCAGCTTCGGGATAATACGATGATCCAGGTAGGAAATAAATATGCTCCCAATGTTAAAAACAGGCTGCTTCATCGATATGATGTAAAGAAAAATTATTTTCCATAAAATGAAGTTTTTGTCGCATGATTTTTTCGTTCGTCGGATTTTGGATAAAAATGTAAAAATCGCATGTTATAATAATTTCAGAAGTTACATGTTCAGAACAGAGAATACTTATTTTACAGAAGATAAAGTGTTCTGAACATGGGCTTCTTCCTTTTTGAGAGCTATATACCCATGTTAAGTAGAAGGTAATCGCAAAAAAATGTGCAGAATCACGAAATAAGGCTGTCAGAAAAAGATGAGGAGGTATTGGTTATGAAATATGTCAGGAAAATTATGGTGTTTATCATTGCTGTATCATGTATGCTGTGTCCGGTAAAAGCGGGACAGACACATTCAGGAAGAACAGATTCTGCAGGGGGGCATCATGATTATAATAATGTAAGTGGTCTGGGAAGCTACCATTATCACCATGGATATGGACCGCACCTGCATCCTAATGGGCTGTGTCCTTACGATACCAGCAGTTCAAGTTCTGTTGTAACAAAGAAAAAGGGAAATGCGGCACTGAAGAAAGCACAGAGAAAATTGAATCGGTTAGGGTATAACTGTGGAACGCCGGACGGCTTGATGGGCAGCAGAACAAGAAAAGCACTTCGAAAATTTCAAAAGAAAAATAAGATAAAAGTAACCGGTACATTAACGAAGAAAACAAAAAAGAAATTAGGAATTTAGTAACGAGATTTGCAAAACAAAAAAAGATGAAAAAAACTATTGACAATACCACCGCAAGGTGGTATTTTAATGTTAGTCAATAGTTAGCACTCTTTATGAGCGAGTGCTAACAAGAAAAAGACAAAAGGCGGGGTGATATCTTGGAACTTAATGAACGCAAGCAGAAAATCCTTGAAGCAATCATTCGCAACTATATGGAGACTGGCGAGCCGGTTGGTTCCAGAACGGTTTCTAAGTATGCCGATCTTAATCTGAGTTCAGCGACAATTCGTAATGAAATGTCAGATCTCGAAGAGATGGGATACATCCTGCAACCTCATACATCAGCAGGAAGAATTCCTTCTGACAAAGCGTATCGTTTGTATGTCGATACAATGTTGCAGAGAAAAGATCAGGAAGTCGAGAATATGAAAGGTCTTATGGTTGAAAAGGCAGATAAGATCGATCTTCTTTTGAAGCAGGTAGCAAAGCTCCTCGCACAGAATACAAATTATACGTCGATGGTGACAAAACCAAAGTATGAGCATAAACGTATCAAATTTATACAGCTCAATAATATGGGAGAACGCCAGATATTGGTCATTGTAGTTTTGGACAATAACCACGTAAGTAATAAGTTTATTAATCTGAGTGATGATGTGGATGACAGTATTGTTGCACAGATGAATTTCCTTATGAATACGGCGTTGACAGGACTCGATTTTACTGAGATTAATCTGGCTGTTATGCAGCAGATTAAGGAAAAAGCCGGTCAATATGGTGATCTCGCATCCAGTATTCTGGATTGTGTAGCGGAGGTCATGACGGAGGAAGATGACTCAGAGATATTTACATCAGGAGCCACCAACATTCTTAAGTATCCGGAACTCTCTGATAAAGAGAAGATGACAGATCTGCTTTCTACTTTTGAGGAAAAGCAAATGTTGACCGCATGGGCAAATGATACGCCGCCGGATGAAGATCAGGAACATGGTATTCAGGTTTACATTGGCGAAGAGTCTCCGGTAGAATCCATGAAGGATTGTTCAGTGGTCACGGCAACTTACAAGATTAAAGAAGGCGTTTACGGTAAGATTGGTATAGTCGGACCAAAGCGTATGGATTATGAAAAAGTGGTTGGCACATTGGAAAACTGCATGCAGCAGTTAGATGATATATTTAAAAAGAAATAGCGAGGTGAAGAGGCAGTGGAAGAGATAAAGAATGAACAGACACCAGAAAAGGCAGAACAGGAAGAAGTTGTAGAAGAAACAAAGGAAACAGATGCTGCGGAAGGTGCATCAGAAGAGAACAAAACAGAAGAAGCAGAAGAAACAAAGGAAAAGAAAAAGGCAGGCAGGAAAAAGCCTAAGAAGGATAAGAAAGATGAGAAGATTGAAGAATTGAATGATCGTCTGATGAGAAATCTGGCAGAGTTCGAAAATTTCCGAAATCGCTCAGAGAAGGAAAAGAGTGCCATGTTTGAAGTGGGTGCCCGTTCCGTTATAGAGAAGATCCTTCCGGTTGTTGATAATCTGGAACGAGGTTTTGACGGTCTTGGAGAGGAAGAGAAGGAGACTCCTTTTGTGAAAGGAATCGAGGCTGTATACAAGCAGTTGTTAACCGCCTTTGATGAGATGGGAGTTAAACCTATCGAAGCGGTAGGAGAGGAATTTGATCCTAATTTTCATAATGCCGTAATGCATGAAGAAGATGATTCCGAAGAATCCAACAAAGTCATTGAGGAATTTCAGAAAGGCTACCTGTATAAAGACAGCGTAGTCAGACACAGTATGGTTAAGGTGTTAAACTAATAATATATGATATGGATAGTCGCAGGACGACAGAAAGGAAGTAATTATTATGAGTAAGATTATAGGTATTGATTTAGGTACAACAAACAGTTGTGTAGCAGTTATGGAAGGTGGTAAACCGGTTGTTATTTCAAATGCAGAGGGTGCAAGAACAACTCCTTCCGTAGTAGCATTTACAAAGACAGGTGAGCGTCTTGTCGGAGAGCCTGCGAAACGTCAGGCAGTAACAAATGCTGAAAAGACGGTTTCTTCTATTAAGAGACATATGGGTACTGATTACCGTGCAACGATTGATGATAAGAAATATACCCCACAGGAAATCTCCGCAATGATCCTTCAGAAATTGAAAGGTGATGCAGAAAATTATCTGGGAGGAGAAAAAGTAACAGAGGCAGTTATTACTGTTCCGGCATACTTTAATGATGCACAGCGTCAGGCAACGAAAGACGCTGGTAAGATTGCCGGTCTGGATGTAAAACGTATTATCAATGAGCCTACAGCGGCAGCACTTGCCTATGGACTTGACAATGAAGGTGAGCAGAAGATCATGGTATATGATCTTGGTGGTGGTACATTTGATGTATCTATTATTGAGATTGGTGAAGGCGTCATCGAAGTTCTTTCTACTTCCGGTGATAACAAACTTGGTGGTGATGACTTTGATAACAAAGTATGTAACTACATGGTAGAAGAGTTTAAGAAAGCAGAAGGTGTTGACTTATCTACAGATAAGATGGCTATGCAGCGTTTGAAAGAGGCTGCTGAGAAGGCAAAGAAAGAGTTGTCTTCGGCAACAACAACAAACATCAATCTGCCATTTATCACGGCAACAGCGGAAGGACCAAAGCACTTTGATATGAACCTTACACGTGCTAAATTCGACGAGCTGACTGCTGATCTGGTAGAGAGAACAGCAACACCTGTTCAGAATGCGTTAAGAGATGCAGGCATTACAGCTTCTGAACTTGGTAAGGTACTGCTTGTTGGTGGTTCTACACGTATTCCGGCAGTACAGGATAAAGTAAAACAATTGACTGGCCATGAGCCAAATAAATCTTTGAATCCGGATGAGTGTGTTGCGCTTGGTGCATCGATTCAGGGTGGTAAATTAGCTGGTGATTCGGGTGCCGGAGATATCCTTCTTTTGGACGTAACGCCATTGTCACTTGCGATTGAGACAATGGGTGGTATCGCAACGAAGCTGATCGAGAGAAATACAACAATCCCTACTAAGAAAAGTCAGATCTTCTCTACAGCAGCGGATAATCAGACAGCTGTAGATATCAATGTAGTACAGGGTGAGCGTCAGTTTGCAAGAGATAATAAATCTCTCGGACAGTTCCGTCTGGATGGAATTCCTCCGGCAATGCGTGGTGTGCCACAGATTGAGGTTACTTTCGATATCGATGCCAATGGTATCGTAAATGTATCCGCAAAGGACTTGGGAACAGGTAAGGAGCAGCACATTACGATTACAGCTGGTTCTAACATGAGTGATGATGAAATTGATAAGGCTGTTAAAGAAGCAGCTGAATTTGAAGCACAGGATAAGAAACGTAAGGAAGGCATTGATGCGCGCAACGAAGCTGACAGTATGGTATTCCAGACTGAAAAGGCATTGCAGGACGTTGGCGAAGGTGTAGATGCCGCTGAGAAAGAAAAAGTTCAGGCTGAGATTGATAAGGTTAAGGCAATTCTTGAGAGAACGGCAAATACGGATGAGATGAGCGACGCTGATATTGATGAATTAAAGGCAGCAAAGGAATCTTTGATGACAAATGCCCAGCAGGTATTTGCTAAAGTATATGAGCAGGCTCAGCAGGCAGCAGGTGCGGCTGGTGCAGCAGGTGCCGGTCCGGATATGGGTGCAGCTGGTCAGAATATGGGCGGTCAGCCACAAGACAATGGCGGTGACGATGTCGTAGATGGTGAGTACAGAGAAGTATAAGTAAGGCTTTGGTGACCTTGCCATGTAGAAGAACTCGTGCCTAATGGCACGAGTCCTTTGCACGTAATAGAATGGAGGAGAAGACAATGGCAGAAAAACGTGATTATTACGAAGTCTTAGGCGTTGACCGCAATGCCGATGACGCTGCATTGAAAAAGGCATATCGTGTTCTTGCCAAGAAATATCATCCGGATACTAATCCGGGTGATGCTGAGGCAGAAGCTAAATTTAAAGAAGCATCCGAGGCGTATGCCGTATTAAGTGATCCGCAGAAACGCCAGCAATATGATCAATTTGGTCATGCAGCCTTTGACGGTGGAGCCGGTGGCGGAGGTTTTAATAATATGAACATGGATGATATCTTTGGAAGTTTCGGAGATATCTTTGGAGATCTGTTTGGCGGTGGCTTTGGCGGCAGAAGCCGTCGCAGTGATCCCAATGCGCCACAGCGAGGAGCAAATCTTAGAACACAGGTGAAGATTTCATTTGAAGAGGCTTGCTTTGGCACGGAGAAAGAGATTGAGATACCATCTAAGATTGAATGTAAAACCTGCGGCGGAAGTGGTGCGAAACCAGGGACCCAGCCAGTTAAGTGTGGCAAGTGTGGTGGACGTGGGCAGATTGTTCAGACGCAGCAGTCCCTGTTTGGTATGGTACAGAATGTTACGACATGTCCGGCATGTGGTGGAAAAGGAACTGTGATCCGTGAGAAATGTCCGGATTGTCATGGACAGGGCTACACAAGCAAGAAAGAAAAACTGCAGGTTACTGTTCCGGCAGGAATCGATCATGGACAGAGTGTCCGTCTGCGTGGAAAAGGAGAGCCGGGTAAGAATGGTGGATCCCGTGGAGATCTGTTAGTGGAAGTGTATGTTGAGAGACATAAGGAATTCCAACGAGTGGATTATGATATTTATTCTACGGTAAGGATATCCTATCCACGAGCTGTGCTTGGTGGTGATATTATCATTCACACCATTGATGGTGATGTGGCGTATAATGTCAAAGCCGGCACACAGACAGGTACAAGAGTTCGTCTGCGAGGGAAAGGTGTGCCATCACTTCGTAATAAGAAAATGCGTGGAAATCATTATGTCGACCTTGTTGTTGATGTTCCGACAAAGCTTAGTAAGGATCAGAAGAAATTGTTAGAGCAGTTGGATGCTTCTTTTGAAAAAGAGGAAGCAAAGAAGGAAAAGCGGCATAGGAAATGATAAGTAAATGTTTAGATCAAATATGCAGATCAGAAGAAATGTTTTCTGGTCTGCATATTTTTTTATGTGTCTGGAAATACTTAAAAAAAGAAAAAATGATTTGGATTGGAGGAAAAAATGGAGCATAAATATCGGATCAATACAGTGAGAGGAAGAGAAATATTGGATTCGCGGGGAAATCCTACGGTTGAGGTAGAGGTTTCCTTATGTGGTGGTGCATCCGGGCGGGCTGCTGTTCCATCCGGGGCCTCTACCGGGGCATTTGAGGCAGTAGAATTACGTGATGCGGAACTGCCAAGATACAAGGGGAAAGGGGTAAAAAAAGCAGTTGAACATGTAAATGAAGAGATCAGCTTCATGCTGGAAGGGAAAAATGCCCTAAATCAGATTGAGATCGATCAGATGATGATACAAAAAGATGGAACGAAAAACAAGGCAAAATTAGGTGCTAATGCTATATTGGGAACATCCCTTGCAGTGGCAAAAGCAGCCGCAAAGGCGGTTAATCTTCCATTATATCAATATATCGGAGGTGCCAATGCACATACGCTGCCGGTCCCGATGATGAACGTTATCAATGGAGGCAAACATGCTGATAGCAGTCTTACGATACAGGAGTTCATGATCATGCCAAAAGGAGCAAAGTCCTTTCATCAATGTCTGGAATGGAGTACAAATGTTTTTCATACGTTGAAAAAGATACTTGGCGAAGATGGTTATGCAACATCTGTCGGAGATGAAGGTGGTTTCGCTCCGCTGCTTGCCAGTGATGAAGATGCACTGCGTTATCTTGTATGTGCTATTGAAAAAGCCGGTTACCGGCCAGGTGAGGATTTTGTCATTGCAATGGATGGAGCAAGCACGGAAATGTATGAAGAAGCAGTTAAGATGGGACGTACAGGTGAGTATCTGTTCTGGAAATCCGGGGAATATAAAACGGCGGATGAAATGGTTGACTACTGGGCGGGTTTGTGTGAGCGTTATCCTATTTATTCAATTGAAGATGGTCTGGCAGAAGAAGACTGGGAGGGCTGGAAGAAACTTACAGTGCGTTTAGGGCATCAGATTCAATTGGTTGGTGATGACTTGTTTGTAACTAATACGGAACGTATCAAAAAGGGGATTCAGTGGAATGCCTCTAATGCTGTACTCATCAAGCCGAACCAGATTGGTACGCTTACCGAAACCCTTGAAGCAATCAGAATGACCAAAGATAACCACTGGCAAGCTATTGTTAGTCATCGGTCGGGAGAAACAGAAGATACAACAATTGCGGATATTGCTGTTGGCTTAAATGCCGGGCAGATCAAGACAGGTGCTCCATCACGTACTGATAGAGTGGCGAAGTATAATCAGTTATTAAGAATTGAAGAACAACTTGGCGAAGCTGCTGTATATCCGGGACTATTACAAAGCAAATAAATCATCCCGCAGCAGGGCAATATCATGGAGTATCAGATGAATCAACATTTTGCCCCTGCGGAACGTTATCCTCTGTATCGGTAAAGAGGATAACGGGTTTATCTAATTTATACTGGTAAAACTTTATGATATTTCCACTAAACATACGCAGCGGTTTCCAATTGCACAAGTCAAAATCCTTTTTGTAAGGAAGCTTATAATAAAATGAATCATTGTTACTATAGCTATAGTCATAATTAACTAATGACTTAGCAAACAATTCCTGTGGTGTCATTAAGCTACCTCCTTTATCAATCTAATCTATATAGCATTCTTATTATATGATATTCGGACATCAGATGCAAACAAAAGTTTTTTAGGTTTCCTTTTCAACTAAGATTTCACCGCTGCCAGGCTGCAGAGAAATCTCTATGAAACCATCATGGACGGAGTATTCTTTGTTATGCAGAGCACCAGACAAAGCGTTTTGCTGTCCGATGTATGGAATACGTACAACCGCATCATTTTCATCATTGTTGACTGCGATGAATGTTTCATGTCCTTCATAGCTGCGGACATAGGCATATTGGCGGTTGGTAAGAAGTAATTCGTGGTACTCTCCATAAGCAAGAGTGTCGAGCTGTTGGCGAATCTTACCGAGTTTAGTAATTAATGTGGTATATGGATTGGTCTCTAATGCATCTGCATAATCTTCTAATTTCAGACATGGGCGGAGAGGTGCGTCGGAACCATTTTCTTTACGCCCTTCAATGGCGAACTCAGAACTATAGTAGATGGAAGGTATGCCGGGAAGGGTGTACATAAGAATGTGTACAATCTGAAAATGTGCCGGATTGTTTAATTTGTTAATGATCCGGTCAACATCATGGTTGTCAGCAAAATTATATAGACGCATATTTTCATAGTGGCAGCCACCCATTTCATATAGGCGCTTTACCGTGTGGGCAATTTCAAAAAAGTTGTGGTCGTTACAGCCAGACCATAGTGCTTTGTTCAAGTGGTAGTTTGTAACGGAATGAAGCATTTCATCATTGACCCAGCGATTGTATTCCCCATGAATGACTTCGCCCATAAGCCAGAAATCCCCTCCAATTTCGTTAGCGGTCTGCCGTATACCTTTCATAAAATCAAAGTCCAGAACATCGGCTGCATCCAGCCGGATTCCATCAATATTAAACTCAGATGCCCAGTAACGGATCACATCATAAATATAATTTTTAACTTCCGGATTTCTCTGATTCAGTTTGACAAGCAGATTATATCCACCCCAGTTATCATAAGAAAAACCATCGTTGTATTCGTTGTTGCTACCAAAATTAACATTGCAGTACCAGTCTTTATAGCGGGAATTTTCACGGTTTTGTCTGATATCCTCAAAGGCAAAGAACTCGCGTCCTGTGTGATTAAACACGCTATCAAAGATTACGTGCAAGCCCTTATCGTGACAGGCTGAAACAAAGTGTTTGAGATCATTGTTATCTCCCAGACGGCGGTCTAAAGTATAATAGTCGGTTGTTTCATAACCATGTCCAACAGATTCAAAAAGCGGTCCGATGTAAAGTGCATTGCAGCCGATCGAAATAATATGGTCGATCCACGCTTCCATATCTCTCAGACGATGAACGATTTCGCCGTGATCGTTAAGAGCCGGTGCCCCACTTAATCCCAGTGGATATATATGATAGAAAACAGATTTGTCATACCAAGCCATAGTTATCTCCCCCTTTGTATCAGTTCAGTATGTATTTCTCATTTTATCATTTTTACAACAATTAAACAATAAATATATAATATAGCAGCTAAAGTAGCTATTTTATAAAAAAAGTCTTTATATTCTATTGTTAAAAAAAACACATTTCTATATGCTTAATAAAAATCTATTATTTATCATATGAGGAGGACATCATTCTATGAGGAGGCGTAAACTAACATGTTTACTGAGCACAGTGCTGACCGTTGCCATGCTTGTTTCGACTGTTCCGGCAGGACAATCGTCTGCTGCGGCTAAGGCAACGCTTAAAACAAAGAAAATCATAGTATACAAAGGACAGACAAAGAAAATCGTAGTAAAGAATAAAAAGAAAAAAAGAAAATATGTTTTTTCTTCCAGTAAAAAGAATATCGCTACGGTATCTTCCAAAGGCGTAGTAAAAGGTAAGAAGGCTGGAAAGGCTGTCATTACAGTAAAAGAGAAAAATGCGGCGAAGAAGAAAAAGAGCAAACGGATAGGAAAGGTTACTGTAATTGTGAAAAATAAAAAGCAGACACAGCCATCCGGTGGTAAAACAACAACACAGGCACCTGCACCATCGGCAGGTTCTACGGTACAGCAGTCATCTGTACCGACAGCGGCTGGAACAGTAACACCAGAGGCTTCTGCTACACTGCAGATCACACCGACATTTCCAGTTGAGACCTCTCATCCTAAGCCAACAGCAACGCCGTATGTAGAGCCATTTAAGGATGATGATACGGATGCTCAGTTCTATGTTGCTTCAACAGGAAAGGATTCGGCGGATGGAAGTAAAGAACATCCTTTCCTTACCTTATCAAGAGCGAAGGAAGCTGTTCGCAATTGTGATAAAACAAAAGGTGATATCGTTGTTCTGATTGCGAATGGTTTTTATCCGTTGAAGGATACGATTGAATTCTCTTCCAAGGATTCCGGTACGGAAGATTGTACGATACATTACCGTGCGGCAAAAGGGGCAAAGCCGGTTTTTTCAGGTGGTGAAAAACTAGACACGGATTGGAAAGTTGCCTATGATGTGAACTGGCTTGCGGATGGTCTGAAAGCATATAGAACGCCATTGAAGCGTAATAAAAAGTTACGTGCAATCTATGTTAATGGGAAACGTGCTTCTATGACATCAAAGAGAAAGAAGCCAAAAAGCGGTTATGGAAAAGTTTCGATAAAAAAAGGACAGGCTGACTGGGCGTGGAATAACAGTGACAAGTCGAAGAAATATTATGAGGGCGCAATCTTTGACCCGACATTCCTTCCGGCAGATACCAGAAATCCACAGAATATTGAATTAGAGTCCGGATCTACATGGGCAAAACAGCTTGTCTGTGCACAGTCCTTAAGTAAGAATGAGGATGGAAATACCCAGGTAGCATTGCAGATGCCATATGGTGCGCTGGCACAGAACCTTGGATGGAATACAGAATATAGTCCGACTAAGGCGAATGATGTGAGTAATGTGTTTGAATGGTTGAAAAATCCGGGTGAGTTTTACTATGACCAGGCAGGCGAAATGCTGTATTATATCCCGAATAAAGATGAGGATATCTATGCGGCAGAGGTTGTTATCCCTGAGACGGATACTCTTGTGAATGTAGAGGGAGAAAAGCCAAAAGAAGATTATGTACACGATATATCTTTTGAAGGACTAAGTTTTGCTTATACGGATTGGAATCTTTACGAACTGGAAGGCTCCCACGGTTATGCATCTGTACAGGGTTCCATTGTCTTAACAAAGTTTGGTAATGTGAACCAGCACGATGACATTTATCGTTCTTATGACATTCCACCTGCAGCGATTCATGTGACGTCGGCTAAAAAGGTTAAATTCTTAGATGGCGAGATAAAACAGACCGGGTATCTGGGAATTCATCTGGAAAATGATGTCAGTGACTGTGAAGTGACTGGAAATTATATTGGTCAGACCGGTGGTGCCGGTATCGTTGTCGGACATCCGACACATGTATATGAAAACGATACGGCAATTCATCAGGTTAACAATAATTCTGCCGGACCGGATAAAGAAAAATTTAAAAATGGAACAGAAGCTGTGCCAAAGAACATTACATTAACAAATAACTATTTATTGGAAAACTGCTATTTCTTCCCAGGTAATTCTCCAATCACTTCATTCTTTACTTATAACCTGCAGGTACGGCATAACTTTGTCTATAAATGTTCTTACAGCGGTATGAGTATTGGCTGGGGATGGTGCAATTTTGATGGTGAACAGGGAGCGGATTCCCAGCTTCCTGGCGTTCCGACAACAACGTCTAAAAATAATCATGTGAACTATAACCGTGTGGAAGAGATCTGCTCTCTGCTTCAGGATGCCGGTGGTATCTACACATTGGGATGTCAGGGAAATACTGATTGGACGGAATACTCCGAGATGAGTTACAATTATATTAATGCGAAACGTAAAAAACAGGTAGCAAACGGAAGTAAGATGATCAATGGTTTCCACCCGGATGAGGGAAGTGCTTATATCAAATTTGATGGTAACGTGGTTACGAATATTATCCGTAATGTATACGAATTAAACGATTGGCGCAGAAAGCATGATATGATTGTGACAAATGGCTTTTCTAACACCGACCGTTCTGAGACGACAGCACCGAATTGTTCTTTACAGCAGTATGTCAATGCAGACTGCATCTGGCCGCTGAACGGATATAAAACGGTATTATATTCTGGTTTAGAGGATCGATATACCTACATGATCGGAAAAGATGTTATTCCGGATACGGATTATGAGCTGGTGTCTAATGTACGTCTTGCTGCCGGGCAGGAGTTACCAAGAAGAGGGCTTCTGAAAAAAACAGATGAAGTATGGCTGGCAAAAGAAGGAACAACAGATTTTGTAGAAGGCACTACGATGACAAAAGCTGCCGGAAATGAGAAATCAATGGTTGTTCCATCAGCGCCTGGTCAGTATAAATTGTATATTCGTTATGAAGACGGCACGCTATCAAAAGCATCTACGTTTACTCTTTATGTAGGAGATAACACAGATATTGCTAATGTAAGCGATGGACAGGAAAATACGGTGTCGAAGAAGAAACCGCTAAAACTTCAGCTTGACGATAAAAAATATACGTATACGTTGAATGGAAATGATGTAACAGATGGATATGAGATTAGCAAAGCTGGTACATGGACACTCAAAGGTGTTGACAAAGAATCAAAGAAAACGACAACGATCGTTTTCTCCACGGTTGTGACCTTAGCAAATCAATTGTTAGAGCAGGATATAACGACAGGCATTGGTGGGGAGATAACTTTTGCAAATCCATTGTCAGAGTCGGGCTATACGATCTGGCTTGCACCATCGGGTCTGTCAGCATTTGATGACAAAGATCCGACGATGTCAAAGGCATCTGGAAACAGTGCCTCAATGAAAGCACCTGTTCAGGCAGGTAAGTATATCCTTACCGTAGTTGGCTCAGAAGGAGAAATCTTAAGCCAGTCAGATGCTTTTGTAACAGTAGAATAATGCTGCCGTTAGCTGCAGCGATAAAAAGAATCACCGTCATGTGTATGAATTTACATAGACGGTGGTTCTTTTTTTTTGCCTCGATTCATAGACTATAACAAATTTACCGAGGATTGGAATTCATATGATTGAAGACTTACTGCTGACATATGGTATGCCTGCTATCTTTCTCCTGATATTATTAGAATATGCGTGTTTTCCTGTTTCCAGCGAGATCGTGTTACCATTGGCAGGTCTTTTTGCGGCGGGTCAGGGGTTCTCCTTTCCTATGCTTGTTCTTTTGAGTACGATGGCAGGGATTGGCGGCAGTATGATTACTTATCTGATCGGACGCAAAGGCGGTTCTCCTTTGTTGGAGAGAATTATGAAACGTTTTCCCTCTATGGAAAAGCCAATCATATCTTCTTACCGTACTTTTGGTGATCATGGAAAAAGTGCCGTGTTTCTCAGTCGTCTGATACCACTCTGTCGCACTTATATTGGCTTTGTGGCAGGTGCTATGAAACAAAAATGCAGTGGATATATTATATATTCAGCTTTTGGAATTTTATTATGGAACACAATTCTCACTGGTCTTGGCTATTATTTTTATCAATATAAAGAGGTCTTTTTTTTCTATTTTGACCGTTATAAACATTGGATTTTTTTTATCGGGCTTTTTTTATTGTTCTTGATCCTGTGGAGCCGTGTTAAAAAAGACCGGGACAGAGACGAAAAAGACCGAGAAGAATAAGGATAATTCCGCTTGCTCCGTTCAGTCTCCGCAGATTGTGCAGGTGCTTTCCACCTGGCAGGAGAAAAATATCACACAATATTGCTGTACATAGAGGGAAAAGGTAGATGATCCTGCCAAAATTCAAAATGCCTAAGGCGGCACTGATAGAATCCAGAGCAAAGACTACCCCGATAATAAGTCCTTCGCGCAAGTCGATCACATGGGAATCATCCTTGTCATAATGGGCTGCTTTATTTTCTCCTAAGGCATTCCAGAGTGTTTTGATACCAAGTGCGGTCAGAATTACTGCCCCCAGTATTTGAAATATCAATGGGGGAACTCCTGAACAAAGAAGGCGTCCGAGCCAGATGGCGACAAGAGTTAGAAATCCATTTAAAAAGGCGATCAAGAGTCTTGTACAACGGGGGATTACGATGCCCGCCAATCCATATGCCATTGACACACCAAAGGTATCCAGACTAACGGATACTGCCAGCAAAATAACAATAAGCATCGTCTGTTTCCTTTTGATTGCTTATTAGTATCATATGCGCTTCCCGTCTTTTTGGGAAAAAAATCGACATAAAAGGAGAGGAATCTGCCCATGAACTGGTATCAGATGGATTTAGCAAAAATAAAGCAAACATATCATTGTGACATAGACAATGGTTTGAGCAGTAAGGTGGCTGCAAAACGTCAAAAAGAGTTTGGCAGGAATGAACTGAAGACTGAACAGGGGCCGGGAATTATACAGCAGTTCTTTGCGCAATTCAAAGATTTTATGATTCTTACCTTGCTTGCTGCAGCCATTATCTCATTTTTTGCTTCTTATGCACAGGGTGAGTTTAATATTACGGATCCGCTTATTATTCTTGCCATTGTGATTATTAATGCATTTCTTGGAATTTATCAGGAGCGCAAAGCCGAACACTCCCTGTTGATGCTGCAGAAATTGCAGACACCGGAGACGATTGTTGTGCGTGATGGTATACGTCAGAAGTTAGCATCGACGGAACTTGTACCAGGGGATATTGTCTCATTGGAAACCGGATGCCTTGTGCCGGCAGATGCGCGGGTATTGTCATGCCATAATCTGGCAACAGAGGAATCTGCTCTTACCGGCGAAACCGGGAGCATACATAAAACATCCGAAGCAATTCATGTGGAACGGCTTTCAGCAGGGGATCAGAAGAATATGGTTTTTTCCGGGACAATGGTGACGGCTGGACGGGGAATATGCTATGTGACGGCTACTGGTATGAATACTCAGATCGGTCACATAGCAGGGATGCTTGCGCGTGAGACAGCACCAGAGACTCCTCTTACCAGACGATTGAACAAAACAGGGAAAGTATTGGGGATGATTGCCCTAATCATTTGCGCCATGATATGTTTTCTCGGCATCTGGAAAAAGCAGCCGGTCTTTGAGATGTTTATGACATCGGTCAGCCTGGGAGTGGCAGCTATCCCGGAAAGCCTTCCGGCACTTGTTACAATCATGCTTAGTCTGGGAGTGGAGCGCATGGCGAAGCAGAACGCTATTATCCGGCATCTCCCGGCAGTGGAGACATTGGGAAGTGCGTCGGTGATCTGTTCGGATAAAACGGGAACTCTGACAGAAAATCGTATGAGTGTGCGGCGCACTTATGCGGATTGTTCAGAAAAAGAGATGCTGCGTTATTTTTTACTTTGCAATAATCAAAATGGTCCGGTTGAGGAGGCTTTGATCGAGTATGGTACTCAACGTGGTATATCTTATGAGCGTCTGCAAAGTAAAGAACCTCAGTTGTTTGAACTTCCTTTTGATTCTACAAGAAAGCGCATGACGACTCTTCATCGGACAACGGAGGGAATACTTTCCGTAACGAAGGGGGCACCGGAATTGCTTCTTCAAGCAGCCACCCATTATCAGGCGGGAGAGAACATCAGACCTTTGAATGGTGCCGTGCGTCGCCGTATCACGCAGGAAGTGGAAAGCTTTGCGGAGGGCGCATTGCGAGTTTTAGGGGTAGGCTATCGTTTGTATCATCAAATGCCTCCACAGGATGAATCGTTGGAGAAAGGTCTGATCTTTGTCGGACTTGCCGGGTTCATGGATCCGCCCCGCAGGGAGGCATACTCGGCTGTAAAAAGCTGCCGCCATGCCGGGATACGCCCAATTATGATTACAGGGGATCATTGTGCTACAGCGGCAGCAATTGGCAAAGAACTTGGTATCTGCCAGCATGAGACAGAAGTACTGACGGGGGCTCAATTAGATCAGATCAGTGACAGGGAACTGCCGGGGACATTAGATTCGCATTTCGTCTTTGCCCGGGTTTCGCCTGCCCACAAGGTACGGCTTGTTAAAGCCTTTCAAAAAAAAGGAAATGTAGTTGCCATGACGGGGGATGGTGTAAATGACGCACCGGCACTGAAGGCGGCAGATATCGGTTGCGCAATGGGAATGACCGGCACAGATGTTTCTAAAAATGCTGCCGATATGATACTGATGGATGATAATTTTTCTACAATCGTATCTGCTGTCCGCGAGGGACGAGGGATTTATGATAATATAAAAAAAGCAATTCATTTTCTTCTGTCATGCAACATTGGTGAGATCATGACTATTTTTATTGCTATATTTTTCGGAATGCCTGCGCCGCTTCTTCCGGTACAACTTTTATTTATTAATCTTGTTACGGATTCCTTTCCTGCTTTGTGTCTTGGTGTAGAACCACCGGATCCGGATATTATGAATCGTACACCATTACCGAAGGATAGCGGAATATTCCACTTTAATGCTGTTTTTCAGATGATTATAGAGGGGATGTTTATAGGTTCACTGGCATTGTTTGCGTATGCGACCGGTGGCTCTACGATGTGTTTTGCTGTTTTGTCACTATCACAACTTGTTCACTCTTTTAATATGCGCAGTGAACATTCGCTGTTAGAAACCGGTATCATGGGCAATCCGAAACTGCTGCTGAGTGTCGCTGCCTGCGCAACTCTCCAATGTTGTGTAATCTGTATCCCTGCATTACAAAGTATCTTTCATACAACTTCTCTTTGTATACGGGAATGGGTCGTTGTCGGGATACTGTCTCTGCTGCCAATCCCACTGGTGGAATTAAGTAAGCGTCTTAAATAAAGGAAAACTTATAATTACTTATAATTATTAAGCTCGATTTCTTGACAAAGGTTTTTGCAATTGTTATTATAGAACCGTATGCTTACATGTAAATAAATGAGTGGCAGGAGGTTATTTTGAAGAAAAAAATAGTCATGTTTCTTTTGCTGTTTTCTGTGTTATGTATGGGAGCAGAACCGGTAACATCTCAGGCACAGAGAGCAAAGGATACGAAACAGTACATTATCAAAGTAAATAAGCAGAAAAATGTAGTTACTGTCTATAAAAAAGCCAAAAAGGGATATAAACCATATAAGGCATTTGTCTGTTCCTGTGGCAGTGCCACACCGGTTGGAACATTTCCTTTGCTGGAAAAGTACCGCTGGCATGAGCTGATGGGACCTTCCTATGGACAGTACTGCTCACGTATTACTGGTGGTTTTTTGTTCCATTCGGTATGGTATTATCAGACAAGAAAAAACACACAGTCTTACGTACAGTTTAATCGTCTTGGAACGACGGCATCACATGGCTGTATTCGCCTGACAGTGCGTGATAGCAAGTGGATTTATGATAATTGTCCGTCGGGAACGAAAGTAGTCATTTATAATTCATCCAATCCGGGACCACTTGGAAAGCCCAAAGCAAGAAAAGTATCTGGATACATGGGATGGGATCCGACAGATCCGGATCCGGCAAATCCATACTTTGTAAAGCTTACCTTTTTCCGATTAAACAAGAAAAAGGTGACGTTGATCGTTGGAAAGGGCAGAAAGAAGGCTGTGACAACGTTGAAAGCAAAAGCTTTTCGACCAAAGAAGGCGATGATTAAGGAAGTACGGTTTGAATCATCGAATCCAAAGATTGCAACAGTTAATCAGGATGGTGTGATCAAGGCAAAAAAAGCCGGTAAATGTAAGATTTATGTTTACGCAAAGGAAAGCCGTAAGTTAAAGAAAATCTGTCAGGTGAAAGTCCTTAACATGAAAAAAGCAAAGAAGGTTCCAACGCCGACACCAGCACCAACCCCAACCCCGACGCCAGCACCAACCCCAACCCCGACGCCGGTACCGACGCCAACCCCGACACCAGTACCGGAACCAACTCCGTCAGTGACCCAGACGCCGGAAAATGCAGACCAGACGCCACAGGCGCAGATTAATAAATAGAAAAGAGGATTACCATGAGTCAGAGTTATAACCCAAAAGAAATTGAAAAGAAATGGCACAAAATCTGGGAAGATGAAAAAGCTTTTCAGGCAACAAATGATTACAGCAAGCCAAAATACTATGCATTAGTAGAGTTCCCATACCCGTCAGGACAGGGACTTCATGTGGGGCATCCGCGTCCATATACTGCTTTGGATATTGTCGCTCGTAAGCGCCGCATGCAGGGATATAATGTATTGTATCCGATGGGATGGGATGCATTCGGACTTCCGACAGAAAACTATGCTATCAAGAATAAGGTTCATCCGAAAGAAGTAACGAAAAAAAATGTTGCACGTTTTAAGAAACAGTTACAGGCACTTGGTTACTCTTTTGACTGGGATAGAGAGATCAATACGACAGATCCTGACTATTATAAATGGACCCAGTGGATATTTCTTAAGCTGTTTAAAGCAGGACTGGCTTATAAGTCAGAGATGCCGATCAACTGGTGTACTTCCTGTAAATGTGGTCTGGCTAATGAAGAAGTTGTCAATGGCGTGTGTGAGCGCTGCGGCAGTGAGGTTGTCCGCAAAGTAAAGAGCCAGTGGATGCTAAAGATTACCAAATATGCGGACAAACTGATTGATGATCTGGATGGTCTGGATTATATTGAGCGTGTAAAAGTATCACAGAAAAACTGGATTGGACGTTCGCATGGCGCAGAAGTGGATTTTTCATTAAAAGATAAAGAAGAGAAATTAAAAATTTATACAACCAGACCGGATACTCTGTTTGGTGTAACTTATATGGTTGTTTCTCCGGAACATCCCTATCTGGATAAATATAAAGATGAGATCAGAAACTGGGATGCTATTTTAGATTATCGCGAGGCAGCAGCCCGTAAGTCTGATTTTGAACGTACAGAACTGGCAAAGGACAAGACTGGTGTCCCGATTGAGGGACTCAGTGCAATCAATCCGGTTAATGGAAAAGAGATACCAATCTGGGTATCGGACTATGTATTGATGAGTTATGGAACCGGTGCGATCATGGCTGTGCCGGCACATGACACCCGTGACTGGGAGTTTGCAAAGAAATTCAGTCTTCCAATCATAGAAGTGATTGAGGGGGGAGATGTTCAGAAAGAAGCTTTTACAGATGTAGCAACAGGTACATTAGTAAACTCAGGTTTTTTGACTGGAATGTCAGTAGCAGAAGCAAAGAAAGCTATTATTGACTGGCTTGCAAAAGAGGGTGTAGGTACAGCAAAGAAAAACTTTAAGCTGCGTGACTGGGTATTTTCCCGTCAGCGTTACTGGGGCGAGCCGATTCCAATCGTGAAATGCGAAAAATGCGGTTATGTCCCGGTTCCGGAAGAAGAGCTTCCACTGCAGCTCCCGGAAGTCGATAATTATGAACCGACAGACAATGGGGAATCACCGATTGCTAAGATTCGTGACTGGGTAGAGACAACGTGTCCTTGCTGTGGAGGAAAGGCAGAACGTGAGACCGACACGATGCCGCAGTGGGCAGGTTCTTCCTGGTATTTCCTTCGTTATATTGATCCTCATAATGACGAAGCGCTGGCAAGCCCTGAAGCTCTGAAATACTGGCTTCCGGTAGACTGGTATAATGGTGGTATGGAGCATACGACCCTCCATTTGCTTTATTCCCGTTTCTGGCATAAGTTCTTGTACGATCAGGGGGTTGTGCCAACGAAAGAACCATATCAGAAGAGAACATCCCACGGTATGATACTTGGTGAGAATGGTGAGAAGATGAGTAAATCCCGTGGTAATGTAGTGAACCCGGATGACATCGTTGATGTTTATGGTGCTGATACGCTTCGCACTTATGAGATGTTTATTGGTACCTTTGACGCCGCAGCAGCGTGGTCAGAGGATGGAGTAAAAGGATGCCGACGTTTCCTGGATCGTGTATGGAAGTTAAAAGAGATGGTAACGGACGAGAGTGGATACTCTTCTGATCTTGAGACCAAGATGCATCAGACGATTAAAAAGGTCAGCAATGATTTTGAAACTTTGAAATATAATACTGCTATTGCCGCTATGATGGCATTGATCAATGATTTCTACAAGAAAGGTTCGGTAACACGGGATGAGTTTAAGACACTGCTGATTCTCCTGAATCCGGTAGCGCCACATATTACAGAAGAGTTGTGGGAAGAGAAAAACTATGGCGGGCGTTTGTATCAGACAAGCTGGCCGGAATACGATGAAGCTAAGACGGTAGAAGCTGTTCAGGAAATCGGTGTTCAGATTAATGGTAAAGTAAGGGCAACCGTTGCACTGGCAATTGACGCTTCCAAAGAAGACGCTCTGGCTGCCGGCAAAGAGGCTGTCGCTGATAAGATTGCGGACAAGCAGATTATAAAAGAAATCTATGTGCCGGGACGTATCATTAACATTGTTGTGAAATAAAGGAGAATAATCGTGGGAATTAGTATTGTTATTCCGTATTGTGGTGAAAAAAAGTATATACAAGAGTGTCTGGAAAGTCTGGAAGCCCAGACATGCAAGGACTTTGAGGCAATTGTTGTGTGCGATCATTGTGATGAAGATGCCAAAGCTGCAGTAACGGAATTGACCTTGACTTTTTCTGTTGCGGTACTTGACACGGGTGAGAAGACAGGGGTGGCAGCAGCCAGAAATATTGGTCTGGCTGCGTGTCAGCAGGAATACGTGTTTTTCATGGATTGTGACGACTTTCTGCGGCAGAGGGCGGTTGAAGAGATGCTGCAAGCTGCTGTCGGACAAGATATGGTATATGTACGCCGGTATTATTCGTGGATTGGCTATCGTGGATTTTTGGAAATGGAGAAACTGCCCGAGGATAGCAAGGAACGGACAACATATATTAACACTTCACGAATTGATCGTGAAGATAAGACATTTCCGATCCTCCCATCTGACGCAAGTCATTGGGAGACGGTATTTTATCATTTGACCAAAAGTGTGATCCGTTTTTCCTTCTTGTCGGCATTAAATCTTTTGATCCGGCGTGACATACTGTTGACAAACGATATTGTTTTTGATGAAACGTTCACCTATTATACCGACATGGCATTTATGGTCCGTGCCTTCTGCGCTTCGACATCGGTAGCGGAGATCAAACATGAGCCATTCTATGTGAAACGCCGCCGAAATGATCCGATTAATCTGCCATCACTGGGACAGAAGAAAGATGATACAAAGAAGGCAGAGGAAGTGATGAAAGCCTATCTGCAGGTAAAGGAGCATATAAAAGGAAGAAGCACTTTTATTGAGACCTGCTTAGATGCCAAGTTTATTAAAGATTATGTGCGCAAGATCATCGTTGTTTATATGAAAGAAAAAAACAGCAGTAAGGTAAAAGAATTGCGTGGGCTGGCGGATCAGTGTCTTCCCCGGGTTTCTCAGGATGCATTAAAACTGGCGCGCCCTTATACGCGGAGAAGTATCCGGTATTCACGTAAACATACAACAGCACAGATTGCAAAGAGAGCAAGACGGCATAGTGCTTTTCAGACCTTTAAAAGAACAATCGGACATTGGAAAAAGATTCGTACTTTGCTTTATAAAAAGGTGTTTGTTCGCCGGCCAATCAATGATAAGCTGATTCTATTTGAATGTTTTTTTGGAAGAAATTATTCAGACAGCCCCAAATATATTTTTGAATATATAGCAGACAGATATCCGGATGAATATCAATGTGTGTGGGTTTTGAACCGCAAGACAAAACTTCCGTATCCGGCGAAACAGGTTAAGAGATTTTCCCTTGGCTATTATTACTATATGGCGAAAGCAAAATACCTTGTCTATAATGTAAGACAGCCAAAATCTTTTATCAAGAAAAAGGGACAGGTGTTTTTGGAAACATGGCATGGAACGCCATTAAAGCGTCTCGTTTTTGATCAGGTGGAGGTAACAGGTGCTTCCCCATTGTATAAAGAGCAGGTATACAGACAAAGCCGGAGCTGGGATTATCTGATTGCTCCGAATAAGTTTTCTTCGGATATTTTCCGCAGCTGTTTTATGTATGATAAGGAGATGCTGGAGACCGGCTATCCGCGAAATGATATCCTGCATCTGCCGGAAGAGAAAAAGGAGCAGAAAGCAGCCGGGATCAAAGCAGCGTTAGGAATTCCAAATGAAAAAAAGGTTATTCTCTACGCACCAACGTGGCGTGATGACGAGTTTTACGATAAGGGGAAGTACCGGTTCACTTTGCAGCTTGATCTGCAGAAGATGCAGGAAACTCTTGGTGATGAGTATGTTGTGGTACTCAGAACTCATTATTTTATCGTGAATGTTCTTGACCTGTCTGCATATGAGGGATTTGTATACAATGCCAGCACATATAATGACATTGCACATTTATATCTTATTGCAGACGTGATGATTACAGATTATTCCTCTGTATTTTTTGATTATGCTAATTTAAAGAGGCCGATTTTGTTTTTTATGTATGACATAGAAAAATATCGTGATGCACTTAGAGGTTTTTATTTTGATATAGAAAAGGAATTACCGGGACCGATTTTGAAAACATCTGATGAAGTGATTGCATCAATTCAGGATTTGTCACGGATAGAAGAACAATATAAGAGTAAATATGAGATGTTCTATGATAAATATTGTGGCTGGGAGAATGGAACATCCGCGAAACAGGTTGTACAAGCTGTGTTTCAGAAATAGACAGAAATTGGAGTGAGAAAATGGCTAGGGTAAGTGTAATTATTCCTTATTTTAAAGGAACAGCGTATTTGGAAGACTGTGTTGCCAGTATTGAGGCACAAAAGCTGGAAGATTATGAGATTATTATTGTGCATGATAAGGATGGGACAGAAGTACCGGAATCTGTTCTGGCGAAAAAAACGGTTGTTGTGTATGAGGCACTGGATGAATTACCGGAGGAAATACACCGTGCCAATAAAGAAGCGGCTGAGAGCTGGCGTGAACAGAAAATCCGAGAGCATGTAGATAAGCGCCTGGAAAATGCAAAACGACGCCGTGAAGAGCTGGAAGAACTGGAGAAAAAAGGAGAAAATACACAATCTATTTACACCGAGGATCAGCTGGAGCCACAGGAAGATGAGCTGATTGATGAATATGATGAAAAGATTGCAGATGTTTATCCGTTTGGTGTATCGTACTGTCGTAATATAGGATTGGAAAAAGCCACAGGCGATTATGTTTATTTTATTGACTGCGATGATTATCTTCTGGATGATGCACTGGTTCGTCTGGTGAGACTGGCAGAAGAAAAACAGGCAGTTCTTGTTACCGGTAACAAAGTTAGTACCTGGTTTAAACCGGCGAACTATGATCCGGAGAAAGCAAAACCCGATTCTTGTATCGAAGGCGTTCAAAGGCTTTCAGGAAAAGTGATGGAGGAACGTTTCTACGAACGTTACTCGGTACAACATTTATTGATCCGGCGTGATTTCCTGAAGAAACAGGGAATTGTATGTGATACCGATACCCGTTTTTATAGTGATATCCGTTTTTGTGTGGAGGTACTGCAGCAGGCAAAAGGAAATATGTGGATAGATGGAGATAGTGTTTATGCATGGCGTCATCGCAATGATCAAGTGCATTTACCTGCCTTGTGCCAGAAAAAGCGAGGTCCGCGGGGACCGGAACTTCTAGATACATATAATAAAGTTCTGGCTTTGTTAAAAGACGATGATAAAGAACTGCGTTATATCATGGATCGTTTCGTTGTTGATTATTTCTACAAGAGATATCCGGATCGTGTCCGCCGTGATCTGGCACCTGCATTTAGCAGGATCATGCAGGATATGCCAGAATGGAAGCGCATTATGAAAGACTATAGAAGATCGGAACGTCTTGCCTTACGCATTGCCCGCAGGGGTAAGTTCCGTATGTCACTTCCGTTCTTTAAGCTGTTCCGGATGCTCAAGAAGAAAAAAGGACTGCTGGGAAGCCGGATCCAATGGTATCGTCAGTTGGAAAAACATATTTTCAAGAAAATGCCACTTCGAAGAGACTGGGTATTTATTGAAAGCTTTTTTGGTAAAAGTTATTCAGACAGTCCGAAGTATCTTTATGAATATCTGCAGAAGACGCGTGGTGACAAATACCGCTACATCTGGGTGTTGAACCAGAAGTCACCGGCTCTGGCAAAAAGCGGCAGACACACGCGGGTTAAGATGAATAGTCTTCGCTATGTATATTATGCTTCCCGTTGTGGTTATCGTATTTTTAACGTGCGTCAGCCGGCGTGGAATAAAAAGCGTCCGGGTGTAGTATTCCTTGAGACATGGCATGGTACACCATTGAAGAAACTGGCCTTTGATATGGATGATATTACATCGGCAAGCCAGAATCATAAGACATTGTTTTATAAACATGGCAGAGAGTGGAACTACCTGATCTCAGCAAATCGTTTTTCCACCGATGTGTTCGAAAGAGCCTTTGTGTTTGACCGTGACAAGATATTGGAGTACGGCTATCCGAGAAATGATATCCTCTATGCGGATAATAAGGATGAAATTGCTGCGGAGGTGAAAAAGGAACTTGGAATTCCGGAAGGGAAGCGAGTGATTCTTTATGCACCAACGTGGCGTGATAATCAGTTTTATGACCGTGGAAAGTATAAGTTTACGCTTGCGCTGGATCTGGGACGTCTACAAAAAGAATTTGGAAAAGATAGTGTTGTTTTACTTCGTACCCATTATTATATTGCAGATATTCTTGATCTGACAGAGTATGAGGGATTTGTGTATAATGGAAGCCAGTATGAGGATGTATCCCGCCTGTATCTGGCATCGGATATTTGTATTACGGATTATTCTTCCGTATTCTTTGACTTTGCAAACCTGAAACGTCCGATTTTGTTTTATGCATATGACTTTGATGAATATGCTGATGAGATCCGCGGTATGTATATGGATATGGAGAAAGAACTGCCAGGACCGATTTTGCGTACAAATGATGCCGTAGTAGAGGCACTTCATAACATGGATGCGATTACCAGGACTTATCAGGCGCGCTATGAAGAATTTTATCAGAGATTCTGCAGTGTAGATGATGGTCATGCATCAGAACGAGTGATTGAAAAGGTGTTTGGCGAGAGGGAAGTATAAGGAGAGTGCATTGTGCGTAAGAAGGTATATCAACTAGTCAAGCAGATTGTTGTTGTTATTTATTATGTTATGTGCCATGTATGTCTGGTAAAAAAGAACCGTATTGTGTTCGACAGCAGTCTGGGAAAGAGCTATGCCGGTAATCCAAAGCATATCTATGAATACCTCATGGCAAATGGATATGATCTGATCTGGGATTGCATCTGGTTCTATGAAAATGAGAGGTATAATATTCCGGGAATGAGCAGACAGGTGCGCTATGGACGATTGCGGTATATATATTATATGGCTACTGCAAAAGTGTGGGTGTTTGACAGCCGGCAGCCAGAGTTTCTTGTCCGGCGGAAGGGAACGTATTATATACAAACGTGGCATGGAACCCCGTTGAAGAGACTGGCACTTGACATGGAAGATGTGTTTATGGCTGGTGAGACCGATATTGATTCTTATAAGGAACATTTTGCTAAAAATGTCCATACATGGGATTTTCTCATCTCACAGAATCCGTTTTCAACAGCCACATTTCGCAGAGCATTTGATTTTCATAAGGAAATGCTTGAGATTGGCTATCCGCGGAACGATATATTATTCAGGGAAAACACGGAAGAGGATACACAGAGATACCGCAGGAAGCTTGGTCTGCCTCTGGATAAAAAGATAATTCTTTATGCTCCGACATGGCGGGATGACGAATTTTCAGAGGATGACAGATATGAATTCCGTCCACAGATTTCTTTTGAGAAGCTGCAGAAGGAACTGGGTGATGAATATGTGATGATTGTCAAGTATCATTATCTGATTATGGATGCCGTGGACTGGTCACCTTATGAAGGGTTTATTTATCATTTTGATCAGAGTCGCGATATTGCGGAACTTTTTCTTGTCTCGGATATACTAGTTACAGATTATTCGTCAGTTATGTTCGATTTTAGTATTATGAGACGGCCAATGTTTTTCTTTGCCTATGATTTTTATAAATACAAAAATGAATTGAGAGGCTTTTACTTTAGTTATAGTAAGGAAATGCCGGGACCAATATCTACGACAACAGAAGAACTGATAGCAGACATCCATAATTATGATTCGCAGGAATATGAGGAGCGTTATCAGAAATTTGTAGAAAAATATAATACAATCGATGATGGAAAAGCTTCGAGCCGGGTTTTGGATCTGTTGAAAAAGTTAATGCCGCAAAAGCAGGTTAATGTATATTATGAATAAAGGGACAGAAAAATCTGTCATTGTGAATGGAGGAACAAAGATGGAGACAATTGCTAGTTTTACAGTGGATCATATGAGATTATTGCCGGGGGTATATGTCAGCCGCAAAGACAGCACAGGAAATGATATTGTGACTACCTTTGACATACGGATGACAAGACCTAATTTTGAACCGGTCATGAATACGGCAGAGATTCATACGATGGAACATCTGGGGGCAACATTTCTTCGCAATCATAACGAGTGGGGAAAGAAAGTTGTGTATTTTGGACCAATGGGGTGTCGTACCGGATTTTATTTAATCCTTGCAGGGGATTATGAGTCAGAACAGATCGTGCCGCTTCTTCGTGAGATGTATGAGTTTATCTCGCACTATGAGGGAAAAGTTCCTGGAGCGGATCCGAAGGAATGTGGAAATTATCTGGATCTTAATCTGCCAATGGCGAAATTGCTGGCAGAACGATATCTGGACAATGTTTTGTATGGAATAACATCCGATTGTCTGAAGTATTCATAAAAAAAGGGAAAAATACATACAATAGAGTAATAATTGCTTGTTCAAAGGACGGGTAAATACATGATGAATCAATGGGATAGCCGTATGCATAATACACAAAGTGTGCAGATGTTAAAAGTGGCTATCCCTTTTTTTGATGTTCCGGTTGGAGAGAAGATTGATCTTGAGGGGTTGTTTGGGGCAATCCGGCCATTTGCCGGCAGAAAAGAGCGGAAACTTATTGATATTGTGCTGCAGTTTTTCTCTATGAGACATATGATGGAGATGATGCAGCTTATGCAGACCATGCAGGAGATGCAGAAGTCCGGTGATAGGGAAGCCGGGAAAGAAGATAAATCTTTTGCGGGCGGAATGGCTCCGATGGAGTTTATCCGTTCCATGGTGCCTCCAGAACAGCAGGATATGGTAGAAATGATGTTCTCAATGATGTCAGAAGAAACGGAACAGGCAGGAAAGGAGAAGGAGAATGAGTCAGTCGATTTTTGAGCAATACGATATCTTCAAAACAATGCATCCGGTAAAACTTCAGATTATGAAGGAACTGGCAGATAATATGAAAGGAAAGTCAATGAGAGAAGCAGCGCCGCAGCTCATGGCAGCAATGAACAAATTAAAAGTGCATAATTTATCATTTACACAGGAAGAAACTAAAATTCTTATGGAAATATTGACAAAGGATATGTCATCACAAGAGAGAGAAAAAGTTGAAATGATGAAAAAAATGATAAAAAAAAGACCTTAAAATGACCGCTCATGTCAAAAAAAAGACCATTCATAAAAAAAACGTAAAACATTGTAAAATTGTGGTATGATATGTTTGTGCTTTGGAAAAGCGTATGCTTTTGGGGGAAAGAGTAGAGGGTTAGCGATTAGAAAGAGGAAGATAGATAACATAAAATGGGAAACCGCAGTCGGAGCGGTTTCTCTTTTATGTTATAGGAAAATCTGTTATACTAGTACAACCAAATATTGATTTTCGTTGTACTAATCGGTACAGAGGATTATGCTATCGGTTATGACTGCGAGAAATGAGGGAAAAACGAATGAAATTAACAATTGCATGCTGTGATGATGAATTAGACGAATTAAAAAAACTAAAGAAACAATTTGAAACATTGATCGTACAGGTAGAAATAGAACTGGAAGTGGATTATTTTTCGTCGGGTGATATTCTTCTGGAACGTTATAAAGATCAAGAATCCTGCTATGATGTACTGATCCTGGATATGGAAATGCCGGATATGACAGGGATTGAACTGGCTGATAAGATACGAAGAAATTACGACCAGAATGTCATTATCATTTTTCTGACAAGTTATCCGCAGTATATGCATCAGAGTTTTCAGGTACAGGCATTTGATTATCTGATGAAACCGATACAGAATCAGGATTTGCAGGAAGTACTGTTTCGGGCGTATGAGTTTATAAAAAGAGACCAGCACAGTCTGTTATTTGTCAATGCCGGAAATGATGAAATCATACTAAGGACTCGGGAAATTTACTATATCGAAAAGGAAAAGGGTGCGGCATTGATGGGGGTGTTTTTTGAAAAAGAGAAACTTGTTGTAAAGGGCAATTTACATGATATTGAAGATAAGCTGGAAAAAGAATTTTTTATCCGGGTAAATAGAAGCTGTATGGTGAATATGCGGATGGTCTATCGGTTTTTTGAAAAGTCGCTGGAATTGACAAATGGTGCTATAATAGAAATGAGCAGACGAAAAGTAACAGAAGTGAAGAAACGGATAACGAGATTTACTGTGTTAGGAGAATAGTATAAAAATGGGAATGCTTGGAATTATCGTGGCAGCGTTATTTGATATTATGATGCCATATTTTTTTTATCAGGGAATATCAGTGAGAAAAGAGGGAAAATGGCCGTTTGCTGTTATTCTGGTTACGGGCGTTGTATATAATGCGGTATCGATTTTTTGTTTAAAGAATACAGCACCACCTTATGTGTTTTTAATTCTTACACTTATAGAACTGCTCTGTATTTCTGCCTGTTTTAAGTGCAAGTGGCAGTTCCGGATAGTAACTGTCGTTTTATACGAACTGGTTGGGAGTATAGCTGAGGCATTAGTGATTGTCTTTTCGACTCAGTTGGGACTGGATAAAGTGTTGAATGAGGATGTCAAGATCATTATTTCCAAATTATTATTATTCATCTTTATTGTCATCATACGCTTGCTGCATAACGAACAACAGTTGGTTCCTTTTCGGTATCTGATCTATTTTCTGGCAGTACCTGCGCTGAGTATTGTTGTAATCTTTGGGTATGATGGAAATTCAGATAATGTGTATTGGAGTATGTTTTTTTCTGCAATCCTTTTATTGAATCTGGTTGTATATCATCTGATGAATCTACTGGCGAAGTCTGTGAAAGATCAATATAGGGAGGAAAGTCTTCAGGAGCAGATTGAGATGCAGAAAGAAAAGTATGAACAATTGTCGCTGCAGTTTATTAAGGGAAATAAGCTTCTGCACGATGTGAATAAGCATTTTCGTCAGTTGCAGCAGTATCTGGATGATAACGATATTGATGCGGCACAGCGGTATCTGCAAAAGACAGATCTGGCTCTTGTGCAGGTATATGGTGGGATAAAAACAGGAAATCTTGTGCTTGATTCGCTTTTGAGCAATGCTAAAACCAGAATGGATGAGCTTGGTGGGAAAATTGAACTGAATATATCCATAGGAAACAACAAAATAACAATAGATGATTATGACCTTGTTGTAATCCTGGGAAATATATTGGATAATGCGTTAGAAGCAGTTGCTCAACAGGAAGATAAAGATTCCAGAAAAATAAAGGTTGAGATTACGTGCAAAAATAAGCATTTTACCATTCTGGTAAGAAACAGTATCAGCCCGACAAAGAAGATTGTAGAAAAGAATCGCTGGTTTCATGGCCTGGGCAGGCAAAATATAGAGGAAACGGTGGGACGTTACAGCGGGTATGCAACATTTGATAAACAAAAAGAGGTATTTGAGACACTTATCGTTCTTCCGATAAAACCATTATAAGATACTTCACAGGATTGAAGGAGTCAATCTCTCTTTATACAAAGTTTTCGGGAACATGGACTAACTATTTTACACGAAAAGCCACCGACAGTGGCCGGTGGCTTATAGAACAGGTGGATTATTTTACGATTTCTTTATGGGAACAAAACCAGCCTGATAAGAAATGTTTTCTACCGAGGTGCCAAGATAGAGGTTGTATTCTCCCTCTGGCACATGGAATTGTTTTTTTTCAACAGAATAAACCATAAGGTCTTTTTGGCAAAGTGTCAGGGAGACCTTTTTTGATTCTCCTGCAGGAACAAAAACCTTTTGGAATTGTTTTAAAATTTTTACCGGCTGTTCCTTTTCTGGTGTACCGATGTATAACTGTATGGTTTCTTTTCCGTCTTTGTTACCGGTATTATGCAGCAATGTAGTTACTGTTAACGCCGGAGCATCTGGTGTTTCGGCAGGGAAAAGTTCGTGGCTGGTATTATCTAACATAAACTGTGTATAAGAAAGACCATAACCAAATGGAAAACGAACCGGTATCTTGTTAGAAGTATAGTAGCGGTATCCGATAAATGGTCCTTCTGAATAGACGGTGTGGCGGTGATCTTCATTGTTCAAGTCGCCCGGATAGGAATGGAATTGTTCTGCCGGGGTATCGGAAAGACTGATCGGGTATGTTTCGGCTAGTTTTCCCGAAGGATTAATTTCACCAAAGATAATTCTTGCTAATGCCAGCCCCCCATTCATACCACAGTAGCTTGTCTGAAGGATAGCAGGAACTTTATCTGCCCACGGAATCTCAACGGCACCACCATTGATCAATACGACGGTAAGATGATGTGTGACCTGAGCGAGTGCCTCGATGACATCATTCTGTCCATAGGGCAGGCTGAGTGTAGATCGGTCAAAGCCCTCTACATCGTAAGCGTGATTCAGGCCGCCGATAAAGATTACTTCATCATAGTCAGGTGTGGCATCAATAACTTCTTTTAGAAGCTGCTGGCGTTTTGGTGCAATCTCCTCTTCATATGCTTTCCGGCCGTGTTCGGTTGTATAATCTGCTTCAAGACTAATTGCCTGCCAGTCAACATCCCCTTTTACATGTTCTTCGTTGTCAACATAGTAGCCTGGCAGCCAGTCAATCGTGGTATCACCACCGAGAAACATGCGCAGACCAAGAAGCGGACAGATGTCGTAGAGGGCTTTGATTTCTGCACTTCCACCACCCAGAGCGTGAGTACGTTTGGCATTGTCTCCGACAACAAGGATGCGTTTTGTCTTTCGGGAGAGAGGAAGCTGCTTATCCTCATTTTTCAGGAGAATGATACCTTCCTCTGCAATTTCCTGAACAATCTGCTGATGTTCCGGTGTGTTTGTGCATCCCTTTTTTCGTTCTCTGTCATTCATATGAAGACGATCCATCAGTGTCAGGATACGTATTACTTTTTCATCTATTACCTTTTCCGGAATTTCTCCCTCACGCACCGCTTTCAGGAGAGGCTGTGCCATTTTATAATTGTCAAAATCAGAAGTGAATGACATTTCAATGTCAACACCGTGAAGAGCACATTTCTCTGTGTTGTGGACGCCGCCCCAATCCGAGACGGATACACCGTCATAGTGCCATTCATTCCGCAGGATGTGGTGGAGTAGTTTTTCGCTTTCACAGCAATAGTCACCATCGTATCGGTTATATGCGCCCATAATACTGTAAGCTCTTCCTTCTGTGACCGCAGCATAGAAGGCGGGCAGATAAAGTTCACGGAGAGTTTTTTCATCAACCTCAACCTCTACACTCATGCGGTCAAGTTCCTGGTTATTAAGTGCAAAATGTTTTACACAGGCTGCAACATCATGGGACTGGATTCCCTGGATAAGTGGGACGGTCATATGACTTACCAAAACAGGATCTTCACTCATATATTCAAAGTTTCTGCCACACAGTGGAGTCCTTTTGATATTAATGCCTGGAGCAAGTATAACATCTTTGCCGCGTCCCCGTGTTTCCTCTCCCAGAACTTCACCAAACTTTTTGGCAAGTTCCGGGTTCCAGGTAGAGCAGAGACAGGTGTTGCTTGGCAGCCAGCTTACATAGTCCATGTTGTTGCCATTTGGTATCCAGTTATCGTTTTCAAATTCCTGACGTACACCACTGGGACCGTCGGACATGACAAGTGATGGAATATCCAGACGATCTATAGAGCCGGTACGGAACAGACCGGCGGCATGAATTAAAGCAATTTTTTCTTCTAATGTAAGTTCATTTATTCGTGCAGAATATTTTTTCAAATGGAAGCACCTCCTTTTTCTTCATTATAGGGGAGATGCAGGCTGGTGTCAAAAGCAGAATGTTTCTTGCACCATTTTTGTAAATCAGTTATAATGATTTACAAAAATGGATGGTATACACACGTCCGGGATTATATGGATAGCAGGAGATGTACAAATGGATATTGTAAAAAAGATAGCAGAAGAATTACAGATTAAGACATGGCAGGTAGAAGCGGTGATCAAGCTGATCGATGAAGGATGTACGATCCCGTTTATTGCCCGTTACCGGAAAGAGCAGCATGGAACATTAAATGATGAGCAATTACGTAATCTGGATGAGAGACTTACTTATTTACGTAATCTTGAAGATAGAAAAGAAACTGTTCTTGCCAGCATTGAGGAACAGGGAAAACTGACAGAAGAACTAAAGGCACAGATACAGGCGGCAGAGACACAGGTAATGCTGGAAGATCTATACCGTCCGTACCGTCCGAAACGCCGCACACGTGCAACCATCGCGAAAGAAAAAGGGCTTGAAGGACTGGCCAATCTTATTACCTTACAGATGACAACAGATGTGCTGGCAGATGCCGGGGACTATGTAGATAAAGAAAAAGGTGTAGCTTCGGCAGATGAGGCGGTTCAAGGCGCCCTGGATATTATTGCAGAGAGTATTGCAGATGAGGCAGACTACCGTATGTGGGTCCGCAAGACTACGTTCGATCAGGGCATACTAACGTCAGTGGCAAAAGATCCGGATGTCAAGTCGGTATATGAGAATTATTATGATTTTTCAAGCAAGATAGCAAAATTATCCGGATATCAGGTTTTGGCAATCAATCGCGGGGAGAAGGAAAAGATTCTTACAGTTAAAATAGAAGCACCGGAAGAAGAGGTGATCCGTTATTTAGGTAAGAAAGTAATTGTGAGGGACAATGAAAGTACAAAAAGGTATCTGGAAGCGGCTATAGAAGATAGTTATAAGAGACTGATTGCACCTGCGATTGAGAGAGAGATACGTAATGAATTAACAGAACGTGCGGAAGATGGTGCTATTCATGTGTTTGGAAAGAATCTGGAGCAGCTTTTGATGCAGCCGCCAATTGCAGGAAAGGTTGTACTTGGATGGGATCCTGCATTCCGCACCGGCTGTAAGCTGGCTGTTGTAGATGAGACTGGAAAAGTGCTGGATACGGTCGTTGTATTTCCGACTGAACCACAGAATAAAGTGGCAGAGACGAAGGCAATCGTGAAAAAAATGATTGACAAATATAACATTGGTCTTATATCTGTTGGGAACGGCACTGCATCAAGAGAATCCGAACACGTTATTGTTGACATGTTAAAGGAAATCAATAAACCGGTTCAATATATCATAGTCAATGAAGCAGGTGCATCGGTTTATTCTGCCAGCAAGTTGGCAACAGAGGAATTTCCAAACTTTGATGTGGGGCAGAGAAGTGCCGTATCGATTGCCAGACGTATTCAGGATCCTTTGGCAGAACTGGTAAAGATTGATCCCAAAAGTATCGGGGTAGGACAGTATCAGCATGATATGAACCAGAAAAAGTTAAGTGAGGCTCTGGGAAATGTGGTAGAAGATTGTGTAAATAATGTTGGGGTAGATCTGAATACAGCATCTGCTTCGCTGTTAGAGTATGTATCTGGTGTGTCTAAGCCGATTGCAAAGAATATTGTTGCGTATCGCGAAGAAAATGGACGATTTAAAAGCCGCCGGGAACTGCTGAAAGTGGCAAAACTGGGGCCAAAAGCTTATGAACAATGTGCCGGGTTTCTGCGTATTAGTGATGGGAAAAATGCGTTGGATGGAACCAGTGTTCATCCGGAATCGTACCAGGCAGCAACAAAACTTTTGGAAAAACTGGGGTATGAGAAGGAAGATGTCCGGAACGGTCTGACAGGTTTGTCTCTGCTTGTCAAGGATAAAGAAAAACTGGCACAAGAATTAGATATTGGTGTTATTACATTACAAGATATTATAAAGGAACTTGAGAAACCGGGGCGTGACCCTCGTGATGAGATGCCAAAACCAATCCTGCGCAGTGATGTACTTGAGATGAAGGATCTCAAGGAGGGGATGATATTAAAAGGAACTGTGCGTAATGTTATTGATTTTGGTGCGTTTGTAGATATTGGCGTTCATCAGGACGGGCTGGTGCATATATCCAAGATGACGGACAAAAAGTTTGTCAAGCATCCGTTGGATGTCGTGAGTGTAGGGGATATTGTTGAAGTAAAGGTATTGAGCGTCGATTTGCAAAAACACAGAATTCAATTATCTATGATTCTCTAGGAGGTTTGAAGAATGAAACGAATCGTAGCTGTTATCTGCGTTGCTGTTCTTATATTGACTGCGTGTGGTTCGGCAAAAGAGGACAAACAGGATGTAAATAAAAAGCAGGATCAGAGAAAACATTATGCGCTGGTACAAACAGCGGTTTTACCTGATGAGGGTATGTACGACGGGGATACCTTATTGACGACAAAAGTACAGACTAACTGGCAGGGGGAACCGGCGATTTATCAGCTGCGTGCCGGGACCAATGAAGATGGAGAAGAATATACAGCACTTGTGGAGTATTCTCTGAATGGTGATGGAAATTGGCAGAAAAAAGAATACTGTAAAAAGGCATTGATGAAGCAGATACGAAATGAAGTGTCGCACAATATTGACTACCCTTTTGTGCAGAGAGGGGACGATGGCAATCTTTATGTGCTGGTTAAAAGATTCGACGATGATCCGAATCCCTGGGGAGGCTCATCGGACGAAAAGCCGTATTGCGCTTATTCAGTTCTTGTGATTGATGAGGAAAAAGATTCTTTTCGCGAGGTCAGATTACAGACGAAGACAACGAATGAAAAGGGAGAAGAAATTGATTATGCTAGAGAATATGATGTAAATGTTTTCCACGTTATGGAGGATGGAACATTTTTCCTTGCCTTTTCGGGGGCAAGTGCAATGTGGTTTGATGGAGGAACAGGTACACAGATCAATTTATGCCCGACGATAGCAGACAGTGCATTTGGAAAAAATGTTGCATTCGGTGAATCACAGATTATTTATTTTTCTTCCGCTAATAAGAGATTTGGAATATTGGATTCGGATTCTCTGACAGTATCCTCCTATTTTGGGGACGAGATATCAGAGGAAAATAGAAAATATGAATGGTACTTTGATACGGATGCCACGACGTGGCAGACCTATGCGTTTAACCAGTCAGGGTTATACAGGATCAGTGATTTTGGAAAGAAAGCATCTACGATTATGTTGAATTCAGAAGGTGATTTTGATGATCTGGCAAATGCGGCAGTATACGATGTGCTTGTTGGAACAAACGAAGAATTGTATGTGCTCCTCAGACGTCAGGAAGAAAAAGGGGATGACCAGGCAGAGGACTGGCAATTTGCTGTTGTCAAGTATCAGGCACAATGACAGCAGGTGTGTTTGTTTACAAAAAGGAGCATGTTTGGTATACTTACATGTATTGGAAAAAGAGGGGAGATAGCTAATGACAAAAATCAATAGTGTGTTATTGTTCTTTGTGAGTATTTTTTGCTGTATGGCAATCGTTGGGATGTTTCGTAAAAGGAAAACGGATGATAAGACAGCAGGGACGGTAACGGATCATGCTTATTGGATTATCTTAGGAGTAGGAATCTTTCTTGCGGTCGCTATCCGCATTTACCGTTTTGGCTCCGTTCCGGGAGGGATGAATCAGGATGGAGCAATGGCTGCTGTAGATGCTAAGGCTTTGGCAGATTATGCAACGGATCGTTTTGGCATGTATATGCCCGTGCACCTTACCGCATGGGGATATGGTCAGATGAGTTCACTTCTGTCCTATCTTATGGTTCCGTTTATTAAGGTGGCAGGGCTTTCCGTTATGACAGCACGTCTGCCACTTCTTATCGTTAGTCTGGCAGGACTTGCCTGTTTATATTTGTTTGTGCGTGAGGTCTTTAACAAAAACATTGCTTTGGTCGTATTTCTTTTTGCAGCGATTAATCCATGGAATATATTGCAAAGCCGCTGGGCGCTGGATTGTAATCTATTTGCGCATTTTTTGATAATAGGACTTTACTTTTTATATAAAGGTCTATCCAAAACAAGATATCTGGTTGTGTCAATGATCTTTTTTGGACTTAGTATGTATTGTTACGGGATTTCTATTTATTCCGTGCCATTATTTCTTGTTGCTTCGTGCATTTATCTGCTTGTTAAAAAATCGATTAATATAAAACAGGCACTGTTGTGTGTTGGCGTATGGCTATTGGTGGCATGGCCTTTTATTGCAACAATGGCAATTAATTATTTTGGTATGGAAACAATCAAGACACCATTTTTTACGATACCATTTTTCCCGGATAGCGTTCGGTCGAATGATATATTATTTTTTTCGGATAATATTAGTGAACAACTTGCTGCCAATATAAAATCTTTCGTAAATCTTATTTTGCTACAGACAAAAGACCTGCCGTGGAATGATGTGGAAGGGTTTGGTTCTATGTATCTTTTCTCCCTTCCTTTTGCTGTGGTGGGACTTGTTGCGGCAGTTAAAAAACAAAGAAAGAATCCGGGAATGATCTTAATGCTCTTCCTTTTGCTGACAGGGGTCTGGGTTGGTATGACAACCAATGGCATTAATATCAATCGCATTAACCTGATCTTTTATCCCATTATATTTTTTGTTGGCTATGGCATATATGAGTCAATCTGTTTTGTTTCATATGCGAAATATGTGATTGGTGTCGTGTATCTGGTGTTTTTCTGTATGTTTACCAATACGTATTTTACTACATATGCGGAACAGATTTCACAGTGCTTTTTCCAATCCTTTGGGGAAGCTGTTTCTGAGGTAAAAGACAGTGATGCACAGCGCTTTTATATCACGGCAGACAGCCAGTATGAAGGTGCTTCTGCTGTAAGTGAGATATTGACTTTATTCTATCACGATATAGATGCCGAGTATTTTCAGAGTGAGGAATTTCATAACGATTATGTATTTGACAGCATAAAGAATATCACGATCGATCCGAATGAAGATGCGGTGTATGTTGTAACGGCAAATGATATGCAGTATTTTGACCTGACACGATTTGATTATAAACAATTTGGATATTATTATGTTGTAAAATCAAAAACTAAGTAATGGGGAGGAAATTAGAATGTCAATAGAGTTTGAATTAAAGGTAAGCCCACGTGATATGAGCCGCTTTCTGCTCCGGTTTAATTATACAAGATTATCAGGAATACTTGGCGTACTGCTTGGATTGGCTTCGTTAGCCGGCTTGGCTGTCCGATGGGGCGGCTGGTCAGTAAATCAGCGGTTCTTACTTATTCTTATTGCATTTCTTTTCCTTGTTTTCCAGCCACTTACACTGCTAAGAAAAGGAAAAGTACAGGCGAAGCGCACAGAGATGCAGGACAAGCTGATCTGTCATATTGATGAGCAGCAGATATCTGTGAGCCAGGGGGAAAAAATATCCAGCTGCGCATGGGATAATGTCCGTAAGATAGTTTTTGGAAAAGAAGTAATCTATGTATTTACTACGACGATTCATGCAACAATTATCACGAAGGAATCCTGTGGCAGTGATTTTGATGAACTGGCTAAGTTTCTAAAGGAGAAAAAACGCAGATGAAAATAGAAAGTTTTTGTGAAAAAGACACCTTTCAAATAGCGTACCAACTGGGACAGGAAGCCCGAATCGGAGATATTTACCTTTTAGAGGGAGATCTTGGCGTAGGAAAAACTGTATTTGCAAAAGGTTTTGCAGAGGGTCTGGAAATCGATGAACCGATTACAAGTCCTACATTTACAATTATACAGGAGTATCATCAGGGGCGTATTCCGCTGTATCATTTTGATGTTTATCGCATAGCGGACGTGGAAGAAATGTTTGAACTTGGATATGAGGGGTATTTTTTTGGCGATGGTGTCTGTCTTATTGAATGGGCGTCCTTGATAAAAGAAATCTTGCCGGAGACCTGTAAAAGGATTTTAATCGAGAAAAATCTGGATCGTGGATTTGATTTTCGTCTTATAACGATAGAATAGGAGATGGAGAAAAATGAATATTCTTGGCATTGATAGTTCGGGGCTGGCTGCCTCGGTGGCATTGTTGTGTGATGATATTTTAACTGGAGAGTATACGATTCATAATAAAAAAACACATTCGCAGACACTTTTGCCGATGATCGAAGCAATGTTAGCGATGGCTGGGATTGAACCGCAGGCATTAGATGTTATTGCGGTGGCGGCAGGACCTGGCTCCTTTACCGGATTGAGAATTGGGGCGTCGACTGCGAAAGGATTGGGGCTTGCACTGGAAATACCGATAGTTGTCGTGCCGACGCTGGAAGGGTTGGCATATAATCTGGCAGGATGTAACACGATGGTATGTCCACTGATGGATGCCCGGCGTAATCAGGCATATTATGGCATATATCGATGGGAAAAGGGAATTCCTGCCGCTGTAATAGAACCTGCCGCAGCGCCAATTGAGGAAATTATTGCTCATCTAAATGAAATAGGAGAAAAAACAATTTTTGTCGGTGATGGAGTGCCAGTTTTTAAGCAACAGATAAAAGAACAGCTTACTGTTCCCTGTGAGTGGGCAGCAGACAGTGTACGATATCAGAAAGCCGCTTCTATTGTATCATTGGGGAAGATTTATGCTGAACAGGGGAGGTGCATGCCTGCGGGTGAATTTGCACCTCTGTATCTTCGTCTTTCCCAGGCGGAGAGAGAACGACTGGAAAAACAAAAAGGTTAAAAAATGGAAGTAATTACATGTGGATTTCGTTCTAACCCTTTGTTATAATGAGTATATCTTATTGGAAGGGGGAAGAATGTTGGAAGAGAAGGAATGGTTCTGCAATTATTGTGGCAGAAAACTCCGATTAGACCGATCACCCCGTGAGGATGTTTTTGTCGGACGAAAAGAATGGGGATATTTTTCGCAAAAGGATCTTCAGGTTCATGAATTCTTGTTATGTGAAAAATGTTATGACGAGATAATTTCCCATTTTGCCGTACCAGTTAAAATATCCGCAAAAACAGAAGTGTTGCAGGAAGAAGGGGCTGGCACACTAAGATAGATAATATCAACATAGAAAAAGAAGTTCTTTTCCGGAACTTCTTTTTTTAGTCTGTGCGTATGGAAAACAAAAAGGTGCCAACGAATACTTGATACAAACTTTTATGCGGTTAGGTTTGAAAATCAAGGGGTAATATGATAAAATAAAATTGACTGAAAGAATAGGAGGATATTGACATGTTAGATGTTTGCCTGTTAGGAACGAGTGGCATGATGCCATTGCCAAGACGAGCATTAACGGCGCTGATGACCCGCTTTAATGGCAGCAGTTTATTGATTGATTGTGGAGAGGGAACGCAGGTTAGTATCCGGGAAAAAGGATGGAGCATGCATGGTATTGACACGATATGCATTACTCATGTGCATGGAGATCATATAAGTGGACTACCGGGACTCTTACTCTCAATGGGCAATGCAGAAAGAAAGCTGCCATTGACGATTATAGGACCGAAAGGAACCAGAAAAGTTGTTGAGTCACTGTTGATCATAGCCCAGGGACTTCCTTTTGAGATTAAATATATTGAACTGACGGAACCATTTAATCAGATAGAGACAAATGGTTATGTATTAGAGGCTTTTCGTGTCAGACATACGATCCCATGCTATGGGTATAGTCAGATTATACGCCGGGCAGGAAAATTTGATTTAGAAAAGGCAAAGAAGAATGGTGTGCCGATGGCGGCCTGGAGCGCTCTGCAAAAAGGAGAGCAGGTGCTTATTGAAGGTACAACATATACATCTGATATGGTTTTGGGGGAACAGCGAAAAGGGTTAAAGGTTACTTACTGTACGGATACCAGGCCGATCCCTGAAATTGCAGAATACGCCGACGGCTCGGATCTTTTTGTCTGTGAGGGAATGTATGGAGAAGCGGATCAATTGATAAAAGCGAAGGAAAACCGCCATATGATGTTTACAGAAGCAGCAGAGCTTGCCAGAGAAGCAAGGGTGGGGGAATTATGGCTGACGCACTATAGCCCGTCATTGATCCGGCCGGAAGAGTGCATGGAAGCGGTGCGTGATATTTTTCCGCGGTCCGTAGCGGCGAAAGACCGCAGAACAATCTGTTTAAACTTTGAAAAAGACTGAACGGGGAAGAGACAGGTAAGAAAGGAGTGCGTCGGATGAAAGATACCGGAAAGAGTAAGAGAAAAAGCGTGATTGTTTTTTGTATTGTTATGTGCTTTGCTGTAGTGGGTTCATTAGGTGTATATTATAAATATATGAAAAAACAGCAGCAAAGACAGCAAACAGTGAAAAAACCGGCAACTGAGGTGGAAAAATTGATAGCGAAAGACCTTGAAGCCGGTTATCCCGAGACTCCAAAAGAATTGACAAATTTATTTTGCCGCTACACACAGTGCATTTATAACAAATCATTGAGTGAGGAACAGATTTCCTCACTAGTCAGTCAGTTACGGATTTTGTACTGCGACGAGTTAAAAGAGCGGAATGAACAGGGCAAGATGGAACAAAAGATCGCTGCAGATATCAGAAAATATAAAAAAGATGAAAAACGGATTATCAGCTATACAGTGGATGGGGAAAAGAATTATCAGTACCAAAAACTGGATGGTAAAGATACGGTGTATGTGAATTATTCCTTTTTTATGAGAGAAAAAGATAAGTATAGTACATGGAATCAGCGGGCTATTTTATTAAAAGAAAATGATAAATGGAAAATATTAGGATTTGGACCGGCACCATCCAGTGGTGCGGCTATAAAAGAATAAATGCGTATAGGCAGAAACGAGGATTATTTTGGAAACGAAAGAAATTATAGTACTTGCGATAGAAAGTTCATGTGATGAAACGGCAGCGGCTGTTGTAGTGAATGGACGAAAAGTCCTTTCTAACGTTATATCATCACAGATTGATATTCATAAATTATATGGTGGTGTTGTGCCGGAGATCGCATCACGCAAGCATATAGAGAGAATCAATCAGGTTATTGAAGAAGCGCTGGACGAATCGGGAAAAACATTAGCTGATATGGACGCTATCTGTGTTACGTATGGACCTGGACTGGTTGGTGCACTGCTGGTTGGTGTAGGCGAGGCAAAAGCAATTGCGTATGCAACCGGGAAGCCATTGGTTGGAGTGCATCACATTGAGGGACATATATCGGCCAATTATATTTCGAATCCGGATCTGAAACCGCCTTTTTTATGTTTGGTAGCATCTGGTGGACACAGCCATTTAGTTATTGTGCGTGATTATGGTAAATATGAAATATTAGGAAGAACAAGAGATGATGCAGCAGGCGAAGCATTTGATAAAGTGGCGCGTGCCATCGGGTTAGGATATCCGGGGGGGCCTAAGATTGACCGGTTAGCAAAGGAAGGCAATGAGGATGCCATTGTGTTCCCACGAGCGTCCATTGATGGCGCACCATATGATTTTAGTTTTAGTGGATTGAAGTCTGCTGTATTGAATTACATTAATGGCTGTAATATGAAAGGATTAAAATATTCGAAAGCAGACATTGCAGCTTCTTTTCAAAAAGCAGTTGTTGATGTGCTTGTTGATCATACGATGCTTGCAGCAAAAGATTATGGAATAGATAAAATTGCAATAGCAGGAGGTGTTGCATGCAATTCTGCACTGAGGGATGGAATGGAAACAGCATGCCGGAATAATCAATATAGTTTTTATATGCCAACACCGATTCTTTGTACGGACAATGCTGCTATGATCGGTGCAGCCGGATACTATGATTATATCAATGGGATCCGGCATGGTCTGGACCTTAATGCGGTGCCGGGGCTGCGCCTGGGAGATTGATGAAAAAGCTTATTGTGTTATGATAAAAAACGTTATGGGAAAAGTATCGAAAAAAACAAAAAAATCTCTTGACATTTGTACAAGTGAGATGATATACTAGACAAGCAGTTTTGGAGAGGTGTCCGAGTGGTTTAAGGAGCCGGTCTTGAAAACCGGTGACTCCGAAAGGGGCCGTGGGTTCGAATCCCACCTTCTCCGTTTGACCGTAAGGTCTGATAGAATAGTAGTTGTATTTTTTTAGCTTTGGAGAAGTACCCAAGTGGCTGAAGGGGCTCCCCTGGAAAGGGAGTAGGTCGTTAATAGCGGCGCGAGGGTTCAAATCCCTCCTTCTCCGTTGCAATGTATCGCTGTAAATGCCGTAATCTCGGCAAATGCAGCGTTTTTTATTGCTTAAGCAGGTGTACGATAATTACGAAAATGAACAACTGCAAAAAAAGAAAAAAAGTTGTTGACAAATTCAGAAGAGTTTGATAGTATATAACTCGTTGACGCGACAGAAAAAGCTGATTAGAAAACAAAAAGTTTTTGAAAAAAATGTCGAAAAAGTTGTTGACAAGCCGAGAAAAGTTTGGTATTATAAATATCGCTGACTCGACAGGGAAACAAATCATGAGTCAACAAAGGACCTTGATAATTGAACAGTGAAACAACCTCGAAAAATTAATAAAATAATTTTTCGGAGTAAATATTCGATAAGAATAAACCAACCCGATTCAATTCGTTTCGAAAGAGACAACAGTAAT
>CAKRGX010000007.1 GCA_934338065.1 uncultured Eubacterium sp. | reverse complement strand
CCATTCTACTACCAACAATACACAAACATGATACCCAAAACCAAAAACGGCCGTGACACCTACCTACATCTGGTATTACAGCCGTTTTTTTATTATTTAGTTCCAAAAATCCGGTCTCCCGCATCTCCCAATCCCGGGCAGATATAAGCTGCCTCATTTAGACACCGGTCTTTACATCCAATATATATCTGGATATCCGGATGTGCTTTTGCCAGTCGTTCCACTCCCTCCGGTGCAGCAATGATTGCCATAAACTTAATGTTCTTTCCACCATGAGCTTTAATAAAATCTACCGCCGCCTCTGCAGACCCCCCTGTTGCCAGCATCGGATCAACGACAACGATCGTCCTCTGCTCGATTGGTTCTGGAAGTTTGCAATAATATTCGTGTGGTTCATGAGTTTTCTCATCTCGGTACAAACCAATATGCCCTACCTTGGCAGATGGAACCAGTGACAAAATGCCATTTACCATGCCAAGTCCGGCACGAAGGATTGGAACCACAGCTAATTTCTTTCCGGCAATCATCGGAGTAAGACATGTTTCAAGTGGTGTTTTTACTTCGACATCTTCTAATGGCAGATCCCGGAGTGCCTCATATCCCATCAACATGGCAATCTCTTCGATCAATCGGCGAAACTCATTGGTTCCTGTTTCCTCATTTCTTAGGATTGAAATTTTGTGCCGGATCAATGGATGATCCATAATTGTAATTTGATTCATCTTTTTCCTCCATTCTTTCCTGCCTATTGACAGATTCAACGAAACTAAATATACTAAAAGTAATTTTACTATAAAGGATGGTCTTACACTATGCAATCACCAAATCAACGTGAAAAACAAACTTACTTTCGCTCCGCTGCTGTCTGCTTTGTCTGTGTGGCAGCCTGTATTTTTTTAGATATCCGTAAATTCCTATCAGCAGGGCATCTGATCATTGATTGGGAATTTGGCATCTCTCTCTTATTATATGTTGTTCTTATATTTTTAGGCGTCCGCTCCATTCGTAAAGGAAAGGGAAAATAAGACTTCCCTATTTTTTACATAAAATCAAGTAATGACATCTGATCACTCAAAGGCAGATCGCCGAGCATACCCATTTCACGCATTTTATCCACAATCGTTCCACTTACCTTGCTACGGTTTTTGAAATTCTCGCAGGAGGTAAATGGTCCGTCTTTGGCCGCTTCCACTACACCCTCTGCCGCCTTATCTCCCATGCCATCGATCGTATTAAGTGCAGGCATCAGCTTTCCATCTATTATTTGGAAATGCTTTGCTTTTGCCTGGAAAATATCTATTGGCATAAACTCAAACCCACGGGCGTACATTTCCTGCACAATCTTCATATCCCCATAAGCAGCTTCTTCTTTCGGACTAAGTTCTTTTGCTGACATTCGTCTCTTGTAGTCCTTCATTGTCGCCTCCAACCTCTCTTGCCCCTGACACATAAGCTCGTAATCAAATGCTTTTGCCCGAATACTAAAAAATGCAGCATAGTAGGCAAGCGGATAATACACTTTAAAATAGGCAATACGAAAAGCCATCATTACATAAGCAACGGCATGAGCTTTTGGGAACATGTACTTAATCTTTTCACATGACTCAATATACCAGTCCGGAACGCCACAAGAACGCATAGCTTCTTTCCATTCATCCCAGTTCTTGCAGGCTCCTTTCGCAACTTTTCCCTTTCTTACATTTTCCATGATCTGGAATGCCATGCCATTTTCAACACCGGTATGTATCAGGTAAGTCATAATATCATCTCGCGTACAGATTGCCGTAGACAGGGTACAATCTCCTCTGGCAATATAATACTGCGCATTATTCAACCATACATCAGTTCCATGTGACAGGCCCGAGATACGCACCAGATCAGAAAAATTCTTTGGCTTTGTATCACGCAGCATCTGCATAACAAACTCCGTTCCAAATTCGGGTACTCCCAGACTTCCCAGATCAAGTCCCATCAGATCCTCCGGCTCTACTCCCAGGGCGCTGGTATTGGCAAACAAGGATAAAACCTGCTGGTCATCTAGTGGTATACTCTGGGCATCCACGCCTGTCAGATCCTCCAGCATCTTTATGATCGTAGGATCATCGTGTCCCAGAATATCTAACTTCAATAAGTTATGATCGATTTTATGATAATCAAAATGTGTTGTTATAATCGATGTTTCCTGATCATTTGCCGGATGCTGTACTGGTGTAAAGGTGTAGATCGACCATCCCATCGGTAATACAACGATACCTCCCGGATGCTGTCCGGTTGTTCTCCTAACACCGACACACCCCTCCAGTATTCGTTCTATTTCTTCGTTTCTCTTATGAATCTGCTGATCTTCAAAATAATTCTTCACATAACCATACGCCGTTTTGTCTGCCAGCGTACCAACCGTACCTGCCCGGAATGTCTGACCGGCACCAAAGATAACCTCTGTATATGCATGCGCTTTACTCTGGTATTCACCGGAAAAATTCAGATCAATATCCGGTTCTTTATCACCATAAAAGCCAAGAAATGTCTCAAATGGAATATCATGACCGTCGCGTGTCAACTCCTCACCACAATTCGGACACTTTTTATGCGGCATGTCAAACCCTGAACTTCCGGCAAATGCTTTGACCTCCTCCGAATCAAAATCCACATAATGGCATTTTTCACAATAATAATGCGCCGGTAGTGGATTTACCTCTGTGATACCGGACATCGTCGCAACAAAGGAAGATCCTACCGAACCACGGGAACCAACCAGATACCCATCCTCATTTGATTTCCACACAAGCTTCTGTGCAATGATATACATCACGGCAAATCCATTTTTTATAATCGAATTCAATTCATGCTCCAGACGCTCTGATACCTGTGGTGGAAGATTTTCTCCATACATGCTGTGTGCCTTGCGATAACAGATATCCCTCAATTCCTGATCAGAATTATCAATCACCGGCGGACACTTGTCCGGATAAACCGGAGATATTTTTTCTATCTGGTCTGCAATCAGATTTGTATTTGTGACAACTACTTCCATTGCCTTTTCTTCACCAAGATAAGAAAATTCCTCCAGCATCTCCTCTGTTGTTCGCAGGTACAAGGGCGGCTGCTTGCCATCATCCATCTTCTTTCCCGCCAGCAGGATTGTCCGGTAAATATCATCCTCCGGATCTAGAAAATGCACATCGCAAGTAGCGCACACCGGCTTACCATACTTCTCGCCTAGTTTTACAATACGCCGATTCATATCCTTAAGGTCTTCCCATGTGTTCATGTTCTCATAAGCACCCTTGTCTTTTTCAAACATGAATTCATTGTTACCAACAGGCTGGATCTCCAGATAATCATAAAAATCTACCAGCTCCTCTATTCTGTCCTCATCGGCATCATCCAAAAGGGCACGGTATAGTTCACCCGCTTCACAGGCAGAACCAAGTATCAGCCCTTCCCGCCATTTGAGAAGCTGGCTCTTAGGAATCCGGGGACGTCTTGCAAAATAATCCATATGCGCCATAGAAACGAGCCGATACAGATTTACACGCCCAACTTCATTTTTAGCCAGAATGATCGCATGATAACTTGGTTTCTTCTTAATGATCTCCGGTGCCGAATGTGTTCTTTCATATAGAGCATCAAGATCCTCAATATTCTGTTTTTCAAGAAGCGGTATCATCTTTTCAAAGATTTCTGCCGTTGCCTCAGCGTCCTCTACGGCCCGGTGATGATTGATCAGTGATATTTTCAAAACCTTAGCCACATTGTCCAGCGTATAACGAGCCAGATGAGGAAATAAAACACGGGCAATCCCTACGGTATCAACAACCGTAAACTTCGTATCAAGCCCCTGTTCCGCACCCTTTTTACAAATGAAACCATAATCAAAATCTGCGTTATGTGCCACTAACACACAACCGCGGCAAAACTCAAGAAATTCCGGTAGTATGGTATCGATCCGGGGAGCATCGGCTACCATGCTGTCATCAATACTTGTGACTTCCGTAATGCGCAGTGGAATAGGCACTTCCGGATTTACAAAAGTGCTGAACCGATCCGTTATCTTCCCCTCTTCCACTTTTACGGCACCTATCTCAATAATCCGGTTACGTGTGGGGGAAAATCCGGTTGTCTCCAGATCAAAGACAACAAAGGAAGACTGCAGCGATTGTCCTTCTGAGTTTCGCACGGTATCATCCAGATCATCTACCAGATATGCCTCACAACCATAGATCACCTTAAAATCATCCTTGCTGATTGCATGCTCTGCATCGGCAAATGACTGCACGACACCATGATCCGTGATTGCAATAGCAGGATGTCCCCATTCCTGAGCTCGTTTGACCATCTTCTGGCAGTCAACTACCGCATCCATATCGCTCATTTGTGTATGTGCATGAAGTTCTACACGTTTTATCGGTGCATGATCCATACGTCCAACCTTGAAGTTATCGATTTCTTTCATTCCAACAACGTTACCGATACGGATCTCCTTATCGTAAGTATCAAAAGAAGCCATCCCTTTCACACGGACATAATTTCCTTTTTTTACAAATTCAAAAAAATTCAGTTCCTCAACCAGTTCTTTTTTGATAAAAACTTTCACAATGATCGTATCCGTAAAATCAGTAATAGCAAATGTCACGATCAGCTTTTCTCCCTTTATCTCCCGTTCCTCTACCTGACGAATCATTCCATCGATAACAACTTCACCGATTTCGTCTACAATCTCCTTGATTGGAATCACTTCGCCCTCTACATTTTTGCCAAAGAAAACCGACGGATCATGCACCGGTTTATGATAATTGCTTTTTCTTGGCACAAATGGCTTTTTCGCCGGTGCCACCGAATTTGCCGGTTCATCGGCCGTTTTTTCTTTCTTTATAACCATGTGATAAACTTCCGGTTCTTCTCTTTTCCTCGGCTTCTTTTTCTCATAAACAAATGAAATGGGGATATCTTTGTCAAAGCGCTTCTGTATACGGCTCATCAGAAATTCCTGAACTTTTTTACTGTTTTCATGGCATAGAAAATCATCATCACAGGTAATTACAATGCCATCATCCTTAACAGAAAACGGCTTCTGGCAAAATTTCATATAATCGATGGAATCGTATTCCCTCATTTCTTCTTTTAATGTCTCTTCATACTGTTCCATCAATTTCGCCACGCTATACTCATGCGCAAAAGGATATGACACCTCAAGTCTCGGCCGGATTCCCAGCCGTCGGAATACCTGTTTATATAATTTCTGTTCCATATTGCGTATCATGCGCAAAGACAAAAACTGGTCGCATCTGCAGTAGATAAACGCCAGCATTTTTGTCTTTGAAGCACTCACTTTTTCTACCTGAGCACTTGCAAAAAAATCATATAATTTGTCTTCAACAGATAAGTCAGGAAAAGCTTCAAAAAATGAAACCAAAATATCAAATCCTTTCTTTTACTCCTTCCAATGCAGCAGCTCCTGATAAAGTGCATCCAAAAGTTCCTCTTCTGGCATCTTTCTCACAATCTCGCCCTTCTTGATCAGCAGCCCTTCACCAACTCCCCCGGCAATACCGATATCAGCTTCTCTTGCCTCCCCTGGTCCATTTACGGCACATCCCATAACAGCGACCTTAATGTCAAGATCAAACTGCTGAACCATCTGCTCCACCTGCTCAGCCAAAGAAATCAGATCGATCTGCGTACGACCACAGGTAGGACAAGATACAACTGTGATTCCACCTTTGCGAAGACCTAATGTTTTAAGTATCAGCTTCGCTGCATAAATCTCCTTGACCGGATCCCCAGTCAGAGACACACGAATTGTATCTCCTATCCCATGATACAAAATTGTCCCCAGACCTACGGCTGATTTGACGCTTCCGGAATACACCGTACCCGATTCTGTAATTCCTACATGAAGAGGCAGATCTGTCTTCTGTGCGATCAGTTCATGCGCCTTAATACACATAAGAACATCGGAAGATTTAATACTGATAACAAGATTATCATATCCCATATCAGTTATAACCGATACTTTATCCAATGCACTCTCTACCAGTCCCTCTGCCGTAACTCCCCCATACTTTTCGATCAGTTTCTTTTCCAGAGAGCCGCTGTTTACTCCGACACGGATTGGGATATTTCTCTCTCTGCAGCAGTCAACAACCGCCTGTATACGCTCCTTACTGCCAATGTTGCCCGGGTTAATACGAATTTTATCAGCTCCATTTTCCACTGCCGCAATTGCCAATTTATAATCAAAATGAATATCCGCTACAAGCGGAATATGAATCTGTTTTTTTATCTCACCTAACGCTCTGGCCGCTTCTATCGTTGGCACGGCACAACGAATGATCTCACATCCTGCCTGTTCCAATGCAAGAATCTGCCCAACGGTTTCTTTGACATTTTCTGTCTTTGTGTTTGTCATCGATTGAATAGCAATCGGATTATCCGCCCCAATCTTTACCGAACCAATCTGAATTTCTCTTGTTTTATTGCGACCCATGCTTTCACCTCATTGACTTTCTTTCTACATAAAAATCTTAATAATATCATGTCCAAGAATAACAACCATTAAGAGCATCAACAACATAAATCCTGTCACATTGACAGCATTTTCATATTTCGGATTCAATGGTTTCCGACGGATCCACTCAATGATCAGGAACAATAACCGTCCACCATCCAATGCCGGAATTGGCAGAAGGTTCATTACTCCCAGATTGGCTGAAAGCAGAATACACCAGTTCATCATACTTAAAACCGTTATTCCTGCAACTCCCGGTGTGTCACTGTTTCCCTTCTTCTTACTTTCGATAACCGCTTTTTGGTTATCCGATATAGAATCCCCCATAGAAGAAACAATACCGACCGGACCTGCGATATCTCCCGCATCAACCTTGCGTGTCACCAGTCCTTCCAGACTTTTCACCGTAGTAACAACATAGTACTTTAACTCGTAAGCTGAATACTTGATCGTGTTCCATGCACCGGTCTTCTCTCTTAACCCATGATTAAAACCAATCAGAACTCTTTTGCTTCCATCTTGCAGCGTTGTCATCTTCGGACGCATCGTAAATGTTTTCCGGACTCCATCTCTTTCTACCACCATCGTAACATCTTCTTTTTCCGACAATGGATTAAAAGCAAGATAAGAACTAACATCACCATCTATGGTTACTTTCTCTCCATTCAGTTCGCGGACCACATCCCCTGGCTGCAAACCAGCCTGTGCTGCTGCACTATTCTGTGATACTACCGTTACAACCGGTTTCGTATACCCAATGGAAAGGATTACTAACAGGGAAAAAACAAAAGCAAGAATGAAATTAAAAAAAGGACCGGCAAAAATAACTGCCATTCTGGCATAAACGGATTTGGAACTAAACGATTTCTCGCTATCAACCGCCTCTTCTTCACCCACCATCATGCATGAACCGCCAAACGGCAGGATTTTCACAGAATACACGGTGTTCTCTGAGAACTCGGGATGCTCCTCAAAATACTGCCCTGTCTTCAGAAATAATAGCTTTCTCCCTTCCGGCGACTTTGCCCAGGAAAGAAGTCTCGGTCCCATTCCTAGCGAAAATTCAATAACACCTACCCGGTTCATCTTGGCTACAATAAAGTGTCCAAATTCATGAAATAAAATAATGACACTAAATACAACGATTGCCAAAAAAATATTCAGTCCACTCATCCCTTATACTTTCCTCCATTCCTTATCTAATCTATCATATGTTTCCTGTTCCGTCTCTAATATCTGTATAAGATCCGGGTTTTCTATTGTATGATGCTTCTCCATTGCATATTCAATCATATCATATATTTGTAAAAACCCTATGTCCTTATGTAAAAATTTTGCTACGGCATATTCATTGGCAGCATTCATAACGGTCGGCATCGAACCACCGATCCGGGAAGCTTCGACTGCCAGCGGTATACCACGAAGAACATCGGTATTTGTTTTTTCAAAATGAATCTCTGCAATCTGTTCAAAGTCCAGACGATCACCACTTAGAAAGATGCGATCCGGATAGTACAATGCATACTGTATCGGCAGACGCATATCCGGCGTCCCCAACTGTGCCATCACTGCGCCATCCTGAAAGCCAACCATCGAATGAATGATACTTTGTGGCTGTACTAAGACGTGGATCTTATCAAGTCCGACACGGAACAGCCACTTAGCCTCTATAATCTCTAATCCCTTATTGATCATGGTAGCGGAATCTGTCGTAATCTTATGCCCCATTGCCCAATTCGGATGTGCCAATGCCTGTTCTACCGTTACATTCTTCAGTTCTTCATATGACGCCTTACGAAACGGTCCACCAGATGCCGTAAGAAAAATAGTTTCCACCGCCTGTTCCGGTTCTTTATGAAGGCATTGAAAAATAGCCGAATGTTCACTATCTACCGGCAATATCTTAACCTTATGCTTCTGAGCAAGAGGCATAATAATATGACCTGCTGTAACCAGCGTCTCTTTATTTGCCAGTGCTATATCCTTTCCGGCTTCGATCGCACACATAACAGGACGGAGTCCGATCATTCCGACCATTGCAGCTACAACGATCTCTACCTGTGGTAAGGTAGATACCTCGATAAACCCATCCATTCCAAACAGAATTTCGCACTCTCTAAACTCTTCGGACAGAAGCTTTTTTAGTTCTTGTGCCTTTTCTTCATTTTTCATTACAGCATAACGGGGATGAAACTCTCTGATCTGCTCCGCCATTACCGATACATTATTTCCGGCTGTCAGTGCGATGACTTCAAAATCCTCACGATTATGCCGTATTACATCGAGTGTCTGTGTTCCTATCGAACCTGTCGAACCCAGAATTGTTACACGCTTCATTTTTCTCTCCCCTTACTTAAATATTCAGAATAGCAGATACAAATAACAAATAATAAACAAATGGTGCGACAAAGAGTACACTGTCAAACCGATCCAGCACCCCGCCGTGACCAGGAATTACTTTGCCGTAGTCTTTGATCTGATAATTGCGCTTGATCGCCGAAGCAGCCAGATCACCTATTTGAGAAATGACCGCACATATGATGGCAATGATTGGAAAAACAATATACGGATAATGAACCATTGTATAAGCATCCTGTGCCGGGAAGAAAAATGCGTAGATAAATGCGATCAATCCAGCGCCAAGGACACCTCCAACACAACCTTCGATCGTCTTTTTCGGACTTAATTCTGACAGATGATGTTTTCCGATCAGCATACCGGCACAATACGCACATGTATCAGACCCCCACGCTCCTATCAGAATCAGCCATACCAGCCACTCTCCCTGTCCCATACATCTGGTCAGGTAGATAAAACTCAGCAAAACACTCACATATAAGAAAGCAAAAAGAGCCTTAGTAACCAGATCAATCTTGTAGTCAGGATATTGCACAACATATATAATAAGCATCACCAGAACAACAATCGGAATAACCAGACTTGCTGTCCAGATCTGCCAGCCAAAATACAGCATAATATAATACAATACCGTCGTCAGATACGTCACAACTCCCAACGGATGCTTCTCCAGTCGAAATACCCGCAATAGTTCATAATTACCAGCCAGAGATAATAACCCCAATGCCAGCAATAGCCAAATATCACCAAAGAAAAAAAGTAAAATAGCGGCTACGACTAATACTGCACCACTTAACAAGCGTGTGACAAACATAAAAAAACCTCCTAAACTCCTCCATAGCGACGATCTCTCGTATTATAGTGATCAATCGCTTTTTGTAATTCTTTCTTATTAAAATCAGGCCATAGTACGTCCGTAAAATAGAACTCTGTATATCCTAACTGCCATAACATAAAATTTGACAAGCGCTGCTCACCACTTGTCCGTATCAACAGATCAGGATCAGGAATCCCCTTTGTATCCAGATAGCCCTCAAAGATTTCCTCTGAAATATCTTCGGCAGACAATCTCCCCTCTGTTACATCCTGTGTCATTGCTTTCATGGCACGTATCATCTCATCGCGGCTTCCATAATTCAACGCCACCTGAAAATGTAATCCGGTATTATCCTTTGTTGCTTCCTCAAGTTTACAGATGCTCTCTTTCAGATCTTCATCCAAAGGAGTAATATCTCCAATCACACGAACACACATATTATTCTTCGTGCTTCGTTTGATACAATCTTTCAGATATTGACGCAGCAGCTTCATCAAGGCATCCACTTCATCTTTCGGCCGTTTCCAGTTTTCTGTTGAAAACGCATACACTGTAAGATAATTGATTCCAAGATTATAAGCATCTTCACAGATCTTCTCTACCGTCTTACTGCCCGCCACATGTCCTGCCTTGCGTGGCAAAAGTCGTTTTTTTGCCCAGCGTCCATTTCCATCCAGAATAATTGCCACATGATTCGGTGCATTCAATTCCGAACGTTCCATCCTCATCCCTCCATTTTCCCTTTCAATAAAGGAAGGACAGAATACCAGTCATTACGGCAGTTACTGTCCTTTCTTCTTTTTTATACAGTCATAACTTCGGCAGATTTTCCTTCTATTGCTTTATCCACTTTTGCAACATAGGTGTCTGTCAGTTTCTGGATCTTATCCTCTAACTGTTTCTGTTCATCCTCAGAAATCTCGTTCGCCTTTGCCTCTTTCTTAACGGCATCATTGGCATCACGGCGAATATTACGCATGGCAACTTTTGCTTCTTCGCCCTTTTTCTTAACATCCTTAACCAATTCTTTTCGTCGGTCTTCGGTCAGCTCAGGAAATACAAGACGAATCACCTTGCCATCATTAGCTGGTGTAATTCCAAGGTCAGAAGATAAAATTGCCTTTTCAATATCTTTGATCAGACTGGCATCCCAAGGCTGGATCTGAATCATGCGTGCCTCTGGAACAGAAATATTCGCTACCCCCTGTAAAGAGGTCGGTGTTCCATAATAGTCAATCTGAATACGATCAAGAATTCTCGGATTGGCACGTCCGGCACGTATTGTCATATATTCTCCTTCAAGATTGGTCAGCGTCTTTTTCATTTTGTCTTCGTAAATATTTAAATCCATTATTAATTCCTCCATTAGTCTACCGTGATCATAGTACCCTTGCCGACACCACCCACAGTATTGATAATACTATTTTCCTCGTTTAATCCAAAAATACACATTGGCATTTTATTTTCCATGCATAACACAGCTGCCGCCAGATCAATCACACCAAGCTGCTTATCTACAATATCTCCCATCTTCAAGGTATCGTATTTTTTTGCCTGTGGATTTTTGGCAGGATCTGAATCGTATACACCATCAATGGACTTCGCAGCCAGAATAATGTCCGCTTCTATTTCAATTGCTCTTAATGCAGTTGCTGTATCCGTTGAGAAATACGGATGTCCGGTTCCTCCGGCAAAAAAGACAACCGTACCCTGACTCATACACGTAAGCGCCTTATCCTTCGAAAAGAGATCCGTAAACGATCCACAGGAAAATGGGGTCATCACCTTTGTCTGTAAGCCCACAAAGCGGCAGATCTCCGACATATAAATACAATTCATTATCGTTGCCATCATACCGATCTGATCAGCCTTTGTCCTGTCTATTGTCTCGCTGGAACGACCACGCCAGAAATTACCTCCCCCAATCACGATAGCAACTTCTACACCATCGTCAACAAGACCCTTGATCTGTTTTGCAACCGGAATACAGGTAACCTCATCAAATCCGGTTCCCTTGTCTCCTGCCAGCGCCTCACCGCTTAATTTTAATAATACTCGTTTAAACTTCACAGCCGTACTACCTCCATTGCGTTTTTTATTCAAAGAACGAATCCAGATCTACATCTGCGAACTGCAGGGAACAATGTCCGTCTACAACGGCTCCACTGTTGATCTGAATGGATTTTGCCTTAATATCACCTTTCACAACTGCTGTAGAATCAATGATAACCGGTCCATTTACTTCGATATCACCTTTGACTGCACCTGCTACTAAAACAGAACAGCAGTTGACATTACCGATAACAACTGTACCGACATCAATTTTAACAATTCCCTTACTATTAATGTCGCCTTCCAGTCTTGGTGTGTTGATATATATCTCAGAAGCAATTGTGTTTCCAGATACTTTACCGGTGATCGTCAATTTCCCCTGACACTCAACATCACCCTCAATCGTACCTTTTACAACAAGTGAAGTATCTGTCTTAATTCCACCACTGATAACGGTTCCTTTTGTGATGACAGTCACTTCATCCGAACCTGACTCTTCCTCTGTCTCCTGCTCTGTTAATGGCTCCACATAAGAATCAACAACTTCATCCAGCATTTCTTCATTCTTCTCTTCGTTCACAATCTGTTCCTCCTCAGGCTCAATCTCTTCTATTACGGCTTCCGGTTCTGCCAGCTCTTCTTCTGGTTCTGCCAGTTCCACTTCTGCCAGCTCTGGCTGTGGTTCAACGAAACCAGACTCATGCTCGGAAATCATCCATTCTTTCGGTTCCAGCTCCTCTGGCTGCACTGCCCCTTCTACATCCAAATCAACAATCGGTGCTTCCTCTTCCTGTGGTGCTGTTTCTACAACCGGTTCTTCTTCCTTTTTTTCCAACACATCCTGTTCTTTCTCTGGCTTTTCATCCACAGCAAGGTTCTCATCCAGTGTTTCTGTCAATTCATTGACCGACTGTGCAATATCTTCTTTTAAATCCTTAAAAAAACTCATTCTTTATCCTCCTTATTTAAATGGTTGTGCTGGACAATCTGCATATCACTAGCAACCGGCAACAACTCATAGTTTTCTTTTTTTAGTTTCTTTATAATTCCCGGTAACGCTTTTACCGTCATAGGCTTGTCAGCAGAATCATACAACAAAACGACCGATGTGTCAAACGCTGCCACACCTTCTTCCACCGCAGACATAACCTGCTGCTGTGAAGCAGACGGATTATTAATATCCGGACTGATCACATTCCAATCCAGATAAGCCACGTTTTTCTCCTTCAACACCTGTAGATAATCCGCCAGTTGTGATTCTACGTACTCAGCACTGCTTCCCCCTGGGAAACGATACCACTGCGGATCACTTCCTGTAATATCTTTTACATAATCATATATTTTGTCAAAGTCTTTTGCAAATGTCTGCCCGGACTCATAAATATCCAGATAATTATGCGAATACGAATGCATCCCAATCGTATGTCCCTCTTTTGCCATGCGTTTTACGATTTCTTTTGCCGAAGAATCCTCTTTTCCGGTTATAAAGAAAGTGGCTTTTACATCATTTTTCTTGAGAATATCCAGAATCTTCTCTGTCTGGCTGCTTGGCCCATCGTCAAACGTCAGATAAACCTTTTTTTTGACCGGTTCTTTTTCCACCTGCTTTTGCGGTTCCGGCGTATTCTTCTCCGACGCTTCCAGCTCAGCCTTCTGCTGTTGTACACTTATCTTATTTTCACTCAGTTCTGATATTCTTTTCTCAAGATGAGAAACCCGGAACATCAGAATCACCGTTAATATCGTTGGTAATATCAGCAAAGTAATACAGGTACCAACAATAATCCGTTTAATGCGTTTGATACGCTTTCTCCGGGCATCCATATTATCTGATTTCTCCGTATTTTCAGCCATATCCTCCTCCATCTCATCAACAGCCGGTTCTCAGCACAGTATCTTTTTTCTTTTCTTTTCGCATGCGTTTATTCTCATACAGACATTCATCTGCCATGCTAATACACTCTTTCCGGCTGTCCGGATCATCTGCTTCAATCCGGGAATATCCAGCACTGGCCTTAACCAGATATGGTAATTTACTCGCAGCATTAAATCTCTCCAGACACGCTTCAAATTCCGCAATGATCCGATCAATCTCCTCTGTCGTATACCCCACACATACAATGGTATATTCATCTCCACCCACACGGGCACAAACATCTTCATCAGCGGTAACTTCACACATAGCACTTGCTATTGTTTTCAGTGCCAGGTCACCACTCATGTGACCAAAACGGTCATTCACCACTTTTAGATTGTCCATATCAATCGCAATAACGCCAAATGACTTCTTTTCTTTTTGTGCACGCTCAAAAAGTTCTTCTGATTTAAAGTCAAATCCTCTTCGATTATACAAACCGGTCAGAGAATCATGAACATACAAGTTATTTAACTGTGAAAGCAGAAGCTTATTTTTCTGCTTGATCTGTATCATTTCCAACGCATTTCCCATAATAGCCAGACTGTTATGAAAGACCTTATTCACCGGACAGATCCGGTCAAACGATAGGGCAGCATACCCAAAGGAATACTGATTGTTATGCAAAGGGAAAAAATAGTAGATCATCGGTTTATCTTCAGACACTTCTTTAGGCAGAAGATCATATGTAGGAAAACTCTTTCCCGTAAAGGGTTCTCTGTGAAAAAAACTGCACAACGCCCTGCTTCTCTTAGGGTATCCGTTCTTATCCGAACGGTATTTCGGATAAGAAGCCCCTCTTCCTTCTCCCAAGCACATAAAAAAGTTCTCAACATGCCCTTCAAATAATTCCTGCAGACGCAGTTGTCTGCCTAATTTCTCAATCGAATCCAAATCAGACATCGCAATAAACATATACGTATTGACCTGATTTAACTCAAGGACATTTTGATATTCCTTGACCTGTCGAACTCGTTTCACGAGCATAGACTGCATATTAAATGTTTTACAGCCGCAGGAATTGCGGATAACCATTTCTGCCGGCACTTTACTCACCCGCTCTTCTTCTCTGCCCTCCCAGATAGTTTCAATTTTCTTCATTGCAATCTTTACAATGCGGTCAACAGAAACAGAAGCTGTCGTGATAGGAGGCATCGAAATGGATGCTTCCCAAATGTTGTCAAATCCTGAGACGGCAATATCTTCCGGCACCATAAATCCCTTAGAAACAAGCTCATTGATCAACGACATCGCCATATAGTCGTTTGCGCAGATGATTGCCTGCGGGCGCTCATTCAATTCCATCGTGAAATAGTCCGCAGCTTCTTTTCCTTTCTGATTCCAGAAATCTCCCTCAAATACCATAGAAGCGTCAAATGGTATGCCACGTTTTTCCAAAGCTCCCTTAAATTCTTCTAAACGGCATATGGAATCCGGATGTTTAAACGGTCCACTCATAAAGCCAAACTTAGTAAAATGATGCTCATCAATAAAGTGATATACCATCTGCTCAATACAATGATTTGAATCTACCAGTACACAGGGATGCTTGCCCGTATCCTGTCTCAGTGTGATAACCGGGCACTGGCACTTTTCTTCTATTGATTTTAATATATAGTCTAATGGACCTTCATCCGGCAGTGTATCCTGACATAGAATAATAGCATCCAGCCGATCATAAGGAACCAGATAAGCAAGATTTGCCTCACCCCTTTTCCCTATATAAACATACTTCCGCATTATTATAACATATAACAGAAATTTTTCCAATTATTTTTCGCCCAAATAACGTTTTATTATATCGCAAAAAAAAGAACAAACAAGTCCTTTTTTCTTTTTCACGTATCTTATTTAGATTCATATAAAAATGCAATATTCTTAAGTGGTTCTTTTAATAATCCTGCCAGTCTCCTGACCTCTTTGCCTATCTCCGGGCAAAAATCCAGATACCATTGAACCGTTTCTATGATATATTTGCGCTTAAATTCTTCATCGGTGCAGTCAGCACTCCTCAAATTATGTAGACGATCGGCTGCCTTAACCGGAAAAGCAATTTTATTCGCTTTGATCGCAGAAACATACTTTTCCATCACATAACCTTCCTTTTTTGTTAACAGGACAACAGCCTCCCTAACGTTCGTTCCGCCAAGCTCTTCAATCTCATCCTCTGTGGCATCCGTATCCTCCAGCAGATCGTGAAATAATGCCGTAATTTGATAGTCTATACCATATCCTTTTTCTCTTACCATATGTGCAACCTCAATCGGATGCGTAATATATGGCTGTCCACCGATCCGATATTGTCCTTCATGCTTATGTGTTGCAAATGCCAGAGCTCTTTCATACCTTTTATTTTCTGCAACAGCCAATGAATCACCCCATTTTCAAAGCTATAAAGTAAAAACAATAAGCCTTGGAAAGCAGCATACCATCTACAATCCAAGGCCATTTTCCAAATAATATAAAATTATTTCATCTGCGCAGCTACTTCTGCAGCAAAATCTTCTTCTTTCTTCTCAAGACCTTCGCCTGTCTCGAAACGAACAAACTGAGTCAGCTTCAGATTAGCTCCTGTTGCTTTTGCAACAGCCTGTACATACTGGCCAACAGTCTCCTTATCCTCAGCCTTAACATATGCCTGTTCTAACAAACAAACTTCTTTCAGCTCTTTGTTCAGACGGCCTGTAATCATTTTCTCAATGATGTTGTCTGGTTTTCCGGAATTCTTCGGATCATTTTTTGCCTGTGCAAGAAGAATCTCTTTTTCTTTCTCTTTGTACTCTTCTGATACATCATCAGTAGAAAGATACAGTGGACTCATCGCTGCAATCTGCATTGCAATATTTTTCAGGCACTCTACAATCTCGTCACCTGTGTTATCTGTCTCAGCGGCAATCAAAACACCAATCTTGCCACCAGCATGGATGTAGTCAACTACGATACCATTATCACTGGATACTTTAGCAAAACGGCGAATATTCATATTCTCACCGATTGTTGCAATCTGGGAAGCCAGTTCTTCTTTTACTGTCTTAGAAGTATCTGCTGACCATGGTTCTGCCAAAAATGCATCAATATCTTCTGCTGAAGAAGCACTGACCTGCGAAGCTACAGCAGCTACAAAATTCTGGAACTTCTCATTCTTAGCTACAAAGTCTGTCTCACTGTTAACCTCAACAATTGATGCGCTCTTGCCATCTTCGCTGATATTTGTCTTAACAATACCCTCAGCAGCAATACGGCCTGCTTTTTTCTCAGCCTTTGCAAGACCATTCTCACGAAGCCATTCTACTGCTTTATCCATATCGCCATCTGTATTTGTAAGAGCTTTCTTACAATCCATCATTCCGGCGCCTGTCAACTCTCTTAATTCTTTTACCATTGAAGCTGAAATATTAGCCATTGTTCTAAATCCTACCTTTCTGAATTATTCTGCCTCTTCCTCTACTGCATCTTCAGCCGAAGCTTCATCTGCCATAGATTCACCCTGATTTGCCTCAATAACAGCATCTGCCATCTTAGAAACGATCAATTTAACTGCACGGATCGCATCATCGTTACCAGGGATAACATAATCCAACTCTTCCGGATCACAGTTTGTATCTACAATACCGATCAATGGAATACCAAGAATGTGTGCTTCCTGAATACAAATCTTCTCTTTCTTAGGATCTACAACAAAGATTGCATCTGGAATCTCTTTCATCTCTTTGATACCACCAAGGTTCTTCTCTAATTTTGCCCATTCTTTTTTCAGGTTAATAACTTCTTTTTTAGGCAGAACATCAAATGTTCCATCCTCAGACATTTTTTCAATTGTCTTTAATCTCTTAATACGAGTCTTGATCGTCTCGAAGTTTGTCAGCATACCGCCGAGCCATCTCTCATTTACATAATACATACCACAGCGCTCTGCCTCTACTTTAATTGAATCCTGAGCCTGCTTCTTTGTACCTACAAAAAGAATCTTTCCGCCTTCAGCAGCAATATCCTTGATTGCATTATAAGCTTCATCTACTTTTCCTACCGATTTCTGAAGATCAATGATATAGATACCATTTCTCTCTGTGTAGATGTACTCTGCCATTTTAGGGTTCCATCTTCTTGTCTGATGTCCAAAGTGAACACCTGCTTCCAATAACTGTTTCATTGAAATAACGCTCATTATTTCCTACCTCCATTTGGTTTTTCTTCCACTTATCTCTTCTTTTTGTTATACCAAAGATCTGCCTGATCGTCTGGCACCATAACAAAAATCAATAAGTGTGATTTTTTCAATCCGATTAATTATAACATGGCATCACATAAAAATCAATAACTTTTTTCAGTTATTTTGTCCAATTATTCTATTTAATTGCTATTGCCTGGTAATGATCTTTGCAATTTCCTCATATCCTGCTCCTTTAGGAATTTTATATTTTCCTGCACATATCTTACGTGCCATACCAGTCTTCTCCAGATATTCATCAAAATCATCCGCACTTTTAATAATTCCTGCCTTGCGCATTTCCTGCGCTACAGAACTCGACAGCAAGCCCTCTCTTACTTCAAATGTCTTTGTCTTTCCAACTGCCTTCTCCGTTGTTTTGGCTGTTTGTGTCGGTTGGGCCGATGGTTCTTTCGTCCGGTCCGGTCTGACAGATGGACTCGGTGATACAGCCAAAGCTGCTCCGCTTGCCGTTAGAAGTGTATCAGAAGTTTTCTCCGGAAACTGCATTCCTAGTTCCTGCGCCCGTTCCACTACCGACTGTTCCGAATCATTCTGACGGTAACTGGCGCATAAAACGAGCGCTGTCAGCAGAATTCCAGCTCCCAGCCCTCGCAAAAAATATCTCTTCTTCATCCTTTTCTTCCCCCGTATAATGCTATAACCAGCTTTACTTCTCCCTGACCAATGTTTAACTCCCTGGATATATCCAATATGGATTTCCCTTCTTTATACATTTTCTGTATTTGCAGATTCACATTTCCGGGTACCGTGCTTTTATTCTCTGTTTTTTTATTTTTTACTTCTGCTTGTTTTTTCTTTCCAGATATCGGCACCGTCTTTTCTTTTGCTTCCTTATGTGCAATTTTTTCTATCGCTGTTTGTGCCTGTGTTTGTATCTGTAGTTTCTCAGGAGTTTTCTTTTCTTTTCTGACCGGCTCTGTTACCATATCTTTTATTTCTTTTTGTTTTTCATTTAACATATTATACATGAAAACAACTTCCTGGTGATTGTTCTCTATTTTTTCCAATACCTGGCGTGAAAATTCATCCACCGCCATGATCTTCTCATTGCATAACCGGTTCATCTGATCTTCCGTCGAATCAACCAGATCATTCTGACGTTCCGAAAGAATATCATCCACCCGTTCTTTTATTTTTTTTTCTTCCTTTTCCGTCCATATTGCAGAGCTCTGCGTCCCCTGTTGATTCGGTTCTTCATCCCCTGATTTTTTTGACACAAAGAAACTAATGCAAATACACGCAATTCCTATTATTATTAATGTCACTTCTAAGCCTGTCATATACTTTTCCTCTTATATCATAATATCAAAACTACTATTTGAACGTGGAGCCATCTTCTGTTTTGGCTTTTCCTCTGCCTCTTTCTTTTCTCTCTTTCTTTTCCGGGACATTCCACCCCCTGCATGACTTTCTTTATCATAATCTTTCAGTTCGCTTTCCTGTGTCTGCACAGTCTGATGCGCCTGCTGCTGTGTTTCTTGTTGAAATTGAACGGCATTTTGTTCGCCAATATGTTCGTTTTGTGTATTTTCTCTCCCCTGCTGTTCTGCCGCATTAATTGTACGCGGTGCCAGCGTAGCAATATCGATTGTTCCAATTGGCATAGTCTGCCTCCCATCTCAGAGTTTATTCTCTGTTATAATGATACCCTCTACAGTCCTATCATTTTTACATCCGCACCATCCCGGACAAATTTGCACCGGGATACCTGGTCATGCTGTATTTTCTTCACTTCTTTGACGGTCACTTCTACTCCGGAATACACAACACCCTCTACACGTATGCAGGCATTACGATTTTTGTCAATACGCATGAGCAACTGCTCTCTTTCTTCTCGCATCTCATGCAGCTGCCGGATCAGACGCGGTTTTTCCTTCGTCGCTTTCTTCAAGTATTCCATCTGCTCCGGTAATATTTCCTGACCTTTTTTTAATTGTTCCTTTACATGATCTACCACCGTGTCAATCTTTCCCAGTATTTCTTCAATTTCCTCTGCTTTTTCTTTTAATTCATTGGAATGGATCACTAATTCTTTATCTGAAATAATTTCTATCTTCGTCTTTGCTCCCATCGTAGATCCGATATTGGTAGCATGGATATCACCATAAGTCTTTATACTTCCACCATTGATCTGTCCTTTTCGGCCAAGAACTTCTATCATTTCTCTGCAGGTGACTTCACTATGCAGTACGGCATCTGCCTTGAGTTCACCCTTGCACGTCACTTTACAATTCTCTAAAAATTTGGCAGTGATATTTCCCTCTGCCTCCAGCGTTCCACGTTCCATCCCCTGCATCCCACGCTTAAGGACGATATTACCACCGGAAACAAGCGTAGCACCTTCCACTACTCCATTGACAATAATATCCCCTTCCGCTTTAATGGCGAATCCGGTACTGACATTTCCGGTAACTTCTACCGTACCATTATAATCAATATCTCCGGTTGAAGAATCCACGTTCGCCGGCACATGATATACGTTGGAAACCATAACCATATCGTCGACTAGGGTTACGTGTCCTGAAACTTCCGAATAAATACTACATCGATCTTCCGACAAACGGATATTGCGTCCAAAACGAAGCTGTCTTACTCTCACTTTTTTCGGCAGCAATGGCTTTCCATATACCGACACCCCTGCTTTTCCACGGTATGCAGGTATGAGAGTTGCCAGCTTATCACCCTCTTTTACTGCTTTAATGTTGCCTAATTGGTGAAAATCAACACTTCCATCTTCATTTAACTTTGGTCTTGCCGTTGTATTAACGTCAAAAAAATATTGAATCTTCGCACTGTGCCCCTGCACCGGTGGCGTTGCCTCTGCCATAATATAATCATGACGGTAATCATGATGTTGTAAGAAATGTTCGATTGCTTTTTTCCGGATGCCATGACGGATCCCCGCCTGCTGCAAGTCACTGACAATATCTTTTTCTTCCAGCAGTGCACCGCCTGTAGTAGGTGGATAAAAACGTGCAACTGCACGTTCACCATTGGATGATATTGTGATGGCACATTTTTCTGGTTCCGGAATAATTTCACCGTCCATTAATAAAAGCGGACTATCATATTCCATGCGCTTTAAATACTGATCTGCCGCAACCACATCATAGTCCCCAAAAGAAATCATATCCAGATATTTCATTACATCTTCTGCCGTAACTGCCTCTCCACCTTCCTCTGGTGGAAATACCTGCAGCCACATTTTACCACTTTCATTAACTAATTGAAAATACCCATTTGCAGCCATCTTTCGCCCCCCGCAAACTTTTTGCTAAAATAAATTAAGTAAGTCAACTGAATCTCCTAATTGCACTTTAATCTTCTGCAGTGCCTTTGTATGCAATTGTGAAATACGAGACTCCGATACCGATAAAATCTGACTGATTTCTTTCAATGTCAACTCTTCATAATAATAAAGAGTAATTACCTTCTGCTCTTTCTCGGTCAGTTTTTTTAATGCATCTACCAGCATTTCTTTCAATTCTTTCTTTTGTATCGCACTTTCGGGCTGCTGAAAGGTTGCACCAAAGGTCTCCATGCGGCCTTCCGTTCCCTGTTCCAGATAATCATCCAGAGACACCAGATTCGTAAATTCAGCTTCCGCTTTCCAATTCTCGTATTCTTCTACTGCAATCCCCAGTTCATCTGCCACTTCCTGGGAAGTAGCCGCACGTCCCAGTTCACTTTCCAGCTTTGTGACAGCAGTTTCCATTTTCTTCTGTTTCTGGCGCAATGTTCTGGGAATCCAATCCATTTTCCTGATCTGATCCAAAATAGAACCACGAATACGCAGACTGGCATAGGTTTCAAACTTTACATTTTTCGCCATATCATATTTATCTATCGCATCAATCAGTCCGAAAATTCCATATCCAACAAGATCGTCATAATCTACGGTATATCCCAAATACATACTCAGGCGTCCGGCAACCAGATTTACCACATTGGCGTATTCCAATATTAATTGTTCGCGCAGTTCAGGACTTCTTGTCTTGTGATAGCGGTCCCATAATTTATTTCTTTCTGTTTCCTTCATCTGCTACGTCCTTTCCCCTTTACTACGATTCTGACTCTTCGGATTCCGATTGTTCCTGCTCTTCTGCTGCTTCACGCTCCTGCTGTTCCATGCGCACTTTTTCCTCAGCTTCCAAACGCTTACGTTCTTCTTCCATCATAGCCAGATGATCGGCATATACTTTTCCTATGATCTGCGCTGCAATCTGTCCGATCAGATAAAACACAAGCAACACCAGTAAAAGAATCATAAGACTGTATTGTACCGGCCACTGCTGTACTACACTTAATATACAGCAGACCAGACCAGCAATCAACATGACTAAAGCGGGGATATATCTGTGTTTCATTTTCAGTCTCCTTCCCCTTGTTATATAACCAGATCGCCCTTACCAAACATTGTTATATGCAAAGAACCATCCTCCGGATAAAAACAGATCGTCCTTCCATAGTTTCCCTCCACATCTTCTGCTATAACAGGAATATGATGCTGTTGCAAAAAAGAGCGGACAGCCTTGACATTTTGTTCTCCAATATTGAGTAATTCACTCTCCGTTTGAAAAGTAAACATCTTAGCACCACCGGCAATCTTGGCATACAATGAATCCGGCTTTGCCCCCCTTTTCAGTAAGTCCTGCAGCATATCATGTAAACAGGTATCTGCAAACTTCTTTCGATTTTCATTTTTTGAAATACGGGTACTGTCCGGCAGCATGATATGTGCCATTCCGCAAAGTCCCGAATCATCATCACATATGACAACGCCTAGACAGGAGCCTAAACCAAGAGTTGATATTTTCTCCGGCGGACTACATATTTTGTAATCCGCCAGTCCTACACGTATCATGTCATTCATACTTCCTGCTTTTCCTCTAAAACAGCCCAAATATCCAATAGAGATATTAAGCTTTCATCCGCTTTTTTCCCAATTCCTGCCAGGAAAGAAGCATTTTCTTCATCTAATTTAAATGCCGGCTTCTCAATCTTTCTCGGATCCAGATTTACCACTTCCTGCACTTCATCTACGATAAAGCCAACCATGGACTGATCTTCCGAACGGATAATAATAATCCTTGTCGCACCGGTGTATTCATCATCTGCCAATCCAAAACGCTTACGCAGACTCATGATCGGAACAATCTCACCACGCAGATTAATCACACCCACATAATAATGCTGGGATTTTGGCACACGGGTAATTCTCTGCATCCTTACAATATTGTCCACATAGGAAATGTCAATACCATACTGCTCATTCCCTAATTTTACTACAATATATTGCACTTCTTCTACAGGTTCCATTCCTGTCATTAAATCTTCCATGTCAGCACCTCCTAAATCAATGTATTGGTATCAAGAATCAACGCCACTTCACCATCACCAAGAATCGTAGCACCACTGAACAACTTATCATTCGTAATATGACGTCCTAATGACTTAATAACGGTTTCCTGCTGACCGATCAGATTATCAATGATCAGGCCAACCTGCTGTTCGCCTTTTTGCATAATAACTACAATCAGATTATCACGATCTTCCTCCGGTTCCTCAATATCCAAAATGTCATGCAGACGCAGAATCGGTATAACCCGTCCACGAAGATTAATAACCTCTTTCGATTGAACTGAACTGATCTCGCTCATCATAATATCTTCAATACCATTGATATTTCCAAGTGGAATAGCATATTTCTCTTTTCCGACTTCGACCATAAGAGCCTGAATAATCGCTAATGTCAACGGCAATTGGATCGTAAAGGTACTTCCCTCTCCTGCCACCGTTTTAGCACTGATGTTACCGCCAAGTGCTTCGATCTTTGTTTTAACAACATCCAATCCCACACCACGGCCAGATACATCCGTAATCTTGTCTGCCGTTGAAAAGCTTGGCTGAAATAACAGATCAATGTAATCCTTATCACTCATCGTTTCTGCCTGTTTGTCTGTAATCGTGCCTTTTTCAAGTGCTTTTCGACGAACTTTATCAACATCTATACCGGCACCATCGTCACGTACTTCAATCACAACATTATTACCATCCTGATAAGCATCCAGGAAAATAGAACCTACTTCCGGTTTACCAAGCCGAACACGTTCTTCATTACTCTCTAAGCCATGATCAGCAGAGTTACGGAGCAGATGCATCAAAGGATCACCAATCTCATCAATGACTGTACGATCCAGTTCTGTCTCTTCACCAGTCATGTACAATTCCATCTTCTTACCCAGCTTACGATTCAGATCACGGATCATACGAGGAAAACGATTTACCACACTATCGATTGGAACCATTCGTACCTTCATGACAGATTCATGGAGATTTGTTGTAACACGTTCCAGATATTCAATCTGTTCACGGAACATCTGATTATTCTCTGTCTGTGGATTCTGTCCTCCGGAGCTGGCTGATACAAGACCATTTTTGGCAATGATCAACTCACTTACCAAATTCATCAACACATCTAATTTATCTATGTCTACACGTACAGAACGGCTGCCCACCTTGCCTTTACCAGATTTCTTTTTATGTGGGTCTTCCTGTTTCTTTTCTTCTTTTACTTCTTCTTTCTGTTCATTCACTTTTTCTTCCGATGCTTTTGGTGCATCGCCTGTATCAATATCGTCTATATAAACTTCTGAAATTTCTGACACACTCATAATCAATTTCTTGATTTCCTCTTTTGTCTCCGTTGTAGCAAGAATCCAGCTAAAGTCAAAGTCAAACTCTTCATCTTCAATTTTTTCTGTCGAAGGAACTGACTTGATCAATTCCCCCTTGTTTTCTACTGATTTAAACACCAGAAAAGCACGCGCTGATTTCAATATGCAGGTTTCCTGCAGATATACCGTAATGCCGAATACGTTCTTTCCTTCGTTTCTCGCCGACTGGATCGCTGTACTTTCATACTCAGCAATCGGAATCTGTCTGAATTTGCATTTATCATCATCTGCTGATGACGTCTCCGCTTTCTCCGGCTCTTTTGCCTCTGCTGCCGATACTTCCACTTTAGGCTTTTCATCCTTTACAGAAGATGAAGCCGCCGATATCCCAGCCTGTTCCTCCTCCAGCAAAGCATTCAGGTCATTTATAATATCTTCATTGTCCTCTGTTCCTTCATTTCCTTCTGATGAGATCACATCAAGATAAGATTCCAATGCATCCAGTCCACGGAACAAAACATCGATCAGCTTTTCATTTGCCTTCATGTTTCCATTACGGATCTCCGAGAAAACATTTTCCAGATCATGCGTCAATCGCTGCATACGTGTAAATCCCATTGTTCCGGACATTCCCTTTAATGTATGGGCGGCACGGAAAATTTCATTGATTGTATCCGCATCACTAGGGTCTTTCTCTAATTCCAGCACATGCTCATTCAAACTCTGCAAATGCTCTTTTGTTTCATCAATAAATAAATCCAGATATTGACTCGTATCCATCTCTTCACACTCCTAATTGTTTTATCATGGCGTTGGCCACTTCTTCCAGTGGAACAACTTCATTAACGATACCTGCTTCCGCAGCAGCACGCGGCATTCCATATACAACACAGGTCTCCGCATTCTGCGCAACAACTTTCATTTTCTTATATTTTTTTACAAATTGGATTCCTTTGCATGCATCACTTCCCATGCCGGTAAGAACACCGCATACAAAATTATCCAATGATGTATCGACCAGAGATTCCAGAAAAATATCTGCACAGGGTTTTAATCCTTTTCTTGCCGGTTTGTCCTTTTCTGACAAAAAGAATTCACCTGTTCCTTTTTCTAACAGCTCACACTGCTTTCCTCCCTGAGCAATATAGACAGTTCCCACTTCAATCCTTTCACCATCCTGTGCCTCTTTCACACGCAAAGGACTGATGCTGTCCAAACGCTCTGCCAGAGAATCAGTAAATCCTGACGGCATATGTTGAATAACAATGACCGGATAGGGAAAATCTGCCGGAAAATAGGGAATAACCGATTGAAGCGCTCTCGGTCCACCTGTTGAGGATGCAATCACAACCAAACGTTTACTAATTGTTTTTTTTCTTTTGACAACTGGCCTCTCCACCCTTCTTCCCGGCAGATCGGTCAGATCTGTTTCTTTGTCTTCAAGAAGGCCAAGTGCCAGATATACACGTAATAGTAAATGTTTTTTAAAATCGTCTATGTCATCCCGCCCCTGTGCGCCGCTTGGTTTTTTTACAAAATCAAACGCTCCCAGTGCCAGAGCTTCTATGGTCTCACTTGCACTTTGGCTGGCAATGGAGCTTACAACCAATACCGGTATTTGAATATGATATCTGTTAAGTTCTTTTAAAAACTGAACACCATCCATCTCGGGCATATTGATATCTACTAATATAATATCATATCGTTTCCCTTGTAAAAGAATGTCCAGTGCCTCTTTACCATTTGAGACAGTATCTTCTACCGCCAGCATTGTTTCTTTGTTTATTATATCAGAAATAACCCTTCTCATAAGTGCAGAGTCATCTATCACCAGTGCTTTTTTCTGCATAAGACATCAGTCCTTTCTTATCCTTCTTCTCTGCTCCTCAAAAACATATCTGACTATGGTCTCCCGTTCCTCATCTTTAATATTTTGAAATTCTCCCCGTATTTCAAATACGACAAGACTGCCTTGATAATTAATGCATGCGATCACCTGCATATAAAACGTAAGTGGTATAATACCTCTTTGCAGGGACAGCGGCAGCGTCACTTCTAACACACTGCCTTTTTCTAATTTCTCTTTTGTCTGAAAGCGAAGTCCCCCTCCACTTAGGTCTGAGACAATTCCTTCCTGCCACTGCTTTGGTATTTTCTCAAGCGTGGAAACAAAGCGTTGTTTTTCCTCTTCATTTTCCCAATGACTGTTTTCAATGCGTTCCCGCACCATCCTCTCAGCTTCTGTTACTACGCGGTACTGAATGGAGAACATACAGTCTAAACGATAAAATTTACGCCGCTGGTACTTTTTTAACTCTGTCAGCAGAATAACATCCAGCACATGTATGTTATTTTCCACATATCGTTTACGCACTCTGCCTTTACATTGATAAAGCCCCCTATTGGTAAAAAAACATAATTGATAATCATCACCGACAGCAAGTGGAATGATTCGGTTTTCATTAATCGGCATAGAAATCTTCACCACATGAGTACCATCGTAATCTAATAGCTGACTTCCCAATTTCTGTTTGGAAAGCTTCTGTTCTAATGCGCTTCTGACATGAGTCAGTTCAATAAGATCGCCAATTTTAATTTTCTCTTTCAATCCTTTGCCCCCCATTGCTCATGTCTTTTTATCTGCGATTAAATTTCATACGGATAACACTGGAAAATAACTGCATAATCCCCGGCGTAGAACTGCTGCTATCTTCTTCCATATTTTCTAAGGTTCTTGCAATATATTCAATACGTTTTGCTGCCAGTGAATTAGGTGACGCAACGCTTACCGGCTGCTGTCTCATGATTGCCTTCTGCATGCTGGCATCATAAGGTACAGCACCCATATATTCAATTTCTATATTTAAGAATTTATTGATAACCATGCCCAGCTTGTCAAACAAGCCATCGGCATCCTTATTATCACGTACCTGATTTGCAATCAGTTTCACCAATGTCTTGCCCGGCCGGTATGAAGAACTCCTGTTTAATGATTTGAGCAATGCATAAGCATCTGTTATTGATGTCGGCTCAGGCGTTGCCACCAAAAGAACCTCGGAACTAGCTGCAACAAATTCCAATACAGAATCTCCGATGCCGGCTCCTGTATCTACAATAATAACATCTGCCTGGCGGTCCAGTTCATCCAACTTCTGAACCAGTTGAAAGACCTGATCCCTGGACAGATTTGCCATCTCATTGATGCCGGAACCTCCGGATATAAAACCGATATGTTCCGGCCCATAGGTAATAATATCCTGAATATCTTTTCCCTTGAACATTAAATCATACAAATTGTACTTCGGACGTATTCCCAACATGATCTCAATGTTCGCCAGTCCAAAGTCCGCATCCAGCACAATCACTTTTTTCCCCAGACGCTGAAGCTGAATGGCAAGATTAACGGAAATACTTGTCTTGCCCACGCCGCCTTTTCCAGAAGTGACAGTAATAACACGGGCAGTCTTTGCATTTGACGCAATCTCCTGTTTTTTTATTATATTTCTCAAGTTTTCTGCCTGATCCATCACGCACCTACCTTTCTGATTACTGTACACTAACCAATCTTATTGCCACCTAATAATTTCTTTGCCACTTTCTGTGGGTCGATCTCTCCAATATCATCCGGCACATTCTGCCCCCATGTCACATACGATAAGGGACATTTTGTTTTTACTTTCATATTGAGCATTGCACCAGCCGAAGAGGTTTCATCTAATTTTGTAAAAATAAGGCTGTAATCGGTAATACGAGAGTACACAGATGCAATTTCTTTCAGGTCATTATATTTTACACCAGCATTCAATACCAGATATACCTGTCGGTCCGTAATCGGTACCTGCTCGATCAATTCACGGATATCTTCCATCTGCTCTCCGTTTTTATGTGAGCGTCCTGCTGTATCAACAAGACAGATATCATACTGTGACAGTTCCTCCATAGAGTCTTCCAGATCTTTGGGACTGTAAATAACTTTCAATGGAACAGACAAGATATTGGCATAGGTTTTCAACTGTTCCACTGCTGCAATACGATAGGTATCGGCTGTAACAAGTGCAATATCAGCCTTTTCTTCTAATTTCAGTTTCGAAGCAATCTTAGCAATCGTTGTTGTTTTTCCAACTCCGGTTGAACCAAGAAAAAAGATAAAGGTTGTTTTTTCTTTTGGTTTCGCATCAATCAGATATGGCTGTCCTAACATTAAGATTATCTTCTGATAAATATTAGCCAAAATCTGGTCTACCGGTGCATCCTTCGGAAGCGAATTCTCTACTTCCTGCATGATGGAATCCGCGATCTCAACATCCACCTCATCCTCAAGGAGCTGTTTATAAATCAGGTCTTTGTAACTTTTTGTCCGCTCACTTTCTTTATCTGTTTCTATCTCCTGCTCTTCAGGCTTATCTTCCTTTTCTACCTTATGTTCTCCTGCTTTTCCAGAAACATCCGATACCCTGTTTACATACTCTTTTTCCTTATTTTCTGACATCTGTTCCTCTAACAGGGACTGCAGTCTGGATAACCGTTCTTCCAGACTTGCATTATCCTCTGCTGTTTTCACGATATCAGCCTGTGGACTTTTAAAGGCGGCCGGTGATGAATTACCTTTCACTTCTTCTTTCTTCTTTTCTGAAGTATCATCAACCTCGTCTACTGCCGCAGTCACCTCTACCTTTCCTCGAACAAATAGTTTAGCCAATCCTTTTGGCTTTATTTTTTTTATATTCATGACAACAGCATTGTTTCCCATTTCCTGCTTTGCCATCTGAACTGCTTCTAGCTCTGTTTTTGCCAAATATTTTCTTATGATCATTCTACTGTCACCATCCCAACTGATTGCAATTCCACATCCGACTCAATCTCATTATATGATAAAACGTGCAGATTTTTGAATTGTTCTGCCGTAAGCCGTTTCATATACATGCGAACAATAGGCGACGTAATAAGAATTGGTGTACGCCCCAGTTCTTCCAGCTTATTTGTTTCTTCCCGCAAAGATGTCATGAGCCGCTGTGTATAATCCGGATCCAGAGCAAGATAAGAGCCCTGTTCTGTCTGCTTAACAGAGTCCATAATCTGTTGTTCTACATCAGGGTCCAAAGTTACAACATTAGTAACCTCATTATTAGTAAAATACTGATTTGATATCGCACGCTTCAGACTCTGGCGAACATATTCTGTCAGTACATCCGTGTCGTGTGTTGTTGGCGCATAATCTGCAAGTGTCTCAAAAATAGTAACCAGATCACGGATTGAAATTCCCTCTGCCAGCAGATTCTGCAATACCTTCTGGATTTCACCAACATTAAGGAGCTTCGGTACAAGCTCTGAAACGAGTGTTTCATTGGCTTCTTTAACATTTTCGATAAGATTATGCACATCCTGTCTGGTAAGAAGTTCATCCAGATGGGTACGGATAATCTCCATCAAATGTGTCGCTATAATAGAAGGCGGGTCAACGACCGTATAACCAAGTGATTCTGCCCGCTCCCGCTGGCTTTCCGTAATCCAGATTGCCGGCAGATGATACGATGGTTCAAATGTCGGTATACCGGATATTTCTTCTTCCACATATCCGGGATTCATTGCCATATAATGGTCAAACAGAATCTCACCTTCACTGACAGGAACCCCTTTTATCTTAATCAGATATTGATTTGGATTTAACTGAATATTATCACGTAAACGGATCATCGGCACAACACATCCCAATTCAAGAGCGATCTGCCGGCGGATCATAACAACCCGGTCAAGAAGATCCCCACCCTGATTCACATCAGCAAGCGGGATAATGCCATAGCCAAACTCCAGCTCGATCGAATCAACCTGCAGCAGGGAATTGACATTTTCGGGTCGCCGGATTTCCTCCGCAGATTCCTCTTCCTCAGCCACAGCTTCCTCAACTTCTGCCATTTCAAGTTCATTTGACATCATACGTGCCGTTATAATAAGTAAAATTCCATATGAGCAGAAAATCAAAAGATTCAATGGAGTAAATATTCCCAAACAGATCAGTGCCGCTCCAACAATATTCATAACCTTAGGCGTAGAGAACAACTGCTTCTGTAAAATATTTCCCACGTCTGCCTCTTTTGACCCCTTTGTAACAAGGATACCGGTTGCCAGCGAAATCATTAACGATGGAATCTGGCTGGTCAGTCCATCACCGATCGTTAAAATCGAATATTTATCCAGAGCTGATGCAATATCCTCTCCATTCATCACGACACCAATCGCCAGACCGCCGACAAAGTTTAACACCGTAATGATCAGACCTGCTGTAGCATCTCCTTTTACATATTTGGTAGCACCATCCATAGAACCAAAGAAAGCCGACTCCTGCTGGATCTTCTCTCGACGCTCTTTCGCTTCCTCATCAGTAATCGCCCCGGTATTCAGATCGGCATCAATCGCCATCTGTTTACCAGGCATAGCATCCAGGGTGAACCGCGCCGTTACTTCTGATACACGTTCGGAACCTTTGTTGATCACGATAAGCTGCATGATGATCAATACAAAGAAAACGATGGCTCCTACAACAAGATTACCTCCACCTACAAAATTACCAAATGTATTAACAACATTTCCGGCATCTCCATAAAGAAGAATATTTCTTGTTGAACTTACGTTTAATGACAAACGGAACAATGTCGTTAAAAGCAGTAAGGTCGGAAAACTGGACATATCCAGTGGCTCTCTGGAAAACAGAGAACGAAACAATATGATCATTGACAAAGTAATATTAAGTGCAAACAATAAATCCAGCAAAAAAAGCGGAACCGGAATAAGCAAGCATAAAATCGGTACCAGGATAAACGCTCCCAGTGCCACATCTGCCTTTTGCATGATCCATTCTCCTTTCCTTTCCGGTCAGATAACCGGCTATCAACTAACTTTTCCCTGCAAACCATATACATAAGCAAGTATCTCCGCCACCATCTGATATAACTCCGGCGGAATCTGTTCCCCTAACTCCACGTTATGATACAACATACGTGCCAGAGGCTTGTTCTCCACAATCTCAACATGATTATCTCTTGCAATCTCTTTTATACGGGCAGCCAGATAATCAGCTCCTTTTGCGATAACAACCGGAGCCTCTGCCTGTTCTTTATCATACTTCAGTGCGACAGCCAGATGCGTCGGGTTCGTGATGACCACATCTGCTTCCGGTAATTCCTGCATCATACGCCGCCTTGATACTTCCTGCATTTTTTTTCTGATCTGTCCTTTAATCTGTGGATTACCCTCTGCATTTTTGTATTCTTCCTTAACTTCCTGTTTTGTCATCTTCATATCAGAACTAAACCTATACTTCTGATATTTCCAATCAGCAAATGCTATAATAAGGAACACAGCACTGATCTTGAAGGATATTGTAAGAACAGTGTCAACGATCAGATTAATCGCCTGCCACAAATCTAACTGATATATATTGATGACCAGCCCCCACTCATCTTTCAATGAGTCATAAACAACATAAAATAAAATACCAACCTTGACAATAGCCTTTAGCAATTCAAACAGCTTGTCCTTTGAAAATAATCGTTTCATACCACTGATTGGATTTATCTTAGACGGTTTGGGCTTAAGCGGATTCAAAGTGATCTTCCACTTTACCTGAACGATGTTAACTACAAATGCGCCTAACACTGCCAATACCACTAAGGGTAAGATTGTATACATAAACTCTTTCAGACCATATTGAAACAATCCCTCAGCTCTGGCAATTGTAAACTCTTCCCGTGAATACTCCGATATAGCATAAGAAAAAAAGTGAAACATATCAAAAATCCTATTCAGCATAAAGCCTCCAAAGATTTTTAAACCGGTAAAGAGTACAAATAATAAGATAGCAGTATTCATATCCTGACTCTTTGCCGTCTGTCCCTCAGCTCTTGCCTTTTCTAATTTTTTCGGTGTCGCGGGTTCTGTTTTTTCTCCCCCTTCACCCTCTTTGGCAAAAAACTGCAGATTATATTCCAATCGCATCCAATCACCTGCTCAATCTTTTATGATGGGGTAAAGAGATGAATGACATTCGTAATAACTTCTCTCATCTCTCCAAATATATAATCAGCCACTGTCGAAAAACTCTGTATGACCAGAACCAGCACAACCAAGCCTACCATAATCTTGATCTGCATACCAACAACAAACATATTCATCTGTGGTGCAACCTTAGCAAGTACGCCAAGAATAACATTAATCAGAAGCATACAGCAAAATACCGGCAAAACAATCCGTACGGCGATCACCAAATAGTTACCAATAAAATCCACAACAATATTTTTCAGATTAGCCATAGGAAAAATTGCTTTTCCTACATTAAAATACGAAAAAGAATCACAAATGGCACGAATAATATAGTAATGCATATTAGTAACGACCATCATCAGTAAAAGTGCATAATTATATAAATTACCTGTTACAGAAATCTGTGAGTTTGTCATTGGATCAAACATACTTGCCATCGACAGTCCCATCTCCATATCCATTAACTGTCCGGCAAAACTGACAATCTGAAAGCACATCGTACACATAAGTCCTAACGTGATCCCAAGCAGCATTTCCTTCAGTATCAATACCGCATACCCAACCACTCCGACATAATGAAGAGTGATAACCGGAGTAATCGATATACAGATCAGAGACAGAAAAACACTCATGGCTGCCCTTACACGCATCGGAATAGTATTGTAGCTGAAAAAAGGTGCCGTCATAACCAAAGCAGACACGCGAACGAGAACAAGCAGATAAAATTCTAAATTTTCTACTGTAAACGTCATCTTCATCCTCCAACATAAATAGAAAATTTATTACATAACTGCACCAGAAAATCAACACAATTATCCATGATCCAGCCACCACAGAGTAACAGCATAATAAATATCGCAACTAACTTAGGAACAAAGGTCAATGTCTGTTCTTGAATTGACGTAATCGTCTGAAAGATACTTATTACAAGACCTACAACAAGAGACACAAGTAATAACGGGGCAGAACACTTTATAATACACCAGATCATATCAATGGTAATGTCTAATACATCTGCATCTGTCATTCAATCGCCTCCCGTCAATAAAATGTTTTTACAACTTGTCCGATCACAAGATTCCATCCATCTGCCAGTACAAACAAAAGAATCTTAAACGGCATGGAAATTGTCGTCGGCGGCAGCATCATCATTCCCATTGACATAAGGGTAGATGCCACGACCATATCAATAACAATAAATGGTAAATATATTAAGAAACCAATGATAAATGCGGTTCTTAATTCACTGATCATAAATGCCGGTATCAAAACAAGCGTTGGAATTTCATCCACATTATCAACGGAAACTTTTTCACTTTTTTTCTGTATCTGCAGAAACAGTTTAATATCCTTGCGGTTTGTCTGCTGGAACATAAAAGTACGTATTGGTTTTAAGCCTGCATTTAACGCCTGTTCCTGCGTAATCTTACCATTATCAAATGGTTGAATACAGTCCGAATTCACTTCAGCCATTACCGGACTCATAATAAATAACGTAAGAAAAAGCGCCAAACCGATCAAAACCTGATTCGGTGGCGTTGTCTGTGTTCCCAACGCCGAACGGATGAAATGAAGTACCACAATGATTCTTGTGAACGAAGTGACCATGATCAACAAGAACGGAGCCAATGACAGCAGCGTCAGAACAAGGATCATCCGCATACTGGCTGACAAACTGGAACTTCCTGCGTTGGAAGTAATATTAAATTGAAAATCCTGTGGAGAATCCGGATCCTGTACTTCTCCCCGGGTGCTTCCTGATTGTTCTGATACATTAGCCCCCGAACTAACTGCTTTCTTTGCTTGCACGGATATCTTTGTACCACAAAAAAAGGTTAATATACATAGCAAAGCAAACAGAACAATCAATCGAAGTGAATTCTGACTTAATCTCTTCTGTTCTTTCATAAATACCAACCTTTTCTTTCTTTATTTGATGTCCGAAGATTTCTTTCCTGCCGACATCTTTTCAATCATCTCTTTAAACGAAAGTTTTGTATTTGTCATCTCTGCTGTCTGAAAATCAAGCTGGTTCTCATCAAGCGCTGTCAGAAAAGAAATCTGATCTTTTGATACACCAATGGCATAATATTTGCTGCCTATCCGGATGATCTGAATATACTTTCCTGTTGCAATTTTAAACGTTTCTTTAACAGCTATATTCCTGGCATGATTCTGAATCATCCCTGACCTGGCAATCCACTTAGTAGTAAAATAAGTGGCCGCCAAAATAAATACAAATACGATGATCAACATGAACAATTGTAACAAATTGCTCCCATTCATAAGTTAACCTATTGCCTTCTTTACAGCCTCAATAACACGATCTGCCTGAAATGGCTTAACAATAAAGTCCTTTGCACCAGACTGAATAGACTCGATAACCATTGCCTGCTGCCCCATTGCAGAACACATAATTACGGTGGCACCGGAATCTGATTCTTTGATCTTCTTCAATGCTTGAATTCCATCCATTTCCGGCATTGTAATATCCATCATAACCAAATCTGGCTTTGTCTCATTATACTTTTCTACAGCTTTCAAGCCATTCTCAGCTTCTCCTGCTATCTCATATCCATTTTTGGTAAGAATGTCTTTAATCATAACTCTCATAAATGCTGCATCATCACATATTAAAACACTTTTTGCCATCGTTAATCTCCTCCATTATTCTTTTATAATCTCGGTAACACGAATACCGAAACTTTCTTCAATCACAACAACTTCACCTTTGGCTACAAATTTTCCGTTAACCAAAACATCAATCGGTTCACCGGCAAGCTTATCTAATTCAATAATAGTACCTGGTGAAAAGTCCAAAATCTCTTTTATAGATTTGCTTGTTCTTCCTAATTCAACAGTTACCTCCAACGGAACATCCATGATCAGATCAATGTTTTCCGGTGCAATGCCATTTAAGTTTGGCATCTGCGTGAAGTTCTGGAACTGTGCCGGTTGTATATTAACATCCTGTGGCGGCATTGCATACATTGGCTGCTGCATAGCCCCCATCTGCTGCTGTCCCATTTGCATTGGTGCCGGCTGTGGCTGTGCCGACATCGCCGGCTGCGGCTCTTGTACAGGCGCTGTCGATGCTGCAGGCGCAGGTGATATAGTTTCTGCAGCAGGAGTAGTTTCCTGTTCCTGTACAGTTATCCCACCTGTCGATACATCTACAAACTGTTTGTAAATCATCTTTGCAAACTCGATTGGATACAATTGCATGATCTCACTGTCAACAAGTTCTCCTATCTCCATTTTAAAGGAAACTTCAACAAAAGTCTGTCCCATTAATTCCTGAAGTCCGGGAGCATCCAGTCCCTGTCCAAAATCAATCCTCGTGGCAGTTGGCGGACTGATATCAACCATCTCATTAATCATGGATGACATAGATGTTGCCGCCGATCCCATCATCTGATTCATGGCCTCACATATTGCGCTGAGATGCAGATCATTCAGCTCTGTATCCGTGTTAGTACCATCTCCTCCCATCATGAGATCCGTGATAACTTTCACATCCTGTTCTTTCAGGATCAAAACATTGTTTCCTTTTAGACCTGACCGATATGATATATAGATAAATACTACAGGTGCTTCCTTTTGCTCTGCTAACTGTTCCATCGTTGTATAGGACACGGTCGGCGTCGTAATATCAACCCTGTTATTAACAAGAATCGACAACGTTGTAGCAGCCGTTCCCATGCTGATATTAGCAATTTCACCAAGTCCATCTGCTTCTTCTGGAGTCAGCATTTCGGAATCCGAAACATTCACGGAGGATTGTGCATCTTCCGATGCGGTTTCTTCTGAGCCGCCATCGGCATCCATGTTGCCTAATAACGCATTAATTTCTTCCTGCGATAACATTCCGTCCATTGCATTACTCCTCTCTATAGATTGATTTTATTTTTACTGCATAAGAGTCCTCATAGGCTCCCGGTATTGCAGAAAACTTCTTGATATTTCCAACATAAACATCTAATTCATCTTCTATTCTTGTGTTAATCTTTATGATATCTCCCGGCTGCAGATGTATGAAATCATTTACCGAAATTGCACTCCGCCCCATAATGGCACGAACCGGTATTTTTGCCCGTTGCAAGGATTCTTCCAGATATTCCCGATAACTTCCATCTTCAATTTCAGTCGATGTCGAATACCAGTACTTTGTATTCACCTTGTCAATCACAGGTTCAAGGACAGCATAAGGAATACATATATTCATCAATCCTTCTGCGTCACCAATCTTAATGCTCATAGTAATAATCGAAGTCATTTCATTTGGTGTCACAAACTGAGCAAACTGCGAATTTGTTTCAATTCTTTCCAGCATCGGTTCCAGTTGCTGAACACTCTTCCACGGTTCTACAAGCAGATTGGTACAAACTACCATGATACGCTCAATAATCGTCAACTCAATCTCTGTGAATTCTCTGTTTTTATCCAACGGTTTTCCGCCACCGCCAAGCATACGGTCAACAATCGCATATCCCAGCCCGGTAGCAAGTTCTAAAATGACATTTCCTTCCAAAGGAGCAAAATTAACAACTCCCAGCAACACCGGATTAGACAGGGAATTTGAAAATTCCTGATAAGTAGCCGCCTCAGAATGCATCACTTCTACCTGTACATTTTTTCTCAAATATACGGGAAGATTGGTCGATAACAATCTGGCATAATGTTCAAAAATAAATACCAGAGTCCGCAAGTGTTCTTTTGAAAATTTGGACGGTCTCGCAAAATCATAATCCTTAACCTGCTTTTCTTCCACCTCTCCGGCATCGTTGGGATCGAATTCACCACTGCTTAATGCGGAGAGCAAATTATCTATCTCATTTTGCGACAGAACATCGCCCATAATTTCTCACCTCACTTATTCAACACAGCATGTAAAACATGCCATCTGATATTATACCATAATTTTCACATAACATAAAGTCTTTTTTTATATTATTATGCAATCAAAGGATCTGTAAGTGAAATATCAACAATAGCTTTTGTGTTATATTTCTCTTGTATTTTCTTTATAATCTCTGTCTTACACTTTGTAAAATCCAGCGTTGTTGCTGTATAACTGCTAATCGTTTCCTTCACGATATCATCCACATAAACATCTTTTGTAGTCAGAGAATCTTTAATCGAACTGAAATCATCTGCTTTTTTGTTCAGTGAAAGTGTCCATCCTGCCAGTTGTGCATAATGGTTTGCATCATCGCCTTCATCACGTTTCAGATTAATATTAACAGCAGCATCATACTTCTTTGCATATGGTTCCAAATCATCAATCGTATACTCCTGCTCTTTGGAATTCTTATCTTCAATCTCAAGATCAATAACAGAAGCTACTTTATCTACCAGAACTCCCGTCTTGTTCATTGCAGGCATAACGCTGAACACTAATACAGCGGTAAGTACCAGATTAATAAGAGTGGATGCCATGATCACTATAGTAAGTATATTCTTTTTCATTCTTCAACCTCCTGATGTCTCCTTTATTTTCCCGTGTAAATCTTTATTTCAACTCGACGATTCTGTGCGCGTCCTTTTGCCGTTTTATTACTCGCCACAGGAGCAAACTCTCCATACCCCGATATCTCCATTGATTGCGGAGGTATTTTTTTCTTATCTTTCAGATATTGAAAAACAGTATTGGCGCGGGCTGTCGACAACATCATATTATTACTGTATTTTCCGGAAATCGGAACGTTATCCGTATGCCCCTCTATCTTGATACGATGAGTTTTAAACTGTCTGAGTATGTCACCAACCTTACTCATCAGCGGCCGCATGCTCTTCTTGATCTCCACATCGCCGGTCTCAAACAATAGCGCACCATTAAGAGATATCTGTACATACTGATTCTGCTTGTCGATATTGACACTGATATCATCTTCAATATCTTTTGCCTGAGCCCGTTCTGTCACCTCACCATAGAGAGCCTCTGCCGCCTGTCTCTGTTCCTGCGCTTTTTTTTCTTCATATATTTCTTCCGCGGTTTTGTTTTCCTCTGTATTGTTGTTACTGTCAGCTTTTTCTGTTCCGCTGTCCTGTTTCGTATCCTGACCTTCTTTATTCTGTGAATCGTCTCCCATATCTTCATACTCTTTGAAATACTTAGAGATTGATACAAGCTGATCGGTTCCGTTTGAAACAAACGCTCCCTCGCCGATTGCCTTTCCTCCACCTTTAAATATATTGATGCTTTCCGTCATGGATGTAACCAACTGTTCATATTTGTCAGCATCGACAGTAGACATAGAAAACAGCAAAACGAAGAAGCAAAGAAGCAGATTCATCAGATCAGCAAATGTGTTGATCCATCCAGCACTAATGCCCTGTTCTTCTTCACGCTTTTTTCTCGCCATTAAGCGTCACCACCTTGCTGTCCTTTGCCTCCATTAAGAACTGCTTCACGTTCATTTGGAGCCAGGAAGGATTTAAGCTTTTCCTCAATAACACGAGGATTTTCACCTGCCTGTATTGAAAGAATACCTTCGCAGACAACTTCTTTCATCATAATTTCTTTTCTATTCTTTGCGCGTAACTTGGTAGCAATAGGAATACTGATCCAGTTAGCAAGAAGAGAACCATATAATGTTGTAATCAGAGCAACCGCCATATTCGGACCGATTGAACTTGGATCATCCAACAGCTTCAACATGTTGATCAAACCAATCAGAGTACCGATCATACCCCAGGCAGGGCCCATGGCAGCCAAATTGTCCCAAAAAGCAATTTTTTTACTGTGACGCTGTTCAATACAATCAAGCTCTGTCTCCAAAATGCTGGATACCAGCTCCTGATCTGTTCCATCTACGATCAGCATAATGCCTTTCTTCAAAAATTCATCGTCGATATCACCTGCTGCCTCTTCCAACTGAAGAAGACCTTCTTTTCTGGCCACGTTTGCCAGATCAATAATTTTATGTATTATATCTCCTTCATTACTCTCGGATACTTTCAAGGATAGAAGAAATGACTTCAGGCAGGCAACAAAATCTCCAATACTATCTGACATTGTCATCATACACATCATAGAACCAACAACTGTGATGAGGAATGAATTCACATCCCAGAAATTTCCAAGAGCAGCAAATCCAAGCTCACCGGATATGATACCATAGAAAACAGCGCCGGCACAACCGACTATACCTATTAATGTAGCTAAATCCAAAATTACACCACCTTAGATGTTTTTATACATTTTTTATAAATACAATTTTACTAAATTTTTCTCTTCTTGTCTACTTTCTTTTACAATTATTTTCACATAAAAGTGGGTGACTATAAAAAGTCACCCACAGAATAATAAATTCAGTGTTCTATTATCGTTTCAGATTAACAAGTTCTTCCAGCATAGAATCTGATGTTGTAATTACGCGCGAATTTGCCTGAAATCCACGTTGTGTCGTAATCATGTTAGTAAATTCAGTAGCCAGATCAACATCCGACATCTCCAAAGCACCAATAGAGAATTTACCAACAGAAGTAATGTCTACACCAATACCATCAAAATCTCCGGAATTAAGTGTCGCTGAATACATACTGTTCCCCACAGCTTCCAGACCGGATGGGTTAGCAAATGTCGCTACCGCTATCTGTCCCAGCAGTTTTTTATCACCATTGCTATAAACACCATATATTTTACCATCTGTCTGAATAGAAAATCCATTCAGACTTCCTGCCGCATTACCGGCACCATCTCCATTGGCAGCATCGCCGCGCTTCGGCTCGATTGTACTCGTCCCATTCGTTGCAAACATGGTGAGCTTAGAAAAATCAATATTGACACCGCTTGTTGGATACGGCTCTCCATCTGCACTCAGATTGAGATTAAGCATATTGCCATCTTCACTGCTTACACTTGTAAAAGCACCTGTTACTGAATTGAATGTCAATACCGGCCATTTCGGATCTCCGGAGAATGTAATATCACCACTACTTGGATCTACAGTATAATTTGTACCTCCCAGATCCAGTCCATTAAAATTGATTACTTTCTCTGTCGATACATAATTTCCTGTAGCTTCATCCTTCTGTTTTAACATAGATTTTCCATCTGCTCCCAGGATGTCAGACAGACGAATCTGATACGTATTATCCGCTCCTGCCGCTGTCTTCATCATAGTGAATTTAGCTGTACATAGATTACCCAAATTATCATAAAAGCTGATAGACCTTGGATAACCGGCACCATCCTGGCTGTAAGCAACCAAAGGATCATTCTGATCAAGGTTTCCGGAAAGCGTCACGTTTGTCGTCGCATTCGGATTCGAAAATGCATTTTCTCCCCCCATCAGATTCAACGGTGCAACAGCATCCTTACGAATTTCTCCTGCCTCGTCTACGCCCCATCCGAGGATCGTAGCCCCATTTGTTGTACAATACAATGTACCATTTGCATCGATATCCAAGGCACCGGATTTAGTAAAGTAGGTGTTTCCACTGCTGCGAACGATCAAAAACGCATCACCGTTGATCATGATATCCATACCTCGATCGGTTCTTTGTGTTGCGCCTGTGCCACTCAGATCAACGCTGATCGAAGCAACATTAGCACCAAGACCGATCTGTACAGCATTTGTACCAGCTGTTCCCGTCTGCGCATTAGGACCAGAGGCATTCTGTGTAGTCTGATAAAACACATCCGTAAAGTTTACCGATCCGGCACGAAATCCAACCGTATTTACATTAGAAATATTATTACCAATAACATCCATCTTTGTCTGATGTACTCTCAATCCGGAAATACCGGAATACAATGATCTCATCATAATAAATCACCCTCCAATTTTTGTACCTGCACCTTATCTGGCATTCAAAGGTGCTCATGCTTCCATTTTTTGGGCCAGCATGTTTAATTAATTATTGCTCCGTCTATGTTCGTAAAGACGGCTCTTTTTGTATCATTTACGGCTGTTATCACCGTATTGTTTCTGACATTTACAATAAACGCCAGATTATCCACCATAACAAGCGATTCCCTCATTCCTTTTTCTCTTGCCTGATTGGCTGCATCCTGAAGCCGCACACGCTGTTCATCGGTTATATCGATCTGGCGGGTTTCAAGTCTTTTTGAGGCATGTTTCGAAAAAAGGATTTCATTGAAACTCTGATCCGTCTCTCTGGTAATATTTGTTTTTTTATGAATGTCACCATAGGAAGGCATCCGGCCCCGAACCTGTTCAATGGATGCAAAGTTTTGTTTGATCTGCATAAAAAAACGACCTCCTTGTCACTCCATCTGTTATTCCGTTTCCGCTTTTCCCGATTCGTTCCCTCCGGCAGTAATGCCGCTATTGACTACTTTCAATGTAACTTTATCTGTCACCGTTGTTGCATATGGATCATTAAACAAAAATCCTACTGAATAACTACCCGTGTCTAAATCCTTCAAAGCTTCCGGTGCGATAGACAAGATTCCCTTCTTTGCATCATAAGAAAGCTGTTCCTTATCAATGTATTTACCATTAATTGCTACGATCACACTGCTTGCCTCATAGCCATTACTTCCCAGATTAATCTCAATCTGTGTTGTACCAGGATTGCTTTTATCGAAAACTTTGCTCTGTTCCTTCACACTTGGCAGATAATCTTTCGCTGCATAAGCAGTATCTAACACTTTTACCAGATCATCCATACTGAATGTTTTGCCATTAATAGACAAGACTGCTTTGCCATCTTCCATTCCTACATAATCTACAATACCACGGGTTTCTTTTACTTGACCATTTTCATCTACGGATTGGGCAATAACCTCTTTTCCAACCAGACCATACGCTGATGTATTGCTCAGAGTAGAATTCATATTTGTCATCTGCTCCAATGAGGAGAACTGCGCTAACTGCGAAACAAATTCTGTATCATCCTGTGGATTTAACGGATCCTGATTCTGAAGCTGACAGACAAGAAGCTGTAAAAATTCTTCCTTGCCCAGTTTATCCGAACCTCTGACATTTTTCTTTTTTTCTGCCTGACTTTCTGCTATCTCATCAAGAGATGTTGTCAGATCAGATACGCCACCAACTCCTGCCATTTTCTCACTTCCTTTCTTTTTACGCTGTATAATCGACGACACTGTTACTGTCTCTTCGTTCTGTTGCCGTCATATTACTGTCCGGCACAGATTCGTTTTCATCTGTCAGATCGGAATTGGAACGAAATCTTCGATTCTGCTTTCTTCCGTCTGATGCTTCCTGTTGCTGCTGGTCTTCCTTTTTCATTCCAAATTCAGCCACTGTTACTTCAACTTCATCCACTTTAAGTCCCTGCTGTGCAAAGGATTCTTTTAAAGTGATCATCTGACTTTCCAGAGCATTTTTTGCCATTTGATTTTCCACAATCATGGATGCCGTAGCGACACCGCCTGTTGTTGCAACAGTCAGATGCACACGTCCCAGATTAGCAGGATTTAACTGCATTTCCATACTGGTTGTTTCCGGCATAACACGTATTCTTACCTGACGTACCACCTGCTCTACGACCTGCACCATCGTACGGTCTTCTGCCAGTTCTTCTACCTGGTTTACCTGTTCCAGTGCTTCTGCAAGATTCTCCGTGAAAATGGATACTGCTTGTGTTTCATGAACACTTTCCATCTTTGGCACCTCTTCTGCCGTTTGCGTTGTTTCTGCACTGAATTGCTGCGTCCCGGATTGATTCTCATCCGTACCCACATTGCCTTGTTGTGTTTCGACCGTTACCGAAATTTTCTCTGCATTACCAGCGTCTGTCACTTTTCCATCTGGTTCCTGCCCTGCCATCTGTTTTACCGATTCCTGTCCTGTCTGCTGCATCTGCTCTGAAAAATCCAGCATAACATTGTTCTGCAACTCAGGCACTTCTTCCGGTTTAACACCAAACGCTTCTGCTGCAACATTGGTCAAACTCTCCATCAGTTCATTAAGTTCCTGTCCAAGAACAGCATTCGTCAGAAAAGCTGCTGGATCTTCTACACCATGAACTCCCATAATAAACTGTTGCAGTGTCTCATGATCAATCATGTTAACAAAGCCATTCTGTGGCTGAAACAGCAGATCCTGTATATTCATTCCAAGCTGCTCCATCACATCAACCAGTTCTTCGTCAGTCAAACCAAACATGTTTTTTAATATAGTCCGAGCTTTTTCAACCATTGCCGTCATATCTATGCTTTCCGGTTCTTTGTCAGGTTGTTCATCGGACATAATACTCTTTTGCGTACCGGTTTTCAGATCCAGACTTTTGGAATCCACATTCTCATCCGGAGATACATTCTTTTTCCCATCAACATTAAGTTTCTTTTTGCCAGCATCCTTTGCAGATACGTTCGTAGCCTTAACATTCATAAAGCTGTCAAATGTTTCTGCACTTGCTTTTGTGCTTTTTGTGGCAGCCGGCACAGTTCCTGCTGATACAAGAAGTGATATTCCCTGCGTATTCATTCTATTTCCCTCCTTTCTTCTTAAAAATCTTCTACGGTTAGTATATCGGCAGACCGGTTTGTTTTCATTAGCTTATTTTTTCATTGCTGTCATTTTGGTCGTAATCTGCGCTGCTACCGTCGGTGTCATATTATTCATGATAGCTGCACGTTTTGAAGTCTGCATACTTTCCATTATCTGTGCAACGAGATTCAGATCATTTGTCATTTCAGACAAAACTGCTGCTGCATTGGCCGGCTCCATCTTTCCATACATATCTGCCTGATTCTTCACTTCCTGCGAATACTCATAATCTTTACATACTTCACGATAGATTTCCTCTGCATTATCCGGACTTATCTGTTCGTAATACTTTTTGTACTCATCCGTATCCGGTGCTTTATCATTATAAACTACATTTTTATCAAATTCTTTGACTCTCTCAGAAAAAGCTTTCTGCGACTCTTCAATTTTTTTTAATCTTGCATTTTCCGCCTGCAGTTCTTTTATCTCACTGCTATTGGCACTATTCGCATTATCGTTCGTTGCCAGTTTACTCTCAAGCTCGCGTATCCGCGCATTGGCCTCTGCAAGGTTATCATACTCATTCGTCTCTTCCTTTTGTCCCTCCTGGGGTTCAGGAAGTATCCAATTGATAACCGGTACATCCTTGAGAACCGGGTACAAAACCTCACTTCCAAAATTTCCAACGTCAAGCTTGATCAAAACGCCAAAGATTGCAAGCCAGATAACCACTATAACAAGAACGATCAACGCCGTCACAACTTTACTTCCCGTGCTTTCATCCGTTGTCACTGTCTGCTCTTTTTTTTTGTCTTTTTTTGCCATATTATCCACCTTTCCTGTTCATTACTGCGAGTCATTATTGACGCCATATCGATAACTTACCAGCTCATCTACTTCTTTTTGTTCTCTAAGATTTTCTTCTATGCGAAATGTTTCAAAAGCACGTTCCCGAAGTTTTTCAAATGTCTTCCGCTCCCTCATTGCCTGATTAAGGCGTTCGCGTGCAACCTCAACTTCCTTTTCGCGCTGTTTTACAATCAGAGTCTGCTGACGCACATACATACGTATTATCTGAATTCCTTCTTCCCGTCGATGAATCTTGTTCATATCCAGAGAACGGGAAACATCTTCTCTTTTTTTTCTTTTTTCTTCTTCCAGACGCAGTTCCAGGGATTCTTTCTCCGCTAATGCCTCCTGTAAAAGCATATTTGCCTGGCTATATTGATTTTTTTCCTGTTCTTCCAGTTTTTCTTTCATATCAAGCAGATTCTGCATTGAAAATTTAAATCGAGCCATCTGTATCTTCCTCAAATATCTGTCTCATCTGGTCCAAAATGTCATCAAATAAAAACTTTTCATCAGTTCCCTGACGTAAAAATTCGTTAATCGCATCAATCTTCTCAATTGCAAAATCTATATTCTTATTTGAACCGGCACGATAGGCACCGATATTGATCAGATCTTCTGCATCACGATACGTCGCTAATACATTTTTCATCTGTCCTGCCAGTTGTTTATGTTCTTTTGATGCTACTGCACTCATAACACGCGAGATACTGGCAAGCACATCAATCGCCGGATAATGATTTCTCTGCGCCATTGCTCTTGACAAGACAATATGCCCATCTAATATACCACGCGCGGTATCGGCAATTGGTTCATTAAAATCATCACCATCTACCAATACAGCATATAGTCCCGTTATCGAACCTTTATCAGAATTTCCTGCGCGCTCCAGCAGTTTTGGCATCTCTGCATACACACTTGGCGGATAGCCTCGCGACACTGGAGGTTCGCCCGATGCCAGTCCAATTTCTCTTTGTGCCATAGAAAAACGGGTCAGGTTATCCATCATCAAAAGTACATCTTTCCCCTGATCCCGAAAATATTCGGCAACCGCTGTCGCAGTTTTAGCTGCTTTATTACGGATAAGTGCCGGTTTATCTGAAGTGGCAACAACGACAACAGAACGTTTCATGCCTTCCCGACCAAGATCTTTCTCAATAAATTCCCGTACCTCACGCCCACGCTCGCCAATCAGCGCAATAACATTAACGTCTGCCTTTGTATTTCTGGCAAACATACCCATCAATGTACTTTTACCTACACCACTACCCGCAAATATGCCAATTCTCTGCCCCTTGCCTACTGTTATCATGCCATCAACTGCTTTCACTCCTAATGGCAGTGCATCCGAAATAATCTCTCTGCTCAAAGGATCCGGCGGCGTCGCTTCAACAGAATATTGTAGACATGTCTCATCCAGAGGCGTCCCCGTCATTAACTCGCCAACTCCATTTAAGGTACATCCCAGCAATTCATCACTTACCGCAACCTGCAGGGGGGCTCCTGTATTTTCAACCCAGCTTCCGAGCCCAACACCCCGCACATCGTCATATGGCATCAAAAGAACCCTGTCGTCACGAAAGCCTACAACTTCCGCTTTTACAGGTTCCAAGCGTGTGTCAGATTTAATCAGACACAGATCATTTAGTTTTGCAGCAGGACCTATGGACTCTATTGTCAGACCAACCACCTTGGCTACCTTTCCCAACCGGCTGGTATAATTTTTTTCCAACAATGCCTCATATTTTTCAAACTGAATCGGCATGCCAATCAACCTTCCTATAATCAAATATTAAACAAGCATACGAAGAGTACTGATCATATTTTCCAACTGTGTGTGAAAACCACAGTCTATCATCTGCGTATCTGTTTCGATCATACATTCGCCCTTGGCAAATCCTTTTTCCTCCTGAATCTCTATCACTCCATCAATTCCTGTTTTTTCTATAATATCTTCTTTTTTACTCTCTACATATAACAGATCATCTGCGCTGACGCGTACAATATATTTTTTTGCCGGCTCAATATCAGAAAAGCCACTTCGGATCAAATGTAAGATAACCTCTTTTCTGTCCTCAACAATCACACCTGTTAATTTTCGGAGTAACTGACAGAGTATATCGACATACCTTCCTTCTGTATTATGCAATAACTGCTCATACTCACGTTTCTGATTTTCCCGTTCCGTTTCAACTTTTTCGCGCATGAGCTCAACTTCCTGCATCCCCTGTTTCATACCTTCCTCATGCCCGGTCGAAACGCCTTCCTGCCGTGCCATTTCGCGAATCTGTTCCGATTGCTGTTCTGCATCTGCGAGAATCGCATCTGCCTGTTGTCTTGCTTTTTCCAGATATTCCTGTGCTTCTGACTCTGCCTGTTTTTTCTTTTCCTCTAGTATTTCATCGTAATTTACCACAGGAACACCAGCCTCAAAGTCTGCCACCTCCAGACCCTGTTCTGCAGCCTGTTCAGAAGCCCGTGCCTTCTTTTCTTTTTCTACTTCTTCAACAGTCTTAACAACAACCTTTTTATTCTTGTCAAATGGGACAAATTTATCTTCTTTTTCGTAATTGATTACTCTTGTTTCTTTCCCCCGCAAGTCCACAAAGGGATACTTGATCAGATTAGACAATAATCTCGTCACCTCCACCACGGGAAATAACAATTTCAGCCGAATCCTCCAACTTACGGATAATATTAACAATCTTCTGCTGAGCTTCCTCTACATCTTTCAAACGAACCGGTCCCATATATTCCATATCTTCTTTGATCATATCGACCAGACGGGTAGACATATTATTAAAGATAACATTCTGAACCTCTTCATTTGCATTTTTCAAGGCAACAGCCAGTTCACTGTTCTCAACTTCACGAAGAACGCGCTGAATGGAACGATCATCCAGCATAAGAATATCTTCGAATACAAACATCTTCTTGCGAATCTCGTCGGCAAGTTCCGGTTCCTCGATTTCGAGATTTTCCATAATATGTTTTTCTGTTCCACGATCTACCGTGTTCAGCATATCAACAACCGAATCGACACCACCAACAATCGTATAATCCTGACTTACCAGAGAGGCCAGCTTCTGTTCCAGAATATTTTCAACTTCTTTAATGACATCTGGCGAAGTACGATCCATCATTGCAATACGTTTCGCAACATCCGTCTGCTTATCCGGTGTCAAAGCACTGATAATACCTGCTGCCTGTTGAGGAGACAGATAAGATAAAATCAGCGCAATCGTCTGAGGATGTTCGTCCTGAATAAAGTTCAAAATCTGGGACGCTTCTGTCTTCCTGATAAATTCGAATGGACGTACCTGCAAAGAAGCAGTCAGCTTGCCAAGTACCTCCTGCGCTTTATCGTCTCCCAATGCCTTTTGCAGCAAATCCTTCGCATATCCGATACCACCTTCTGCAATATACTGCTGAGCCAGACAGACTTCATAAAATTCATTTAACACAACTTCCTTTTGTGCCGGCGTAACACTTCGTGTATTAGCAATCTCCAGCGTTAACTGTTCAATTTCATCTTCTTTTAAATGCTTAAACACATCAGAAGCTCTCTCTGGTCCCAGCGTGATCAGCAATATCGCTGCCTTCTGAATGCCATCCAGCTCCGTATTATGATTTGCCGCTGCCATTTACATCCCTCCCCAATCTTCATTGATCCAGTTGCGCAAAAGTAAAGCAACTGCTTCAGGATTTTCATCAACAAATTTTTCTATCAACATGCGGGTTTCCGATTTATCTCCCAACTCGATCTCTTCCAGATTTTTATGTTCATCCTCTTTTGTTGTTGCAAGGAGATCTTCAACGGATAATTCTGGTTCCATCTCTGTTACCTCTACCGGTGAAGTTCCCTTGATGATAACAAACACAAGAAGTCCTGCAATCAGCACAGTTAAAATAATCATCAGATAATTGGTTATATTATCACTAAACGAACCGCTTTCCTCTGCTTCAAACACCGGTTTCTGTACAACCCGGATAGCAATATTATTTTCCGCAATTCCGGTTGCTGCCGCAACAAGCTGAGGCAGATCCTCTGGAACATCCTGTTCCGTCGTTGCACTGTTTGCATCAATGTACTCATCAAACGTCATATCGTTAAGTGCACCCTGATCTTTCAACGTGGACTCCTTAATCACCCTATGATGAGTCAAAACCATCCCAATCGACGATTCATCCTTCTTAACAGCTCCAATCTCATGTTCTATATTCTGAACTGTTTTATTCGGCAGATAATCATACTTATTCAGGATAGTTTCACTCGAACTATCACCATTATTAGAGATATTATAATCCGTTACATCCCCATTGGAATCCGTACCCGGCACATCTCCCGCCTTGGAAGCACCCGTTGATTTATATTCATATGAACTACCATACAACCCCTGATCCTGTCCTTCATTGGTTGTATAATTTTCTTTTAATTCTGTGACCTTGTCCATATCCAGGACAATGTTACTATTAGATATTTCCACATCATCGAATCCATATTTGATCAAAAGATCCTGCACATTCTTTACATAGTTTTGTTTCAATTTTTCTTTAAACTCAGCCGTCGTATTGATCGTGCCGCCCAGACCGGTCTCTTCTTTTCCATTAAACAATAAGTTTCCTAATGTATCGGTAATAACGATGTCCTTTGTATCGGAATTTCCCACTGCATTTGCCAAATAATACGCAATCGCACTTGCCGTATCCGACTGCATTACCTTTTTCCCTGTCACTTTTAGCGCTGCACTAACGGAAGTTGGTTGTTTCTCAGAAAAAATGGTGCCGTCGTCTTTAGGACGGTTAATATAAACCGTGGCATCTTCGACTCCCTCAAAGTTTAACAATCCCTTACGAATGGAAGATTGTAATGCCAGTGTCTTTTTGGTCTGTTTCTCATCGGAAGACGTTGTCATGTCTGAGTCCAAAGCGTCCTTCCATGTCATTTCATCATCCGTGATCTGCTTTTCGCTCATAAGAAGTGCTGCATCTTCATACTGTGAATGTTCCACTTTGAATGTAATATTTCCGTTCGTGTCTGACTCTTTCTGATAAGAAATCCCCTTGCTCTCTAATGCCTCATTAAAGGTAACTGCCGCATCGCCGCTAAGTGAGACAAGATTATCATAAACCGGACGGGTCATAAAATAAGCAAGCAAAACAATGGCAAGCAAAATAGCACATGCCACACATATAATAACCGTTTTTTGTTTTGCCGTATATTTATTCCAAAATTCCAGAATCTTATCTTTGATCGCTATCAAATGTTCCATCATTGTCTGTATCCGCTCCCTGAAAACAACCTAACCATAGTCAGCTTATATTTGCATATTCATAATTGAACGATAAGCCTCTACTGCCGTATTTTTTACCGCTACCGTATATTGCAGAGACACATTCGCTTTCTGCTGTGCCACCATCAGATCATGCATACTATCGCTTTGTCCCATAGCGTATTTAACTTCCTCTACTTCAGCTGCATTAGAATAATCTTCTGTCTGCTTGACCAGATTCATTGCGGAATTTAATAAGCTGTCAAAGCTTGCAACTCCTGTTTTTTTTGTTTTTTCCGTCTGCATACTATTATCTGCATAACGAGTTACATTTTGAATACCACTGATTGCTGACAAACTTGAAATATCCATTTTAGTCCTAAGCTCCATTTTTTCTTATTTATTAATTTGATCCGATGTCCAACGCCTTTAGCGCCATACCCTTGGTGGAATTCATCACCGTAACATTTGCTTCGAAAGCACGAGTGGCATCGATCATATTCGTCATTTCTGTTACTGTATTCACATTTGGCAATGTTACATAACCATCCTCATTTGCATCCGGGTGAGAAGGATCATAAACCAGACGCCCCTCCGAATTATCTTCTACAATCTGTGTCACCTTAACACCTTTTCCAATATTATGTTTATTTGCCATACTCAGGCTTTCACTAAACGTAGGATAACTCTTTTCTTCAAAAACAACAGTCTTGCGGCGATAAGGTTTACCATTTGCATCCCGGGTTGTATTAACATTTGCAATATTTTCCGATATGGTATCCATACGCAGTTGCTGTGCCGTCATACCGGTAGCACTGACATCCATTGCTCCAAAAACTGACATTATGTAACCTCCATTCTATCTCACTGACTCCTTGACCTATCAGGAAGTACGAAGCGCTGACTTCAACCGTGAGAACTCCTGATTGATAGAGTTCATAAGCGTGTAATACTTCATCTGGTTTTTTGCCAGCTCAACATTTTCCGTTGTGATATCAACATTATTTTCATCCATCCGGTAGCTGAGTCCTGCCTGCTCTGTATATGTTGTTGCATTCAGTGTGTCCAGATCCAGATCAGCAACCGTCGCATCCAGTGAATCTGTTCCTGCCACCGCATCAGCCAAATATGATTCAAACTGAACATCCTTACGTTTATACCCCGGTGTGTCCGCATTTGCTATATTATTCGCCAACACATCGTTCCTTGTCCAGCTGGCATCTGCTGCCTTATCTAACACATTAATGTAATTATAAGCATTAGACAAAACCATATTTTCACTTCCTTTCTTAGAAAAAAACGCAAAAGGTATCATGATATGAGCATTCCACAACTCCCTTTGCGTCTATGAATTCCATTTCTCTCAGGAACCATGATCAAACTCTGTGTATACGCTATCATTCAATACCCGAATATAAGTTCCTTTTACTCCAGATGATTTTGTCTTGACCAGACCGGCACTCTCTAATTTGCGAAGCGCATTAACAATAACTGTACGGGTAATACCAACTCTTTTTGCCAGTTTACTTGTCACCAACGTACCATCGGAACCGGATAATTCATGGAAAACATATCCCATTGCCTTCTGTTCTAATGGAGTAAGCGCTGTGAGTGCCGAAGAAAAATTACTTTTCTTATGCGCTTCTTTGTCTGTTTCTTCCTGTAAAGAACGCATAATCTCAAGACCAACCACCGTTGTACTATATTCACTTAAAATAATATCCTCAATACAGAATTCTTCTTTTTCACGATATAGAAAAAGGGTTCCCAAACGTTCCTCTCCAATACTGATTGGAGTAACCAACGCCTTAAATCCTGCAATTTCCTCTTTTGAAAATCCCAGGGTTTCAAGGTTTACATTTTCTTTCGTAGAAAGTACATTAAGAAATCTTTCATTTAACTTTTTATCAATGTAACTTCCCCGTTTATCTTGAAGACCTGCGATCACCTTCTTACTGTCTGCATAGATTCCAAGAAGCTTTCCTTTACTACTGATAACATAAGAAGAGCACTTCATGATCTGTCCCAGCACAGAACAGATATCTGTAAAAGCAACTTTGGATGATTGTTTATCATTCAAAAGACGATTGATCTTACGGGTCTTATCCAGCAACTCAATACTCATCTGCTTGTCCCCCATACAACGATATTATCACAAATTCAAGCAAATGACAAGCATTAACTCTATGAGTTTTGCTTTTGTTCTTTCGTTTCTACAATATAACCACATGTATTATCTGCACACACCAGTTTGCTTCCCTTTTCCAATAACATATTACCACATTTCGGGCATATTTCGCCCGATGGCTTTTGCCATGTCATAACATCACATTCCGGATTATTTTCGCAGCCAAAATATCGTCTGCCCTTCTGTGTCTTTTTGATTACAATCTCGCCACCACATTTCGGGCAATTTACACCAATCTTTTCATAATATGGTTTTGTATTTCTGCACTCAGGAAATCCCGGACAGGCAAGGAATTTGCCATGCGGACCATATTTTATGACCATATTGCGTCCACACTGTTCACAGATGACATCTGTCACTTCATCTTCTATTTTGATCTTTTCCAATGCAACTTCGGCATGATTTACTGCTTTTTCAAGATCCGGATAGAAATTACGCACGATCGTCTTCCACTCAACATTTCCCTCTGCCACACCATCGAGAAGTGCCTCCATAGTCGCAGTAAAATTAACATCTACAATGCTCGGAAAGGCACTTACCATAATCTGATTAACAATATCTCCTAATTCTGACAGGTATAAATTTTTCTGTTCTTTGGCAACATATCTGCGCGAGATCAGTGTTGTAATCGTAGGTGCATACGTACTTGGACGTCCAATACCGAGTTCTTCCAGTGTTTTGACCAGGGATGCCTCTGTAAAATGCGCCGGCGGCTGAGTAAAGTGCTGCTCAGGTATCACCTCATCAAGGGAAATTTCTGAATCATCCGTCAGTTTTTCAAGTGCGGAATTTGCTTCTTCCTTTTCATCATCTCCCTGATAAACACTCAAAAATCCTGGAAATACTAATTTTGAGCCGGCACTAGTAAATCTATGGGAGCCAGCTTCAATTTTCACTGATAACGTTTCATATTTTGCCGAATGCATTCGGCTTGCCACAAATCTTTTCCAGATCAGTTGATATAAACGGAACTGATCTCTGCTCAGGGAATCCTTAATCTGTGCAGGCGTCAGCTCGACATAAGTAGGACGTATTGCCTCATGTGCATCCTGAATTTTTTTATTACTCTTTTGTACCGTTGTCTTATCAATTACATTTTCTTCACCATAATGATCTGCAATAAACTGTCTGCAGGCGGTGTCTGCCTCTTCTGAAATACGTGTAGAATCCGTACGAAGATATGTGATCAGACCTATCGTCCCATGCCCCTTGACCGGAACTCCCTCGTATAACTGCTGAGCAACCTGCATCGTCTTTCTTGTAGCAAAATTTAATCGTTTTGCACCTTCCTGCTGCAAGGTGGACGTTGTAAATGGCATCGGCGGTTTTTTCACTCTCTCTCCCCTGCGGATCTGTTTAATAGAGAACTCCGCCTTCTGCACCTGTTTTATAATCTCATCTGCTTTTACTTTTGATGTAATCTCGCATTTTTCGGGACTACCATAATATTTGGCTTTAAATGGCTTCTTCAGACCTTTGACTTTCAAATTGATATCAATCGTCCAATACTCCTGCGGAATAAATGCGTCAATCTCACTTTCACGATCCGCAATGATACGAAGGGCAACCGACTGCACTCTTCCGGCGCTCAGGCCCCTTTTGACCTTTTCCCATAATAACGGACTGATTGAATATCCAACCAGACGATCCAGTACACGGCGCGCCTGCTGCGCATTTACCAGATCCATATCTATATCGCGTGATTGTTTTAATGACTGCTTAACAGCATTTTTCGTTATCTCATTAAACGTAATGCGACTTGTCTTTTCCGGATCCAGCTTAAGTGCATGACACAAATGCCACGAAATTGCTTCTCCTTCACGGTCGGGGTCAGTTGCCAGATATATTTTATCTGCCTTCTTTACCTCTTTTCGCAAAGAAGCCAGCAACTCACCTTTTCCCCGTATTGTAATATATTTAGGCTCAAAATCATGTTCAAAATCTACACCCATCTGACTTTTCGGCATATCACGAACATGACCATTTGAAGCCACCACTTCGTAATTCTTTCCCAAAAATTTCTTGATGGTCTTCGACTTTGCCGGAGACTCCACAATAATAAGATTCTTAGCCATACCAATAACCATGCCCTTTCTATCACCTGCAAAATTTTCACAAAAATTTTCAACGTAACCTAGCATACACTATTTTTACAGGCCTTTCAAGCAAAAATTAGAATTTCTTCCTATAATAGTTTCGCCCGGCTTCCTCAATCTTTCCTTTTTTTTGCAGCTCAATAAGCCCTTTAACCACTTCTGCAGGTGAGATTTCCGCCCCTGCTATGATATTATCTATATGCACCGGATCCATATGCATACACGCCATCAATTTCTTCTCCGTATCAGTCTCATAAAAGTTCATTTGTTCCTGTTCAATCTGATAATATTCCAATATATCCTGTGGACTCAAAACGGGAATAGCACCCTGTCTTATCAGACGGTTGCACCCCTCACTGAGTTCATCGCCAATCCTTCCTGGTATGACAAACACATCTTTTCCCTGCTCAAGGGCAGCATCTGCAGTAATAAGAGATCCGCTCTTTTCCCTTGCTTCTACAACCAGTATTCCATCGGAAAAGCCGCTGATGATCCGGTTTCTCAATGGAAAAAACTGCGGCATAGCTTTGGTAAAAACCGGCAGTTCAGAAATTACTCCGCCGTGATTACAGATGCTCCGATACAACGAGATATGCGAGGCCGGATAACACACTTCTACCCCTGTGCCCAATACCGCATAGGTATCTTTTCCCGCTTCCAATGCTCCCTGATGGCTCCACCCATCAATTCCTTTTGCCATTCCACTTATGATCTGAATTCCCTGTTCCGCCAGCCGGTAGGCAAACAAACGCGCCATATCTCTTCCATAAGGAGTACAGTCTCTGGCGCCCACTATCCCCAGACTGATATTTTTTTCGCAGGGCAGTTTTCCCTTTACATACAGACATTTGGGAGGCTGGTAAATATTTTTTAATCTATTTGGAAATTGTTCCTGAAAACAGGTAAAAACCTTTATTCCCCGCTCATGCAATAACTCCCACTGTCTTTCCCATCGGTCATCCTTCTTCGCCTCTTCCATCATCTGCAGTTCACGCTCGGTCATATCTGTGCAGCAACGCCATTGCTCTTCCGATGCCTGATAGATTTGTTGCGCATTTCCAAACATCCGATATAACTTCTGCATCGTATGACGACGCATATACTTGATCTGACACAGCCAGTAATCATATTTTTCTTGTTTCACAAAGCCACCCCCCAGTACTTTCTGTCAACACTGCGGAAACGTAATGCTTCAGCCAGGTGTTCCTCTTCTATTCTCTCACTTTCTTCAACATCCGCAATTGTACGGGCGGTTTTTATTATCCTCGCTATTCTTCTCATGCTGTAGTCTTCTTTTTCAGCAATCATTTTTAAAAACTTTTCCTCTTTTTCCCGCAACGGGCAATATTTTTCCAAAAGTGATCCCGGCAATTCACCATTGTAAGAAAATGTTTCATTTTTATAACGTTCTTTCTGAATCTGCATTGTTTTTTTGACCCTTTCCCGTATCCGTTCTGAAGATTCCTCACCATGACCATATAGCTGAAAGTCAGGAATCCCCGTCTCGACACACAGATCGATCCGATCTAACAGTGGTTCACTCAATTTTCCTAAATAGCGCTGCAGATCTTTTATCGTACAACGGCACCGGTTACGATCCGGAAAGAAACCACATCGGCAGGGATTCATCGCTGCTACAAATACACAGTCGGAAGGATATTCATACGATCTTCCCAGCCGGGATATCGTTACCTTATGCTCCTCAAGCGGCTGTCTGAGAACTTCCAAGGAACTTCCTGCAAACTCTGGTAACTCGTCCAGGAACAATACACCTTTTGCTGCCAGTGTTATTTCACCCGGCATAGGAATTCTCCCTCCGCCAGTCAGCGCTGTTGCCGTAACCGTATGATGTGGCGCACGGAAAGGCCGCTTTGTCATTATCTTTCCCTCCTCGGGCAGCAAACCGCAGATACTATACATTCTAGTGATTTCCAAGCTTTCTTCCCGTGTTAGTTCTGGCATGATACCCGGCAGTCTCCTTGCCAGCATTGTCTTCCCACTTCCGGGCGGTCCTATCATCAGCAAATTGTGTTTACCACTGATCGCAATCTCCGCTGCTCTCTTCGCAGCCTCCTGTCCTATGATATCAGCAAAATCATCATACGACATCGTTTCATGCCGTTGTTCCTCTGGCGAGTCAACGTATGGCTGAAGTACGATCTCCCCGCGCAGAAATTTCATTGTCTGTTCAAGTGTTTTTACACCATAAACAGACACCCCCTCTAACATAACACTTTCTTTTACGTTGCTTTCAGGAACAATAAACTGCCGGATACCTTTTTGTCTGCCTTCCATGATCATAGCCAGCACACCACGAATGGCGTGAATACTGCCATCTAAGCCCAGTTCTCCTACTATCATCATATCTTTTGTACAATCATTGGATAAATAACCGAATGCGGTTAATAAAGAAATCGCAATAGCGAGGTCAAACGAAGTCCCCTCCTTGCGCAGATTAGCCGGCGATAGATTGATCGTAATTCTTTTTGCCGGAAATTGCACTCCCATATTACGTATGGCAATGCGCACACGTTCCCTCGCTTCCTTTACCGCAGAAGCAAGAAATCCTACCATGTCAAAAACAGGCAATCCCTGATTGACATCTGCCTCAATACAGATGAGCCGGGCTTCTAATCCGGATACATCCGCACTATATACATTACTATACACAAATTCCTCCTATTCCGAGGAATGATCCATTCCCATCATACCACAGAAAATAGGAGGAAACAAGACAAACTTATTCCTGCTTATCTAATAGCTTTTTAATCTCGTCTACAAATGTATTAACATCCTTAAATTCGCGGTACACGGATGCAAAACGCACATAAGCAACCGGATCCAGTTGTTGCAGCTTATCCATCAATATCTCTCCGATCTGACGGCTTGGCACCTCTTTTTCTCCCAGATTAAAGACAGCACTCTCAACACTATCAACTAGTTCATTAATCTGATCGACAGAGACAGGTCTCTTAATGCAGGACCGGAATACACCTTTTTCTATTTTGGAACGATCGTATGGCTCCCTCGCCTGATCTTTCTTAATCACGATCAAGGGAATTGTCTCCAGTTTTTCATACGTGGTGAATCTTTTTCCACATTTTTCGCATTGACGTCTGCGTCGGATGGCACTATTATCATCAGCAGGTCTTGAATCAATTACTTTTGTATTCTCCTCTGCACAAAATGGACACTTCATATCTTCTCTCCTTTGTCTCCCTGATACTACCACAATAAGGCCTTATAATAAGTATATCGGATTTTTTCACATATGTAAAGGAATTTGCTTCCGGTGATAGACAGATTACATGACTGATTAACAACTGCATTTCTTCCGGGCCTTATCTACATCAACTTCTACTAAAATAAGATCACACCCAATCTTACAGATCTGGCAAATATCAATAATGTACTCTTCTTCCCGTCCCAGCACTCCGAAAAATTTACAAGGACCAGGTATGATGATATGTGTCACCCTTCCTGTACATAGGTCAAATTCAACATCCTCAACATAACCCAGCCGCTGTCCATCACATATGTTGATGACTTCTTTTTCTTTTAGATCACAGATTCGCATAAGCTTACTCCTGTTCTTTTTATCATTGTATGACATAAGTAAAAAAATGGCGCATAAATCAATGGCATTACGTCAACCCTATTATTACCAAATCAACGGGAGGTCGTACAATGGCTCATTATAAAGTTGAAATCTGCGGGATCAACACAAGTAAACTTCCTCTACTGACAAACAAAGAAAAAAAAGAATTATTTATAAAAATACAGCAAGGTGATAAAAATGCAAGAGAGCAGTACATTCATGGCAATCTGCGACTGGTTCTCAGTATCATCCAGCGCTTTCACAACAGTAATGAAAACATTGATGATCTGTTTCAGATTGGCTGTATCGGACTTATGAAGGCAATTGATAATTTTGACATTACACAAGATGTTAAGTTCTCCACATATGCCGTACCTATGATCGTCGGGGAAGTACGCCGCTATCTAAGAGATAATAATACGATCCGTGTAAGCAGATCACTTCGTGATACCGCCTACAAGGCCATCTACGCCAAAGAATCTCTCATGAAACGCCAGGAGACAGAACCTTCCCTTGAAGATATTGCCAAAGAAATCGACATTCCTGCTGAAGACATCGTGCTTGCCTTAGATGCGATTCAGAGTCCTGTATCACTTTACGAGCCTGTCTACTCCGAAGGTGGTGACACACTGTATGTCATGGATCAGATCAGTGATAAAAAAAACAGAGAATCTAACTGGGTGGAGCATCTTTCTCTGCGCGATGCTTTAGAACATCTTCCTGAGCGCGAAAATCATATTATAAAACTCCGCTACTTCGAGGGCAAAACGCAAACCGAAGTAGCGGAAGAAATCCATATTTCACAAGCTCAGGTTTCCCGTTTGGAAAAAAGTGCACTCAACATTATGAAATCGCACCTAAGCTAAATATTTTTTTAATGTTGCACGGATCGCACCCGGTGCTGCGATCAACTCGATAAACATTTCTTCTACCTTTTCGCCAAGACCGGCTTCATAAAGGTCTACGGCGAAGATGGTAGCATCTGATAAGATTGGCTGAAGTGCAGCATGAATATCAGTATCTCCCAATGCAATATCTTTTACATATGTCTTCATCTCATCAAGACGCGGATCCGGGCTTTGCTCAAATTCTTTCCCCCTATCATCGATTCCCATCAGGTAACGGCACCAGCCTGCCAGCACAAGAGGAATCAATGTCAGGTTCTTTGGATCCAGATCCTCTCTCTGCTGATAAAACTTAATCGTCTCACCAAAGCGGATCGGCAGTTTCTGCGATGTATCACAAGCTATTCGCTGTGGCGTATCCGGCATAAACGGATTTGGCAGGCGCAGCTTCAAGACGGCCTCTGCAAAATCTTTCGGATCAATGACTCCCGGATCTACCACCACCGGCATGGCCTCCTGATAACACATAGTGTCAACGAGCCTGCTCAGTTCCGTATCCTCCATCTCATCATGGATGGATGTATGTCCAAGCATACATCCATATATAGCCAATGCTGTATGAAGTGGATTCAGACAGGTACATACTTTCATTTTCTCTACTTTATCTACCGTTTCACGCTCAGTAAATAAGATACCGGCCTTTTCCAATGGCGGACGTCCATTTGGAAAATCGTCCTCGATTACCAGATAACCGGTCTCTTCCGAATTAACAAATGGTGCCGTATAAGTGTTGCGGCTGGTAATGATCAGCTCTGTATCCTCAAATCCATCCTTCTCCAGCATTTTCTGAACATTTTCATCCGGCCGTGGCGTAATCTTATCAATCATTGACCATGGGAAAGAAACTTTATGGTTCATATACTGAACAAATTCATCCGACACTTTTCCTGCCTTTTGCCAGGCATCTACATATGCCATAACACCGGCTTTTAACTTATCTCCGTTGTGGGAACAATTGTCGGTACTGACAAGAGCAAGTGGTGCCGCATTTGCTTCAAATCTCTCATAACATAAGGTGGCAATACGTCCCATCAGATGACTCTGATTACCCGGTCCTGCCATAAGCCCTTCTTCTACCCCGGGAAGTTTATCTCCTTTTCCATTTACCAGAGAATATCCCTTTTCTGTAATCGTAAATGTAACCATCTGAAGAGATGGGTTCTTAAAAATCTCTATCAGACGGGAATAGTCAGCCGACTCTTCCGGATCGGCTATCAGTGACTCAACCACGCTTCCTACCACATGCTTTTCAATCGTGCCATCCGCTTTTAAAACAACAGACAGACTTAACCCATCATAAGGTTTGTATGCTTTCGTGATGATCTCATGATCAAAACTTTCCGCTACGATCACACCGCGGTCATATTCACCCTCATTCAAGAGTTCCTGAAGTTTTGCCGCCGGAAATGCACGAAAGATATTTCCTGCTCCAAAATGTACCCAGGCAGGAGCCGCACTGGTCGCTTTTTTTACTGCTTCTCTGTCATACTTAGGAAGCTGATACCCTTTCGCCTCCCAATCTGCACAAACGCCTTTTTGCAAATCTAATAGCTTCATCTTGTCAACCTCTTCCTTATTTATTCTTATGAATTGCTTCCCACAAACCATTAATATATGCAACGCCTAATGCCCGATCATATAAACCATATCCCGGTCTTGCCTGCTCGTTCCAGATCATACGTCCATGATCCGGACGGATACATCCGTCAAAGCCCATATCGATCAACGCTTTGACAATCTCATACATATCAAAGTTACCATCACTTGACAAATGAGATACTTCATGGAACAAATCATCGTTTTCATATTTGATATTGCGAATATGTGCAAAATGAATCCGTTCTGCAATCTTTGGATTTCGAATAATTTGGGGCAGATCATTGTTCAGATTACTTCCCAGTGAGCCTGTACAGAATGTAAATCCATTATAGATGCTCTTATTCATATCAGCAATCTTCAACAGATCGTCCTCGCAGGTAACAATACGTGGGAGTCCAAATACATCCCATGCCGGATCATCCGGATGCACTGCCATTTTAATCTTGTATTTCTCACAAGTCGGCATGATGCCATCAAGAAAATATTTAAAGTTCTCACGCAGCTTGTCTGCATCAACATCCTTGTACTTTTCAAAAAGATCCATAATCTCATCACGCCGGTTTGGTTCCCAGCCAGGCATTACAAATCCACCACTGGCTTTCTCAATTCGCTCAAACATTTCGCTGGCATCGATGCCATCAATAATAGATGAATCATAAGCAAGTGCTGTCGATCCATCCGGCAGCGGCATAGCCAGATCCGTTCTTGTCCAGTCAAACACAGGCATAAAATTATAACATACCAGATGTATATCCGCTTTTCCTACTGCCTCTAAGGATTTGCAGTAATCTTCAATCAATTTGTCTCTGGTTGGCAAACCGATCTTGATATCCTCATGTACATTAATACTTTCAATTCCTACCAGCTTCAGCCCTTTCGCCTCTACCTCATTTTTTCTTTTCATTACATCTTCATAGGTCCATGCCTCTCCGGCCGGTATATCATGCAGAGCAGTAATAACTCCTGTTATCCCCGGAATCTGGCGAATCTGTTCCAATGTAACACTATCATTTCCTTCACCATACCATCTCAATGTCATTTCCATTTCAAATACCTCTTTTCTTTTTTCGCGTTATTCGTAAATTTTTCTTCCTTTATCATCTTTCACACCGCTTTTACGATAAAAATATGTATTGATCCGATCACGCCACTCAATCGCATTAGCAAGCTGACGCTCCATTCGGTCCAGCACACGGTCATAAACATCCGAAGCAATATCCCTTTTCAGCGACTTCCATTTTTCAAGCATCTGCTCTACTTCTTCTACTCCTTCAAAGTGAGTATCATATATATGCTGTATCAATGTCTTACCCGATTTTAACACGGCATCGTATCGCACATAGTGAAAGAAGAGAAGCAATTCCTGCGGACACTTTTCTCTGTCTGCATAAATGGTCTTCCACGGTTCATTATATTGATCGGTATAACCGGTTCCTGCCGGTGTACGATCCACACCAAGTCCATTACGGTCTGCACGATGATAAGTTCCCCAGCGGTCATACTCGTATCCGTCAACATCCGGTCCATAATGACCATGTGGGGCCACCATCCAGCCAATTCCAAGCGGTGATGTATATTTTTCATAGGTAGACCATGACTTCATGAGCATATCTGCGATATCCTTTTCTACTTTAGCACCAAGTGTCAGATCTGTCCACTCTTTTGCAATAATTTCTGATGCCAGAGAAGGATTCATTGTCATACGTCCATAACCATAGGTGTTTGCTGCCGCCAGATCCGAACCGGTCCAATTGTAATCATCACCGGTATTGATCACAGCCGCCATTCCGCACAACTTCTGACCATACTGTTCTCCCTTTACGATTTTGAGAACCGTGGAACCATCTCCCTCTGCGTACGTATCGAAGTCCAGTATCTCCCGCCACATTGGCAGAAGATAACACAGATCAATCTGCTGTCCGGTATACTCCTGTGCAATCTCGACCTCAAGTATCATATTGGTCTTTTTTAATCCTCCAAATAAAGGAGAGACTGGTTCCCGGACCTGAAAATCCATCGGTCCGTTCTTAATCTGCAAGACAACATTATCATCGAATTTTCCATCCAGCTCGATAAAGTTGTCATATGCTGCACGCGCACGATCTGTTTTTTTGTCACGCCAGTCCTGACCACAATTATAAACGAAGCAGCGCCAGATCAGTGTTCCGCCATAAGGAGCTAATGCACGGGCAAGCATATTAGCTCCATCCGCATGTGTGCGGTTGTACGTAAATGGTCCCGGTCTTCCCTCTGAATCTGCCTTAACTAAAAAGCCGCCAAAATCCGGAATAACCTCGTATATATGTGCAGTGGTTTTCTTCCACCATTCCATAATCTCCGGATCTAATGGATCACAATGTACAAATCCCGCCAGCTCAATCGGTGCCGCAAAGTTTACACAAGTATACAATTTAATTCCATAACGTTGAAACAAATCCGAATACTGCCTGACCTGTTGTAAGTACTTGTCTGTAATAAGATATGTTTCTTTCTCATGAACATTTACATTATTAATAACAATAGCATTAATTCCAATGGATGCCATCATCCGCGTATACTGTTCAATCCGGTCATTCCATAAAATCTCATAATCCTTATAGAAAAAAGATTGACCGGAATATCCTCTCTCTATACTACCATCCATATTGTCCCAGTGATCCATCATGCGTAGTGGCATTTCCGGTGCATTTTTTATCGGCAAAGTAGAAAGCTGTCCCATTCTGATAAGGCGCAAAAAATGAAATACGCCGTATAAAACACCGCTTTCTGACTGTCCGGTAATACGATACTTGTCATAATCTTTTTGTATACAGTAACCATCCTTTTTCTGAACGGTTTCTTCATCAATCAGAATCTGTACACCTGCTATGGTATCTTCCCGCACAACTGATGGTTCCGATCCTGTCATAGCTTTCATAGCCAGACAATATTCTTTTACCGCACTGTCAACAATGTCTCCCTGGCATAAAACAGAAAGTGTCTGCCAACACTGCTCTTTTTCCTTGATCGGCTGGTAATCCAGCCAGCATTTACTATATTTCACTTTAACCTCCATTCCGCAGATGCCTCTTTACTCAGCAATCTCCTTTTGTGTATCAAAATGTATGGTAAACATAGCCGGCTTTTTGCCCGTCAATGCCACACTTCGCGCATCCGGCTGTGAAGTTCCCACGTAAACTTCATAATCTCCTGCCTGCAAAACCTTTACACCCTGTTCATTATACAAACCAAAGTCCTTATCCTTTAAGATCACTTCAATCTCTTCTTTCTGACCCGGCTTCAGTGTTACTTTTTTCAGTGCTTTTAACTGCCAGTTCGGAGCCTCCTTCTGACATACCTTTACATAAACCTGCAAAGTTTCTGCCCCATTCATCCGGCCTTTATTCTCCATAACGGCCTTGACATTCACAACGTCTGAAGTCTTTTCTACTTTGGCATCCGTACAACAGATATCCGTATAACTCAATCCATAACCAAATGGATATAACGCCTCTTGTTTCATATACCGGTAAGTACGATTTTTCATGGAATAATCCGTGAATTCCGGCAGTTCCTCTGTCGTACGATAAAATGTGACAGGCAGTTTTCCTTCTGGAGAAAATTCACCAAATAAGATTTCTGCTATTGCCTTTCCGCCTCTGGCCCCCGGATACCATCCCTGCAGAATAGCAGGAATCTTTTCGTCGGCATAATTCACTGCCAATGCACTTCCGGATAAAAGTACCATAATAATAGGTTTTCCGGTTTCCACCAGTACTTTCAGCACTTCTTCCTGCAGTCCCGGAAGGTTAAGATTCGGCTTATCACCACTGGCGAATTCATTTCCTTCATCTCCTTCTTCTCCTTCGAGACTGGCATCTAATCCCATACAGGCAATAATAACATCGGAGCTGTCTGCTACTGCCTTTACCTCTGACATTCTATCATTATCCTGAGCAAGTCCCTGTGTCCTGCTCTTGCATAAATGACATCCCTCAGAGAACATAACTCGTACGTCATCACCCACATATCTCTGGATTCCCTCTAATATCGTAATATATTCTGATGCTGTACCTTCATAGTTTCCAACCAGCGCCTTGCGGTTATTGGCATTTGGTCCAATAACACCAATCGTCTTTATATCATTTTTATTTAAAGGTAACAGATTATTCTCGTTTTTCAATAATACTACACTCTTACGCGCCGCTTCCTCATTTATCTGCTGATGTTCTTTGCAATCTACTACATCATAATGGATCGTATTATACGATACTTTATCCGGTTCGTCAAAAAGTCCCAGTTTCATACGTGTTGTAAGCAGTCGTGTAACTGCACGCTCAATCGTCTCTTCTTTCACAAGTCCTTTTTCAACTGCTTTGAGCAGGTTTCCATAAATATTACCACAGTTAAGATCACATCCCATATTCATAGCAAGTGCTACACTTTCTACTGCATTTGACGTTACCATATGATATTCATGAAAATCTTTAATCGCCCAGCAGTCAGATGTGACATGTCCCTTGAACTGCCATTCACCACGAAGTATGTCAACAAGAAGCGTCTTACTACCACAACATGCTTCACCATTCGTCCGATTATAGGCACCCATAACTACTTCTACATCTGCCTCTTTTACACAGGCTTTAAAGGCAGGCAAATACGTTTCTCTCATATCCTGCTTCGTTGCTTCTGCATTAAAACTATGCCGGATATCTTCCGGTCCGCTATGCACAGCAAAGTGTTTTGCGCAGGCAGCAACTTTCATATACTTTTCATCTTTCCCCTGCATCCCCTCAATGAACCGAACACCAAGCCGGCTTGTCAGATAAGGATCCTCACCAAATGTCTCATGACCACGCCCCCATCTTGGATCACGGAAGATATTTACATTCGGTGACCAAAACGTAAGTCCCTTATAGATATCATAATCAGCATATTTCTGCTGAGCATTGAATTTAGCACGTCCCTCATCTGAGATTACCGTTGCCACTTTTTCCAGAAAATCTTCATCAAAGGTAGCAGCCAGACCGATTGCCTGTGGAAAAACAGTAGCCACCCCCGCTCGTGCTACACCATGCAGTGCTTCATTCCAGTAATTATACGCAGGAATCCACAAACGCTCTATGGCGGCAGCCGCATGTAATGTCTGATAAACTTTCTCTTCTAATGTCATATGTGCTACCAGATCTGCTGCTCTCTCTTCAAAAGTAAGTGTTTCATCCTGATAACGTTCCATTATCTTCTCCTTTAGACTAATTCATTTTATTTGTAAGAAAGGGCTGTGCAAAACAAACTTTTCGCTCATTCTGAACAGCCCTCTTCTTTATTTTACATTCCGTTGATTATTTATTCGAATGCTCTTTTGCAAACTTCTCATAGTTCTTATTTACCTTATCGATCTGTGCACCCCATTTAGAGGAAAGCTCTTCGATCTTCTTCTGTGGTGTCGTTGCCAGCGCATACACCGGATAACAGAAATCACCATAATCAATCTCACTGATCATAGGAAGATAAGAAGTTGACTTATGATCCTGCTCCAGCATCATAGCGATCGTTTCATCTACAGCACGATCATCACGGAACTGTGTATAGTACTGATTCATAATCTGCTCCTGAGGAGTGTAACCATCAACAGGCTCTGTATAAAGGTCATAAGCAAACGCAATCTTCTCTGCTGTTTCTGCGTCAAAGCAGCTTGGCATTACAACGATATTGTCGTTTGGAGTTGTCTTGTTTGTAGCGCCTTTATTTTCCTGATTATATGGGAACATAACAAATCCCCAGTCATCCTGCATCTCAGCAAAAGCACTGATCTCATATACCTCTGCCGTCTGCATAGCAGCCTCACCGTCACGGAATGCAGCTTTATACCAATCCCATGCAGCTCCTTCTGGTTTCGGTTTTACATAACCTTTCTTGATCAGGTCTACACCCCAGTTCATAGCATACTTGAACTCACTGGATGTAATTGCATTTTCGTATTTACCATCTTTACGTGTAACAAAGGTTGCATTATTATTTGCTGCACACATAGGAAGATAATACTTGGAGAAACTAGCCATTGCATACTGGTCCATCTTACCATCGCCATCTGTATCCTTCGTAAGCTTCTTGCAGTACTCTTCAAATTTTTCCCATGTCCACTTACCTGCAGCCTGAAGATCATATGGTTCATCTTCCGGAATACCTGCTTCTTTCAAGAGACGCTTATTGAAGAAGATACCGCCACGTGGCTCGTTATCAGGGCTCATACCCCAGATACCATCACCAATGGACATCAGTTCTTTTACTGTAGGATTCCATTTTTCTTCTTCGAAGTTGAATTCAGGCAGAGTGCTGAGATCATACATCAAACCTTTCATCAGTGGCTCAGATACAAATTCCTGATATAAATAATACAACTGGAACTTAGGATTATTTGCCATTACACCATTTACATAATCACTCTTTGCATCTGTATAGGAATAAACAGCATCACGTTTGATCTTGAAGTTATACTGTTTCTGAATATCTTCCCAATACTGATTCTGTTTTTTACCAAAATCATCTGTTCTTGCTTCCAGTGTACTGGCATCTGTATACCAGTCACCTACAACAATTTCCATACCACCAAGGTCATCAAATGTCTTCTTGTCGGCAGATTTACTCTCGCCCTGCTTCTTCTCAGAGGTCTTGTTGCTCTTACCGCTGTCGCTTCCACCACAACCGGTAAGTGTTCCTACAGCCAGAACAACACAAAGACCCATTGCAACTAATTTCTTCATACTAGCTTTCATTTTAATTTTTAGCCTCCTTTTTTGTTTTTATTTGGTGCCTTGCAGCACCGGATATTATACGGGTCACACGTTCTGAATGTGACCCGGTATAATCACTCTCTTAAAATGGTACATTACATCTTGATACCGGACTGACTCAGACTTTCCACAAAACCTTTCTGAGCAAACAAGTATACGATAATCAAAGGAATGATAACTAACAATGTACCAGTTCCGATCATTGCCGATGCATATGCTGTTGATGCCTTGTCCAAACCTGTAGTAGCCTTTACAAAGGAGTTTAACACTTCAGACAAACGTGACACCTTGTTCGACAGAATCGCATAATCACTTGATAAGAACATTCCTGAATAAAAGCTGTCTGTCCACTGCCATACAAAGGAAAACAGAAAACAAGATGTGATCATTGGCTTTGCATCCGGTAACATGATGCGAAGGAATGTCTTAAACTTACCACAACCATCAACATAAGCAGCCTCTTCCAATTCCTTTGGAATACCACGGAAGAACTGACGTAACATATAAATATACAAACCATTCTTCAGACCCATACATCCAAGACACATTAAAGCATACGGAGTAAATGTATCCAAAAGGTTCAAAGGCTCACCCGTTATCAAGGAAAAGATTCCAAAGAAATCAAAGTAACGGAAATTCAAATACAAGGAAGACTGGATTGTTGATGGTGGAATAACGATAACCAGAATAACCATTGCAAACCATAATCCCTTGAATGGGAATTTATATCTGGCAAAACCATATCCTACTAAAGTACAGGATACAATCTGCAAAATACTAACCAGCAAAGAAATCCACAGTGTATTACCCAATGATTTCCAATATTCCATCAACTGACTGGCAATCTTGTAATTATCCAGCGTAAAATGTCTTGGGATGACATTGATCGTTGAATCATACAGATCACGCTCTTCCATAAAACTTATGGAAATCTTATTTAACAATGGCTGCAGGATCAGGAAACATAATCCGAACAGCAGTACAAAACGTACTATTTTATAACCTACATTGAACGATGTTTTTCTTAACAAATAGCCATTGGATTTTTTGTTACGTTCCCTGAAGGTTTTAAATTTATCGCCCATTTTACTCATAATAATATACCCTCCTAGAAATAATCAACGAAACAATACCCAACGCTAAAATAACACAGAGAAAATATATCCATGCCATCGCTGATGCCTGTCCATAGTCCAGCGCACCACCAATACCAACTTTATCAATCTTCTCCATAACCGCATTATCTGTCTTCAGGAAAAAGTCGATTACGGTATAAACAATGTTTACCAAAATCATGGAACTTACCATTGGTAAAGTAATCTTCCAGAAACTCTCCCATGCCGTACATCCCTCAATCTTTGCTGCCTCAAACATACTTGGTGAGATTGTCTGCAAAGCAGAAAGAAAGATAATAATCTGGATACCAGATGCAATCGCAATATCATACACACTGTTTATGATATCAAATACATATTGGAACATATGAGACATCGGACTGGATTCGGATGTGATCAGGATACTTTCCAACACACCGGTAATACTTGCATCTGTTGAAGTATTTTCAATCGCATCTTTCATATCAGCCAACAAAGTGTTTCCACTTTCCAAACCAACGATAACACCGGATGAAAGAATAACCGGCAGGAAGAAGATCGCACGAACGGCGCCTCTTCCTTTAAAACTCTGGTTTAACAGTAACGCAATAAAGAAACTGAAGATCAATGTTGCAGGAACATTTGTCAGCATCTTTATCAGCTCTCCAGCCAGTGCCGGAACAAATTCCGCATCTACCAGAAATGCCTGACGATAGTTCTCAATACCCGCCCATGTCATGGACAAGCCACCTTCCAACTCTACCGTATTAAAACTCATACGAAGAGACTGAATCAAAGGAATTACCATAAAAAGGATAAATCCGATAATAAACGGTGCGATAAATAAATAGCCTGCTACAGCATTTTTAAATGCCAGTGTTTTCTTTTTCTTGTTCTTGCGAGCCATTTATTCTTCACCTCCCTTCACTACAGCGAAGTCTCTGCTCTCAACAGTTGTACCCTGGTAATCATATTTTTCATAATTGTAATTTACAATTACTGATTTACCATTTTCATATGTTGTCTTGTATACACCATCTGCCAATTTCTCATGTCCAACAATGTACTGATTATAGGTATCACCAAGGCTTTCATTAAACTTGGTATACAGTTTAACCGTGTCATCTTTCCACTGATCAAAATTACATGCATAATATTTTGTATACTTACCATTCTGAAGCACACTCGTATCTTCTGCAATATAAGTAAAGTACAGACCAGCACCGGTCTCAGCAGACTTCAGGACATTCTCTTCCTCATTATCTGACAGGTTGATCGGTGATCCTGAATAATTTACAAGCCCATGCAATGCCATCTGATAAAATGGAACCTGTTCATCAACAATATTGACTGTCTTTGGTGCAATGTTCATATCGGTAACATAATCCGCATACGGAACAGCATATTGATTACCTGCTGTGATCATCAGCTTGTTACCGCCCTGCTTCAATGCCTGCATCTTCTTAACCTGAAGATTCAAGGATGCCTCACGGGATACACGCTTCTTAGGATTATAGTCACCTGCCAGGGAATTACCAATATCTTCAAAACCGATGTTCTTTGTTCCAAGATCATTTACCTTTTCTACATAATTGTCAACCGCATCCATAGAATAAGATGGCTTTAACAGATAATAGTTATCGTAATTATGATCGGAACGGTTTTCATCATCTGCCTTATAAGTAACCGGATCAAGAGTGAACAACTCACACTCCTCACGGCTTACAAATTTAGCAGCATTCTTTCTAGAGGAGAATCCATCAAACCACTTATCTTTATAAGCATAAGTAAATGTACCGTTGAGATAAAGATTCGTACCATCTGTTGCATTAGCATATGCTGTCAGATCCTTCAGATCTGATTTACTACCGAGACGGCCAACGGTTTTCACCTTAATCGCAGATGTCTGTTTTACACCTGTGTTAAACCATCCGGTATATTTGGCATTAATATTATTGATACCGGATTCTTTTAATTTCTTCAGTATATCCTCAGCCTGTGAATAAGATGTCAGAGATTGTGAACGAACAACCGGATAACCAAGGATATGCTCCGTATCATCCACTGCACCGATCATCTCAACAGCCAAAGGTACACTTGTCTCTTCTTTTTTGTTCTGCAGATTAGGATATTTCTTCTGCAGGTACTCGCGATATCTTGCAGCAAGATCAGAATAATCTGTGCTGTCCGAGAATATATATCGTTGTGTCAATGTTTCATCTGGCAGACCCTCTTCATAAACACGAACCGTAGTATCCGATTTTGATGATACATCCATGTTTTCACCATGGATCATATTGTATACAAAAGTTGAATAATTGTAACCATTATTCTTTCCGGCAATATCTGCCAGAACAGAAGCATAAGAACTTCCCTCATCTGATACACATATAAATGACTGTTTCTGTGTCTTATTGGCAATTGCATAAGCAGCAAAGTTTGCCTTTGACTCATCAATGATAGTCTTTCTGCTCTGTCCATCATCCCAGCCATATACATCACTCTGGTATCTCTGCTGCAGGGTCTTACCATTGTTGAAATTGATAATACCGCCGCCACCTTCAGGAACAAGCATATAACCATCTTCATCCGTGTTACCAGCTCCCATATAAGGAAGTATCTGCAGTTTAACGATTGGATAATCTTTATTATACTTGATATTCTTCATCGGAACTTTAACGATCAACTGATCATCTTCCAGTATATAATGAACGGTAATATCAAAGATTGGTTTACCTTCATTACGGGAAACTTTATAACTTCCCATATCTTTTGCACGGTCTTCTGCCGTATAGCCAACTGCTTTAAATCTTGTTTCCAACTGTTTAAGACGCGCATCCGTAACCTTCTCATCCAGATAGTATATTGGTTCATCTTTCAGATCAGGGAATAATTTCTCACCTTTTGTTAACAGCTCCTGATCAGATGAATCATCCGAACTGCTTAACTCATCATAATTATAATATATGTAGCAGCGAAGAACAGATTTCTGCGCCATCTTTGGAATTTTTTCCAGGAACTTTTTCATTCTGGATTCCTTGATCGCCACTGGACAGACATATGTTTTTTCAAAATCACCGATAGAATACTTCACTGCAATTTCATTGTCACTCACTTTATCAATATCATAGAACTTATTGTCTCGGATACACTGTGAGTAGTTGTCAATCTCTTTCTGTGTATCAGTGCTATTGGAATAAGTTAATCCCAACGTCGAACTCAATACATCTTTAAACTGACCATCCGATTTGCAATATTTCTGAATCTCCTCTGCTGTTGGATTGGAGCGGTATACTTTTCCACTTCTCTCATCCTTAACTTCAATCTGTGTTGAGGAGCCGCTTACTGTAAGACTTAACGTTCCATTAGAGATTTTTACATCTCCGCTGTTATCATACTCATATGTCTCCATATCAGCCGTAGTGTCTTCTGTCTCTCCACAAGCAGCGAACACAAAACACGAAAGTATCGCGATCAGGAGTAAATACAATTTGTTTTTCATCTTGCTATTTTCCTCCTTTCATCAATACATTCTGAATACGGTCTCTTTATAAATAGAATAGAAGTATGAGAAACCGTCACTTATCAAACTGAAAAACAGTACCAGCAAAAATACAATAATTAACATTCCTACTGCAGAGAAAATCAGTGATGCCAAAGCTTTTCCCAATAGGAAGTCGTGGATCATCATAACAGAAGCTACGATCAGCAAACCACACCAGATCATCGAGAATGTACTCAGTACACTGTAAAATGCACCTTCTTCTTCTGTCACCGCATTACTAAGCGGGATCAGGAGTAACTGGATGATTACATATGGCGTCATAGCATATGCTGTTCCCATCCAAATATCCTTAAGCGTTCCTTTTCCATCAAACAATGTTGTCAGACACCAGTTTGCAATAACATACACGATAAATGGCACAAGGAACATTGCCATTTCCAAAATCAGGTTAACTTCATCCCAATTGACCGGGTTGAATATAAAACTCGTTGCTCCTAATTTGATCAGATTAGTTAAAAGAACTAAAATCACGATCGTATTGGCAGCCGCCATTGACCCTCTTTTCTCATGAGTAAGATCCCAAAAGCCATCAAACGGTCTTACAATACAATGTAAGGAATAGCGCAAGGAATCACGATAACGAATCCAAGCTTCCTTGTTCGTAAGCTTTTCTTTTATCTTCATCCTTTCTCAACCTCCCTTCTGGCCTTCTTGACAAATCCTATGCCAAAACCGAGGAGAACGAGGAGAACAAGAATAACTAATATAGTTTTAATATTCTCAGTAAACCACTGTTCTCTATACAGCTTAAATGCCTTAGAATAATTCTTCGAATCCAGCTTAAGTTCAAAATACTTCATCGCTTCTTTGTATTCACCCTTACGAAGAAGTGCACGTCCAATACCGATATAAGCCTGATCATAGTTACCATTCAGCTTAAGTACCTGACGCCAGATATCGGCTGACTGATCATAATGACCAATCTTATATTCTGCCAGACCTTCCTTGAACAGGCGACCATACTCCGTAAGAGTTAACTGTGTGATCGTACCAAGTTTCTGATCTACTACAACAAGTGAATCACCCAGATCTTCAATTGCTGTCGGATTCATAAAATATCCTGCCTTATAACCATGACCACCAAAAGCATATAACATATTGCCCTGGAAATCATAAGCGAAGATACGTCCTTTATTTGTATCCAACGCATAATATACATCATTATCCAGACAGCAGATATCATTAAACTGAGATGGTCCCTTTAATTCACCACTATCCGTATAACGAAGATCACCATACGGATCGTTGTATCCATTACGGATCAGGATATCTGTACCTTTGGCATTCAACTTACGAATCGGTTCTGCAGCCTCAGGCAATCCATCAAATGTACTAATTGTCGCATAGATAAATCCCTCTGAATCCAGACAAAGGTTTGAATACTCTGTTGGTACAAACAGTTCCATCTGTGCTCTCTGCTCTTTTGTTGCTACCATTTTCCACAAGTAAGTTAGGAAATCATAAGTTACTTCACTCGCTCCAACAAATCCTGTAAAATCTCCTGCGTCATCAAATTCAAGAAAACCTTTGTTAACATTCTGTACCTGGGCAAAAATTCGTTTTGCACTATCTACTACCAGCTTTTGAGGCTGAAATTTTTCATCCGTATAAGTTTTGTCATCCGGACGTCCAATCTCTTTTACAAGATTCCCATCCGCATCCAGATGAACAATTCTGTTATTGCCTGTATCGGCAATGTACATTTGTCCTTCTTTTGTTACAAAAACATCTTCCGGTCCTTTTAATGTAATATTATTACCATTAGCATCTTTGTAACCATTAATTTCTTTTACATATTTGAATTCATCATCACCATACGTAAATTGACAAATCCGATTATTTCCTGTATCTACGACATACATACTGTTATCAACACAATATATTCCCTGCGGATCTTTAAAGTTTCCACAGTCAGCGAAATCCGAACCGGAAATAACTCGCTCTACCGAATATGCATCCGGTGACTCGCGGTCTACATCCCAGCAATCATACGTATAGGTATAATGATTACCATCTGAACTATTTGCCAGGGAGTCCACGCTGCCTACAAGGAGGGATGCAACGAGTAATACCGCAAATACAGAAGTAATTCGACCAAAAACTCTCATTATTTTTCCTCCTTCATCAGTCTTTAATACCGGAACTAGCCATTGTTTCCAAAATATTACTCTCTGCCAGCACAAAGATCAGGATTGGCACCATCATAACAACCATGGTAGCGGCAGAACCGACACCCGCACGGGCAACACCACCAGCCATGATCTGCTGTAAAGCATATGGAAGCATCTTATATTCCTCAGAATAAATATATACCTGACCTTTCATATTCCAAAGGGCCTGTACAGAGAAAATAGTTACAGTCAGCCAAGCCGGTTTAACATTTGGCATAACAATACGAAGGAAAATTCTTCCCTCTTTTGCACCATCAATCTTTGCCGCCTCAATCAGTGCATCTGGAATCTGCTCCATGAACTGCTTCATCAGGAACAGACCCATCGGCAATGCAAATGCCGGTATCATCAGTGCCAGATAAGTATCGATCCAGCCCAGCTTACTCATAATAATATAGGTAGGAATCTGCAATACATAAGCATTAAACATGATCGCAGCCTGAATCGTTTTAAATATTCTCTTACTTCCCGGAAATTCATATTTAGCTAATACATAAGCCGCCATAGATCCAATGATCAAATGACCAACTGTACCAAACAAAGTAATAAATACTGTGTTGAATACGTAACGGGTAAATGGCACATATGAACTTGACATAACAACTAACAGATCCTGAAAGTTATTAAATGTTGGGTTCTTTACAAAAAATCTTGGTGGATACAGATAAATCTCATCCAACGGTTTAAATGCACTACTGATGGAATAAACCAAAGGAAGTACAAAGAAGATACCAAATAGGATAAGCAAAATGTAAATACCGATGTCGCCACCAACCGAGCGGTTCGGTTTTCTTCTTTTCAATTTAATTAATTTCATCTTTGCTATACCTCCTATCAAGTTCCAACTTTGCTCAGCAACGACTGTATCGCTTTATTTAACAACAGCATTACCGCAAATAATATTGTTGCGATCGCAGAAGCATAACCCATCTCAAATCGTGTCGTACCATAGTCGATCAAGTGAGTAACAACCGTTCGTGCAGCATAATCCGTACTAGGGAACCCACACAGTGCCATTGTCTGGTCAGCTACACCAAAAGTCTGTGTGATTGCCATAACGGCACCGAATAAAAGCATCGGTTTCATACCCGGCAGAGTAATATACCAAAGTTCCTGCCAGCGGTTCTTAACGCCATCCACGTATCCGGCCTCAAATTGCGAGTTATCAATACCCTGCAAACCGGCAACAAAGGACAGGAAGCCCTGACCAAGACTCATCCACAATACGACGATGATAATAACATTCATCATATATTTAGTATCGGTGAGCCAGAGAATCGGCTCACTGATAATTCCAAATTTAATCAGGAAAGCGTTTATGTAGCCATAAGCATCTCCACTAAACAGAATAGACCATACCAGATATGCCTGACCGGAGATCGTAGGTGCATAAAACACAACAACAGCAAATGCACGAAGATATCTTGGTAATTCATTGATAAACCAGGCAAAGAGGAAAGCCATAATATATCCAAGTGGTCCAGTAATCGCTGCCAGCAGGAATGTATTTTTAACTGCTATCAGGAATACATCATCTGCAAGGAGCAATTTGATGTAGTTGTCTACACCAACAAATCTTGCCGGTTCCAATACGTTGTAGTATGTGAAGCTATAGAAAATAGACATCAACACCGGCAAAATGTAAAATGCAGTAAACACAATCATATATGGCAACAGAAACAGGTAACATGTCTTAGACATCTTAGCCTTTTTCCAGGCAATCTTTGCATTGCGTTTCTTGATCTGCATATATTTTCCCAGAAAATTCATCTCTACACTCCTCTCTTATTCTTTATCCTTGTTTTCTTTTTTCTCCTGTTCAAGCGTTTTCAAGCCAAACTCTTCACGCTTGTTCGAGAGCTCTTTATTAATCGTAATAACATAATCCAACAATGTTTCCCGAGGATCCTCATTATTATTCATAACCTTACGGATTGCATTGGTAATGTGTCGCTCTGTATAATAACCACCGGCAACCTGGCGAATACCAAATGCCCATTTATGCTGTTCTTCTAATGCAGCAGATTCCTTCGCACTCCATGACAGTGTCTTAAATGTATTCTTGTTTGCTGTTGCATAACGAGCAGCAGCACCCATAACAGCTTCCAATTCTCTTGCATAGGTTGCCTGGGTTTCAGAACTTGCCCACCACTTCAGGAAGCTCCATGCAATATCTTTTTTATTACGCTGTTCTGCGCCGCGAAGCATCATAGACGCCGTACCCCAGCACTGAACGGAACGGTTGATTGAACCATCCTCCTGCTTAATACCAGGTACAAGTCCAAAGTTCCAAAGACCTTTGATCTCAGGTGCAAATACAGACAAAGTATTGAATGTACTGAAGTCTGCAACACCGATCGGCATCTCACCGCTACGGAAACGGTTAGCAAAATCATACTGTTTTACAAGTTTGTAGTTAGTAAACAATTTGGTATAGAACTCAAACGCTTCAATACCCTGCTGACTACCGATTGTAGTCTCAATACCATCATCACGATACAAGTCTCCGCCACGCTGAACCAGCTGAGCATAATAGTTTGCCAGGTCAGGGTTGGATGCATTATTGATCTTACGCTCTACCGATGGGATTGCAAATGACATACTGTTCTTTTGCAGAACAGGAAGAATCTTAAGAACATCATCCCATGTATTGATCTGTTTTGCATCAATACCAAGTTCCTTCATAATATCTGTACGATAGAACAACACATTGTAGTTTTCTGTCTCTGGAAGTCCAAACAAACCTGTATGTCCGGTCTTATCTGTCAACCAGTAGCTTTCATAAGCACTTGGCTGATATTCTGACAATACCTCTTCATAATCCGGGAACTGAGTCAAATCAATTGTTGCACCACGAAGCGCATAGTTGACAGGCTCTGTCTGTGAAATACACAGTGCTACGTCCGGACCGTTACCGGACATAACTGCCGGCAGCATCGCATTCACTGCACCACCGGAGTTCGTTACCGTGTTGGCAGATGCAGCCGCATCGATCAGCTTGACATTAACTTTAATTTCTTTACCATATTTTTCTTTAGACTGTGGCGTAAATTGCTGATCCACCATATTTTTCAAAATGGTACTCTGATCACGACCAGCTGTAATCCACACATCAATAACATCCGGATCATGAGAATTATATACATTACCAAGTGCAGACGAATCTGTACGGAATGAATTGATAAACAAGGTACACTCATGAAGGATACGATCGAAGCTTCCCTCATTAACTTCCGGAATATCTTTCTTATCAGCCGCCAGAACAATATAATCAATATCCATTGATGTTGCACTCAGATTGTTGATGGACGTTCCGAGCGAGCTGACATTTTCTTTGTAGTTTGACAAAGTTTGTGGAATCTTATATGGCTTGTCAACAAACGTTGCCATCTGCGCAGCCAGTGTCTGTGCTACTGAAATTTCTCCACTCTTCTCTCCTGTATAAGCAGCCACGTCATCAACTAATTTGTACAGACGCTTTGATTCTTCATCCATCGCTTTGATTACACCCGGATAAACTTTTTCAATCTGATAATCACGGAATTCATCCGGTTCTGTACCGGTCAATACCAAAATCTGACGATAGTACTGATTCATGCGGTATACACTTTCCGATAACTGTGACAGATAATCACCAAGTTTTCCTAACGTAATCTTCATGCGGATCTTATGTTCACCCGCTGTTAAATGGAACTTGTATGCTTCCCCTTTATCATTTTGGAGACAAAGCATCTGCCATGTATTACTATATGTAAACTGAATCTGAGAAACTTCCTCAAACGGAATCTCTCCATCGATCAGCAGAGAACGGTTGGCAATGTATCCACGATTGTATCCCTGACGCCCCTTGATACCGATAACATAGTCACCCTCATCTTCAACATTCATGCTCCACTCGATCCAATCACCAGCAACTTTCCACTGTGTGCCACCAATCACATCAAGCACCTGATGTTCCGTGTTATTCTGAGTAACCTTACCTTTTTCATCTTCATACTCCGTGTCACCGGATGTACGGTCATATGTAGCATATAAAGACGGTGAAGAACGTCGGTCTGATTTTTCACCCTGAATCTTCTTAACATATCCCGCCTTGACATTATTCGTCTTGCCATTGTTTTCCGCTGCATATTCTTTATAGGTAGGAACCTTTGGTTTGTTTGCGATAACAAACTCTTTCATGATCAACTTTTCATTGACCCCTGTCAGGCGAATTTTATTTTCACCCTTTTCCAAATAAAAGTAATATGGTTCCATCTCATAACCAGTTGCATCTTCGAAATACGCCTCAATCCAGTCTCTTGTCGGATCTTCAATCTGAGAAGGACGAATTTCATTTCCCTGGTTATCTTTCGTTGGTTTACCATCATCTGTATAAACTCGATCAAAGTCGATACCATCCGCACCATTGAATGGTGTTTCAAACTTACCAGTCTCCTTATTAAAAAGTTCTACTTTGGTCTCAATCGCAATACCGCGGTCATCTTCTTCACCAGACGAAGGATAATAGGAAACACGCATGTTATAATAACCTGCCTTGTCCACCTTCACTGTATAAACAGCATCGCCTCCTTCTTTAATCTGTACGGCTTTTACTTTACCGCCTTCTGGTCCCACATCGTCACGCACGCTGACATCGCTGCTCTCATTTTTGTCATAGTCAAAAATATCTACTTTGTATTCAGCGTCCATCGGTGTGTTTGATTCCGTTCTCTTTGCAACGTAATCACTGTACTGACCACTTCGCTGGAATTCGTTGCTCATGGATTTAAAATCCACACCTGCGTACTTGTCGGAGTTGTCGCTAACAGAAGAACCCTTTAGTTTAAAAAATAGCACAAATGCGATAATCACAAGTACTACAATCAGGAACGTCCGTAAGCCTTTTTTCTTCATCAACTTTGACATAGCTGTCGCAATCTCCTTTCATTGTTTCTCTTTTTTATGCAAATTGCCATAGAAAATATATCTCAGACAACGTGCATGATGTTTTTTTTGTATAATATGTATACAGTTTGTTATAAAGTATATCACTATTTTTGTAACATGTCCATAGTTTTTCCCACCATTTTTTATTCAATATGCCAAAAAATCTGCTATTTTTCACACGATTACGGTTTAGTATTTACTTTATTTGAAAGATATACTATTATAGTGATATTGCACAAATACACGTTTTCTTGTATTATATGAAAATCAAGCAAAGCTTTTTTGATTTATTGCGCAATATTTTGATTTTTTATGTCAAAAGAATACTTAGGAGGTTTCTATGAAGAAAATAATTTCAAACCCTATTCTTCCGGGCTTTTACCCGGACCCTTCCATCTGCCGCGTTGATGATGACTATTATCTTGTAACATCAACATTCGCCTACTTTCCCGGCGTTCCCATTTTCCACAGCAGGGATCTGGTCAACTGGAAACAGATTGGAAACATATTAAATAGGAAAGAACAGCTCCCACTGGAAGACGCAGAGACCAGCCGTGGCATCTTTGCTCCTACCCTGCGATACCATGATGGAACTTTTTATATGATCACAACAAACGTTTCCAGCTCTCTCGGCAATTTTATTGTTACAGCAAAAGATCCAGCCGGCCCGTGGTCAGATCCGTATCCTCTTGGTTCTTCCGGGATCGACCCTTCTCTTTTCTTTGATGATGATGGAAAATGCTACTATTGTGGAACACAAGAGCGCCGTGAGGGTTCCCGTTATTTTGGAGACAATGAAATATACATTCAGGAACTGGATCTGAAAACAATGAAACTGGTAGGAGAAAGCTATCCGGCATGGCACGGGGCATTACGCGGAGTAGAATGGCCGGAAGGTCCACACATATACAAAAAGGACGGCTGGTATTATCTGTTGATTTCCGAAGCAGGAACTGCGCATCATCACGCCGTTTCCATTGCTCGCAGCAAAAGTCTGACCGAACCATTCGAAGGTTACAAGGGCAATCCAATCCTCACACACCGCCACCTGGGACTTCAATATCCTATTGTCAATGTCGGACATCCGGACATCGTTGAAACACAGAACGGTGAATGGTGGATGGTCTGTCTTGCTTCCCGCACTTGTGGCGGTTACTACCGCAATCTTGGACGTGAAACCTATCTGGTTTCCTTTACATGGGAAGATGGCTGGCCAGTTATCAATCCGGGAAAAGGAATCGTAGAAGATACCTTTATTGCTCCGGATCTGCCTGCTGACACTGTAGAAAAAATTCCTGCAAAAGAAGAATTTGATCAGCCAGAATTGCCAATGCATTTTCTGTATCTTCGCAATCCAAAATTTGAGAACTACTCATTAACCGATAAACCAGGCTGTCTGGCTCTCAAAGCGGCACCGGATCTGCTGTCATCTACAGGTACACCTTCTTATGTGTCCGTCAGACAGCAAAGTTTTGACTTTGACGCAGAGACACTTGTTTCTTTCACTCCTAACGACGAACAGGAACAGGCAGGCATTGCCATTTACCAGAGTCAGTCATACAATTATCAGATGCTGATAGGAAAATATGATCAAAAAACAAAGATAAGTTTAGTCAGAACCTATGATGATAAAATGGAAACTATTGCCGAAGCACATTTAGATGATCTTTATCCTGATATATATCTCAGGATCAGGGAACGGGGACAGGATCTGACATTTACCTATAGCACAGATAATATAACTTACCATACGCTGGCCGACCACATAGATGCACGTATGTTAAGTACTGATGTAGCTGGTGGATTTGTTGGAAATACCATTGGTGTTTATGCAACATCCAATGGCAAAACATCTGACACCGCCGCTTACTTTGATTATCTTCTTTATCAGTAAATGAACAACACATACACACAAGGGAGCTGTTCGCATCGAACAACTCCCTTTTTATAACCACAGCTATTTGATTCTTTTCCTACTGTCCTTCCATCCTCATAATCTCTTTCTTCAGCCTCTTCATGATCTTTTTCTCCAGCCGAGATATATAACTCTGAGAGATACCAAGCAAATCCGCTACTTCCTTTTGCGTCAGTTCCTTCTCCTGTTGATTATCAATACCAAATCTCAGTCGTATGATCGTCTGTTCCCGGTCACTTAACGACTCCAGAGCTTTTCGCAATAACTTGCAATCCACTTCTCTCTCCAAATCACGATATATAACATCCTCACTCGTTCCCAAAATGTCCGATAACAGCAATTCATTTCCATCCCAGTCAACATTTAATGGTTCATCTATAGAAACTTCCATCCGTGTTTTGTTATTGCGGCGAAGATACATTAATATCTCATTTTCAATACAACGCGAAGCATACGTTGCTAATTTTATATTTTTATTAGGATTAAATGTATTGATTGCTTTCATAAGTCCGATCGTACCGATTGAAATAAGGTCCTCCACTCCAACACCCGTATTATCAAACTTCTTTGCTATGTAGACAACTAAACGTAGATTATGTTCAACCAATTTGTTACGGGCGTTTTCATTTTCGCCACATACGAGAGCTTCTATACAATCTGCCTCTTCTTCTGCATTCAGCGGTGCCGGCAGGATTTCCGCTCCTCCTATATAATGAATATCCCCTCCCTGATGAAACAGGACATTTTTCCAATTCTGGATCATACGAAACTGAAATTGTCCCGGCATAGAAATACGTAATAACATAACTAATTTTTCCTCCCTTTGTTCATTCTTTTTGCAGCATTTCCGGATGCAGTATCAACTCATATTCGCCATCCGAAGAAAGATAATAATCACATATTGCCACCCACGGGTTATTCACCCGGCACCACCCATTTTCCATTTTTATTTCCACATAATCCGCCTGGAAAGCGTACAACATCCCGGTTTTCTTCCCAACCGAATGAAATGGGATCATCCGTTGGACCGGCATTTCCGTCTTCCACAATTGTGTAAGAAGTCTGCTTTCCCCCAGCATAACCGGTTCACCGGTAAAAGGATCCCGTAAATGATTGCCCGTATCCCACAACGCATTACCGGACACTTTCCGTCCCTTGTAAAACAACCTTATCCGATAATAAGTCTCTGCATCACTCTGCCACTTTCTGAATCGTGGCAGCCACCAGCGGATAATAAGCAGAAAGATACCAGCCACCCCCAAGGCAGCCATCCCGGTAAAAGGAAAAGATAACAGGTTCTGCATCTGGATAAGCAGTCCACCGAGAACAAAAGAAAGCATATAATAAAACAAAAGATTTCTTATTGCGGTCCCTGCTGTTGTTTTCCCAAAAGCAAGACGAAGGATCAAAACGCTTATACCGAAGTAATAAAGTACAAATATGATTTTATTGCGGTGTACTCCAGCTATCACTGTCAGACATGCCATACCTGCTGCAAAAAAAGATACCACAATCATTCGCACCAACCTGGTCTTCTGATTTTGAAAAAAACTCTCTGCCAGCAGAATAACAAGATTCATCCCCATATTGATTGCAAAAAATATATCAAGATATATCTTCATATACATCCTCTTCTCTCTTTTGGTAACCGGTGTAAAACCATTATAAAATCTTTCTCATGCAAAATATGTCAAACAGAAGGTTCCCATCAAAAATATTTCTTTGCTTTATCTGACACAATCTATATCCAAATGATACAGCCCAACAATTTTCTACTTTCTTTTTGTTATGCTTTGTCGAAGCACTTGCATATTTAGGAAAAATCTTTTACAATTAAGAATAGGTTAAAAAACCATCCTAGAATAAACAAAGAAAGGAAATCAACAAATGGCAGACAAAAATCCTATTGTTACAATTGAAATGAAAAACGGGGATGTCATGAAGTTAGAATTATACCCTGACATTGCCCCAAACACAGTTAATAATTTTATCTCACTCGTTAAAAAAGGCTTTTATGACGGACTTACATTTCACCGGATCATTGAGGGCTTTATGATACAGGGAGGTGACCCGGAAGGCACCGGCATTGGTGGCCCTGATTACAGCATCCCGGGCGAATTTACTGCTAACGGCTTTGAAAATAACCTCAGCCATGATCCGGGGGTTATCTCGATGGCAAGATCACAGCATCCGGACTCCGCCGGATCACAGTTCTTTATCATGCACAAAAAAGCCACTCACCTGGATGGCTCCTACGCCGCATTTGGAAAAATTATCGAAGGAATGGATGTTGTAGACAAATTAGCTTCTGTCGATACAGACTGGAATGATATGCCGGTCGTTCCTGTTATCATGAGTAACGTAACGGTAGATACTTTTGGCGAAGACTATCCCGATCCTCAGAAAGCATAATGTAGCTTTTTTTACAGAAAAAAAATCCCACCAGAAATCAGAAATAAATGTTTTCTGATCCCTGATGGGATTTTTCAATTAAAATACTATAATGCCTGAATCATCAGACAATCTCGCCCATATAATAAAAGCCCTTGCTCTCTATCAGCCGAACCGGCTTAATCTGTCCGATCAACTCTTTATTTCCCAAGCAATGCACAACAGCATTGTTAGAAAGTCTTCCCGTGATCAGTTTCTTATCCTGAGAATTCACCTCTTCCATCAACACAGGAACAATCTCACCCACACGACTGGCTGTAATTTCAGAAGATATCTTCTGTATCTCCTTTAGTAACCGGTCAAAACGCTCTTTCACTACCTCTTCCGGTACCTGATCTTCCATTACTGCCGCCGGTGTTCCTGTACGTTTTGAATAAATAAACGTATAGGCACTGTCATAGCGAACCTGCTTCACCACATCAAGCGTTTCCGCAAAGTCTTCTTCTGTCTCTCCCGGGAACCCAACAATAATGTCTGTTGTAAGTGAAATATCCGGCAATTTAGCACGTATCCTTGACACAAGTGCCAGATAATCTTCCTTACTATATTTACGGTTCATCTTCTGTAATATTTTACTACTTCCTGACTGCAATGGTAAATGTAAATGAACACAAACCTTATCACACTCAGCCATAGCTTGTATCAGATCATCGGAAAGATCTTTTGGATGCGATGTCATAAACCGGATACGCTGCAGTCCGGGTATCCGGTTAACCTTTCTAAGCAGATCAGCGAAACTCATAGGCGTGTCTAATGTCTTCCCATAAGAATTTACATTTTGTCCTAAAAGCATGATCTCAACTACTCCGTCATCAACCAGACCACGTATCTCATCCAGGATATCCTGAGGCTCTCTGCTTCGTTCCCTGCCACGTACATACGGCACAATACAATAGCTGCAAAAATTATTGCATCCAAACATAATATTAACCCCGGTCTTAAATGGATACTTTCGTTTTCCCGGTAGATCTTCAACAATCTCTTTTGCTTCTTCCCACACATCCATAACACGCCGGTCAGACTGTATCTGTGTATACAAAAGTTCTGCCAGTTTATAAATATTATGTGTACCAAAAACAAGATCAACAAAAGGATAACTCTTCCGTATCTTTTCGACCTCATCTGCTTCCTGCATCATACAGCCGCATAAGGCAATCTTCATATCCGGATTTTTTTTCTTATGATTTTTTAAATAACCGAGCCTGCCATATATTTTTAAATTCGCATTTTCACGAACTGTACAAGTATTATACATAACAAAATCAGCCACTGGTTCTTCCGTCTCTGTATAACCGATATACTCTAATATCGCCGTCATCTTCTCAGAGTCTTTTGCATTCATCTGACACCCCAATGTCTGTATCGACATGGTCAGGGGACGACCCAGGCGGGCCTTTTCCTCAAAAGCCCATTCTCTGCATCTTTTCATAAAATAGTATTGACGCTCCGGTTCTCCGGCTGGCGCTTCTCCCGCTATTGAAACAGCGTTCAGACGTTCATAATCAAACATGATATTCTCCATTCCGCATATTTTTCATACGGTAGTAATTCTATCACATTTCTGTCGAAAATGCTACTTAGAAGTAGATGGTTTTTTTCCAAAAGTTACTGACAGCTTTTTCTCCCGATAGCCACCATTATCGGACACCTTCACCGTAATCGATCCTTGTTCTCCCGCCTTACACTGTTGAAGCTTCTCCTGCAATTGCTCCATAGTCTTTGTTTCTTTTCCATTCAACGCCGTAATAATATATCCCTTTTTCAATCCTGCCTGTTCCGCCGGAGAGCCCTGTGACACTTCTGCTACATAGATTCCTTCCGGCATGCCATAAGCCGTTGCATACTCACTTGTCACATCCTGCCCGGATATGCCGAGGTAAGCCTGTTCGGACTGCTGTACTGTTTTCTGGTTCATCAACTCTTCCAGAATCGGTTCTGCCGTCTTCATCGGAATGGCAAATCCCATGCCCTCTACTTCTTCTGATGCAAATTTAGCCGAATTGATGGCAATAACCTCACCCTTACTGTTTACCAAAGCTCCACCACTGTTTCCGGGATTGATCGCAGCATCTGTCTGGATCAGTTTCACCGACGGACTATCTTCCCCACTGATTTCACGATCCTTTGCACTGACATATCCAACCGTTACACTCGTACCATATCCAAGAGCATTTCCAATCGCAATGGCACGTTCACCAACTTTTGTCGCTGCACTGTCACCAATCGTTGCCATTTTAATATTCTTCTTCGTAGCAGCGGAAAGTTTATTCATATCCACCTCAACAACCGCAAGGTCACTGGAGGAATCCGTTCCTTTCACAGTTGCATCAGCCGTAGATTTATCATTAAACTGAATCTTAACACTCGTAGCACCTTCTACCACATGATTATTGGTAGCAATATACATCTTATCATTCTTTTCCGCAATGATAATGCCCGATGCACTTCCGCTGGACTGGCTCGTCTGAGCACCAAATATCGTTTGATTTGTCGTCTGTGCCGTCACATTAATAGCTACGATGGATGGTAACACTTGTTCTGCAATGTCAGATACATCGCCGGTTCCCGATACGCTGGCATCCGACAATACATTTGTCGTGTTCAACTTCACAGACTCCTGTTTAGCCTCCTGTTCACTTTGTGACTTCCATGTATTATTACTAATCAGTTCTACTCCCTGAAACGTCGATCCTGCCACCATACCAAATACAGCAGCACCCGCTATCAGCTTAACTATTTTTTTCATTCTGCACACATCCTTTCATTTAATATGGTTTTATCATAATGAAAAAATGTGTGCTGCTTTTGTTATTTTTTTGAATGAATTGTGTGAAAAGTATGGCGAAACTGTGTTTTTACCCATCATGAGCAATCTATTTTACAGCATCAAGCGCCTGAGCCAGATCTGCGATCAGATCATCTTTATCCTCCAGACCACAGGAAATACGGATCAATCCGGCCGGGATTCCCGCAGCCAGTAACTGCTCATCATTCATCTGACGGTGCGTCGACGTCGCCGGATTCAGACAGCATGTTCTTGCATCTGCGACATGTGTTTCAATTGCTGCCAGTTTCAATTCTTTCATAAATGCCTCTGCAGCCGAACGTCCACCTTTTAATTCAAATGAAACAACACCACACCCACCTTGTGGCATATACTTCTGACTAATTTCATAATAAGGATCACTCTTCAGACCCGGATAACTCACTTTAATCACTTTAGGATGTTTTTCCAAAAATTCAGCCACAGCCAAGCCATTTTCCACATGGCGCGGCATACGGACATGAAGTGATTCCAAGCCCAGGTTTAATATATAAGCATTCTGAGGTGACTGAATACATCCCAGATCACGCATTAACTGAGCTGTGCATTTCGTAATAAACGCCCCGCCTTTGCCGAACTTTTCGGTATATGTAATTCCATGATATGACTCATCCGGCGTACAAAGCCCAGGAAATTTATCTGCGTGTGCCATCCAGTCAAAATTTCCCGAATCAACAATAGCACCCCCTACAGCCGCACCGTGTCCATCCATATATTTAGTCGTTGAATGTGTAACAATGTCTGCTCCCCATTCTATCGGGCGGCAATTAACAGGTGTTGGAAACGTATTATCTACAATCAGCGGAACACCATGCGCATGCGCCGCCCTGGCAAATTTCTCAATATCAAGAACCGTTAATGCCGGATTAGCAATTGTCTCACCAAAGACCGCTCTTGTATTTTCCTGAAATGCCTCATTCAGTTCCTCCTCCGTACAATCAGGAGATACAAACGTTACGTCAATTCCCATTTTTTTCATGGTAACTTCGATCAAATTAAATGTACCACCATAGATGCTTGAAGACGATACAATATGACTTCCATTCTGACAAATATTAAACAAAGCAAAAAAATTAGCCGCCTGTCCGGAGGACGTCAGCATTGCAGCTGTACCTCCCTCCAATTCCGCAATCTTTGCCGCAACAAAATCATTCGTTGGATTCTGCAAACGCGTATAAAAGTATCCCTCTTCTTCCAGATCAAACAAAGCCCCCATAGCCTCACTTGTATCATATTTAAATGTTGTTGACTGGATGATCGGAATTTGTCTTGGTTCTCCATTTCCCGGTTTATAGCCAGCCTGCACACATTTTGTATTCAATTTATAGTCGCTCATATCTCATACCCTCCATTCCAACTTCCGGTTCAGATCAGATTTTTATTACTAAAATAAGACCCTAACCATTATATCAGATTAGGGACTTATAATCAAATTCATTTTTTGTTAGTTTCTATAGAAAAAAGCTATTTTGCAACACCGAGTATTTCTTCTGCTTTTTCCACTTCTTCATCTGTCGGTACACGCACACCTTCTAACGGATAATCAACACCAAGTTTTTCCCACTTAAAAATACCCAAAGTATGATACGGCAATACTTCAACACGTGTAACAGTATCCCATTCATCAATCTTTCTGCGAAGAAGTCGAAGTCCTTCTTCGTCGTCCGTAAGACCAGGAACCAGAACATGACGGATCCACATATCTGTCCCATGAGATGAAATATAATCACCCATAGCTAAAATATTGGAATTGGTATGTCCGGTCAATTTTTTATGTTTTTCATTATCCATTTCCTTGATATCCAACATAAATAAATCCGTTACCTCAAGAAGTTTATCAAACTTTTCCAAATACTCAGGGGTCTCCTTAAACGGATTGCCACTAGTATCAACCGTTGTGTGTATTCCTTTTTCTTTTGCCAGGCGGAAAAATTCCGTAACAAAATCAATCTGCAAAAGAGGTTCTCCACCGCTAACCGTAATCCCACCATTATTTCCCCAGTATGGTTTATAGCGCATAGCTTTCTGAAATGCTTCTTCCGGGGTAAATTCTCCAACACCTACACCATTTCCAACCTCCAGAGTCCAGGTCTCCGGATTATGGCAGAACTGACATCTCATATGACAGCCTTGTAGGAATAAAATATAACGGACCCCCGGCCCGTCAACCAGGCCGAAGGTCTCGATAGAATGTATTTTACCTTTGATATTGCTCATTAATTACAATCTTGCATGACAGGTACGAGCAATAACATCGTTCTGCTGTTCCTCTGTCAAGTCAATGAACTTAACCGCATAACCGGATACACGGATTGTAAAGTTCGCATACTCTTCCTTTTCAGGATGTGCCTGAGCATCCAAAAGTTTCTCTTTACCGAATACATTAACGTTCAAATGATGTGCTCCCTGATCAAAGTATCCATCAAGAACCTGTTTCAGGTTATTAATTCTTTCTTCGTCTGTATGACCCAATGCATTTGGATTCATTGTCTGAGTATTAGAAATACCATCCAATGCCCAATGATAAGGAATCTTAGCAACAGAGTTCAAAGAAGCTACCAGACCATTCTCCTCAGCACCATAACTTGGTGATGCACCAGGAGCAAATGGAGTGAACGCTTTTCTTCCATCTGGCATCGCACCTGTAGCTTTACCATAAACTACGTTAGATGTGATTGTCAAAATGGATGTTGTTGGCTCTGAATCACGATATGTGTGGAATTTCTTGATCTTTGTAAGGAATGTCTCAAGAAGCCATACACCAATCTCATCAGCGCGCTCATCATCATTACCATATTTAGGGAATTCACCCTCTGTTTCAAAGTCTACTACGATTCCATCCTCATTGCGGATTGTCTTAACCTTAGCGTATTTGATAGCGCTCAAGGAGTCAATTACATGAGAGAATCCGGCAATACCAGTTGCAAATGTTCTACGTACATCCGTATCGATCAATGCCATCTCAGCTGCTTCATAGTAGTATTTATCATGCATATACTGGATCAGGTTCAAGATATTTACATACAAACCAGCCAGCCAGTCAAGCATGCGGTCATAGCTTTCCATAACCTCATCATAATCCAAATACTCAGATGTGATCGGTTTGTAAGCAGGTCCAACCTGGTTGAACTCTTTCTCATCAACACCACCATTGATAGCGTACAACAAAGCTTTTGCAAGGTTTGCTCTAGCTCCGAAGAACTGCATCTCTTTACCAGTCTGTGTAGCAGATACACAGCAGCAGATAGAATAATCGTCGCCCCATACCGGTTTCATAACATCATCATTCTCGTACTGAATAGAGCTTGTACGGATAGAAATGTCTGCTGCATACTTCTTGAATGTCTCAGGAAGTGCGGAAGAATACAAAACAGTAAGGTTTGGCTCTGGAGCTGGTCCCATGTTCTCTAATGTATGCAGGAAACGGTAATCCGTCTTTGTAACCATGGAACGTCCATCCATACCGATACCACCAACTTCCAAAGTAGCCCAAACAGGATCTCCGGAGAACAACTGGTTGTATGAAGGGATACGAGCAAATTTAACCATACGGAATTTCATTGTCATATGGTCGATCAATTCCTGTGCTTCCTGCTCTGTTAAAGTACCATTCTTCAAGTCTCTCTCGATATAAATATCAAGGAATGTAGAAATACGTCCTACGGACATTGCAGCACCGTTCTGAGTCTTGATTGCTGCAAGATATCCAAAGTACAGCCACTGAACAGCTTCTTTTGCATTAGCTGCCGGCTTGGAAATATCAAAGCCATATGTCTGAGCCATTTCTTTCATGCCCTTCAAAGCACGAATCTGCTCAGCCAGTTCTTCACGAAGACGGATAACATCATCTGTCATGATTCCACAGCCACAGTTTGCTTTATCTTCTTCTTTCTTCTCAATCAGGTAATCGATACCATACAAAGCAACACGACGGTAATCACCAACGATACGTCCACGTCCATAAGTATCTGGCAAACCAGTTACAATGTGGCTGTGACGAGCTTTTTTCATCTCTGGAGTATAAGCATCAAATACAGCTGCATTATGAGTTTTATGATATTCATTGAAGATCTTCTCATATTTAGGATTTGGCTCATAACCATATGTTGTACAAGCCTGCTGTGCCATCTTAATACCACCGAACGGCATAAAGGCACGTTTCAAAGGTTTATCCGTCTGGAGACCAACAACTTTTTCCAGGTCTTTCATATTTTCATTAATATATCCAGGACCATATGCTGTTAAACCAGATACAACCTCTGTTTCCATGTCAAGCACGCCGCCCTTAGCACGCTCTTCCTTCTGCAATTTCTGTAATTCACCCCAAAGTTTGTCCGTAGCTTCGGTAGGGTCTGCCAAGAAGCTCTCATCGCCATCATATGGAACGTAGTTCTTCTGGATAAAGTCTCTTGTGTTCACTTCGTTTTTCCAGATTGAACCTTCGAAACCTTCCCATTCTTTGAAATTAACCATTTCTTATGGCCTCCTTCTCTAAATTTATTTTACTTTTGTTTTCATCTACAATCATAACACTTTCTTTTTATAATTGCAACCCTTTTTTTAGGAATCATTCCTATTATTTGTAATTTTTTTCCTGTTTTGTTTAGTATTCTGAAATTTCCCGAATTACCATTGCTGCCGATACAACGGCTGCCAGACAGTCCGCTACCGGTCCGGCATACATAATACCATCAATTCCCATAAAAAATGGGAATATCAGAAGGAGCGGAAGCAGGAAAATAATCTGTCTTGTCAAAGCAAGAAAGCTACCCATTTTCGGTTTCCCGATCGCAGTAAAAAAATTAGATGTGATCGGCTGTATAAAATTGACAAAAGTAAAAAATAAAAATATGTGAAAATAACTTGCCGCAAATGAAAAATATAGTTCAGAACCCTGTCCGAAAACTGCAATGATCTTTCTCGGAAAAATTTGAAAGATTAAAAATGCCACCGCCGCCAGAACAGCTCCTGCCGATACCGCTTTGATATACGCTTCCTTTACTCTCTTTTTATTACCGGCACCATAGTTATAACTTGCAATCGGCTGAAGTCCTTGTGACAGGCCAATTACAAATGACATAAATAGCATATTTACTTTTGTAATGATCCCTGCGCAGGCAATCGGTATACTTTCACCATACATTGAACGTGCACCATAATATTTCAATGACTGGTTCATAATGATCTGAACGATCATCATGGCTACCTGATTGCTGCATGGTGCCACTCCAAGCGAGGCAATCCTTTTGGCATAACAAGAACGTATCCTGAGATTTTTCCAGTGCAGCGTCACAGTTTTACAATGCGCCAGGTACCAGACTGCCAGTCCGCCGGAGACGAACTGGCCAATAATTGTTGCCAGCGCAGCCCCTGTCATGCCCATGTTCATTCCAAATACAAAAAGGGCATCCAGTATCGTATTAATAACTGCCCCTAGCAGGTTACAGATCATTGTGATCTTCGGTCTTCCATCCGCCCGGATCAGATGCCCCCCTCCGGTCGAAAGCAAGAGAAACGGAAATCCGATTGCCGTGATACGGGTATACTCCAGAGCATAAGGCAATACCTCTGCCGGCGAGCCAAAGAATAACAGAAGCGGCCGTGTAAAAAGCTCTGCCACAAGGGATAAGACAAGGCCAAAAACAGCAAGTAATGCAACCGCATTTCCTAAAATATTCACTGCCTTCTTTGTATCACCGCTTCCCATAGCCAGATTAAACGCTGAGGATCCGCCAATCCCAAGCAGTAACGCTGCTGCCAGACAGGATGTTGAAAATGGAAATGCTATATTTGTTGCTGCATTTCCGAGTTCGCCGATCCGCTGTCCGATGAAAAACTGATCCACAATATTATATAAAGACCCGACTAACATTGACACAATACTGGGAATAGCAAACTGCCTGAGCAGTTTATTAATCCTTTCATTTTCCAATGGATTATTCTGTTCCATTTTTTTCTCCTTTTCCTTTGCATTTTTCTCTCATAACACTCATCACAACAGAACAAAAATTGCCTTGAAGGCAGTGCCCGCATCGCAGGCACAATTTCCTCAAGACAATCATTATACCAAATATTCTGTTGACACACCAGTTTTTTTATCCTTCAATAGCGATGTACTTTGCCTTTTCGACTGCGGGTGTTTCTTCCTTTTTCGGAATAAGAAGTTTCAAAGTACCGTTTTCAAACTTCGCTTTGATATCTTCTTCGGTTACTTTTTTACCAACATAGAACTGACGGCTGCATGTACCACTATAACGTTCACGACGAATATATCTGCCCTTTGAATCCTTCTCGTCATCAGAAGAATTGGTGGACGCTGTGATGGTTAGATAACCGTCCTTCAACTCTGCCTTAACGTCCTCTTTTGCAAATCCCGGCAGGTTCATTGTAACTTCATAACCATTTTCATCCTCTGCCACATCCGTCTGCATCAGCCCTGTTGTATTCGCAACATGCTGATTTTCTTTTGGTGCAAATCCAAAGAAATCGTCCAATAAACTTTCTCCAAAAATACTTGGCATTGCAAAATTTTGTGCTAATAACATAGGTCATCTCTCCCTTCAACAATACATTGATTCATTACTTAACAAATGATTTGTTCTATCTCTTTCATTTGTTCTATACGTAGTATAACACTGTTGTTAGCACTCGTCAATAGGGAGTGCTAACATTTTTTGTGAATTATTTGTGAACAAATTCCCAGCTCCTGACAAACGGTCAAAAGCCATCAAAGCATCGAATATTGATCCACATTCTGGATATCCGCCTGTTTTCTTCTTCATTAAAGTTTCTCATTACAGCACTTCTGCCTATCACATCTTCCGTTGGATACTGTGCATATATCTGACGTCTTACCTTAGCTGCCGGCACCTCAAGCACATATTTTTTTCTTTTTTTCTCTTCCTTCGAATCAGTAAAAAAATAGGAAAGTGAATACTCTGCCGTATTCTCTTCATCCTCTTCGGCTCCATAACACCAGTCGGCATACTGCAGCATCTGATCACTATCTCCTCCGGCAATCACTGAGGTATATCCAATGTAATACATATTACGGATTGCATTATCCGGCCGGGATACAAAATTAACAAAGGCTTCCGCTGCCTGTTTCTTATCCGCATCACCGGAAATTCCCTTTTTCATCATGCACCAGCCATCAAACCAGAGATTACTGCACTCTTCGGGAACAGCATAACTAAGTTCCATACCATCTTCTTCTGCCTGATCCATCGTGTAAACACCATCACCGGACCATTGCATATTAGCCACTACTTTTCCCGTTACCATATCTGCCTTACCACTGTCTGTCTCCAGCGAATATGCATTATTCCGCATAGCATCCAGAATTTTCTCTACTTTGTTTACCGTTTGAACGGATGTATCATTCATTGTTTTCGTCAAAAGACCAACATATTTCCTGTTTTTACGAAAAGCCGGTGTCATTAATTTCTTTTCATTTAAAATTCCCAGGGCAACAATATAAGAATCACGTATACTATCTTTCATTGTAATGCGTCGATTATACTTCTTATCCAACAGCATAGACCAGTGTTTCACATCATGTTCCGATACAACAGCCGGATTATATACAATCCCCATGACCCCCCACATATATCCAGCCGCATACCGGTTCAATGATTGCCCCTTAATCTTCAGATTATTAAAAACCTTCCTGATATAAGGAGAAACTCCTCTGGAATAATAATTCAGGGGATTTTCTTCATTCCAAAATTCATCTGAATATGGCTCCAGTTCTCCTTCTGTCATCATTTTCATCATCATATATTCGGAAGGACAGACAACATCAAACGTATCCCCCAGTGTCATCTGATTGTACATATCTTCATTCGTGCCAAATGTAGAATACTCTACTGAGACCTTTTTCCCATATGTTTTTTTATACCACGCTTCAAATTCATCAATCAGATTTTCTTTTCCAATAATCGTAGTTCCATCTTCCAGGTCAATCTTCTCAGCGTCATCCCATCCCCCCTCATCCATGTATTCCTCCCAGTTGGCAATGCGCAACACCGTTCCGGCTCCGGTATCATTTTCCGAGCATCCGGAAAACAAAAGACATAGGAAAAAAACCGATAACAGAAGAAGCAGAAAATTATTCTTTACTTTCATCTTTTTTCCTCCCTGCTTTTAGATTCATACCGATAACAACAAGGACAACAATCAGGAAAATGACTGTGGACAAAGCCCACAAAGCTGTTTTTATCTCCGTTCTCGCTCCCTTTGTTGCATTTACCACATAGGTGCTTATCGTGTCAAACACTGCCGGTTTTGTATAAGTAGTTATGAAATAATCATCTAGTGACAAAGTAACTGCCAGCATAAATCCGGACAGGATCCCGGGAATAATCTCCCGTAGAATAACTTTACATAACGCCTGCCTGTGGTTACATCCCAGATCAAGTGCCGCCTCATACAGATTGGGATCCATCTGCCTCAGTCTTGGCATGACCGACAGATAAACAAATGGTGTACACAACGCTGTCTGCCCGATCAGGAGCGGAATATAAGTATCTTTATCAATCCCAAGAAAAACAATCAACAAGATACAGACCGAAAATCCTGTAACAACATCGGCATTTACAATTGGAATCTGGTTCATCATACTGACGCCCTGCTGTACCCTTCGGTGGGAATAAAAAACACCGACAGCCCCAATGGTTCCTAAAACAACAGATATACCAGCAACTCCAACCGCTAACAGGATCGTTCCTCCAATCATGTTCAATAACTCCGGCGTAGTAAAAAGGGTTCTATAATTTTTCAAAGAAAAGCCGCGCATAGAACCGATCATAGTCGAATCCGTAAAGCTATATACCATTAAAATAAGAATAGGCAGGTACAAAAACAAAAAGATCAATCCCAGCCATACTCCCTGCAAACCTTTTTTCACCATATTCCGCCTCCTCTTGTCTCGGTTCCCTGATTTCCCGAAACATGATCCGTTATCCAGGTTAAACCAAAGATAACGATCAGCAATATAATCGATATCATAGAACCATTGTGCCAGTCATATGTATTAAAATAACTGCCGATCAGACTTCCCATAATATAAGTACTATTATAAACCATATCAAGAACAACATAGTTCGTCATAGAAGGCAGCAATACCATTGTAGCACCGCTAATAATACCCGGCAGAGTCAGTGGCAGCAAAACACGCCAAAAAACTTTCCACTTTGTTGCACCAAGATCAGCCGCCGCCTCGATCAGACTCTGATCAAGTTTTATCATCGTTGTATATAATGGCAGGATCATGAATGGCAGAAAATCATATATCATACAAAGAATCGTATTAAAAAACGGATGAAAAGCCAGATTTCCCTCAATCAGACTCAGAATTTCTTTCACTGCTGTGATGCGGAGTGTAAAGTTGATCCACATAGGCAGAACAAGAAGCACCATATAAACACCACCTCTTTTCAATGGCCCTCTTGCCAATATATAAGCAGTAGGATAAGCAAGTACCAGACACCCGGCTGTTGTCACCATAGCAATAATAAAACTATATAGCAGCGTTCCTACTGTTTTTTTATTGGTAAAAAAATAGTAAAAATTTTCCCCGGTGAACTGTCCTGTTCCATTTGTAAATGCATAATACAATACTACAAAAAGAGGCAGGAGAACAAATCCAATGAGGAAAATGATATAAGGTATGCTTAATTGTTTTCTAGAAAATTTCATCCCGATCTCCATTCTGTTTCATTTAATCCATCAATTGATAGTGCCTCTTGTCCTCAGGAACGATCACACTGACGTAGTCTCCCATATTCCAAAGCCACTCATCATCAACATAATAATCAATATCATTTTTACTGCGCACTTTATACTTGTAGTGATCTCCCTTATAAATGATAGAAATAATATTTCCCTGCACAAGCCCTTCCCGTGGATCATCACTTAACATAGCCGCACCAGGCTCGAAAAACAATTGTACTTTAATCCCTTCCACGTGTCCCGGATGACCATTAGGAAAAAGTATCTCCTCTCTCACCGGAACACTTCCATCCACCAGTCTGAGCCGGAGTTCCTCGTCTAAAACACCCACATAATGATTGATCCGGTCGTTATAAGGCATAATATGAATTCCCTCCGGTTCCAGACTAACTCCTACTTTCATTCCTGTTTCCAATGACTTCATACTCCGCGCAACAATTTCGGTTTTTCCTGAATATATCGTTATTTCATATGCGGTCCCCTTGAAAACAGAAGAATACACTTCGCCCTGAATTTTTCCTTTTTCCGGCGTAGTCAGTTTCACCGCTTCCGGCCGGATAACAACCTCAACACGATCTCCGACCGGAAACTCCTCCGTACAGGTAAAAGGAATACCATGAATGGAAACTTCATTCTCCCCCGTCATTTCTGCATCAAAAATATTACTTTCCCCAATAAAGTCTGCTACAAAAGCATTTTCCGGCAATTGATAAACTTCTTCCGGCTTTCCAACCTGCTGGATCTTCCCATCCGCCATAACAACAATCTTATCCGACATCGTAAGTGCCTCTTCCTGATCATGTGTCACAAAGATAAAGGTAATTCCCAACTGTTTATGCATTTCTTTTAATTCAAATTGCATTTCCTTGCGCATTTTATAATCCAATGCTCCCAATGGTTCATCCAAAAGAAGTATTTCCGGTTCGTTGACAATAGCGCGTGCAATTGCGACTCTCTGCTGCTGTCCTCCGGACAACGTATCAATCTTACGTTTTTCAAATCCCTCCAGATCAACTATTTCGAGAACCTTCTTTACTTTTTCCCGAATTTCTTTTTGGGAAAGCTTTTTCATTTTTAATCCAAATGCGATGTTGTCAAATATATTGAGATAAGGAAACAGAGCATATTTCTGAAACACCGTGTTAATCGGACGCTGATGAGGAGGCAGATCCGTAATGTCCTGTCCATGAAGCAGTATCTTACCTTCTGTCGGCAGATCAAATCCACCGATCATCCGCAGAATCGTGGTTTTACCACATCCTGACGGTCCCAGAAAGGTAACAAACTCTCCCTTTTTTATTTCAAGATTAAAATCCTCGATCACAGCCGTATCCTTTTCGTAGCATTTGCGTACATGCTGTAACTCTATAATATTTTTTTCTGTATTCATTTTTCTTTCCTCATTTTCTTTCCTGATCAACATTCTGAAAAAGCACTAAGACATGAACCTGCTTACCACTTTAAATTCAGTATAAGATCCACTTAGTGCAATTTTATTCTGCATACACAAAGGCATAGAAATCATATTATACTCATCCATAGCCGGATTAACCGTAATCAAAGAAAAATATATGGGTTTCAGAGACTTCCGGATTTTTGCCGTTTGAGATAATTCAAAATTGCTTTTTACATATCAGACCCATTTTAGTCAACAATCTGCCTATATGTCAAGTATTTTTCCCGATTTACTTTTCAGGTAAACTCCGTGCTACGCACAGTGCTCCCCACCCAACACTTTCATTTGGATATTCTGCATACGCCGGCAAGCGTCTCGCACCACGTATCAAATAAGCTTTCACTTTCTGCCCAAACAGATAAGGATCTCTCCCCCTTACAATGCCATATTGCATAAGCAACGCAGCACTACCCGTAACAAATGGACATGCCATAGAAGTTCCTGTACGGCTAACATAACCACCACCCGGTGCACACGATACGATATCTACACCCGGCGCAGCCAGATCCGGCTTGACCAGACCGCAGCAGATATATCCCCTTCCGGAAAAAGGAGCATAACTATCTGTCGCACCATTGTATGCCCCCACGGTAATCGGATTCGAAGCCGTCGATGGAATGGTCAAGGTCCGGTCAGCATCTGCCACAAGAAAACCGGTTTCCCGATTGATGCTGCTTCCGCTTGGAAGCCAGAAATCCACCCGGCCATCAACAATATTCCGTGGAATTACTATAAGTTTCCATATGCCGCTCCGAATCGATCCATTGTTTTCTTCCGGCAGAAATTCTAGATAGATCTCCTGAGTAATGCTATAAGGAGCCGGCTCTCCAAAATACCATAATAATTCTGTTCCATCCACAAAATAGCGATATATTCCCTGAAGATCCTGCCCCAAAACAATCTCTCTGCCCGATGGAGCAATCAGACGAAGTTCAAACGTGTCCACATATTGTTTCCATAACTGGATCGCCAGATCAGACTCTCCCGGTGCCACAATAAGTTCCAGCAAATAGTCTGTCTCCTGTTCCAGAACTGTCGAAGCATGCCTTGCCAGATTTCCTTCATTTCCACTTCCTACACAGATCGTTGTCCTCCCCATATTAGCAACCGTATCAAGATAAGTTTCAATCAGTGAAGTCCCTGTATGCGAACCATAATTATTGCCATAGCTTAGATTCAATGCCAGTGGCTGTCCACGCCGGATAGCCATGCGAACGCAAAAATCAATTCCCTGCATTAATTGTGCTGTCTGCGCCAGCTCGTCTGCCGTTTTTCCACCCAATTTTACAACTAATATATCAGCTTCATATGCCACTCCACGATTTTCCCCACGGCTGGCCCGCCCATTTCCCACAGCAATACCTGCTACATGAGTGCCATGTCCGCTCCCATCTACCGTTGGGGAACTACTGCCGGACTGCAGGATCTGATTTAGTTGTTCCTCAGAAAAATAGACACCACTCACATACCCCTCTGGCGGCACCAGCCCCGTTTCTTCCTGTGCTGCTATTGTCTGGTCCCAAAGTCCTATTATCCTTGTACTTCCATCTTCCTTGCGAAAATCCGGATGAAAAATATCAATACCGCTATCTACAATTCCAACCACAACTCCCTGTCCGGTGAGCGAATATGGCGGACGCTGCACAGGAGGAATACAGGATACAAGCTTTCCTTCATAAACAGCAAAAGAAAGAGCCTTAGGCTTCTCAATAAATTCTACCAATGGCTCCTCCGATAATTGAAACAGTTGTTCTTCTGTGACCTCTGCAATAGCATATCCACCAAGCAATGATACCAGATTATCATACTTCCCAATCAGCGCATCACCGCCACCTGAATGACGAATGATAACTTCCCATTTACGCTCCCCCGGATCGTATCCGACTTTAAGATTTTCACTTTTCTCCCGCGTCCTTTCATCTACCCCAAGTGACAACTCCAACAGATTTTCAATTTTCTGATCTGCCATGTTTTCCTCCATTCTTCTCATAAGCCGATCGTAACTTCTGCAATGCTTTCTTCTCAATCCGGCTTACATAACTGCGGGAAATACCTAATTGTCTTGCTATTTCCCGCTGCGTCACCTCCGGCCGCTCAGGGATTCTGGGACATTCCGGAACACCATACCTCAAACGGACGATACGTTTTTCCCGCTCTGTCAGATTCTCCTCGATCAAAGAATATAACCGGGAAATTTTTTCTTCTTTTTCCATCCGCTCCGGGATATCCTCATCCACACTTTCTAAAATATCAAGAAAACTCAGACAATTTCCCTCCCCATCATCACACCCGATCGGCTCATATAAAAAAACTTCTCTTGACTGCTTTTTGTCACTCCGGAAAGTCATCAAAAGTTCATTATCAATGCATCGGGAGGCATATGTCGCCAGCCGCACTCCTTTTCCCGGCCGATACGTGTCCACCGCCTTGATCAGACCAATCGTTCCAATGGAAATCAAGTCATCTACACTATGATCTGTATTGCTATATTTTTTCACAAGATAGGCTACCAGACGCAGGTTATGCTCAATGAGAACAGTTCTTGCCTCCCGATCCCCCTGCTCCCATCTCTCAATATATTCATTTTCTTCCTCGACAGTTAGTGGTTGTGGAAAAGCCTGCATCCTGCACCTCTGCGATTATCATCACTTTTATCCTATGTGATTTTTTGTCCACAAGTGCCTGGACGAAAAAAAGAATTTAAAGTACAAAATAAAATGTTGATACGCCTGACTAATCTATGATAAGATATTTATATTGTGCCGGAGCATCACAAAAATGCTCCAGAATGGAGGATAAAATGAACAAGAAAGAAATATCCGAGATAAAAAAACGATTCACCAAAACCAAATGCAGTATCACACGTATCTGTGGCTGTTACGTCGATGCAGAAAAAGAAAAACGTATGACATTGAAGGAAGCTTTTCTTGGTCTTCCCGAAGAAGAAATGTTCAAATACATAGACATTTTCCGAAAAACACTTTCCGGATCTATCGGGAAAACGCTAATGAATATGGAATTCCCATCCGAGCAGGAAACCGATGAAGCGGGAACGCAGGTCTTTCTGATGAAGCTATTAGAAAGCAGACTTACGGACGAAGACCTGTTAGATCAATTCTATGATAAAATCATCGAAAACTACAATTACCCGGAAAATTACTTTATCATATTAATCCATGATGCTTATGATATTCCAAAGATTACAACCGATGGAATTGAAAACTTCGATGCCTCCGAATATGTATATAATTACCTCCTCTGCAGCATCTGTCCAGTTAAATTAACCAAACCAGGCTTGTGCTATAATGTCGAGACAAATAACATCCAAGACCGGATTCGCGACTGGCTCGTACAGCCACCGGAACTGGGCTTTCTCTTTCCGGCATTTAATGACCGGAATATGGATATTCACAGCCTGTTATATTACTCAAAGAACTCCGATGATCTAGATCTTGCCATAACAGAAAATGTGCTGGGATGTCAGATGCCTCTCCCTGCCAAAAGCCAGAAGGAAACCTTTAATGCTATCGTAGAAGAGTCACTGGGATTAGAATGTGATTATGAAATGGTAAAGTCTATTCATGAAAATTTAAATCATATGGTAGAAGAAAATAAAGAAAATCCGGAGCCTCTTTCTCTCGACAAAGCAGATATGGCAAAACTTTTAGAAAAGAGCGGTGTTGAAGAAGAACAGATCGAACAGTTTGAAACACGGTTTGATGAGACAATCGGTGAAAAAGAAACCCTGATGGCAGCAAACATTTCAAACACGCGTAAATTCGAAGTGCGGACTCCTGATGTAACCGTTCAGGTAAATCCGGAGCGAACCGATCTTGTTGAAACAAAAATCATCGATGGTGTGCCATGTCTTGTCATTGAGATCAATGACCTTGTTGAAGTAAATGGGATTCAGATTGTTTCTGACCTGGTCAGCCAGGACGAGAATAACTAAAAAACGAGAGCCAGGCAAATAATCAAAATACACCCGGCTCTCATTTTTTACTAAATAATACCCTTAACAAACCAGAATCATCCTAACAGTTCATCTGCCATCACTTCCATCTGAGCAATATTGTCCTGCTTCATCGTTGACTTAATCGTAACAGTATTGTCACATAAAGTCATATTTTTCATTGATTCTACCACATCTCTCATTTTCTTATTTGCGATCGGACCCCAGCTTCCATTTTCCATAAAAGCAATTTTTTTGTTTTGGAAATTTTTATGTCCGAGCCGGTATAAGAAATCCTGCATCGGAGAGAACAAGCCCCCGTCGTAAGTGGCGCAGGCAAGCACGATCTTATCATAGCGGAAAGCATCTTCAACGGCCTCTGCCATATCTTCACGAGACAGGTCACTTACCACTACCTTTGCCACACCCTTTTCTCTTAAAATCTCTGCCAGCTTCTCCGCAGCTTTTCCCGTATTGCCATGTATCGAAGCATAGGCAATAAAAACACCTTCATCTTCGGCTTCATAGCTTGTCCATTTCTGGTATTTATCTATGTAATAGGAAAGGTTCTCCTGCAGGACCGGTCCATGCAGCGGACATATCTTTTCGATTGGAAGCGCTGCTGCCTTTTTCAATAGGGCGGCTGCCTGTACACCATATTTACCAACAATGTTAAAATAATAACGACGAGCCTCACAAGCCCAATCCTCTTCTGTATCGAGTGCTCCAAATTTTCCAAAAGCATCGGCTGAGAACAATACCTTCTCCGATGCCTCATACTCCACCATAACCTCCGGCCAATGTACCATCGGCGCCATGATAAAAGAAAGTGTATGGCTCCCCAGCTCCAGTGTATCACCTTCCGCCACGACCACCTTACGATCCTCGATATCAATATCAGAAAACTGAGGCAGCATGTTAAATATTTTCACATTTCCAACCAGCTTCATCTGTGGATACTTTGCTGTCACAGCATCAATACTTCCACTGTGATCCGGCTCTAAATGTGAAATAACCAGATAATCAGGCGTTCTGCCGCCTAATTCTGTCTCAACATTCTCCAGCCATTCTTGCGTTTTTCTTGCATCCACCGTATCCATCAATGCAATCTTATCATCCATGATCAGATAAGAGTTATATGATACACCATTCGGAATGATATACTGTCCTTCAAACAGATCCAGATCTTTATCATCGACTCCAACATAACGAATGGCATCGGAAATTGTAACTTTACTCATGTCCCGTTCCTCCTTAGAAATGATAATCAACATAAGTTCAGTATACAATTTACCAATGCCAAAATCAAGCACTATTCTTCGATCAAAAGACAATCATGAGTCCCAATACACTGCTTCTTTGAGAGATCTGTCGATTCACCTGACCACAGATTCTGTCCCATTTTCGTCTCTGTATATTTCATCGGAACAACTTCGATATCCTTCTCTGAAATATTAAAAACAGCCGTATATTCTGCTTTGTCATATCGTCCTTTTGCCTTCCATACGATCACATCCTCATCACGAAAAACTTCTTTTGCCTCGGATGAATTTTCTAACAGACGTAACACACGATCATTTGTAAGAAGGGATAGCGTCCATTCATCCAGCTTCGTCATCTCTGCTCCCAGCATCATCGGAGAGCGGAAGATGCTCCACAAAGTCATCATCGTACGCTGCTCTGCTTTCGTGAAATTCGTCTGACGTTCATCACCAAATCCCTTGCCAAGCCATCCAAGTGGAAGCATATCACAATCCGGATAGCCACCATCACGTACATAATCCTGCCAATTTCGGCAGCGATCGAACATGTCACGCAGAGACTCCCAATGATCCCAGAAATCATCCGTAATACGCCACATGTTTGCATTTTCATGATAATATTCTGCAATCTCTACAAGAGCAGGACCGGGTGACAGACTAAGCACAATATCTCGTCCACACTTTTCAATTGCTTTATGAAGCATAGCAATCTCTTCTTTCGCAGTATCCGCATCCAAACGGCATATATCATCGCACTTAACGAAATCAACTCCCCACTCCGCATAAAGTGCCATCAGGGAATCATAGTATTCCTGCGCACCCGGCTCCCCAGGAAGCACTCCGTACATATCCGGATTCCAATAACAGATATTGTAAGGTCCGGCAATCTCATTCGCTGTATGCTCCGATCCCAGTATCCTGCCATGATGATGCGCAGCAATACGCGGTATCCCCCGCATAATATGAATGCCAAACTTTAGTCCCAGATCATGCACATATTTTGCCAGAGGAGCAAAACCATTTCCACCTGCTGATGAAGGGAATCGTTGTGGACAGGGAATCAGACGAGAATACTCATCCATCTCCACATCCCAGAACGGTATATATTGATGCTTATCGCGCTGAGTACCCGCATCATGCGAATACCACTCAATATCTACCACAATATATTCCCAGCCATGCGGTTTTAAATGTTCTGCCATATAATCTGCATTTGCTTTTATCTGTTCTTCATTTACCGTTGTATCATAGTAATCATAGCTATTCCACCCCATGGGTGGTTTTTTCATCGTTACCATACCTACCTCCATATATTACCGATCTTTTTACCGCTGTATCAGATCTGCAGGAGTAATACCTCATTCACACGACTCTTCCCTCTTATCCTATGTCAAACCCACAGGCAGTCAGCATCTCTTTATCTTCTTCCGTATTATTACCTGAAGTAGTAAGCATATCTCCTGTTATCGTTGCATTTGCACCGGCAAAAAAAGCATTTTTCCCACTATCTTCCAGTAAGGTACGTCCGGCAGCTAATCTAACATCTGCTTTAGGATTTATAAAACGAAAGATTGCTATCGTACGCAGGATTTCATCCTCGGTCAAAGGCACCATATCCTCAAAAGGCGTACCAGGTATTGGAATCAATGCATTTAACGGTATTGAATCCACCTTAAGTTCTGCCAGTGTAAGTGCCATGTCAATACGATCTTCCCAAGTCTCTCCCATACCGATAATGCCACCGGAGCACACTTGCAGACCAGCCTTCTGAGCAGCCTTGATACAAGCGATCTTATCCTCAAAAGTATGCGTGGTACAAATATTGGGAAAGTTTCGGCGGGATGTCTCAATATTGGCGTGATATCTTGTCACTCCCGCTTTACGCAAAGCAGTCATCTGCTCTTCCGTCAACAAACCATGAGAAGCGCATAACATCATACGGGGACACTCTCCTGCCATCAGTTCATACGCTTCTACTGTCTGATCAAAATCACTGCCAGTCAGTGTACGTCCTGCTGTCACAATAGAAAATCGATGGGCACCGCTTTTTTCATAATGTTTACATGCATCAACAAGTTCCTGTTTTTCCAACACCCCATACTCTTCTGCACCTGTATGATGATGACCGGATTGCGCACAAAACTTGCAATTCTCGCTGCAGCGGCCAGCACGACCATTTATGATCGTACACAAATCTACATGATTGCCACATAACTGTTCGCGGATCCGGTCTGCCCCTGCCGTTAACTCCCGACAGTCGGTGTCAATCAGAAAAGACAGATCATCTTCACGTTTCAACTGACGTCCCGCAATTATTTGATTTACCATTTGTTCTATCATTGTTATCCCCATTTCTGATTTTTTATATATAGGTCTATTCTAACATCGAAAGTCAGAATGTCAACCTTTTTATCATAAATAGGTTACAATCATAATTAGTGATGGAACAAACGAATACCGGTAAAACTCATTACCATTCCATGCCGGTTACAGGCATCAATACAATCCTGATCCCGGATTGAGCCGCCCGGCTGTGCAATATATTTTACGCCACTGCGGTAAGCCCGCTCAATATTGTCATCAAATGGGAAGAACGCATCCGATCCCAACGTAACATCCTTAGCATATTCAGATAACCATTTTTTCTTTTCTTCTTTCGTAAACACAGGAGGTTTCTCTGTAAAGTATTTTTCCCAGCATCCGTCAGCCAGAACATCCATATAATCCTCGCCAATATAGTTATCAATTGCGTTATCACGTTCTGCACGTTTCATGCCCTCTTTAAACGGAAGTCCAAGTACCTGCGGAGACTGGCGCAAGAGCCAGTTATCTGCTTTCTGTCCAGCCAGACGGGTACAATGAATACGTGACTGCTGCCCTGCACCGATACCAATTGCCTGTCCGCCTTTAACAAAACATACTGAATTGGACTGGGTATATTTTAAAGTAATCATGGCTACTGTCATATCAATTTTAGCACTTTCCGGTAAGTCCTTATTCTCGGTAACAATATTCTGGAAGAAGTCTTTGCCAATGTTCAACTCGTTTCTTCCCTGTTCAAAGGTAATGCCAAACACTTCTTTATGCTCAATCGGATCCGGTGCATAATCCGGATCGATCTCAATGATCGCATAAGTACCTTTTTTCTTTTCTTTCAGTAACTCTAATGCTTCCGGTTCATAGCCTGGAGCAATGATACCATCTGAAAATTCTCTCTTAATCATCTTTGCCGCTGATACATCACATACATCTGACAAAGCAATGAAATCACCATAGGATGACATACGGTCAGCGCCACGCGCTCTTGCATAAGCAGCCGCTAATGGTGATAATTCGCCAAGATCGTCCACCCAGTAAATTTTTGATTCTACCTCTGACAATGGCAGACCAACTGCAGCTCCTGCCGGTGATACATGTTTGAATGAAGTAGCAGCCGGAAGTCCTGTTGCTTTCTTTAATTCACTAACCAGCTGCCAGCCATTAAATGCATCCAGAAAATTAATATAACCTGGCTTTCCATTTAATACTTTGATTGGAAGTTCGCCATCTTTTCTATAGATTTTAGATGGCTTCTGATTTGGATTACAACCATATTTCAACTCAAGTTCTTTCATTTTTGATCCCCTTTCAAAAATTATTTATTTTTGTTTATAATTTTAGACTTATATTCACCCGTTGCAATATCGATATAACGAACAAACAAAGATACTTTATTATCCACATTCAGGCTGTTCCAAAGCATATCTGCAAATTCGTCCATATCATTACTCATTTCAACTAATTTAGGTTCTCCTTCAAAACTTGGCAGTGGATCTCCATCACACATATAGGTATGGATAAAATGCCCCTCACCTGCTACCGGATTGTGATAAGCAAATGTGTAGCGGTTGCAGGCATCCGGATTTCCATTATTGCTCTTTAAGATGGACATGGCATAATTGTATTCCCCATTTTCAACATGCATAATACCAGAAATCCTTGGTGTATAATTAGGTCCATCCGGCTCAAATTCTCTTGTGCGGAGCGCCTGCTCAAATGTCTGTTGTTTATCCATCAGATCATAAATCGTATCCGTTTGATCGCCATTCGTTACAATTGTCTTATTTCCAAGTACTCGTACGGGTGCATAAATGATCAAACTAGGGTCGCTTAGTTTGGATGGATCAAAGGCCTGTGTACGAATGCCCTCACCATCTTCAACAAACACACGATTACGACTGTTTTCACTACGTCCCATGATAAAATATGCCGTTACCGCATAGTTACCATCCGGAGATTTGCCAATGACGATTCCCCGTCCCGGATAAGCATTGTTCTTTAATTCGTTTTCAAGTGAAATTTTCTGCATAGTTTCCTCCTTATTGATTCCTGCTTCGTGCAATTGAACTTTCCTATAAGAAAAAGACCGCCTGAGCCACCAAAATAAGCGGTCGCCCAGGCGGTCGGCAGTTCATACTCCTCCATGCTCCCTGTGAGTACTCTCACTCCGGTCATTTATGACACATCCGCCAGTCGCATGGAACTACTATAAGCATACCCCATTTTGCCTCAAAAAGCAAGAAATAAGTTCCACAGATCAGACGAATACAATCATACTGTATAGGGATCGTTGTCCGTTTCACATCCGCCACTGTCCATCACTGACCTGGTACAGATTGCTGTTATAGAAATTCTTAACAGCCAGCTCCATTGATGCGGCATCTTCACATCCTGCTGTTTCAACTGCGCTGTGCATGGCAAGTTGTGGCAGACCAATATCAATCATTGGTATGCTGAACTGGTGGCTTAGAAGATTTCCCAATGTGCTGCCTCCCGGGCAATCCGCCCGGTTAGTAAAACGCTGTATTGGTATTTGATTTTCTCTGCATAAAGACTCCCAGACAGCCGCTGTCATTCCCGTTGTCGTATAACGCTGACTTGCATTATACTTGACCACAATTCCGCCATTTAACAGAACAACAAACTCATCATCCGTCTTGGCCGGGAGGTTAGGATGTGTAGCGTGTGCATTGTCAGCACTCACCAGTAAACTTCGGTTGCGCACTGCTACACGTTCCTCCGATGACATTCCATAAAATTCTTCCAGACGGGCGGCAACATCCGGTAAAAAGCTTCCCATAGCCCCCTGTCTGGTTCCGCTTCCTACTTCTTCATTGTCAAACATACACCACATATTAAGTCCCTGATTTTCATGGGAAGCGTCCAAAAATCCTCTTAGTGTCGTGAAGGCACATGACAAATCATCAATCCGTGGTGCCATATAGTATTCTTCTTTAACCCCAACAGTAAGAGGGGTCTGACGAACAGTAAGAACAAGATCCATATCAACTAGTTCTTCCTCTTCGCAACAAATAATCTCTTTTAGCAGATACTCTGCCAGATCAGCTCCCACACCTCCATATAAGGGCTGCAGATCCACTTGTGGATTATAGACATATCCCTTATTCATATCCCGATTCATATGAATTGCTAAATTGGGAATAACAAACAAATCCTTATCCGGCGCAATCAGTTGTGTGCGTACTCCTTCTGCGGTCCGGATAACAACACGGCCAGCCAGCCCCAGCGGACGGTCCAGCCACCCCGAATATATCATACCACCATATCCCTCCACCTCTGCGCGGGCATACTTTGGGCCACTCATATTACATTTCTTGATCCGAAATGTTGGTGAATCACTGTGACTGGCTGTTATATGATAAAAAAACGGAGCGTTCTCCGGAAGTTTAAAAGCAATCATACTAGATTCATTGCGTGTGACATAATATCCCTTCCCTGGACAAAGTTTCCATGTCTCCATCTCCGACAGATAAGAAAAACCTGCCTCTTCCAATCTTTTTTTTGACTCAGCAACTGCATGAAAGGAACTCACTCCTTTATTAATAAAATCAAACAGATCCTGCATTTTCATAACATCCCTTCTTACCATATCATCTTGTTTTTCTCTTTCTGATAAGCACACCAATACCTATTACAAGTACTATTACGAGGAGTAAAGCTCCTACCATACCAGCGGGTTTTAAATTTCCACCTTGCTCACTCTTTTTGGTATCTGCGAGATTGTCATTCCTTTTTTGAGGAGACACTGTTTTTACCGGTGAAACGGTAACCTTACTTTGAATCGAATCTGTTTCCTGGATAGTTGTTTTTTCTTTTTTTCTTTGTATTGTCTGATTCTGTATATCTGATATTTTTTGTTTCTTCTTCGATGTGGCTTTCTTTGATTTTTTCTTCCCTTTATTCTGTGAAACAGAAGACTGGGATAATTGATTTTTGGCCAGTTTTTTCTCACCTTCGCTTAATTTAAGTTTTCCCTTTTTATAATCACTATATGCCTGATAAGCACCTTCTCTTGTCGGCGCATAACCATGAGCAGTTAACCACGACTTTGCCTGCTGCTTCTGCTGTTCCGTATAAGCACTCACCTTTTGCCCCCCTGTTCCAATAAACATCCGACCACCAGCCAGACACAACAGCAATCCAATTAAAATAATACAACTATATCGGATTCTGACTTTCCTATTATTTCTCATACTTTAACCTCTTTTCCATCTACTGCTATACTGTATAACTGCCCATATACAGTATCCAATTACAGCTCCTATCGTATTCATGATCAAATCCTCTAATTGGCAGAATCCACGCTCTGTAATAAACTGTGCAGCTTCAATCACCACACTTAATAACATAGCCAACGGAATACAAAAATAAACTCTGCGCATTACTTTCCCCATCAATGGTCCCAGTACACCAAACGGCAAAAACATAATGATATTTTCTAACGCATACACGCGCACCAAAATATCATTCTGCCAGTTTGGCAATATCCGCCAATCTATCTCACCTGCTCTGGAACCTGGTTCTCTAGAGAAAAAAGCCGTCTGTAGCAAAACAACAAAATAAACAATCATTGTTCCCAACAAAAACAGACGGTCCAATTGAATTCTTTTTTCATGAACATACTGGTAAAGCGCCATGCATAGTACAAAAACAAAAGAAACACCTATTCCATATGGAATATAACTAACAACCTCTAAAATATCGGAGGTCATTAATTCATACATATGCATTCTATCACTCCCAGTTTAGTAGATATAATTTTATGACACCTACTTTTTAGAGTAAGTATAAAGAAATTAAAAAAACTTGTCAATAGCAAGAATACTTATTACCGTATTGCAATGCTACACAATATTCGAAGTACGCTTTTCCATCGCTGAAACAAGCTCATCATCCAATTCTTTTGAATTTTTTCCTGTCAGAATATAATCAGTACTCACGTCCAGATTTTGCGCCATTCTCAACAGAATAAGAGAAGAAAATCTCTTTTTTGCCAGCTCAATCTCATAAAGAAACACCGATGAAATCCCAACCATCTGTGAAAAACACTTACGTGAATAACGTTTATTCGTACGTAATGCCATGATTCGAAATCCGATCTCTTTTCTTAAAATTTCTTCCTGCTTCATCTCGCTTTTCTTTTCTGTCATAATTGTATTCTCCCTCGTGTTTAATGCTAATTATCATGTTTCTCCATGAATTTTTATAACATAAACCGAAGTTTGCTTCAATAGCACTTGCATTTTTAAACTATAAATGACATTTTTAGACTAATTTTTTAACAATCTCATTATCTGTGAATCACTGTTCTTCATCATGCAGTCTCTCATTTCACATATGTTGACAACATCGTTTCCTCCACCTGTCTGACCTCTTCTATCGAACATTTTGCGTATTTGCTGATCAATTCAAAAGGCTGATCATCTCGCAACATATTTTCTATCAACTGTTTTTTCTTCACTACAATACCTTGCTCGATCCCCTTTTCAATTCCCTTTTCAATTCCCTTTTCAATTCCACGCTGGATAAAATATTCACTTAAATTGCACATCTGACTCACCTCTTCCTTTAACTCCCGGTTCATCGGTATCTCATATTCTGTTTCCAATATCTCTATCTTCTTCTCCTTTGTCATAGTCTCCGAAAATATAGTTCCCAGAAACCGGTGCAGTTCCATTCCTTCTTTCCTCTCCGGAACTTCATCTGACAATCCAATCATATACAGATGAATAGCATCATAAGATCCGTCCCAGCTTTTCTTCCCACACAAAATATCCTCTTGCAGATGGATGTGGGACAGACTGTTTTCCTCGCAATTCATGACAATCCAAATAGAATAAACCGGCAGAAGATGCCCATAATCCATATGAATAAAATCTCTCTCCTTTTGTGATGATATTAAACGGCTGCAATAAAAGATACCTCGATTCACCAAGGGATACTTTGGTGGTTCTGACATCTGTGCTTCAATGTTAATGATCATCTTCTGCTTTCCTATTTTTTTTCGGATAAAAGAAACAATATCGAACCGGCATGTGCCTTCATTTATCTCTGCATTTTCTGTATTCAGTCCAACCAGTCTTTCACCGGATGCCACCTGCCTGTTGGTAAGCCCCGGTTCAATGGGAACACATCCAATGTATGGTTCTCCTTCGATCAATGGAATAATTTCGTCAACCGGTACTCCACGAAACTCTTCCAAAGTATAAGAAAGCAAATAAGCAGTCACGATTTTGGAACCCAGAATCCGTTTTGCCATTTCATCATATCTGCTTTTTTTATCTGCCAATAATATCGTCTGTTTTGTCTCTGTGTTCTTAAGCATACCATCGGACAATATCTGCTACATTGCCCTTTCCTCCCCTCTTGATTCATCTGCCTGGGAGATTTCTGATCTCTTTCTCTCTTCTTATCGAGAAATCTCCTGCTTTTTTGAAATGTTAAAAGCATAGATTTCATAAATCGAAAAAAGAAAAAAGAATAAAAGATATCAAGAAATATATGCTTGTAAAGCAAGTATAGTAAAGATAAAAACACTTGTCAATATCTATTTTTCGGTACTGACAGCGCATTACGACACAATTAAAAACTCGATGTTAAAAAAACACCATTTTACACACCTTACCACGAATGCGTAATAGGGAAATAAAATTGATTCAATCTTTAAATATAGTGATACTTTTTTCGTTTGGTGCTAAAGAAAAATACAGTAACCGCAGCCGTAAGAATCTCTGCCATTGTAATTGCCCACCATATGCCGTTCAGTCCCAATAGCAACGGCAATACCAACACGGCACCAATCTGAAATACTAGTGTTCGCAAAAAAGAGATGAGGGCGGACACCAATCCATTATTTAATGCCGTGAAGAATGAGGAACCAAAGATATTAAAGCCATTGATTAAATACACAATGCAAAAAATCCGAAAGCCATTTTGCGTCAGTCTCAGCAAGTCCACGTCATATCCAACAAACATCTGCGAAAAGGGAATTGCCAAAAACTGTGAAAGAACTGCCATTAAAGCACCGCATACCCCGATCAATTTTAAACTTTTCTGAAACATATTTTTAAGTTCTGCATGATTTTGCGCTCCATATTGAAAGCTGAAGATTGGGGCACTTCCCATGGAATAGCCAATAAAAACCGCTAAAAATACAAAATTCACATACATGATCGTACCGTAAGCAGCAACACCATCTTCTCCTGCAAATTTCATAAGCTGCATATTATAGACTGAGTTTACAATCGAACTGGACAGATTGGACATCAATTCAGAAGATCCATTGATACATGTCTGCGCCAGGATCCGCCACTCCCGTTTTGTTTTTCCCAGCTTCAAAAGGCTGGTATTTTTTCTGGAAAAATAAACAACTGGGAACAGTCCACCGATCATTTCTCCGCATATGGTTGCCATAGCTGCTCCTGCGAGTCCAAAATGACATACACCAACCAGTAGAAAATCCAATACTATATTGGTTACTCCGGCAGATATCATAACGGTCAGACCAAGTTTTGGCTTTTCTGCCGTGACAAAGAAACTCTGAAAGACATTTTGCAACATAAAAGCCGGCATCGAAATAAATGTCAGTCTTCCATATAAAATACTATTCTGTAAAAGCTCTCCTTGCGCTCCCAGCAGCTCTGCCACATAGGGAACAAAGATCCCTGCCAGCACCGAGAGTAAAACGCCAAGCGCAGCAGTGGTATATACCAACAATGAAAAATACTCATTGGCTTTTTTATGCTTTCCCTCCCCCAGTGTCTTGCCTACGATGGCACTTCCACCTGTTCCAATCATAAAACCGAGTGCAGAAATTCCCATAATGAATGGCATGATCAGATTAATGGATGCAAAAGCGCGTTTTCCCACGAAGTTGGACACAAACAAACCGTCCACAACACTGTAGATGGATGTAAAAATCATCATCACAATGGATGGGAACACAAATCTCACCAATTTTCTATAAGTAAAATGTTCTGACAATTGAATTCTCATTTTTCCTTTTCCCTACATCGAATGCCTGAAATTGTTCACGAAGCACTTCCATGTACTTTCCCTGTAATACTAGCAATTGTTTTTCCTCTTCCTCTCCACGAAAGGTTCTAGAATCAAACAAATGACTATAAATGAATCTCCGTAAACGCTCCATAGTGGGTACCCACACATAAACAACCGCTCCAAAGAGCGGCATATCATTAAAGTTACTTTCTGCATTCCGCAGGCATCTTGTCTGACCAGGGAAGCAGATCTTCACAGAAATCCACACCATAGTCATCCATGTGTCGGGGGGGTTCTTCCAGAAGATGCTTGAAATAATTGTAAGGCTTGAGGTTATTCGCCTTCGCAGTTTCAGCAATGCTGTAAATCATTGCACTTGCCTCGGC
>CAKRGX010000006.1 GCA_934338065.1 uncultured Eubacterium sp. | reverse complement strand
TTGAAATAATTGTAAGGCTTGAGGTTATTCGCCTTCGCAGTTTCAGCAATGCTGTAAATCATTGCACTTGCCTCGGCTCCTGCAACAGTATCAATCATAACCCCGTTTTTCTTTCCAACACAGAAAGGGCCAATGGATTGTTCTGCGGCGTTGTTATCCATTGGCACTTCTCCATCTTCCAGGAAAGTTCTAAGATACTTTTCCTGATTTAAGGAGTAGGTAAGCCCGTTGGCAGTTTTACTTTTGGCAGGGACGGACTGCTGGTTCTGTTTTGCCCACGCAAAGTAAGCATCAACCAGCGGTTTTACTGTCAGCTGACGATGTTTCAAACGTTCCTCTGCAGATTTATCTGCAAGTTTATTGTCCTCGCGATATATTGCCTGGATCTGCTTCAGCGCCAGATAAGCCAGCGAAGACTTTTTCTTATCCTTTGACAATGCCTTCACGGTCTCGTCAGATACAAGGTATCCGGTACATAGGGACTGTTATCCGTTTTGGCATCCACAATGGAAGCCAGAGTATCTATTCCGGATCTCAAATCCGTGTATCCGCAGACGATATACACTCGTTTGAAACAAGTTGCATCATTCAACATGGGTAAATACCTCCAGCACTTTCTTGAGAAGAGAACTTGATGTCTGCTCCGTAACACGAATGGTCACACCGTTGGCAGATATATCCAGAAAGGAATCATGTATTAATTCGCTATTCGAATCAACTGCTGTTGCCTCGGATTCCGTATGCATCAGTTCCGTAGGAACCGGAATAATTGCATGTTCTACGGCATTGCTTGGAATAGAATCAAGGCAGGCTTTTCTAACTTGCGCAAAGCCATAATAGTAATTCGCCTTGGTGATGTTATTTGCCTGACACCATTCGTCTACGGACATGCCATTTGGACGATTCCGGCATTCCTGAACCATTGCATCCCATTCACGGATGCGACAGCTGCGTGCTACTTGTGATGTTTGAGATTTCATAAACTTAACCCTCCAGACTGTCTAAAAAGTTTAGGCTAAACTTTTTGGACTGGTATAAAATGTTAAGTCTATTTTCTCAAAAAATCATAAAGTATTCTATATACTGACTACGAGGCGTTTACCTTTATTTTAAGACTAGTTATCTTTTTTAGATGATATATTCAAATAAAATACACGCTCAGATAAATCATCTGTAGGTAAAAAAATTATTTGAATATAATATACATCTTTTGGATATTCATCTTCTTGATACGATACATCAACATTGCCTTCTTTTTCATTGCTTTCATTGCTTGCATCATTTTTATCTGATAATAATAATTGTCCTTGAGTTTTAATGTTCAATTTATATTTTGTACTAGATGTATCAGAGTTAATAATTTCAGCATGAAACAATTTTCTTTGACATATATACGACAACTTCTACTTTCATAGTAGAATACCTTGTAAAATGATTACATGACACATCCAATAAAGGATTTATTTTCAGGCATCTCCCCCTACTCTTCCCCATCAGATCCATATGTACCATAGTACTTACCGTAGTATTTTCCATAGTACTTACCATAGTACTTACCATAGTATTTTCCGTAATACTTTCCATAATACCCTTTTGTCTCCATAGGCACTTTATTCAGAACTGCTCCGAGGATCTTACAGTTACTCTGTTCCAACTGACTCTTTACCCCCTGTGCAAAACGATAGCTGATGGCATTATCTTCGATAACCATGATCACACCATCTGTCTGCTGGGATACGATAGCCGCATCGATGACAGACCCCAGTGGCGGGCAGTCGATCAACACATAGTCATATTCTGAACGGAACTTTTCTATCGTCTTTTTGAACTTTTCTGTTCCTAATAATTCCGCAGGGTTCGGAGCATATGGTCCAGATAAGATCATATGCATATTTTCAATATTAGTCTCATGTAACGCATCTTCCAGGTCTGCTTGTCCGGCGAGATAATTCGTCAGTCCGGCATCGACAGCTCCGATCTTATAACGACCGACAAGGACAGACTTACGCAGGTCCGCATCAATCAGAAGAACCTTTTTCCCATTTTCCGCAAAGGATCTTGCTAGGTTAAAGGTTACATTACTCTTTCCTTCATTCGGTGTGCAACTGGTGAAGGCGATTACCTTCACATCATCACCACTGAACTGTACATTGGTACGAAGTGTCTTAAATGCCTCATTCGCACGATAACCTAATTTCTCAAGCTTGGCAAATTCCATTTTCTTCATCACTTCTTACCTCCCTTTTTCTTTCTCTTCTTCGCTGCCTGCTTAGCCATCGCCTCTCGCTGCTCCTCTTTCAGAGCACTTTCTTCGATTGGAAGCAGACCTAATGTATTCAATCCAAGATAACGTTCCACATCTTCCGAAGACTTGATCGTATCATCCATCAGATAACGGACGATTACGATACCTGCTGCGATGAGAATTCCAAGTATGCCGGCAATCATGGCATTTTGCGTTGTTGTTGGACTTGTCTTTTGTTCTGCGACATGTCCTTCTTCAACGATGCCTGGCTCATTGATATCCATCAATTCAGCAATCCGTTTTCTCGACACCTGGGCATATTGATCGACGATCTGTTTGGCAAGTGTCGGATCCGGATTCGTTACAGATATTGTCAGGATACGCGTATCCTGTGGGTTTTCCACAGTTGTTACAGCAAGAAGCTGCTCATATGTCATATCCAGATCCAAATTGTGGATCACATTCTCTACAACCGGGCGGCTCTTCGTTACTACGATATAATCCTGTGTAAGCTGTGTGCCAATAGCAAGATCCGTCAGAGACGAGATACTCGTCGTATTACTTAAGATACATAACTGTGTTGTCGATGTATACTGTGGTGTCACGACAAATTTAAAGAACACCCCCGCCACACCGGCGAAGAGAATGCCGGTCAGCACAATGATCCAGATACGTGACATCAGCAGACCAAAAATCTCTCTTAAGTCAATTTCCATTTCTTCCTGCGAATTTGGGTTCATTTTTCTTTTCGTCCTCCATTCAAATATTTTCCATTGTTTTATCTATTTAGAGATATGTGCGATCAAAAATATGCCTTGCATTGTGCATAGTGATATCGTCTGCCACCTGCTTTCCAGAATACTTAGCGATGGTTTCATACGGCTTTTGCATCTTGGGCGGCCGTTCTCCTTCATTATGGCAGTCACTGCCAAGAAAATGAATAAAACCATTCTGCACCATCTTACGGCAGATCTTCACTCGTTTGTCAAAACGTTTTCCAAGCAGACTCCGGCTGTTCATCTGCATAACAGCCCCCATCTTGATCAACTCATATAAGTAATCATATTCATCCAGCAGGCACTCGTACCGCTCCACATGAGCAATGACCGGCGTTACTCCTTCTGCCACAAAGGCATGCACTGCTTCTTCAATATCCCGATAGGAACTCTGCGGAAAAAATTCCATCAGCAGATACTGGCTGTCTGCCAGGGTAAGAATATCTCCCTTTTTATAAGCATCTACTACGCCCGGCGTATATAGCACCTCGCATCCGGTATAGAGCGTAATCCCCGGCGCCACTTGTCCGGCATGCTCGTTCGCCTCCGCTACAAGAGCACGAAGCTTGTCCGGATCTTGATAATTCTGTTCCATATCAAAATGTGGCGTTGTTATGATATCGGTCACACCTTCCTCCTGCTGCAGCCGCAGCATACGTTCTGTCTGTGACCAATCATGAGATCCATCATCAATATCCGGCAAAATATGAGTGTGTATATCAACAAATCCCTGTCCCATTATTCTGCCCCCTTCTTGCGAAAGACAGCAAGTACTGTCTGAAATAATATGCGTATATCTAATCCGATCCGCCACTCCGAGATATATTGAGAATCCAGACGGATGATCTCCTCGAAGTCCTCTATATCACTTCTCCCACTCACCTGCCACATCCCGGTCAATCCCGGCTTAGTAGCCAGTCTTTTCTTATGGTAGAGCTCATACTGTTCATACTCATCGACAGTAGGCGGACGGGTACCAACAAGACTCATATCGCCTTTTAGGACATTCCAAAATTGTGGAAGTTCATCAATACTCCATTTGCGGATAAATCTCCCAAATGGGAAAATGCGGGGATCATGGTCAAACTTGGCGATCGGACCGCTCATCTTATTCTGCTCCATCAACTCTGCTTTCCGTTCCTCTGCATCCATATACATGGAGCGGAATTTATAGATAACAAACTGGCGTCCATTTTTTCCCATTCGTTTCTGCTTGAAGATCACAGGCCCCGGACTCTGAATCTTAATGATCGGAGCAACAAATAGAAAAACAAGTCCTGTAAAAAACAGACCCACGATGGATCCTGCAATATCCATTGCCCTCTTAATAAATAACTGTTTAGGCGTAGCACTATTGATACACGCTGTAACCACAAGATAATTACCTATCTTTGAAACTTCTTTTCTAACATCTGTGGGAATCTTTTCTTTCAGATTCTGATGCACTACTACACCCATATTGAGACAATCTTCAATAAAACTATCCGGAACATTTACCGTCAATGTAGTAAAGATCAGAACTTCATCAACCACATGTTCTGATACATAAGCAAGCCCCTCGTCAATGCCCCGTAATATTGGTATACCGAATAATTTTTCATCTTGATTATTATCACCCGGAAGCAATATACCAACAAAACAAATATCACTTACTTTCTGTTCCTTTTGATCCTGCAGTACTTCCTCTGCCATTTGCCTGTTAGCAGCCACTAGAAGAATCTGTCGTTGATTTTCATCTTTCTGTATCTTGCTGATAAGAATAGACTTCCATATAATATGTTCCATATAGATGAAGTATAGTCCAATGAGCCAGCTCATCACAACAACATAGCGAGAATACAAATCACTATTATGTATCACAAATAAATATGCCATCAACAAAAGCATAAGCAACGTAACAATTTTAGCACACTGCTTAAATTCTTGCAAGTAGCCACGATACAGAATGTCCCGATACCCACCGGTCATAAAAGATAGGCAGATCAATAACCCCCCCAAAATGATAGCCATCTGCCGGTATTCCAGCAACGCATAAGGATTTGATAAGCCATGCCGCAGCATATAGCTGATAGCAAAGGCAATCTGCATGACGATACTATCTAATATTATAAAATCAATATGTTTAAAAAAACTTTTCTCATTTCTTTTATACATATAACTTCCTTATCTTCGCTTATTCATTCGGTTTTTCTTTGTTACATACGCTGCACACCAGGTAAAGATAGCGACACAAAACAATAAAATACCAAGATACAAAATATTTTCATTGACCCACCTCAGATGCTGTTCAAAGAGGATCTGATATACCTTTGGCTCGATCTGAAGAGACTTCTTCAGAATCTTATCAGCCACACTTGCTACGATAAATCCGATGCCTCCCACTCCGATGCCATACGATAAGCCACGGAATCTCCGGTGAATCAAGGTGCTCCCTTTCCATATAAAAATGAATGAAATTAAGAGGACGATCACACCGCCAAGAATGATAAATACGTTGCGTGTATACTCCTTTTGTTTCTGTTCGTGCAGATACGACGCATAAGGCGCATCCAGTTCTTTTCGATAGTGTTCTAATAAAACATTCGTTAATTTTTCAACATTTTCTGTTGGTTCTTTTGGCAACACGGACCACAGGGCTTCCTGCATCTGTTTCTTCCGTTTTTCCAGTTTCGGAAGGCCTTTTCCCGCAAGACGTGATGCGAAAATACTCTTAGCATCACGGTACACAGTATTTTCATCTAGTCCCAAAAACTCTGCTTCCGCTTCAACTCCGACATCCGAGAGCACCTTCTGCATTTCCGTGTGTGCATTTTTCGAACATTCTTTAAAGTAACCGCTTTCCAAAGCAATTGTATGCCATGCATCCGTGCTATAGGTTCTTGTATTGTACACAAATACTGTTCCCATAACAAAAAGTGCTAAACTGGCAAGTCCAGCGCCCGTCATGATCTTAAACGCCTTTCGTCTGTGTTTAAACACCTTAAGATATACCGTAAGTGCAGCAATGCAGACCGCCCATGAGATCAACATCGTTGTGAGTATCTGTCCTTTATTCGTGTTAAGCTGGCTGGCAATCTGGTCATCTGCCGTGTACACTTGCACAGACTCTACCTGATTCAGACGGATCTGATCCAATTTTTCTGTCTGGATCGGAGTCTGTTGAACAGGATAGGATTGTCCATCTTTTCCCATGACAGTCTGTGTTTCACTTGTCTGCCCTGTCTGATCTCCGCCTTTTTCCGTTGTGTTTTGTCCGGTCTTCGCTTTAGAAGAAGATACTCCCTCTCCGGTCAGACCAATCTCCTGAAGGCTGTGTACTTTCCCTTCTTTTCTTACTTTCTTTGACTCTTCTTCCGAGATTTTTTTTAGAATACGTTCTTTTACACCTCGTTCTATATTGCCAAATATCTGCAATATAACTTGATCCGACTGCTCTGCTGTGAGTTCGCAATTATCCTGATCCAGTTTTTTCTGAAGCGCTTTCATATAATTGGATCGAACAGTGTAAAGTTCCCCTTTATATTCAAAAGCACCTCCTGCCACATCAATTATGCGTTGCTCATTCGCATTAATCATCCGGCGCACCTCCCATTCATCCGTACACTACGATCTTTGATGTAGTATCACCGTCCGTAATAATTAGTCCGTATGGTGTTCCATACTTTTGATCCTTCTCCCACGCCATCAACTTATATTGCTGTCCGTTTTTGCGATTCGTAATCAGCCACGCATCCGACAACCCCGGCCTGGATACAACAAGTGCATCCCGCCATATTCCAATCTTATCATCATAATATTGGTTCTCCCTTTTATTGCCCGGATTAATCGATACTGATATACCGGGACCGGTAAATTCAGATGCCAGCTTGTGCAACACATTTGGCACACCACTGCTGCTAGACATATTCATTCCATCAACCGAGACATTCATCGTTCCCTGATAACTTCTGTTGACAAAATACAAGGTACTTGTCTGCCCACCTGTACTCTGCACAACAAAGGTAGCCGCTATCAACGTAGTCGGGTTTGGCGACGGAATCTGCTTAATTGCCTCTTCCAATGTCTTTGGTGCTTCCGTTGGACGCTGCGTTGGCATCACGGTAGTTCCCGGTGTTGCAGAAACTCCCGGAATAGCTGATGCGTCCGGAGTCACCGTTGCATTCGGTGTATTGGTAGTTCCCGGCATCGGTGTCGGCGTACCATACAATACATTACCACCTATAATTGTCGCTCCAGCATCCGGTACATAAGGTGTCGGCACCGTGGTCGGGGCATTGGTTACTATTGTATCACTTGTTACATATATATGAATCTTTTTACTGATTTTCTTTCTTTTTTTAGTTATTCCTTTTGTCCGTATCGTGACAGTTGCAAATCCACTCTTCAACGCTTGCATGTTTCCCTTTGCATCCACGTGCAAAATTGTCTGATCCGAACTAATATATTCTACTTTTCGACTTTTCGCCGTCTTTGGATAGACGACCGCCTGTACCGACTTTCTTTGTCCACTTGTGAGCAGCATACTGGTAGCAGAACCAAGTCGGATTTCTTTTACATAATCTACCACTTTGATCTTTATCGTGGTCTTTTTTTTGTTCGATTTTTTTTTCAGGATAACCTTGGTTGTCCCCGCCTTTTTCGCTTTTACTTTGCCTCTTTTTGATATTGTAGCAATCTTTTTATTAGAAACCTTATATAAATAACGATTCCCTGTTTTTATCTTTTTTCCTTTTTGTTTTAGTGTTAAACTAACACTCTTTCCACGGTAAACAGTAAAACTCTCTAATGTTTTTGCATCTGTCACAGTGGCAGTTCCCACTGCAGATACAATCTGTGTAAATAATATCGCCCCCGCTGTCACAATAGCCACTCTTCGTTTCCCGCTCATCTAATTCCTCTCTTTTTTCAAGGTAAATCCCTTGAACCCGTGTGGATCCAAGGGATCTTCCAAACAGTATTATGCAGTTGTCAGATAATATAGATTATTTAACAACTTTCGCAACAACAAGACCATTTTTCTCAGCTTCAGCCTTGTTAACAAGCACATCCCATGTGCCGTCTTCGTTCTTTCCAGCAGCAAGCATTTCAGAGCCATCACGCATAACCAGAACATCATAAACCTTATTATTCTCGTCCAAGGCAGCACTAACAATATATGATTTACCATTATAATCTATCTTAGCAACAATTCCTTTATTATCTTTGGCTTTGCTCAAGTCAGAAACAATAGAAACCGCTTCTGCACCTGTTGACTTTTTAACACTTACTTTATAAACATCATCCTTGCCATCAACCGTAACGGTATATGTACCATCTGCTCTTGTATCTGTCCCTTCTACAACTACTTTCTTCGTCTTAGCATCTGCTGCATCCGGTGTAATGATTGTAACTTTTGAATCATAGCCTTCTTTTACAACTTCCTTCGTTGTTGTAGACCATTTTTCAAACAATTCAGAACCATTAACAACTCTGTCAAGTGCTTTTACAACATCAGCGCCATAAACCTTCTGCTTCTTATCTCTTGCAGTGATAACGTAATCATCATCCGCTTTGAGATTACTATAAGCGAGTTTTGGAGTAGACAATGTGTAGTCAATAGACTGAATTGTCATGTTGATATCTTTACCCTGAAACGTCTGACCTGCAGGAACCCACGCATTATACTTCAGTCCAACCGCAACAATCTCCTGATCCTGATTAGCCGCTTTGGTTAAATCAAAAGTAAGTGCTTTAGCCTGATCTGTGATGCCGGCATAAATACCAACACCAGCCAAATCCGCTTTTGGTGACCAGTAGGAGCCATCCTTTCCACATAGAATAAGACATACCGGTGTAGTAGACAAAGCTTCTGCCTGGCCCTCTGCCTTAGCAACAATTGTAATCTCTTTCATGTCCGAAAGCTTCACAGGACTCTTGTCCGGATTCAGATACCAAAGCACTCCACCACCACTAGCCTCTGTCTTTGCTTCGTAAGCCGCACTGCCATCTTCATTATATGTAGCATCTCCCACAGCCCCTTTACCAAGCTCAGTTTCTTTCGAAAGCTTAACACTTCCCTTATCCATTACAACCGGATCAATAACCTCTGTTACCACTTCCGGCTCCGGCTGAACAAACTCAATCTTGGAAATTTCCAAATCAGTAATCTTCTGTCCCCATGCAATTCCTTTGAATTCCATATGGGTAGAATCTTCTATTGCAGTTAACTCAGTTTCCCAAGTAAAGTCGCCTACTGGAATTCCGTTCTCCGTACTCTTCAACTGATTCGATGTAGCAACATCCCCACCTTTACATAACCAGGTACGGAAACCTTTTTTATCACCAAGTTTACCCGTAACGCGGATTTTAGCAGTTTCTCCCTTAGCGATAGTCTTAGGTAATTTAACAGCAAACCAATCTACATCCTTTGCCTTTAACACTTTCGCTTCTGCATCATAAGCAACTGTTCCTTCATTCTTAACAATGTTTTCTGCATTCGACAGATCTACTACATTCGCATCAGCCGGAGCTTCTGCTGTTGCCGTAGGAGCTGCCGTTGCCGTAGGAGCTGGTGTCGCCGGAGCAGGTGTCTGAATATCCTTAGGGTCTCTTGGCACGAACTCAATGCTCTTAATGTTGAATTTTACAACGTCATATCCCTTGTCACCATCCGGATCATAAGCATTGTATTTCAACATAACGCCATATACTTCAGAGAACTTATCTGCATCTTTCAGATTATCAAGATTAAACTCAAGTGTTGTAACTGTATCTTTCTCCGCAATCTGTGAATACTGATGATAATTCTCAAAGTCTACCACATCACCATTCCAAAATACAGGATTAGAATTCTTGTACATGCAAAGAACTACCGGTGTATCTGGTGTATCCACTGCCACAGTAACTTTAACCGCACTGTACTCATTCAGTTTAATCGGTGTACCATCTGTTTTTGTTTTCCAGATGACACCACCACCGGAGTACTCAGCCAATGATGTATAAGTAGCACCATTTGCATCATATGTAACTCCCTCTTCTGCATCAATTGCACCCTTTTCGTACTCATTGTCTTCACTCAATTTCACAACCAGATTCTTGTTTTCCGGTGTAGGAACTGCCGTTGGCTGCTCACTCGGTGTTGCTGTGGCTGTTGCATTAGCAGTTGCTGTTGCATCCGGTGTCTTCTGTGGTGCCTGCGTAGGCACTGCACTCGGCTGCGTCGTTGGCTGCGTCGTTGGCTGCGTCGTTGGCTGTGTCGTTGGCTTTACTACAACCTTTTTCTTTACAGTGATCTTAACTTTCTTTTTGTAAGTTTTCTTACCCACTTTGATCTTAGCTGTCAAAGTAGCTTTTCCGGCTTTCTTACCTTTGATGGTAATACTAGCTTTCTTTTTCTTGGAAAGGGAAACAACTTTCTTTCCTTTCTTGTCCAGAGACCATGTTGTTTTCTTTGGCTTTGCATTCTTGACAGTAATCTTCTTCTTCTGTCCCACTGTGATCGTCACTTTGGACTTGCTGAGTTTAGGCTTCTTAGCTTTTGCACCACTTACGCTGGCACTGCTGAGAACCATACTTGCTGTCAAAGCAAATACAAGAGCTGATTTTGCAGTTCTCTTCATTTCAGTTCACTCCTTTGTCTTTTTAATATAGATTGAAACAACTTAATCGGTTTTATTTTAACACCTGATACCCACTGTGTCAAGCACAACCACGTATCCAATTATGTCCCAATTATATCCAAAGAGCATTATATTACTCCATTTAGTTGTAGTCAATAACTACTTTGAGGCTTTGGATAAACTTCCCTGATACGATTAAAATGGAATGGAAATACTACACATAAGGAGGGATATCTTGTGAAAAACCTAAAAAAAATGCGGCTGTCAAGGAAGCTGAGCCAGCAAAAACTGGCAGAACAATTCGGATTAAGTCAGCAGTCTATTTACAAATACGAAAACAATCTGTCAGAACCGGATATCCAGACTTTAAAAAATTTTGCTGATTTTTTTCATACGACAATTGATACTCTGGTAGACTACCAGTCAGATGCGTATACGGATACCCCATCCTCTCTTTCACCTGAGGAATCTCATATTCTACACCTGTATAATAACTTGCCGCACGATATCCAGCAGCACATTACCGCACTGCTGGAAGCATATTACAATAAATAACTCTGCTCACCGCCAGTTAGCAGGAAAGAGATATCCCGGATGATGCACCAGCGTATCGAATTCATATCCCTGTTTCCGGATATAGTCTATCATTTGTGGTAATACAGTTGTCGTATGTTTCATTGCTGCAGAATCATGCAGCAGGATAATCGGTCTGTCAAACCGGGTAAGGTCTTTTTTTACATTGGCAAAGATTACTTGTTCCGGTACATTCTTTCCTACTGAATCTTCACCGGATACATTCCAGTCAAAACTTTTGACGCCCCTCTTCTCCAGTTGTTGCACAACTTCATCTACATAGGGACTTATATATCCATTATTACTCCCCCAGGGAAAACGATGCAGTGTCGGTTTCTTTCCTGTTATTCTCTCCAACACACGTTCTGCCTTGTTATAATCATCAAAAAAGTGTTCCTTATCACAATAGATATCACATTGTTCATGGCAGTACGTATGAATACCAACGGCATTACCTTGTTTTATAGCTTGGCGAATGATTTTTTCTTCTTTTTCTGCAATGATATTTCCTATGACAAAAAAACTTGCCACTGTTTTCTTCTTCTGTAGAATATCCAGTATCTTTGTTGTGTTATCACTTGGTCCATCATCAAAAGTCAGATATGCAATCTTCTTTGTCTTTTTATTTTCTTTTTTTACACTTGATAAAAAATGAGCAGTCGGCACATAAGTACCACTGCTCGTCTTTTTTTCCTTTATATGTTCTACTTCATAAAATACTAATACTGAAAGCACGCAGAGACATATGACATAGACAGATTTCTTCACTTCATTCTTCTCCTGCTCTTTTTCCAACTTTAGTATAGTATATGATGATGCCGGGCATAAAAAGACAAAAATTTGATTTGTGCCTGGGCAAAGTCGATGCCTTACAGATTAAGAAAAGAGGGCACACTTGCTTTAATAAAAATGCCGTCCTCCCGATACTCCTCTACTTCTAGTTTTCCATATTGACGGATATTCTGAATTTTTCCTGCTTCATTATAAGGAATTACTTTTTCAATTTTCACCATACTTTCATTCACAATCTGTTCAATCTCAGCCAGGAGTCGTTCAAGTCCGGTTCCTTCTTTTGCTGATATCTTTACAACAGCGTCACTTCGGTCATCCCGAAGTCCCTGCCGATCTCCATTCTCCAGACGATCCATTTTATTAAACGCTGTAATAACTTTTTTATCCCCTGCACCAAGTTCCCGCAGCGTATCATACACAACATCCATCTGCAGATCATGTTTCGGATTTGAAGCGTCTACCACATGCAGAATCAGATCGGCATACTTTGCTTCTTCTAATGTAGAACGGAAAGCCCGGATCAATTGATGTGGCAGTTTACTGATGAATCCTACCGTATCTGTAAAAAGGAGCTTCTGTCCGTCTTCCAGCTCCAGCGCACGGGTTGTCGGATCCAGCGTAGCAAATAATTTATCTTCTTGCAGCACATCCGCCTTGGTAAGAGTGTTCAGTAATGTGGATTTTCCGGCATTTGTATACCCAACAATCGCAATCGTCGGTGTCTGGTTCTGGCTGCGCTGTTTACGCATGGTATCACGATTCTGTACGACTTCTTTCAACTGGCGGTTCAATACGGAGATCCGTTCTTTGATCAAACGCCGGTCCATCTCAAGTTTTTTCTCCCCCGGCCCTCTTGTGCCGATGCCGCCACCAAGTCTTGAGAGGGATTGTCCCAGTCCGGTCAGACGGGACGAACGGTAGCGGAGCTGTGCCAGTTCTACCTGCAGTTTTCCTTCACTTGTTCTCGCATGGGAAGCGAAAATATCCAGGATCATAACCGTTCTGTCTATCACCTTAATCTGAAGTTCTTCCTGAAGATTCGTAATCTGTGCCGGTGATAATTCATCATCGCACACGATAGCATCCGCTTTCTCCTGCCACACAAGCTCTCTCAGTTCCTGTATTTTTCCTTTACCGATATAAGTACCCGGATGGACATTCTCTCTCTTCTGTATCAGGCGTCCTACCGTAACTGCCCCTGCTGTCTGAGCCAGTTCTTCCAATTCATCCAGCGAATATTCTACATCTGTCCCATCTTCCAGATCAACTGCTGTCAGGATAACCTTTTCTTTCTTTTCTTCAGTCTCATACGCTGCTGCCATCAGCCCCTCCTTTCTGCCAGTCCATCAGTCACATACACGCAGAGTAATCTCACCGGTGCGTAACACTTGTTCCGTCCCATCTTCCTTACGGATGATTAGACCTCCGTCATCATCTATATTCTCTGCCATCCCATAATCCCAATTATTTTCAGAAGAGAAACGAACTCTTTTTCCCAAAACATTTGACCATTTTTTATAATCTGCCATATATGACTTATCTGACAGATTTTCATATAGCGTAAACAATTCATTAATTATTCCGGCGGCAAGACGATTGCGAGGCACAGCATCATCTTTCGTGCATAACGCTCCTGCTATATCTTTTACTTCCTCCGGGAATCCCCCCTGTGGTTCACGATAATTGATCCCTATCCCCACAACGACCGTGTCTATGCGGCCGCTCTCAAAGTCGGATACTGCCTCCGTTAGTATGCCACATACTTTCTTTTCTTTCAGATAAATATCATTGACCCATTTAATCGCTGGTTCTTCATGCAGAACGTTTCTTATCGCGCGACAGACAGCTACGGACGCCGCTGTCGTCACAAGGACAATGTCTGATGACTGTTCCGGTGTCGGGCGAAACAGAAAACTCATATAGATTCCTGTACCGGTTGGCGAGAGAAAGCTTCTTCCTCTTCGGCCTCTGCCGGCGGTCTGCTCCTCTGCCAGTACGATCAAACCCTCTTTTGCACCATCTAATGCCCTTCTTTTTGCTTCCATGTTCGTCGAATCGATGCATTTATATACAACTACTTCGCAATCCTGATATTCTTCCCTTAGTTCAAGACGTATCCCCTCTGCCGAGAGCACATCACTGTTTTCCCGCAAGCGATAACCCCGATTATTCACTGCCTCGATAACGTAGCCTTCCTTTTGAAGGGATTTTACTGCTTTCCACACAGCAGCGCGCGTTACTCCAAGAAGTTCTGCGATATCCTGCCCGGATAGATCCTTGTGGCGATTTCCTTCCAGTAAAGTCAGCACTTCCGTCTTTACACTCACTTATATCTCCTCCTGACCGGCGTCTGCTATGCGCTTACGCATGATCTCCCCTGGTTCTGCGTTCCCATCCACCTTCATCGTAATTCGTTCTCCCGGATGTGGACAGGATTCTGTCTGCTGTCCATATTGATCCGCCATTCCGATCACATGCACCATATGGTTGGATCCGTCTGTTCTCATAATCTCGATCGTATCACCTACACAGAATTTATTCTTTTGTTCAAACACGATCTGTCCATCTTCTGTCACCTCATCAACCATTCCTAAGAATACAGACCCCTTTTTATAAGTATTATTATCATATATCTGTGATTCATGCGTTGTTTTGCCATAGAAAAAGCCTGTGGTAAACTGACGATACGTACACTGGGCAATCTCTTCCTGATACTGCGGAATGTTTCTCTGATAGCGTTCCGGATCCTCCCAGTAATCATCAAGCGCCTGACGATAGGCACGTACCACGACGGCTACATAAAGCGCCGTTTTCATGCGTCCCTCTATCTTGAAACTGTCGATTCCTGCCTCTACAAGATCCGGGATATGTTCGATCATGCAGAGGTCTTTGGAATTAAAAATATATGTTCCACGTTCATTTTCTTCAACAGGAAGATATTCACCCGGTCTTGTCTCTTCAACAATGTGATATTTCCAGCGGCAGGGATGAGTACACGCACCAAGATTGGCATCTCTTCCGGTAAAATAGTTGCTCAGAAGACAGCGTCCGGAGTACGAAATGCACATCGCACCATGCACAAAAGTCTCTATCTCCAGTTCCTCCGGAATGTGTTGATCAATATCCGCAATCTCTTTGAGCGATAGTTCACGTGCTGTCACAACGCGAGTTGCTCCAAGATCATGCCAGAAGTGAAATGTCATGTAGTTTACGTTATTTGCCTGGGTACTGACATGTATATCGATATCCGGACACACGTTCTTTGCGATAGTGAATACTCCCGGATCCGATATGATAAGTGCATCAGGTCCGATTTTTTTAAGTTCTTTAAAGTATTCCTCAACTCCTTGCAGATCTCTGTCATGTGCGGTGATATTAGCTGTTACATAGACTTTCTTGCCGTGTTCATGTGCAAAGGCAATTCCTTTTTTCATGTCTTCTTTTGAAAAATTCTTTGCTTTGGCCCGCAAACCATACATTTCACCACCAATGTAAACAGCATCCGCTCCGTACCGTATAGCAGTCTTTAGCACTTCAAGACTGCTTGCCGGAGCCAGTATTTCCGGTTTTTTCCTTGTCATTTTCATGCACTCACTTTCTATAACTGATCGTCATGCCGTCCCCGATCGGAAGGCAGATTGTTTCCCATTCTTCTATCTCCATCAAGGTCTGCAAATATTCCCGCATGCGTCCATGAATTGTCCGGTCGCGCCTTGTCACAGCATACCGGGACTCAAGCACATCTCCCTCATGAAAAATATTATCCGAAACCAAAACTCCGCCTGCGGCCAGCATACGTCTTACATCTGGAAGAAAATTCAAATACTGTCCCTTAGCAGCATCCATAAAAATAAAGTCATATTTCCGACCAGCATCCGCCAGACAACACAGGTGTTCCGAAGCGTCTCCTTCTAATAAAGCAATCTGGCCCCTTTTGTCATAAGAAGCCAGATTTCTGCGAGCCTCCACCAGTCTCATTTCCACTTTTTCTATTGTGGTGATCTGAGATGTATCCGGGAGACATTCTTTCATATATAAGGCAGAATACCCTACTGCCGCTCCGACTTCCAGTACCCGTGCCGGCTGCGCTGTCTTTAACAGATAACGCAGCATATCACGTGTACCTCGTCGTATAATAGGGACACCGGCCGCCAATGCCTCCCGTTCCAGTTCCACAAGATACTTTGGTGGCTGCTGCCTGTATTTTTCCAAAAAAACTTCGATTCGCTGTTGTTCCATCATAACCTTCCGGTTCCTTTACACTTCCATAATGATTGGCAGGATCATTGGGTTTCGTTTCGTCTTTTTCCACAGGAAATCATTCAATGCATCTTTGATCTCCGACTTCATACGTCCCCAGTCTGTTATTCCTCTGTCATATAAACGGTCTAGTGCTATATTAACTACTTCCCGGCATTCATCCATCAGATTCTCAGATTCTCGAACATAAACAAAACCACGTGATACAATGTCCGGTCCTGCAAGAATCGTATTGGATCCCTTTTCCAGTGTGAGAACAACAACAAGCAATCCATTCTCGGATAAATGCTGTCTGTCGCGAAGAACAATATTTCCGACATCTCCGACACCAAGACCGTCCACCATGATTCCCTGGGCAATCGTCTTGCCAACAACCCTGGCACTGTCCTCACGCAATTCCAAAATATCACCCGACCGGAGTATCTGCACATTCTCTTTTGGTACCCCCATTTTCTGTGCCACCTGGCTCTGTCCCAGCAGATGACGGTATTCACCATGCACCGGAATGGCAAACTTTGGTTTCACAAGAGAATAGATCAGCTTTACTTCTTCTTCACAGGCGTGTCCGGACACATGTGTATCCTGAATGATGACTTTAGCACCTTTCTGCGACAGTTCATTAATCACTTTGGATACGGATTTTTCATTTCCCGGTATCGGCCGTGAACTAAAGATAACAACATCCCCCGGCATGATCGTAATCTTTCGGTGAATACTGGAAGCAATACGTGAAAGAGCTGCCATAGATTCTCCCTGACTTCCTGTCGTGATCAGTACAAGCTGTTCATTGGAATAGTTTTTCATCTCTTCCAGACTGATCATCATATTATCCGGCACCTGAATATAACCAAGTTCTATCGCAGTATTAACAATATTTACCATACTGCGTCCCTCAATCACTACTTTTCGATTTTGCTTTTTCGCAGAATTTATGATCTGCTGCACACGGTCGACATTAGAGGCAAAAGTTGCTACTATGATCCGGTTTTTCGAATTTTCTTCAAAAATACTGTCAAAGGTTGCTCCAACCGTCCGTTCTGATTCCGTAAAGCCCGGTTTCAAAACATTGGTACTATCGCACATCAGTGCAAGCACACCTTTTTTGCCCAGTTCACCGAAGCGTGGAAGATCGATCGTATCTCCATAAACCGGCGTATAGTCAACTTTAAAATCTCCTGTATGAACGATAACACCTGCCGGTGTATAGATTGCCAATGCTGCCGAGTCTGCAATACTGTGATTTGTCCGGATAAATTCGATTCGGAAATCGCCGAGGTTAATGTATTGTCCGTATGTTACCACTTTTCTTTTTACATTGTTGATCAGATTATGTTCTTTTAATTTGCTTTCGATAATAGCCATCGTCAGCTTTGTTGCATAAATCGGCACATTGAGTTCCTTCAGCACATAAGGAAGCGATCCAATATGGTCTTCGTGACCGTGGGTTATCACGAATCCTTTCACTTTATCTTTATTATCCTGCAGATACGTAATGTCCGGGATAACCAGATCGATTCCCAGCATGTCATCTTCCGGAAATGCCAGTCCGCAGTCTACTACAATAATACTTTTCTCTGTTTCAAAAGCGGTTATATTCATTCCAATCTGCTCTAGTCCGCCAAGAGGAACGACTTTCACGTACTCATTCCCTGTCTTTTCTTTTCTTTTCAAAAAACACACCTCTCTATTCTAGTTTTAGTTCTATGTCTTCTAACAATTCCTCAAAATATTTAGAAATTATCTTTAATTCTCTTTCCTCTTCTACTACTTCGTACATCATCACATCGTCTTCTTCCAGTTCTTTAAGAACAAGTGCTTCCGCATCTTCGTCCTCAATCGAATCCGTTACAAGAAGATACGAATTTCCTGCAATCTCTGCTTTTTCCAACACAAAAAAAGCCTCCTCGCTGCCATCGTCAGCAGTAAGCATAATCTGTCCATTTTCTGACATTGTTTTCCTCCTAATCACGTATGGAATCCAAATAGCTCTGCAATATTAAGGAAGCGGCAAGCTTATCAACGTACTTTTTACGCTGACCGGTCCGCACACCACCATCTTTTAACACGTCCATAGCGGCAACAGTGCTCAGCCGCTCGTCCCACAATACGACCTCCAAGCCTGTTCTGGCTATCAGTTTATCCATAAATTCTTTGGTTCGTTCTACACGTTCACCCTCAGAATTATTCATATTCTTCGGATAACCGAGTACGATACGTCCTACGTCATTTTCCTCTGCCAGCGCTTGAATACGTGCCAGAGTCTGCCGTAATTTGTTTTCACTTTTTCTTTTTATTACTTCTACGGGCTGCGCAGTAAGCAGCATCGAATCGCTGATTGCTACACCTACTGTTACAGAACCATAGTCAAGTCCCATTATTCTCAAGTTCTTTACCTATTTTTTCAATAAATTATTCTTTATATAGTCTTCTAAAAATACTTCTATGATCTCATCTCTCTCAGCACGCATGATAAGACTTCTTGCGCCCTTATGACTCGTAATATACGTTGGGTCCCCCGACATCAGATATCCTACGATCTGATTTACCGGATTGTAGCCTTTTTCCGTCAACGCATCGTAAACAGATGCAATAACATCCCGAACATCATTTTTGTCTACATCTACTTGAAAGTATTGTGTTTTGTTTAACTGCTGCATTCTGTCACGACCTTTCTCATATCCTTACCCAATTACTAGTATTGTAATATATCCTATGTCAATTCGCAAGGTTTTTTTGTTAGTTTTTTTACAATCCCCTCTGACCTAAAAAATATATTTTACTTCTATCTCATGTATTTCATTTTCTTTATATCCAAGTTTTTCTGCTTCTTCTATCGGTACACCAATTCTGACATACCTTTCGTTATGCCCTGTCAGATACTGTTTTCCCTCCTGCTCCATTACTTCCTCAAATAGCACTTTTTCTTTCCTTCCCAGGAACGAATTGCGATACTTCTCCCGATACTGTTCTGTATCTGTAATTAACTGTTCTGCTCGTTTTTTCTTCTCTTCCGCATGTACCTGTCCGGGCATTTTGGCTGCTTTAGTTCCGCTTCTCGGTGAGTACGGAAATACATGGATGTCTGATAACTGCAATTCCCGTAGATACTGCCGTGTTATATCAAATTCTTCCTGTGTTTCTCCCGGAAATCCTGCGATAACATCTGTTGTGATCGCAGGTCTGTCATAATATGCACGGATCTGTTCGGTTTTTTCTTTATATTCCTCACTTGTATAGTGGCGGTTCATGCGCTTAAGAACCGTGTCGCACCCACTCTGCATAGACAAATGAAAATGTGGACATACTTTTTTTATTTTTGACAATTCCTGCAAAAAAGACTCTGTAATAATACGTGGTTCCAGTGACCCCAGACGGATTCTCCTGATCCCTTCAATCTGCGCCACACGACGGATCAAGGATAACAATGGTTTTCCCTGCAGTTTTACAAAGCTTGTTTCTTCTGACCGGTCAACACCATACGAAGACAGATGGATCCCAGTCAGCACAACTTCTTTATACCCCCTGCCAGCCAGTTCACTAACCTCTGCCACAGCCTTTTCTTCCGGCATGCTCTGCAATCTGCCACGGCCTCTGACATAAGGGATCATACAATACGTACAGAACTGATTACATCCATCCTGTACTTTGATATAAGCTCTTGTTCTTTCATGATGAAGATCCTGGTTTGTCCCCTGTGTTTCTTTTGCTTCAAGCGAAAATGTTTCCACAAACCGTTCTGCCATATGTTCTTTGTCGGCATTGGTAAAGAAAGCATCTACCGCACTATCTTCCTTCAGTTTTTCTCCACCACTTTCAACATAACATCCGACAGCAACGACGAGGCTGTCCGGATTTTTCTTTTTGGCACGGTGAAGCATCTGGCGGGATTTCCGGTCTGCCATATTCGTTACGGTACACGTATTGACGATATAAACATCGGCATAATCAGAAAAGTCAACGATCTCAAAGCCCATTTTCCGGAATTGCGACATCATCTTTTCCGTCTCATAAAAATTCACTTTACACCCCAGTGTTAAAAACGCAATTTTAGTTGTTGTTTCATCTGTCATCGTCTATCTTCCAACCTTTCTCTTTGCTCCTTAGCATTTTGCACAAAAAACAAATTAATTTTTTCCCGGCCTCGTTCAATTTGGATATTGACATAATCTCCGCTTCATAATAGTATAATACTTGAAGATAGAAATATCTTTCAATCAAAAAGGAGGTATTGCATTATGAAAACAGTAAAGATTTCTTTGAATTCAATCGACAAAGTAAAAGCATTTGTCAACGAAGTAACTAAGTATGATTCTGAGTTTGATTTAGTATCCGGCAGATATGTAATTGATGCCAAATCCATTATGGGTATTTTTAGTCTTGACTTATCCAAGCCAATTGATCTGAACATCCATGATGAAAACGATTACGAGAAGATTCTGGATAAATTATCTGATTTCATTGTAGGCTAAATCTTACACAGTTGATGATTGGGTTTGTTACTTTACGGGGCGGCAGGATCAGCCGCCGCTTTTTTTATGCTTTTTTTATCTTATTGGATAGTTCATTTGCAGAGAGTGGCACCCCATTAGGAACCACTCTTTACCTCTATGACTTCTCTCTCTTCGATTGCCCTTTTCACCATTTCATCAATTTTTTCTGCCAGTTTTTTCTCTGACTGCTCCATTTTCCGGATATCCGGTTTCGTTACCGGATGCTTCGCTACAAAGATTGTACAACAGTCTTCAAACGGCTGAATCGATGTTTCAAATGTATGGATCCGTTCTGCGATCTCAATGATCTCATTTTTATCAAATGCTATAACCGGACGGAATACCGGCATTTCACAGACAGCATCCGTCGCCGCCAGACTTTGCATGGTCTGACTGGCAACCTGTCCTACACTTTCTCCTGTGATCAGAGAGAGACAATGTCTCTCCTTCGCAATTGACTGTGCAATGCGCATCATATATCGGCGCATAATAATCGTCAACTCATCGTGCGGACACTGATCGTAAATATATAACTGTATGTCAGTAAAGTTTACAATATGCAGTTTAATATCTCCTGCATACTCAGAAACGAGCCGTGCCAGATCAACTACTTTTTGTTTGGCACGATCGCTGGTGTATGGCGGTGCATGAAAGTAAACGGCTTCAATGCGGACACCTCGCTTTGCCATCATATACCCTGCTACCGGACTATCAATTCCTCCTGACAGCAGAAGCATGGAACGGTCGCTGGTTCCGACCGGCATACCACCCGGTCCCTTGATACTTGTCACATATACATAGGCACGCTGTCGGATCTCCACATACACTTTTACCTGTGGATGATGAACATCTACCGTTGCATTGTCCATGTGTTCTATGATATACTCTCCTGCCTGTATACAAATCTCCGGACTCTGCATCTCGTATTTTTTATCACTTCTTTTGGCAAATACTTTGAAGGTAAATGGCTTGTCTCCCAGTTCTTCCTTCATGTGTTCTAACAGCTTTTCACAAACATGGGGAAATGTTTTGTCTTCCACAAGTACAACCGGGCATATATGAGCAATGCCAAATACATGGGTCAACCCCTCTATAACTTCATCCTGATCAAACTCTGATTTTGCCTCAATGTAAATTCTTCCCTGTTCTTTCTGTACCTGAAACTCGCCCTGACAGCGTTCCAGCCGTTCTTTGATCCGGCGTACCAGTGCATCCTCAAATACATAACGGTTTTTTCCTTTTATCCCTATCTCTGCATATTTTACCAAAAAAGCCTGTACCATATCAATCTCCATTCCGCAGACGCTTTGCGCTGCCTTATTATTTTCTCGTATATCTTGCCAATACAGGAACCAGTTCCTTTAACTGTTCTATTGCATAGGCCAGTTCCTCTTTTTTATTTTCTACCGAAAAGCTGAAACGTAATGTGCTATCCAGCAGCTCCTGTTTCACTCCAATTGCCTTTAATGTTCCACTGATGCCCGGATGATTCGATGAGCAGGCGGACCCAGAAGAAACATAAACACCCTTATCTTCTAAGGCGTGCAAAAGCACCTCACTCCTTACTCCGGCAAAGCTGACACTCACAATATGCGGTGCTGTCTCTTCTATCTCCGGTGGGAGACAGGCATTCACTGACGCTCCGGGAACTTCTGTAATGCGATCAAGAAAATACTTCTTTAACTCATACAGATGCGCACGATGTGCCGGTAGTTCCACATACATCTTCTCCGCGGCAAGCCCAAGTCCTGCTATTCCCGGTACATTTTCCGTTCCTGAGCGCATGCCTCGCTGCTGACCACCGCCATGAATATACGGATGTATCTTTACCTTATCTCCTACATAGAGAAATCCTGTTCCCTTAGGGCCATGAATCTTATGTCCACTTACACTCATCAGATCGATGCCCAGCTTTTTCGGGATGACAGACAGCTTACCATATGCCTGAATGGCATCAACATGCACCCATATGGCCTTACGGTATTCTTTGACAATCCGTGCAATCTCTGCCACATCAAGAATAGCCCCCACTTCATTATTAACCATCATAACAGATACCAGAATCGTATCTTCACGAAGTGCTTCACGAAGCTGTTCTGGTAACACATGTCCACTCGCGTCCACAGGAAGATAGGTCACTTCAAAACCATGCTGTTCCAGATAGATCAATGGTTCATGAACCGACGAATGTTCGAAACATGTTGTAATAATGTGTTTTCCACTCCGTTTGTTCGCAAGAGCCGTCCCGATAAGCGCCATATTATTACTCTCGGTTCCTCCTGAAGTAAATATCAGATTGTTTGGCTTGCATTTTAATGTCCGGGCAATCTGCTCAGATGCATGGCGCACATACTGTTCTCCTTCCATCCCTTTCCGGTGAAGAGAGGACGGATTTCCATAGTCTTCATACATGACTTTTGTCACCAGCTCACACACTTCAGGAAAAGCTCTTGTCGTTGCTGCATTATCGAGATAACATTCCATTCTATCTTGTTTCCTTTCCTTCTATCATAAACATTAAAACGGATAGTGCAGCAAGTCCTGCTGTTTCTGTACGCAAAATCCGCTTTCCCAGTGATATTGGCACAGCATTGTGTGCAATGGCAAGTTCCACTTCGCTACGTTCAAAACCGCCTTCCGGTCCAATGAATATAGCAATGCTTTTTCCTTCCGCTGCCATTTTCATGATCTTCACTGACTCTGCCATATTGTCTGCCAGCTCATATGGTATCAATATTGTCTCCATTTCTTCCGCCAGGGACAAGGCCTGTTCAAATGCCATAACCGGATGAATCTCCGGAATGATTCCCCTTCCGCTTTGTTTAGCTGCTGCCTCAGCAATGGCCTGCCAGCGGGTAACTTTTTTCTGTTCTTTCTTATCATCCAGCTTGACAACACACCGCTTTGCCTTGACGGGCACAATCCGGGAAGCTCCCAGTTCGATTGCTTTCTGAATGACATATTCCATTTTATCTTTTTTCGGGAGTGCCTGAAATAACGTAATTTCAACCGGGAGTTCTGTCACTGCCGGCCGTTCTTGTTCTATATCCACTCCAATCTCCTGCTCCGCCAGATAGGCAATCCGGCAAAGATAATCCACTCCTTTTCCGCAGGAGATGGCAACCTGTTCACCAACATTCATACGAAGGACATTTTTTATATGATTCACATCATCTCCTGTAATGATGATCTGTCTCTCCCGAAGATTCTCTTCCGGTACAAAAAAACGATACACACTTCTCCTCCATTCTGTAAACTCTTTGCACGATCAATACACACCGAACGGCACAAACAGGATTCTGTCTGTGCCGCTTCCTACATAATAACATTAATTCCCTGATCCTTTATACTAGAGTACCATACATGGTATAGGTCATCTGCCCCTGATTCAAAGCCAATTGATTCGCACTCTGATTGTACAAAGTAGATGCCTTCTGCGAAACCCGGTCTGCCAGCGAACCATTTCCTGAAAAGAGAACTTTCAGATCACTCATATTTGCTTTCTTAAAAGTGTCTTCATCCAGCGAAAGGGAATTATCAACCCCGATCGTAATCCCCACTTTATTTAACATACCTTCGCTAAGATTCATCTGTTCGGTTCCCCATATAGCTGTCTGTAGTATGCTGTATGAGTCGACATTTTTGGCTGCCTTTAAGGTACTGTTATAGCTATTCACAAAATCTTTTGCCTGATTCAACAACCCTTCCGGCTTGGCATTTGCAGAATAATCGGCTTTTTTAAGAGTATTGGATGTCTCATATAACTTCTGGGCAGAGCTTTTCACATTTGACAGACTCATCTTTTCTTCTGCCGTTCCCGTTCCTTTTATGCTGTCAAATTTTGTCCCGGTTGAATCACCGGACTTCTGAGCTTCATAATATGACTTGAGTGCCTTTTTATATGTGCCGTTCTGAATCATCTTGAGATCACCCAGTGAAGAGATAAGCGATGAGCTGCCGGACGAATTGCTGTTGCCGGTACCAAAAAAAGTACTCATAAATGAACTATTGTAACCGATTCCATACATATTATTCATGCATATCACTCCTTGTCATCCTTATTTATTTCAGTATAGCAGAAGATGCGCTGTTAATCAAGAGCCGTGAGATCAGGTTTTTACGACAATCGTGCCAACGCATTGGCTACCGCTTCCCTCTCACTGTAATGATATTTCACACCGTTGATCTCCTGATATTCTTCATGCCCTTTACCAAGCAGAATGATCATATCCCCATCCTCTGCATGATCTACCGCATAATTAACTGCCGCCTGACGGTCCGGAATAACAACATACTCCCCTTTTGTCTTTGCTAACCCTACTTTGATATCCTCTATTATATCCATAACATCTTCCGTACGGGGATTATCACTTGTGACAATCGCAAGTTCCGCCAGATTGCCGACAGCCTCTCCCATCTCGTACCGACGCAGTTTACTTCGGTTTCCTCCACAGCCAAATATCGCAATGATACGTGATGGCTGGTAGCCTCGCAGTGTCTTAAGTACGCTTTCTGTACTGACGCCATTATGTGCAAAGTCGATTAGAACGGAAAAGCCACGTCCCGTCGGCACATTTTCCACACGCCCCCGCACTTCCACATGTTCCAGTGCATGGAGTATAATCTCTCTTGGCATTTGCAGCAAAGCACCCACACAGGCAGCACACATGCCATTATAAATGTTGAATCGTCCCGGAAGCCCGACTACGACATCTCCTTCCAAAATACCATTTGCATGGAATTTCATAGAAAGATTACCGGCATCATTGACATGTTGAATGTCGATAGCTGTCATATCGGCGTCAGATTCACCATACGTTTTCACGTCACATGTCGCATCTTTTACAATATCTTTCCAATGAGGATCTTCTTTGTTCACGATTCCGGTGTCACACATGGTAAATAACCGGCTCTTGCACCATAAATACTCTTCAAAATCCGCATGCTCGTTTGGTCCGATATGATCCGGTGTGATATTGGTAAATACACCATAGTTAAAGTGCATACCCGCAACACGATCCATCTTAATTCCCTGTGAACTTACTTCCATCACGAGATATTCACATCCTGCCTCTACCATATCATGAAAATATTTCTGAAGATCATAAGACTCCGGTGTTGTATGTTCCGTTGGTGTCACGTTATCTCCAATTGCTACTCCGATCGTTCCCACGATCCCACATGTTTTTCCTGACTTCTGAATAATATCACGAATCATATAGGCTGTTGTTGATTTTCCCTTCGTACCTGTGATACCGATCGATATCATCTTTTGAGCCGGATAGTCAAAATATGCCTGGGAAAGATAACTCAGTGCGGCACGGCCGTTTTCCACTTTAATCACGGTTATATCCGGTTCCATATTCTCAATATTCTTCTCTACCACAAGGACGGATGCACCTTTTTTAACAACATCAGGAATAAACTTATGTCCATCAACCACAGTCCCGGCGATTGCCACAAAAAGCATTCCGGGTGTTATCTTCCGGGAATCATAAGTCAGGTCGGTCACTTCTGTCTCCAGACTTCCCTGAATAAGAGTATAGTCCATTTTTTGCAATAATTTTTCTAACTTCATGCCATCCTCCTTTTCTTTACTCTATCATAATGTCAAAGACATTTTTTCCCCTACATTAAATAATATGATAATGCTGCAATGCTTTCTCAATACCATCATCCAGAACAGCCGCCGTGACATAATCTACTACCGGAAAAATATCCGGATTGCCACTTCCCATTGCGATACTGATCTGCGTATATTCTAACATCGGGAGATCGTTCGTGCTGTCCCCTACCCCAACAGTCTGTGACCGCTCCATCCCCAGATATTTACATATATATTCGATTCCTGTTGCTTTAGAATACCCCTTCGGCACTACTTCATAGAAAGTCGGGTCACGAAGGATAAAGTCAAACCGGTCCTCATATTTTCTTCGAAAGGCTTCCATATTACTGCTTTTATCAAACCATAATGCCATTTTGTCAAACTGAAGTTCTTCTTTATCATCCCAGAACAAACTGCAATCCGTAGAGTAAATACTGTTTTTCTCATATATATTTTTTACAAACGGCATCCAGTAATCTTTGCGAAAATAAGATTCTACTTTTCCCTCCAACACACCATCAATGTGCCATCGGTTCAGATCATCAGCAATCTGCCGCTGAAGTTTCTGATCTAGTGTTGCATGAAAAAGTTCCTCTCCATGATAGTATATATCCGTACCACAGCCGCCTACCACACCATCAAACCCTATGTTCAAAACACTTTCCGGCCAGATTGCTTTACAGCGTCCGGTGCAGATAAAAAGCAAATGTCCCATTGCCTTTGCCTGCTGCAACGCACGCACGGCACTTTTTGGTATCTCTCCGGTTTCTTCATCCCATAGCGTTCCGTCTATGTCAAAAAATAAAATATATTGCTTCATTCAGCATGCTTCTCCTCTTCACGCTCATTTAATTTCTTGTACTCATTATGTGTTCCTACATACTTATAAGCTGGTCTTATAATCTTACCTTTATTCACAAGCTCTTCCAGACGATGAGCACTCCATCCGGAAATACGGGCAATTGCGAAAATCGGTGTAAATAATTCTCTTGGAATACCTAGCATAGTATAAACAAATCCACTATAAAAATCCACATTGGCACATACCGGTTTATACCGTCTGTGCGCATCCATAATAAGCTTCTTAGATGCATTTTCTACTGTCTCATATAACTTGAATTCTTCCATCTGGCCTTTCTCTATGGCTAATTTTTCTGCATATTTTTTCAATATTACTTCCCGGGGATCAGACTCTGTATATACGGCATGTCCCATTCCATAGATTAACCCTGACCGGTCGAAAGCTTCTTTATTTAATATCTTTTTCAGATAACTACAGATCTGTTCTTCGTTATCCCAATCATGACAATGACTTTTTATGTCATCAAACATCTGCAGCACTTTCAGATTGGCCCCACCATGACGTGGTCCTTTCAACGAAGCAATAGATGCCGATATTGCCGAATAGGTATCCGTCCCGGAAGAAGTTACAACATGATTGGTGAATGTTGAGTTATTACCACCTCCATGCTCAGCATGTAGAACAAGGGCAATATCTAATACTCTCGCTTCCAGTTTGGTAAATTCTCCATTCTGTCGAAGCATCTGCAGGATATTTTCTGCAATCGACATTTTAGGATCCGGTGTTCGGATATAAAGATTCTCATCAAATTTAAAATGACGGTAAGACAAATAAGCATACACGGCTATCATAGGAATTTTGCTGATCAACTGGAGAGACTGGCGCAGCACATTAGCGACTGATATATCATCCGGATTTTCATCATAGGAATACAATGTCAACACACTTTTTTGTAATGCATTCATAATATTGGCGCTCGGTGCTTTCATAATCACATCACGGACAAACTGCCCTGATAACTCCTGCAGACTCGTTAAAACTTCTTCAAAGTCCTGTAACTGTTTCTCCGTAGGCAATTCGCCAAATAACAAAAGATAGGTTGTTTCTTCAAAAGCAAAACGGCGGTTTTCAAAGCTTGATACAAGATCCATAACATTATATCCTTGATAATATAATTCTCCGTCACAGGGAATCTTGCGGCCTTCTACATTCGTATGTCCGATTACATCGGATATCTCAGTTAAACCTGTAAGCACACCCTTTCCACTGGCATCGCGCAAACCACGTTTTACATCATATTCATCATATAAGTTCAGATTGATGGCGCCTGACACCATACAATATTCTACCAGATTTTCAAATTTCCCGTTTAATTCCTCTCCCAGTTCCATCATTGATTTATTGTCCAAATCAAATTCCTCCTTTCGCCTCTTCCCCATGCTGTCTTATACGAAAAGAGGATAGGATACCTATAAAGTACCTGTCCTCTTTGACACTCGTGTTATTATACACTATTTAATTTAAAAATGCAAATTACTTTGTATCGGTACGAAGTGCTCTCATTGCGTTCAAAATAGCGATAACAGAAACACCAACATCTGCAAAAACGGCTTCCCACATATTAGCTATTCCCAAGGCTCCAAGACACAGAACAAACGCTTTTATGCCCAAAGCAAATACAATGTTTTGCTTGACAATCCGAAGCGTCTTTCGCGAAATACGTACCAATGCCGATATTTTGCGAATATCATCGTCCATCAGGACAACATCCGCTGCTTCAATCGCCGCATCCGATCCCAGACTTCCCATAGCAATTCCAATATCTGCTCTGGTAAGCACCGGTGCATCATTAATACCATCACCTACAAAAGCAAGGTGATCCTTTTCACTCTGTTTTGCCAGCAGTTCTTCTACCTTTTCGACTTTATCTCCCGGCAAAAGCTCCGCATATACCTCATCAATCTTAAGTTCCTCTGCTACATGAACAGCAACTTCTCTCTGATCTCCGGTAAGCATAACACTTTTCTTCACGCCTTCATGCTTCATATCGGCAATTGCTCCAGCCGCCCCCGGTTTTATCTCATCAGAGATCACAATAGCACCCAGAAAGTGATCTTCCTGTGCAGCATATACGATCGTCCCGGCCAGCCTGCATGGTTCAAACGCTATCTTCTGCGCATGCATCATTTTTTCATTTCCGATATATGTTTTCCTTCCATCCACCTGAACTTCGATGCCGTGTCCTGCAATCTCTTTTGCCTCTGCCACTCTTGAAAAGTCAATTTCTCTCCCATATGCTTCCTGTATAGAGTTTCCTATTGGGTGGTTGGAATACCCTTCTCCCAATGCTGCAATCTCAAGCAATTCTTCCTTTGATATGGTCTTTGGCAGAAGTTCCGTTACTTTAAACTCACCTTTTGTCAAGGTTCCTGTTTTATCAAACACGATTGTAGTCATCTGCGCAACTGCTTCCAGATAGTTACTTCCTTTTACCAGCACGCCAAGCTTAGATGCGGCTCCAATTCCTCCAAAAAAACCAAGTGGAACAGAAATAACCAGTGCACATGGGCAGGAGATAACCAGAAAAATACATGCTCTTTGGATCCAGTCTGACCACTCTCCACCAACCAGAAGCGGCGGCAGGATTGCCAGCAAAACTGCCCCAATTGTTACAACCGGCGTATAATACTTGGCAAAGCGTGTGATAAAATTCTCTGCTTTTGCCTTTTTACTGCTTGCGTTCTCCACAAGTTCCAGAATTTTAGATACCGTAGAATCATCAAATTCTTTTGTTGTACGTACTTTGAGTGTGCCACTGCCATTGACACATCCACTAATTATCTCATCCCCGGCTTTTGCTTTTCGAGGGACAGATTCCCCAGTCAACGCTGCTGTATCAATCATCGACTCACCTTCAACGACAATCCCATCAAGAGGAATTCTCTCTCCCGGTTTGATCACGATTACCGTACCTACCTCAACATCATCCGGATCTATCTGGAGAAGTGCTCCATTTTTCTCTATATTGGCATATTCCGGACAAATATCCATCATATCGGATATGGATTGCCTGGACTTGCCAACAGCATATCCCTGAAACAATTCCCCAATCTGATAGAACAGCATGACAGCAACTGCTTCAGAATATTCTCCTACTCCAAAGGCTCCAAATGTTGCGATCATCATCAGAAAATTTTCATCAAAAATCTGACCTTTCGAAATATTTTTGACCGCTTTCCACACAATATCATATCCTATTATCAGATACGGAATCATATATATACCGAATAAAAACACCCGGTTCCATCGGTCCAGCATCCCCATATGCTCTGCCGGTATAAGCAGAAAAAAGATAATAAGTGCAGCGGCGATACGCCCCAGCATTTTTTTCTGTTTTTTTGTCATATGCTCCTCCAATCTGCAAAGCACTCTTGCAATTATTATTACATCATGATTTTACAATCTGGTTCTATTTTTGCGCATACTCTGACAACTTCATTCATAATTTCTTCAAATCGCTCATCCACGGCATCAACCATCATTTTCTGTGTCATAAAATTCACGCTGGCATCGTTGACTCCTTCTATTTTTTTTATTCCATCCTCCATCTTTGCTGCGCAGTTAGCACAATCCAGATCCTGCAATTTAAATTTCTTTTTCATAATTATATCATCCTTTCATTTTTATTCTGCTATATGATCAAGCCCCTGGGCAATGATCGTTCTTACGTGTTCATCTGCAAGCGAGTAGAAAACAGATTTTCCTTCTCTTCTTCCCTTCACAAGCTTACTCTGCTTCAGTATTTTTAACTGATGTGAAATTGCTGACTGAGTCATCTTCAATGCTTCCGCCAGATCACACACACAAACCTCTGCGCCAAACAAGACAAATAAAATACGGATTCTTGTTGAATCACCAAAAACTTTGAACAGTTCTGCCAGATCATATAAATCATCCTCTGGTGGCAGCTTTTCTTTTACAATAGCTAACAGATCTTCATGCACAATAGTACCATCACAACAGTCTATTGCTTTATTTTTCTCCATATTGTTTACCACTCTCCTTTCAACATATGAACATTTATTCATATGTTATATTATATTGACTCTATCAAAAAAAGTCAACCCTTTTTTCCGTAGGATTGACTTTTTTATCTTATGGCTATCTTTTTATAATTATTTTAATCTTTGCCGTCTTTTTACTTCCATCCAAAGCTCTTACTCTGACATAAACGGTTTTCCCCTGTCCTTTTCTTTTCGCCTTGAATACCCCCTGCTGGCTCAAGGAGCCGTATGTTTTATATTTTTTCTTTGTAAATTCGTATCTTAGCTTTACAGTTCCCTTTGTCTTTTTACTTATCTTTACCAATTTTTTTAAATTTATCTTCTTTCCTGCTTTAATCTTCTTTATCTTTTTCTTAAAGCTGAGTTTCTTAACAAGTACCTCAACTGTCGGATCATCCTGCAATTTCATAATCTCTGCCGGAACATTTGCCGATATGGCCGCAGGCGCATTCGTTGGTTTTGCTGTCGGTGCTGGCGTTGGTGCTTCTGTTGGTTTGACTGTTGGTTTGACTGTTGGTTTGACTGTTGGCGTCGGCGTTGGTGCTTCTGTTGGTTTAACCGTTGGCGTCGGCGTCGGTGCTTCTGTTGGTTTAACCGTTGGCGTCGGCGTTGGTTCTTCTGTTGGTTTGGCCGTTGGCGTCGACGTCGGTTTCTCTGTTGGTGCCGGCGTTGGTGCTTCTGTTGGTTTAACCGTTGGCGTCGGCGTTGGTTCTTCTGTTGGTTTAACCGTTGGCGTCGGCGTTGGTTCTTCTGTTGGTTTGACCGTTGGCGTCGGCGTTGGTTCTTCTGTTGGTTTGACCGTTGGCGTCGGCGTTGGAACTACGTCATCCACTGTGGAAGAAAACGCTTTGATGCAGAAATTAGCATTATAATTTTCAGCAAAGTCAACCCAATAAGCACCATTGAAATATAAACTCTGGTTAACACCACCCGTCAGCGTTTCTTCCAGTTCAGAATATCCTATCTTACTATCATAGGTAAAATAAGCGGGTTTTCCATCACTGTCTTTTAATTTTAAAACAACCGAGAACACAGCCCCCTTTTCAAGAGCAACATCGTCTACCCCCATTTGCGTAAAATCAATGGTATGATATCCACGTTCTGCGCATTTACCGCTAATAGTCCTTCCTAACAAAGTACCTGAGGTTGGTTTACTTTTGTCTACGATCTTATATAATTGAATTTCATAAGAGACATTTCTCTCTTGCGTATAAAAAGAAACTGCTTGTATTTTTTCATTTTCCTGCATCGTAAAAACATTCGCAACTGTTTCACACCCTCTGATATACTTCATCGGCACACCACCATCATATTGATAGTTATGCTCATAATTACTGCTCTGCTCGACAGAGAAAAAACACACCTCTGCATTTTCATTTAAATCAGCATTTAATACAACATCCTCATAGGATAACCAAAAATACCCATTCATATCATTGTAATCGCCCCAGCTATTACGGACAAGCCATGCTCCCGGATGCCCTGGCCGGCAGGAAGAGTTAAAGTTTGTCACTGCATAATTATCATCCCATCCAACAATCATTACCTCATGATTTTGCTCCTTGGAAACATCATTGCAGTAATATGCTGTATAATGATGATTTCCTGTGTTACTAAATTTTTTATATTCATTGCTCTCACAAGCATAATATGACACTGTCCCGGAGCCATACTCCATTATTTTTTCCTTTATTAAATCCCGATTTGACTCCGTCAGATAAACATATTCTGCATCAGTCAGGTGATAGCTGTCTTTGTTGAGAATATTTTCCGGCAATATTGCCTGGATATCATTCCTGTTTTTTTGAAATAATTCCGTTAAAGGCGCATCCTCTTCTTCTGCTGCCCCCTGCCACCGCGCAAGTGTCGATGTTGCAAAATAATCATTTCCACCCCATGAATACACACTGTTGTTCATGTTCTTAACCCGGCAGGTATCTCCCCATGTAAGTCCCAGTGGGTCTAATGCTTTATTATATAGCGAATAAGAAAGATGGTATTCTGACAGATCAGGATTACTTTCATATCCTTTTTTTCTAATATTAGCTTCTGATGCTCCCATAACAGCATATGACCAGCAGTTTCCTATCTGCCCCTGGTCTCTTATCTCACTCAGGTCGCCTTCTTCTCTGGCATCATAGGATCTTGGTATCACGCCCCGTCCTACGGATTTCTTCTTTCTTCCCGCCTTTAGATCCTGCGGATTTAAAATCGTTTTATTTACCGGAATATACCCAGTGTCTGTCACACGCCCCCAGGTATCACCTTTTTCTTCCAGTGTAATCAGGTGAGTTGTTTCCTCTGCCTGTAAATCAATAGAAAATAATCCTAGTGTCATTGCCAGACAGGTTATGATGGCAATTCCTTTTCTTCTCTTCAAACGCATGCCCTCCTTGCTTTCATAAAAAATTGTTATGTTTTATGTTTTCATACGATGATGTCAGAAGTTCCTTGTTCCCCTGTCATCTTACTGTTATTTTATCGGAAAATTGGTATGACTTCAATATTTTTTCCATAGAATATAAAAAAAAATGAGGTAACTCACATGAATATAGATCAGGAACGTGAAAAGCTGATTCTTTTTACAAAAGTCGGTGCTGTCGTACTTACTTCCTTTGCCCTGTTAGCTTCCAGTATTTTGCTTTATCCTAAGCATCAGGAGGTGATAAGTAATTCTATTCTACATCCCAAAGAACTGCCTATTTATTGTGTAGAAAAGGATAAACCCGAAATTTCCCTGAGTTTTGATGCGGCCTGGGGCAATGAAGACACACGAAAAATATTAGATGTGCTAAAAAAACACAATGTTAAGGTAACCTTCTTTATGACAGGCGGCTGGGTCGAAAAATACCCCGATGATGTAAAAGCAATCGCAGCTGCCGGACATGATCTGGGTAATCACAGTGAAAATCACAAACAAATGTCTAAGTTATCCCCTGCGCAATGTAAAGATGAACTGATGAGGCCTCATGAAAAAGTTAAAAAGTTAACGGGACGGGATATGATCTTATTCCGTCCACCTTATGGTGATTATAATGACACGCTCATTCAGGTGTGCCATGAAAACAATTATTATCCCATACAATGGGATGTGGATTCCCTTGACTGGAAGGACTATGACGCTGCTACCATCATCCGTCGGGTTACGGAGCACAAACATCTGGGAAACGGCTCTATTATCCTCTGTCATAACGGTGCCAAGCATACCGCCGAGGCACTGGATGAACTTATCCGTACATTGAAAGGGAAAGGGTATAAACTTGTCCCTATTTCTTCCCTGATCATGAAAGATCATTATACAATCAATGCAGAAGGACGGCAGATCAAAGAATGATCTGCCGTCCCGAGGAATAAAACTCTCCTGAATATACATTGCACAAAAAACTTCTATACATTTCCCTCATTTTGCTTTATAATGTATAATTAAGTCTATATAAAGTTACTTAAATCAAAAGATATTGGAGAATAAGGAGAGAACTATGCCAAAAAGAGAGGATATTAACAAAGTTTTAATCATTGGCTCCGGCCCGATCATTATTGGTCAGGCATGCGAGTTTGATTATTCAGGAACACAAGCTTGTAAAGCACTTCGCAAACTGGGTTATGAGATTGTCTTAGTAAACTCAAATCCGGCAACAATCATGACCGACCCGGAAATTGCTGATGTGACCTACATCGAACCATTAAATGTAGACCGGATGGAACAAATCATCGCCAAGGAAAGACCGGACGCTGTCCTGCCAAATCTAGGTGGACAGTCTGGATTGAACTTATGTGCAGAACTGGCAAGTAAGGGAATACTTGACAAATACGGCGTTCAGGTTATCGGTGTTCAGGTTGATGCCATTGAACGCGGAGAAGACCGTATCGAATTCAAGAAATCTATGGATCAGATTGGTGTTGAGATGGCCCGCAGCCAGGTGGCGTACAGCGTGGAAGAAGCACTTGACATTGCTGATGAACTGGGCTATCCTGTTGTTTTACGTCCGGCGTATACCATGGGTGGTGCCGGTGGCGGTCTTGTTTATAATAAGGAAGAATTAAAAACAGTCTGTGCCCGTGGTCTTCAGGCGAGCCTTGTTGGTCAGGTTCTCGTTGAAGAATCCATTCTTGGCTGGGAAGAACTGGAACTGGAAATTGTACGTGATGCCAATGGTGACATGATCACGGTATGTTTCATTGAAAACATTGACCCAATGGGAACACATACCGGTGACTCATTCTGTTCTGCCCCTATGCTTACGATTTCCGAGGATGTGCAGAAAAGACTTCAGGAACAGGCATATCGTATCGTAGACTCTGTAAAAGTAATCGGTGGTACGAATGTTCAGTTTGCTCATGATCCGGTTTCTGACCGAATTGTTGTTATCGAGATCAACCCAAGAACCTCCCGTTCTTCCGCTCTTGCATCCAAAGCAACCGGTTTCCCTATCGCATTGGTTTCCGCCATGCTTGCTACAGGACTCACTCTGAAAGATATCGAATGTGGTAAATACGGCACCTTAGACAAGTATGTACCGGATGGTGACTACGTGGTGATCAAATTTGCACGTTGGGCATTTGAAAAATTCAAAGGTGTGGAAGATAAATTAGGAACTCAGATGCGTGCCGTTGGCGAAGTTATGAGTATTGGCAAAACATATAAAGAAGCCTTTCAAAAGGCAATCCGCAGCTTAGAGACCGGCCGCTATGGTCTGGGATATGCTAAAGACTATAACAGTAAGTCAAAAGACGAACTGCTTCGTATGTTAGCAACACCATCCAGTGACCGTCATTTCATTATGTATGAAGCATTAAGAAAGGGCGCCACAGTTGATGAGATTTATGCCATTACCAAAGTAAAACATTATTTTGTAGAACAGATGAAAGAACTCGTAGAAGAGGAAGAGGCTTTAGCCCAAAACAAAGGTTCTATCCCAACAGATGAACAGCTTATTTCTGCCAAGAAAAACGGATTTTCAGATAAATATTTAAGTCAGATCCTAAATATTCCGGAAGAAGACATCCGCAATAAACGAATTGCCATAGGTGTCGAAGAAGCCTGGGAAGGTGTACATGTCAGTGGCACAAAAGACAGAGCTTACTATTATTCCACCTATAATGCAGAAGACAAAAATCCGGTCAGCATGGATAAGAAAAAAATAATGATCTTAGGCGGCGGTCCAAACCGTATCGGACAAGGTATCGAATTTGATTACTGCTGTGTCCATGCGGCTTTGGCATTAAAGAAGCTGGGCTTTGAAACAATCATTGTCAACTGTAATCCGGAGACCGTATCCACTGACTATGACACTTCTGATAAACTTTATTTTGAACCGCTTACATTAGAAGATGTTCTCAGCATTTATAATAAGGAAAAACCTCTCGGCGTAATCGCTCAGTTTGGCGGTCAGACTCCTTTAAATCTTGCCGCTGAACTGGAAAAGAACGGAGTCCGTATTCTCGGAACCTCTCCTTCTGTGATCGACCTGGCTGAAGATCGTGACTTGTTCCGTGAAATGATGGATAAACTTGAGATTCCTATGCCGGAAGCAGGTATGGCTACAACAGTCGATGAAGCGTTAAATATTGCCAACCAGATCGGTTATCCTGTCATGGTTCGTCCATCTTATGTCCTTGGCGGTCGCGGTATGGAAGTTGTCTATGATGATGAAAGTCTTGCTGACTATATGAAAGCGGCTGTTGGTGTTACACCGGACAGACCGATTCTGATTGACCGTTTCCTGAATCATGCGTTGGAGTGCGAAGCAGATGCGATCAGCGACGGAACACACGCTTTTGTTCCTGCTGTTATGGAACACATTGAGCTTGCCGGTGTTCACTCAGGCGACTCTGCCTGTATTATTCCTTCCGTTCATATATCCGATGAAAATGTGGCAACGATAAAAGAATATACCAAAAAAATTGCCGAAGAAATGCATGTAAAAGGTCTAATGAACATGCAATATGCCATTGAGAACGGAAAAGTATATGTATTGGAGGCTAATCCAAGAGCATCCCGTACGGTACCTCTGGTATCCAAAGTATGTAATATCCGCATGGTACCATTAGCGACTGATATCATTACTTCGGATATTACCGGACGCCCGTCGCCGGTTCCGGAATTAAGGGAACAGAATATCCCTTACTTTGGTGTAAAAGAAGCTGTATTCCCATTTAATATGTTCCCGGAAGTAGATCCACTTTTAGGACCGGAAATGCGTTCCACAGGTGAGGTTCTCGGCTTATCAACGTATTACGGCGAAGCCTTCTTCAAAGCACAGGAAGCAACACAGACGAAGCTTCCATTAAAAGGAACTGTCCTGATCTCTGTCAACCGGAAAGACAAACCGGAGGTTGTTGAAGTTGCCAGGTTGTTTGAAGAAGCCGGATTCAAGATTCTGGCAACCGGAAAAACTCATGAGATCATCACCGAGGCTGGCATAAAAGCAGAACTTGTGAAGAAACTTCATGAAGGCCGTCCAAATATTCTTGATCTTGTTACGAATGGCGATATTGACCTGATGATCAACTCACCGGTAGGAAAAGACAGTGTACACGATGACAGCTATCTGCGTAAAGCAGCTATCAAAGCAAAGATTCCTTACATGACTACGATTGCGGCAGCCAAAGCAACGATCAAAGGTATCCTCTATGTACAGAAGCATGGTAACGGAGAAGTAAAATCATTACAGGAGATTCACAGCGAGATCTCTGATAAATGATTAAAACCTAATATATGACATAAAATGTGCATAAAAAAGAAACGATAACTCCTTCTATTTTCGGATTTATCGTTTCTTTTTCATTGATTCCCCCTTATGAAACCATTTTTCTGTCTTTGCTATACGAATCAAACTTTCACACCCCTCCTTATTTTTTTACCGTTCTGCATAAATAACAAGTATCTTCATGTGAATAGATCACACCGATTGCCTGCAAATACGAATACACAATGGTAGACCCTACAAACTTCATTCCCCTTGCCTGCAGATCCCGTGAAATCTTATCCGATAGTTCTGAATTTGTCCTATTATTCTCATATATAACCTGATTGTTTGTAAATCCCCAGATATACTTCGAAAACGAGCCATACTCCTGCTGTATCTTTATAAAAACCTCAGCATTATCTACGGATGCCTGAATCTTCCTCTTATTCCGTATAATACCGGCATCCCTGCAAAGTTCCTCTCTCTTTTTCGCATCGTAAAGGCAAATCTTATGATAATCAAATCCGTCAAAAGCTCTGCGAAAATTTTCTCTTTTATTTAATACACATTCCCAGGAAAGTCCTGCCTGAAAAGATTCTAAAAGAAGCATCTCAAATAAATACCCATCATCCCTCCGCTTTGCACTTCCCCATTCATTATCATGATAGGACAGATATTTTTCATTCTTTGGATTAGCCCATGAGCAGCGTGGTTTCTTGTCCATATACATCCTCCTGAATTACAAACTACATAAAAAGGCAGGGAATGTTACTACACTCCCTGCCTGTCCATTTCCATTATGCTTTGAAGCGCTTAGCCTTGCTCCACTTACCATATACCTTTTTCTTGCCATCTGTATTATATGCTCTTACTTTTATATAATACGTCTTCTTTTTCTTCAGCTTCTTAATTGTAACACTGGTCTTTTTGGTTATCGATTTCTTAGCCTTCTTGAATTTCTTATTCATAGAATACTGAATCTGATACCCTTTCGCTCCTTTTACACTCGCCCATTTAACAACAGCCTTTCTGCCTTTTACTTTGACGCTCTTAACTGCTGCCTTACCAGGTGATGTAACCTTTTCAACTTCTGGCTGAATCGCCGTAATATCTGTCTTTTTGTTCTGCTGATCCGCCGGATTGGCTGTAGGAGCAGCCGTTGGCTGTGTTGTTGGAGAAACAGTTGGTACTGGTGTTGCTGTCGGTACTGGTGTTGCTGTCGGTGTTGGCGTCGGAGTCACAGATGGAATATACTGTGTTGCTTCTTTTCCATCTGTCTTATAACCAATCGCATACAGAGTAAATTTCTTTCTTTCATCTCCGTCAGCCATCTTCAACTCAATTCTATGCATGGAAGATTTATCCTCTTTCAATGCAATACATACTTTACCATTGTTCCATCCGGATTTATTGTAGCATTTCAATGTTGACTTCTTTACTCCATCTACATACAAGTCAGCAGAGCCAAAGGAACTCTCACTACTCTCTTTGTAAACAAGCATAAAAGTCTGACAATTAATATCAATCGTCAATGGATCGGTTGTACCATTCTTAGCGTGCATCCAGTTATTTGGGAACCACTGTGCATTTGCCTGTCCATTATATAAGTACTGGAATCTTGGCGAGCCACTGTCTTTGCTATTAAACCCACCTGCACTGATAGCACCGATTGCCTTATCTGAAGCGGTCGTCGTAGATGCATCAATCATCTTCATTCCATCGTATGAAGATGAGGTCACTGCCTGAATAGAATCCACATCTGTAATATTGTCCGCTTCTGCTTCTTCCCCATCTACTTTGTTCATTAATTCCATGATACAATCAGCCATCAGCTTATATCCGTTTCTATTTGGATGCAGCGTATCATTATAGAACCAGTCGTAAAAGCCCTTTTCTTTGTATACATCTTTAATTGCATCCGCCGTACTGATCATCGGGATCTCATACTTTGTACCATATTTATGATAATCCATCTCGCATACACGGTTCAAATTATTAAATACAGAGAAAATCAAAACAACTGCAGAACCGGACTTCAATGCCTGACGAATCAAGCCTTCATAAGCGCCACCCTTCGTTGCACAGCCGGAATCATTTACCGCAAATTCAATAAACAAAATATCCGGATGATCACTTCCGCTTGGGAGACGTTTGATCACGTCACGTTCATAACGTACGATACCAATGTCAGATGGTGTACCACTCATACCGGCATTGATGAAATGAACATTTTTTCCACCATTGACACCATATTTCATAGCGAAAGAAGTAGCAGAAACCTCAGCATAGCAGGCTGAGTTCGGATTATATCCGCCACCCTCGGTAATAGAACCACCGATATAAGCCAGTGACACATCTTTTCCCTCACGGGCATTCTTAATTACCTGCTTAATACGGGCATTGTTTCCAGTAGAGAACACACTCTGGCCTACCATAGTGCGATACAGTTCATCATTTGGCAGGAACTTGTCCGAATCGGCAATGATACCTGACATAATCAGATCATCAACTAAAAAGCTGGCCGTTTTGGATTCCGGACAGTCAATACAGACAGCAAGATCCTTTGCCTTTTCAGGAATTACTGCGGAACCGCTAAGCTGGGTCCACTCGCCACTCTTACATGCCTTACCATCCGGCAGATCTTTGTTGATCGTAATATACTGTTCTTTCTTATTTTCATCCGTATACTGAAGGAACATATTGATCGTTACATCAGCTCCCGTGTCCTGCTTTACATATGCACTAAAATCATATGTATTGCCTACCGTTACATAAGATAAGATAGGAAGCTTAATACCATCTTTTGTATCTGTCCGGTTTGAAACAGATAAGCTGTTATTTCCCACATCATAGTGCTCCGATGTAGACACTTCCAGATAGGCTCCGCCACGAGCGACGATTCCCTTGCAGTCACCATCCTCAAAGCCGTTTTTGTAAATTGCTTCCATTTTGTTTTCCTGCTCTGTGCCTGTAGCAGCTCTGACTGGAGCTGCACTTTGTACAACTCCGGCATTTCCGGCTAATGCAGAACATACCAAAGCCAGAGAAACACCATGACACAAAAGCTTCTTCAACTTTTTGTTACCCATAAGATATCTCCTTTTCCTTATTTAATAAAACTCTATAATTATATTTTATCAAAAAAAGTACGTTAATTCAATGATTAATTAAAGTTTCCAGATGTCTTTATTATACTGTCGGATCGTACGATCAGATGAAAAAAATCCTGCTTTTGCTGTATTTATCAGCATCTTCTTCGCCCATTCTTTCTGATCTTCATAGGCATCTATCATCTGCTCCTTCGTTGCAATATAATCTTTCACATCCAGCAGTGTCATGAACCAGTCCTTACTGATCAGTTCTTTATACAGCCGACAGAGATTCTCCGGATCACCTATCCGTATTAACTGTTTACTGATGATAAAATCAACCAATTCTTCAATTACAGGGTCATTCTCATAGAAGTCACGGGAACAATACCCTGCCGTATCATACAATTGAATGACTTCATCACTCGACTTTCCAAATATAAAGATATTATCTTCTCCTACCAGATCATGAATCTCTACATTAGCACCATCCATCGTTCCCAGCGTAACGGCACCATTCAGCATAAACTTCATGTTTCCGGTACCACTGGCTTCCTTCGATGCAAGAGAGATCTGCTCCGATATATCACATGCCGGAATAAGTTTTTCGGCTTTTGTTACATTATAATTCTCCACCATGACTACTTTCAGATAAGGATTCACTGAGTCATCTTTTTCAATCAGCTCCTGCATGCAAAGGATCAAATGGATGATGTCTTTTGCCAGCGTATACGCAGGTGCTGCCTTTGCACCAAAAATCATTGTAACCGGCCGTTTTGGCAGTTTTCCTGATTTAATCTCCTTGTATTTATAGATGAGATACAACGCGTTCATCTGCTGGCGTTTATATTCGTGCAATCTCTTGACCTGAATGTCAAAAATCGAATTTTCATCAATCTCTACCTGCTGTGTTTCTTTCAGATACTGACACAATTGTTTTTTATTAGCATTCTTAATAGCTGTCATTCTTCGCAATACCGTTTCATCATCAATAAACTTTAATAAGTCCTCCAGCCTGGAAGCATCTTTTTTCCACCCTTCACCAATCAATTCTGTCACATAATCTGATAATTCAGGATTGCAATGCATAAGCCACCGACGGAAGGTGATACCATTTGTCTTGTTATTAAACTTCTGAGGATAAATATCGTAAAAAGATTTTAATTCTGATTTTTTCAGAATTTCTGTATGAAGAGCAGCCACACCATTTACACTAAAACCGTAATGTATATCCATATGCGCCATATGAACACGGTTTTCACTGTCGATGATCGCCACTTTTTCATCCGGATATTTTTCTTTCACTTTTTCATCAAGTCTGCGGATAATTGGCAAAAGATGAGGAACTGCTTCTTCGAGGTAATCGACCGGCCACTTTTCAAGCGCTTCTGCCAATATCGTATGATTGGTGTACGCGCATGTCCGGCTCACAATTTCAGCAGCCTCATCAAAAGCTATCCCACGTTCTATCAATAAGCGTATCAACTCCGGTATAACCATCGATGGATGCGTATCATTGATCTGGATCACAACATATTCATCCAGATTTCTTACATCATATCCCTTCCTATCCATCTCACTTAGGATTAACTGTGCCCCGTTGCTTACCATAAAATACTGTTGATAGATACGAAGAAGCTGTCCTTCTCTCGTGCTGTCATCCGGATAAAGGAATAACGTAAGATTTCTGGCAATGTCTTTCTGGTCAAAATCAATACCATCCTCAACAAGACTTTCATCCACCGTATCCACATCAAACAAATGAAGCTGATTGACTCCGCTTTCATAACCGGGAACATCTATATTATACAAAGTAGAACGCAACGTAAAATCTGCAAATTTTACCGGAAAATGTACCCCTGTGTCCGTAAGCCAGCTTTCTTTCCCAATCCACGGATTCTTTTCTTCTCTCTGCTTGTTATCACGAAAAACCTGCCGGAACAGACCAAAGTGATAATTCAGACCAATCCCCGCACCATTCAGTCCAAGTGTTGCAATAGAATCAATAAAGCACGCAGCCAGTCTGCCCAATCCACCATTTCCTAAAGATGGCTCTGGTTCAATTTCCTCAATAGCAGCCAGATTTTTCCCATTTACACGCAAAAGTTCTTTTACTTCATCATAAATTCCCAAATTAATCAGATTATTTGACAATAATTTTCCGATCAGAAATTCTGCAGAAATATAATAAACTTTCTTCTTTCCCTTATTTGCCTCTTTTTCTTTACATAATTCCTTAACCAGACCAAGAAGCCCATAATATATCGTCTCATTTGCTGCTTCCGCAATGCCGGTTCCCATCTTGCTTTCCAACTTCTCTTTCAAACCCATTCCTACTGCTCCTTTCCTAATAAATATATACTTTTTATTATAGTTTTTTTATTCCATTTTAGCAACCTTTTCGCAATAAGTTCTGACTATCTGGCTACCCCTTTACCGCTCCGGCAACAACACCTTGTATAATATGCTTCTGACAGGAAAAATAAAAAATAATGATAGGTATAATCGCAAGTACAAGTAAGGCCATAAGAGAGCCATAATCTTTCGCCCCATAGGATCCCATAAGATACTGCACCGCTACCGGAATTGTTTTATAATCTGTAGAAACACCTATGACAAGATACGGCAGCAGATAATCATTCCACACCCACATTGCATTTAAAATTGCAACGGTAATTGCAGTCGGTTTTAACATTGGAAAGACAACGCGAAAAAAAGTTTTCCACGGCGTGCATCCGTCAATCATAGAAGCTTCCTCTATTTCGATCGGAATCGCTTTTATAAAACCACACAACATAAATACAGAAAGTCCCGATCCAAACCCCAGATACAAAACAACCATACCAAGCGGATTATTTAAAGAAAGCATGTCTGCCAGCTTTGACATGGTAAACATAATCATCTGAAACGGTACGATCATAGAAAAAACAAAAGAAAAATAAAGCAGACTTGTATATTTTGTCTTTACCCGCACGAGATACCATGCTGTCATAGCCGTAAAAAGTACAATGACCAGAACCGAAACAACGGTGATAAAAAGGGAACAGCCAAATGCACGAAAAAATCCGGTTCTTCGTATTCCCTCAATATAGTTTGTTAATCCGGCAAACATATCTCCTCTTGGCAGTGAAAACGGACTGCTGCTTATATACAATCGGCCTTTAAATGAATTTAACACCACAAAAAAAATCGGAGCAATAAAAACAATAAAAAGAAAAATCAGCACCACAAAAGCTAACACATCCCACACATTTTTCTTCATCAGCTTTCAATCTCCTTTCTTCTTGACAAAGCCACCTGCGTAATCCCAATCACAGCAACGATCAGAAAGAAAACAACCGCTTTTGCCTGTCCAATCCCCTCATATCCGGCTTTCCCATAAAAAGTCTGATAAATATCCAGTGCCATCATAGCCGTTTTATTCGAAGGTCCCCCAGCCGTCAGAGCCAGGTTCTGATCAAACATCTTAAATGAATTTGTAATCATCAAAAACAGACAGATCGTGATGGAAGACATAATCAGCGGAACCTTGATCCGAAATAGTGTTTTTACAGGTGAGGCACCATCCATTTTTGCCGCCTCAATAAGATCCGGTGATACATTTTGCAGCCCTGCAATATAAATGACCATGATATAACCGATCATCTGCCAGTTCATAAGTATCACTAACCCCCAAAAACCATATTTGGCATCCATCAGCATCGTAACGCCATAATGTTCCAGTACACCATTGATCATAGACTGCCAGATATATCCAAGCACAATACCGCCGATCAGATTCGGCATAAAAAATACCGTTCGGAAAAAATTTGTTCCTTTCAATCCTTTTGTCAGCAAAAGTGCCAGTAAAAAGGCAAAAATATTGACAGAAATAATTGCTACGACACTAAAAAGCACAGTGAAGATCAAAGATTGAAGAAATTCCCGGCTTTCCCATACACGGGCATAATTTGACAATCCGACAAAATGAGCATTTGTCACTGTTGTAAACTCACAAAAAGATAAATAAATCCCCATAATAAATGGAATGACAAAAGCGATCAAAAAAGCCGTCAACGTTGGCAAAACGAATACAGGAAAATATTTTCTGAGATTTTTTTGCATGTCATCCCTCGTTTCCTTGAGACTTTTCTTCTTTCCATTGTTTCTTCACGGTATCAACTACATGATCCCAATTTGTTGTTCCCTGAGCATATTCCAATAATGCCGCACCAAACCGATCCTTAAATGTCTGACTCGGAAATGTAGTAAAGATCCACGGAATACTCTTTTTCCCACTTTCCATTGAATTAAGGATCTCCCTTGCCAATGGATCATTCGGCTTTTCCTTGTCAGAAAATGTTTTAAATGGCGCTATATTTCCCAGTTTATTTGTCATATAATCCTTACCGGTTTTGGAACTGATGAGCCAGTTTACAAAATCAATGGAAGCCTTTTGGGATTTTTCAGACGCCTGTTTATTAACCGCAAAATAATTCTCTGTCCCGATGCATAAGCCCTGCTCTTCTTCTCCCTTGAATCCGGAATAGATTGGGAGAAATTTTACATCCTCTGCTTTTACAACATTCCCCTGAACTTCTGATATCTGGTTCCAAGCCCAGTTTCCATTCTGTACCATCGCCACCTGTCCAAGCGCAAACTCTGCCATAGAATCATTTACCGCCTTGCTTCCAAGCATTTTTCGATCTGTAATCGAATGATTGATATAGAGATCAAATACATTCTTAAACTGTTCTTTATGCGAAAACTCAATTTGATCAAGGTTATCCGCTTTCTTGTCCTCATATTCTCTGTTGATTGCTATATTAGCAAGATGCGTATGCCATCGCCACTCCTCACCTGGCATTAACGATGTGGAACCAAACACACCTTTTATACCTAATTTCTCTTTCTTTTTCTGCATATCTTCCACTACTTCTTTTAATTTTTCAAATCCGGTAATCTCTTCCTGCGACTTCACAACCGCATTATCAAGCGAAAAATATTTTTTCATGATCGCATTATTATAAATTATGCCATATCCCTCAATGGTGTATGGCACTCCGTAAACACCCCCATCCGGACCGGTGATCACCAGTTTTTTGTCCGTCAATTCCTGATAAAAACGGGTATCTTTTAAATCCGCACAATAATCCTTCCAGGAACGATAGCCATTGGGACCATTGATCTGAAATAATGTCGGCGCATCTGATTTTGCAATTTCTGACTTCAATGTCGATTCATAATTGCCACTGGCTGCCGTGACAACCTTCATTGGCACACCGGTTTCTTCCGTATATTTGTTTGCCAGTTCCTCCCAGACAGATGCCACTTCCGGTTTGAAATTAAGATAGTACACCGAGCCTTCTGCTGTTTTCTTTTCACTATTTCCACAACCTGTCAGCAAACTGGTTGACAAAGAAAAAACAAAAAAAATTGCTGCAAAACGTTTAAGCTTCATATTCATTCCTCCTTTTTTAAATATTCTGCTCGTTTTACAGCAATTTATGCGTTTTTTATTAATTAACACTATTTTTCATTCTTTTTGTTACATATAAATATCTCCATGAACAAACCATCGAGGTAATCACCCAGGTAGCAATCGTTGTCACCCAGATACTCCACCATCCCAGCTTGGGAACTCTGGTAAATACTTGTGAAAAACCGATTCGGCACGACACCTCTGTCACACCATTCAACATAGCGAACATGGCATCACCACATCCATTCAGAACAGCTCTTGGCACATAGATCATCCCCAACGCAAAATAAAATACACTGGTAAACTGTAGTGCTTTTGCTCCGATACGTATCACCTCTGGCTCCTTTACAAAGATATGTACAATCTGTTCACTAAAGAAGAAAAACAAAGGTAACATGACCATACTGAATACAAACGCCATAATGGTTGCCTGGCGAAACCCTTTTTTCACCCGCTCGATATTGCGTGAACCATAGTTTTGTCCTGCATAAGTCGTTAATGCCACAGACAAAGAACCAAACGGCTGCTGGATAATCTGCTCAACCCGGTTCGTAACCGTATACGCCGCCATAACCGTTTTTCCATAACTATTCACAACCCCCTGTAAAGCCATACACGAGACCGCTATCATAGAATTTTGCAAAGCAATTGGTACCCCCAGACGGATCGTCCGGTAGATCAACTGACGGCGAGGCTTCATCTGTTCCTTCGTCAGACGGAAATAAGGAACTTTTTTATACGCATAAATCACACAGGTAATGGCTGATACCGCCTGAGCAATTATCGTCGCAACAGCAACGCCAACAACACCCATATAAAAAACAAGTACAAACAGAAGATCCAAACCCACATTGATAAGACTGGAAATGATTAAAAAATACAGTGGTGTCTTGGAATCCCCTAATGCGCGCAGGATAGAAGCAACACCATTGTAGGCAACAATAGCGATTGTTCCTGCACATGTCGTCCTCATATAGATAACAGCATCACCCAATATCTCCGCTGGTGTCCTCAGCAGCTGAAGAATAGCCGGTGCAAAAATAATTCCAATAAGACTAACCAGAATAGCCGCTACACCCAGAACATAAATTGAATTGGCAATCGTTGCATTAACCTTGTCCTCTTCTTTTGCCCCAAAAAACTGGGAAACAATGACTCCTATTCCTACACTTAATCCTGAACTAAGCGAAAAGAACAAAAAACTGATCGAACCACAACTTCCTACCGCCGCAAACGCATCTGCCCCTACATAATTTCCTACTATAATAGAATCAACCATATTATACAGTTGCTGAAACAGATTCCCAAACAATAGCGGAAGGGCAAAAATCAAGATATGACGCACCGGACTTCCAACTGTCATATCCGTTACGTGTTTTGTATCCATCTTCATATTTTTATCGTCCTTTTTTTATTTTGTTTGGTCATTTTATCACACCTAAATTTAATAATCAATGGTTTCAGAAACAAAAAAACAGAAAATAACAGACATCCGAATTTTTAATCCATTCGGATGTCTGTTTCTTCTTATTTAATAGGGATATCGGCTCTATCAATCATCCTGTAATGCATCAAATCCTGACTCACCGGTTCTTACTTTAATAACATCATCTACATCGTAAACAAAGATCTTACCATCACCAATGTGGCCTGTATAAAGAGCTTCTTTAGCAGCATCAACAACCTTCGCTACCGGTACAGCACTCACAACAACCTCAACCTTCATCTTCGGCAGCAAAGTAAACTCAACCGGTACACCACGATAATATTCTGCTGTACCTTTCTGTGTACCACATCCAAGTACCTGAGTTACTGTGATACCCTGAACACCGATTGCATTCAATGCTTCTTTCAGTTCTTCAAATTTACTCTGTTTGCAGATAATATCAACCTTAGACAGTTTCACATCAGAAGCAACCTCTGCTCCTTCTGACTTAAGTTGTACCGGAACTGCCTCATCAACAGGGACTGCCGGCTTAGCACTTCTATCATATTCCATATCTTTTACTTTGGCACCGATACCGGAAACACCCTCAACCGATGTAACAAATCCGGCATAAGCACTCTTCAATCCATGCTCTGTTGCATCCAGACCAAGAATCTCCTCTTCTTCTGAAACACGAAGTCCAAAGATTGCTTTGATCGCATAGAATACAATAATCATAGTAATCGTAGCCCACGCTGCTACGGATACAAAACCGGTAAGCTGTAAACCAAGAAGTTTGAATCCACCACCATAGAATAAACCTGAAATTGTATTTCCTGCACTATCTGCCAGTGAATATCCCGGTGCACTTGTTGTAGCAAACAAACCTACCGCTATCGTACCCCAGATACCATTCAGGCAGTGAACAGCTACCGCACCAACGGGATCATCAATATGTAACTTGTAATCCAGAAGCCATACACCGAAGACAACAAGCACTCCAGCTACCGCACCGATGATGATAGCCCCCAGAGCATCTGTAACATCACAAGACGCCGTAATAGCAACCAGTCCTGCTAAAGAAGCATTCAAGCACATCGACACATCCGGCTTACCATATTTAATCCATGTAAAGATCATGCAGACAACGGTTGCAATTGCCGGAGAAATCGTCGTTGTCAGAAAAATTGATCCTAACTGTGCAGTACTTGTTGCTGCCGCACCATTAAATCCATACCAGCCAAGCCATAAGATAAATACCCCGAGCGCACCAATCGTCAGGTTATGTCCCGGAAAAGCATTTACTTTTACAATCTTGCCAGCCTTGTCTTTTGTAAACTTGCCAATACGAGGTCCCAGAATCTTAGCACCTACCAATGCGGCAATACCACCTACCATATGAATGGCACAGGAACCGGCAAAATCATGAAATCCCATCTGGGCTAACCAGCCACCGCCCCAGATCCAGTGTGCCTCAATCGGATAGATTAGTGCGGATATTACTGCTGAATATACACAGTAGGAAAGGAACTTTGTCCGCTCTGCCATAGCTCCCGAAACGATTGTCGCTGTTGTAGCACAGAAAACTAAGTTAAAAATGAACTGCGACCAATCAAAATTTGCATAATTGGTAAACAAGTCAAATCCTGGTTTTCCGATAAAGCCAAGGAAATCCTCACCAAGCAAAAAGCTAAAACCAATGATAATAAACATTACCGTTCCAATACAAAAATCCATCAGATTTTTCATAATGATATTACCGGTATTTTTTGCCCTTGTAAAACCTGCCTCTACCATTGCGAATCCTGCCTGCATCCAGAATACCAATGCTGCGCCAATAAGGAACCAGATTCCCCACATGTCACTCGTAATGCTCGCTAGAGCCTTCGTCACTTCCTGTGTCATAAACATGCACCTCCATTTATTGTTGTAATGACGATTCTCTCCCTGCAATAGTCTAGTCTCCTCTTAGACAAAAGAAAAAGCGCCAGAAGATTTCTCTTCTGACGCCCTCGTCATCTATGAGTGCATTATAGGACGCCGCGCAAAAAAAGTCAAGTGTTTTTTGGATAAAAATTTTCCAGAAAAATTTTTTTATTTTGAAACCATAAAAAAAACACATATTATCTTTCTACTTTTCTTTTCTTTTTTTTCAACTTATGCTAAAATAAACAAAAGCATACCGATACAAAGTATCGGCTGGAAATGGAGGAAAATCATGTCCATCGATATAAAGAATAAAAAAACAAACTTAGAGGACAAAGCCTCTATTTATTCTAAGCGTGACGATGATATATCAGATTGGGAACGTGTACGGTCTATGACAAGAAAACAGCGAATGAGTTTTTTTACTACCTACTATCTTCCAAAGCTTCTGATCATTCTTGTTATTGCCGCTGTTTTATTTTATATTGTATGGGTTGATTTCATCCATAAATCGAACATTTATATGCGTTGTGCTGTTTTAAATGAATCGGTTACGGATAGTGCCCTTACCGAACTAAGTGATCAGTTTACGGCTTCCATGAAGATGGATGTGGAGAAAAATAAAGCTTCTTTTTATCTGTATTATACCCGGCCGGAAATAGCTTCACAGATAGGTGCCAACTTAAACAGTGATCTTTCTGAAATCAGCAGCCGCTTGATTGCCAATATGCTGGACGCCATGATTGCCTCTCCTGAGGATGTCGAACAAACTTATTTAAAAAAGGGATTTATTGCTGATCTGGATACATTTTTAACTAAGGACGAATATGCACGTATAAAAAAATATTTGTACATTCCAAACACAGCTGAGCATAAAAATAATAAGGCATATGGAATCCACATCAAAAAAAGTGCTGTCTACCAAAAACTTTTTTCCGATCGTACCCCTTTACAAAAAAATCCTGTATTTTTTGTTGTTTCCAATGCAACAGAAGAAGGAAAAGATTATGCGCGTAAATTTATATACTATTTATTTCCAGAAATAAAAGGAGAATGATAATGTTAAACGGACGCAAAACATTTGCAATTTTAATTTTTGATATAACAGCCTATTATCAAAATGAATTAGTAAAATATTTGTCCTTATTTTGCGAAGAAAAGGGCTATAATCTTCTTATATTTTCAGCTTTTACCATCTATGGCAAGGTCGGAAATAATGCAAACGGCGAATTTAATATCATGAATCTGATCCCGTTAGAAAAGATAGACGCTTTTATTCTTTGTCATGATACCTTTGAAAGTGAAAAGACTACGAAAAAGATGCTGGCCATGTTAAAGAAGCGTTGTACTTGTCCTGTGGTCAGTGTACGAAAAAAAGTAGAAGGCTGCCACAATATTCTTGTGAATGATGAGCACTCGATTCCTTCTCTTATTAAACATTTAAATGAAGAGCATCATTATGACCGAATAGCTTTTATGTCAGGTCCACTGACACATCCCGATGCAATCTCCCGTTTAAAAAAATATCATGAAACGATGGAACAGCTTTCGTTACCACATCCGGATGAATACGTTTTTGAAGGAGACTTCTGGAAAAATATGGGAGATGAAGCTGCCGTTTATTTTTCTTCTCTGGAAGAACGCCCGCAGGCAATTTTATGTGCCAACGACTACATGGCATTATCTCTTTGCAAAGGTCTGGTATTACAAGGGTTTATTATCCCTCATGATTTTGCCATTTGTGGCTTTGATGATGTAATGGAATCGATTACAAATATCCCGCCTCTGACCACATGTAAAGTTTCAATCGATAAACTGGCTTATCTTATCGTTGACACCATCCACCGTCTGATACAGGGCAAAACTGTTGAGACTGACCGTTACACCGATGCCGAAACGATCATCCGCAATTCCTGTGGATGTGAGACTCTCAGCCTTCACGATATCAGCGTCTGTCATATGCATCAGATTGCAGCTAACGAAGAATTACTTAATCAATCCGTGTACAACACATTTACTTCGATTGCTTTAGAGAATCTTATGTCAGCAGAAGATATCGGTGATTATCTGGCGCTGGAAAAATTTCCGAATAACACAAGAGACTTTTATTTATGTCTGGGCAAAAAAGGTGAGGGAAGTTTTCCTCAGACAAGGCGGGAGAAACCGGGCTTCGCTAAATATTCACAGTCTATTTACAGTCTGAAGGATACTACACCTATTATTACTTCAAGCTTTTTAACCAGCGATCTGATACCACCAGAAGCGATCCGTGAAGAACCGATGAGTATATTCTTCTTTCCTATCCATTATCTTCAGTATAATTTTGGATATGTTGCCGCTACTTCTAACAAGAAAGAACATAAAAATGTTTTGTTCCATTCTTTACTGACAATTATTGGAAACACTCTGGAACATACAAGGATCCAGTCAAGGAATCAATCACTCCTTGCAAAACTCAACACGCTGTATGTTCAGGATTCACTGACTAATTTATACAACCGCCGTGGCTTTGAACAGTTTTCAAATGACCGGCTTACGGAAGCAAACAAGAAAAAAATACCATCGATGATTTTGAGCATCGACATGGATAACCTAAAATATATCAATGATGTGTTTGGGCATGCTCAGGGTGATGTTGCCATACGGACGATTGCCCTTGCGATGCAGAATGCCTGTATTGCCGATGAGATATGTGCCCGCATCGGCGGTGACGAATATGAAGTCTTTGGGTATGATTACAACGAAGAAATGGCAGAGACATTCCTTCATAGATTCCAACAATACTTAGAAAGTTTTAACGAGAACAGTAAATTGCCTTATCAGGTAAATGCCAGTACCGGATTTGTTATAACCATTCCGGAAAAGAGGCAGTCACTGGAACATTATATGAAACTGAGTGATGACCTTCTTTACAAGAATAAGCGACTTAGAAAAGAAAAATACGGAAATCTCAGTAAGCGTTCTTAATAGATAAAGGGAACCAGTCATTTTACCTTGGTTCCCTTTTTTCTTGCAACAACGACAAACCGGCCCTCATCTTCATGATATGCACATGTCACCAGCGTTAATAACTGCTCACCGTATACCGGCTTTACTCCGGTTTTATACAGGGAAGCGCGTATTGATTGATCCACATAGCTCTCATATCGTTTTCTGGTTAAATCCCCACAATAATCATAATACTTAAATTCATTCTCACCATCATGATAAATCCGGGTACGAAAAACAGCAACAATTTCATACTGCTGTTTTTCATACAGTGTATCAAACTCAATGACTTTATGATTCTCATAAAATTCCTTTTTCTGATAATTGAGCAGATCCGTGAACATAAAACCACTTTTCATGTGATGTCCGTATATAATCAAATTGTTTTTTCCCTTGTGCAGATTACATACTGCATCTAAAAACGGCAGTCCGTTTGAATCCTTTTGTTTTTTATAATTTCTATGAAGATAAAATTCCGGCTCATCCGGTGTCTGCATTACCGGATAGTCAATCTTAGTCCCTTTAATGATAAGCCAGCCACATAGATCATGATTTTTCTGATATAGTTTCTGATATTCTTTTAGTATAGCCGGCTTATCCGATAAAATTTCCTGTTCTTTTGGTTCAGAGAAAGCTTCTGTTTTCCACTTTTGCAATTCACGAATTTCCTCTTCGGACTGTCCTGCATTCCAAAAATAAATAAATAGATAACTGCCACACCCCAATACAATAATAATCAGTAAAATAAGAATACTATTCAAAATCCATTTTTTATTCATTCGTTTCTCCCTAAAATGGCAGTCTCATCGGTGTAAAACGAATTCCATCTACTTCTTTTTCCGGTTCTATTTCTAAAAATCCTATTTTCTTATAAAAGCCTAAACCATACGGCGAAGCATTCACTGTCACCGCTCTTATCTCTGGCTGCTGCGCCTCAACATAAGCCACTGCAACTTTTACAAGACGTGTGGCAACACCCAGATGATGAAACTGCTCTCTTACAAATAGCAGGCTTATATGATGCCCATACCGCAAGGCAATCACACCTACAAGATAGTTATTCAGATAACATCCCCAGAAGATCATCTCACCATGATTGATCTTTTCAACCATATTCCCATACTCAATAAAATGACGAAAAGTCTTAACCCCCATTTTTTCATATACCGGTGCCTCATATTTTTCAAATACCTCCCACACAAGATCAAGTGCATCCCGCAGCTTGCCCGGTGGTATCTTACATAACTGCATAATAAGCCTCATTCCGCAGACACTTCGCATCGATCATCTGCTTTTTTCAGTATATAAAAATTTATTGCTAATGTCAAAGAATTTTGCTATTCTATTCATAAATAAAATTGTGAACAGGAGATTTTGTAAACTATGAAACAATTGTTTAACAACCATTGGTTTTTTCATAAAGAACCCCTCCACACTCCTATTGAAATATTTTTTCAACGGAGTGAATGGCAGGCTGTAGATATTCCTCATGACTGGATGATCTACAACAGTGAGGATCTGTACTCCGAAGGAGTGAGCTGCTACAAAAAAACGTTTTTTGTAGACAATCTGAACTCTGACCGGTTATACCTTCTTTTTGAAGGCGTTTATATGAATAATACCATCTATCTGAATGGTAAGAAAATATTTCGCTGGCCTTATGGTTACTCCCAATTTGAAATAGACTTGACAGACCATGTAAAACCTGGCGAAAATACCATTTTTGTTACGAATGTGTATGAATTGCCAAATAGCCGCTGGTATCCCGGTTCCGGTATCTACCGTAATGTATGGCTTATCCGTCGTCCCGCCGTACATCTGACAACTGATGGCATCTATTTGTCTTCCCAGAAGACCGACTCCCGGTGGGCATTACATATTGATACCGAGATTCAAAATGATTCCGGTTCTGAGGGAATCGTTTCTCTTCGCCATACCATTTTTTCACCGGACGGTGAAGAAATACAAAACACGGAAGTGAGAATAGACGCTCAGATTGGCTTACAAACAGACAGGCAGCTTCTATTCTTTGACTCCCCTTCTTTATGGGATATTAAGAGTCCGATTCAATATAGTATACATACCGAACTATTATTAAATGATCAGGTGATCGATACCGACACACAGCGTTTTGGTTTCCGGACAATCCATTTTGACAGTCAGAAAGGCTTTTTCTTAAATGGTAAAAACGTAACGATAAACGGCACATGTGAGCATCATACACTCGGAGCCCTTGGTGCTGCCGTTAATCGTGAAGCGATCCGGCGCCAGCTTTTGACAATGAAAGTCATGGGAGTCAATGCAATCCGAAGTGCGCATAATATGCCTGCTGTGGAACTGCTGGAGCTTTGCGATGAGATAGGACTATTACTATTTACGGAAAGTTTTGATATGTGGGAACACAATAAAACAGATTATGATTATGGCAATTATTTCAAAGAATGGTGGCAAAAAGATGTGACCAGCTGGGTACGCCAGGATCGCAATCACCCTTCTGTCTTCATCTGGGGAATTGGCAATGAAATCCCGGATGTCAATGATGAACGTGGTCTTGAAGTTACATGTATGCTGCGCGATGAGGTCAGAAAGCTGGATTACTATGGTAACGCTGTAATTGCTATGGGTTCCAATATCATGGACGGTCAAGGTGCACAAAAGTGTGCCAATGAAGTTGATCTTGCCGGTTATAACTATCAGGAAAATCTATATGATGAACATCATAAGAAGTATCCGGACTGGTGTATCTTTGGCAGCGAGACTTCTTCCACCCTGCAAAGCCGTGGCATTTATCATTTTCCACTAAGTAATCGTCTTCTCACCTATGCAGATGGTCAGTGTTCTTCTCTTGGCAACTGCACAACGAACTGGGGGGCCAAAAGCACAGATGTTGTTGTATCTGCGCATCGTGACCGGAAATACTGCTTCGGCCAGTTTATCTGGACCGGATGGGATTATATCGGAGAACCAACACCATACTTCACGAAGAATTCCTACTTCGGCCAGGTCGATACTGCCGGTTTTCCAAAAGACAGCTATTATCATTATATGGCTGAGTGGACCAGTTATAAACAGAATCCTATGGTACATCTGCTTCCTTATTGGGACTTTAATGAAGGGCAGCTTATTGATGTACGTATTTTTTCGAACGCACCTAAAGTAGAACTATTTTACAACGGAGAGTCACAGGGAACACAGAAGATTGATCATGCTAATGGTCAACATCTTGCGGCTGACTGGCAGATTGTCTATCATCCGGGAACACTCGAAGCCGTTGCCTATGATGAAAACAATACCGTCATTGCAAAAGACACCTGTTCCTCCTTCGGAAATGCTGCCAGAATAACGCTTCATGCCAACAAAGACACTCTGCTTGGCAACGGGGAAGATCTTCTGTTTTTAGAGATTAACACCGTAGATGAACAAGACCGTTTTGTTGCCAATAGCCGAAGCCGTGTTCACGTCTCTGTGACAGGGGCCGGGCGTCTGATCGGTCTGGATAATGGAGATAGCACAGATTTTGAACAATACAAGGGAACCAGCCGGAAGCTTTTCAGCGGCCGTCTTCTTGCTATCATTGCCACTAAACCGGAAGCCGGATCTGTACAGATTGAAGTCACATCACCCACCTTAGAACCGGCAGTCCTTACCATTCCGGTCTTAAGTGCCCCTGTCCGCTCCGGCATTTCCTGCTTTATGGAAAATGAAGAAACCTATCCCGAAAAATCAGATGAAATTCCTGTCAGAAAAATAGAATTACATCATCAGGGAGCCACTCATCTGGACAAACAATATAATGAAACTGTTGTAACAGCGACAATTCTTCCTGAAAATGCAACACATCGGGATATATCCTTTCAAGCAGTAACATTAGATGGTGTAGAAAGCAATTGCGTTACGGTCGATATTGATGGGACAACCGCTGTCATTCATGCACTGGGTGATGGTGAATTCCGGCTTTGCTGTTCCTGTACAAATGGCAGCCAGACAGCAGAAGTCATGTCCGAGTTAGAGTTTGAAGTCAGCGGGCTGGGTGAAGCCACCAGTAATCCATACAAAATGATAAATGGGATAAACTATAGTAAATGTTCCAGCGAGGCAAAATTAAGTTTTCAAGGTGGTGTCTATATTACCGCCAATCAACGCACCCGTTTTTTATTTGAAAACATTGATTTTGGTGAGTATGGTGCGGCTGATATCCATATTCCTATCTTTTCCTTTGAAGATGAACTGCCAATCGAAGTATGGCTGGGCGATTCAGAAACAGACGGTATTTGTCTGCTAAAAGATAACTATCATGCCAAAAGCTGGTACAACCATTATCAGGAAAATATATATAAGCTGCCTCAGCGTATCAAAGGCGTACATTCGATTTCTATTGTGGTTTATCCATCCACGAAACTATCCCTACAGGGATTTTACTGTACTAAATTAGAAAAAGCCTATGGAAAACTGTATGCCATAGAAAACAACTCGATCACCGGTGATGCTTTTACGGTAGGTTCCAAAACAATTACCAATATCGGAAATAATGTTACCATTGAATTTGACCATATGGATTTTGGTGAAAATGGACCAAGCCACATCACCATAAACGGTCATTCACCGATTCCGGTCAACACAATTCACATCCGGTTTTTCCGTGAAGATGGTACAGAAGTCCGCCACATGGTTGATTTTCCACAAAGCGATGGTTATCAGGAACTTACCTTTCCAATTGATAACTTCTCAGGAAGTGGCCGCATAAATTTTATCTTTATGCCGGGCAGCCGATTTGATTTTGACTGGTTTAAATTTAAATAATAAGAAACATCAGCCAATCTACATCAAAAAAGATCAGTGAAAGTATACCTGACTCTCACTGATCTTTTTATGTAAACTATTTTATATCCTGTATGATCTATTATTACATAGCATCCATAGTCTCACGGATAGCTTTAATGAAACCTTCACTGTTCAAAACCGTTACATCTTTCAACTCTGTAATAAGTGCAAGATCTTTGGTCATCTTACCATCTTCTATTGTCTTCAGAGTAGCTTTTTCCAATTTATCAGCAAATGCCATCAATTCCGGAATATTGTCCAGTTCTCCACGTTTACGGAGTGCCCCTGTCCAGGCAAAGATCGTTGCAACTGAATTGGTGGATGTTTCCTCACCCTTCAAATGTTTGTAATAATGACGCTGAACAGTACCATGAGCAGCCTCGTACTCATAAACACCATCCGGAGATACAAGAACAGAAGTCATCATAGCTAAGGAACCACAGGCAGATGACACCATATCACTCATGACATCGCCATCATAGTTTTTACATGCCCAGATGAAACCGCCTTTTGTTTTCATGACTCTGGCAACAGCATCATCAATCAATGTATAGAAATACTCCAGACCAGCTTTCTCAAATTTATCTTTATACTCTTTATCATAAACATCTTGGAAAATATCCTTAAAATTATGATCATATTTTTTAGATATGGTATCTTTTGTTGCAAACCAGAGATCCTGTTTGGTATCTATAGCATAAGAAAAGCATGCTCTTGCAAAACTGGTTATGGATTTATCCGTATTATGAATTCCCTGAATAATACCCGGACCATCAAATTCATGAATGACTTCTCGAATCTCAGTGCCATCTTCTGCTGTAAAAACAAGTTCTGCTTTACCGGCACCCGGTACTTTTATCTCCGTATTTTTATAAACATCTCCATATGCATGACGAGCTAATGTGATCGGCTTTTCCCAATTCTTAACACATGGTTCAATTCCTTTGACTTTGATCGGCGCACGAAATACCGTACCATCCAATGCCGCACGGATCGTACCATTTGGTGATTTCCACATCTCTTTCAGATCATACTCTTTCATACGGGCAGCGTTCGGCGTAATTGTTGCACATTTTACTGCTACACCATATTTTTTCGTTGCCTCAGCCGAATCGATTGTCACCTGATCATTTGTCTCATTACGATATTCCAAACCCAGATCATAATACTCTGTCTTCAAATCAATATACGGAAGCAATAACTCATCTTTGATCATTTTCCATAAAATACGAGTCATTTCATCTCCGTCCATCTCCACAAGAGGAGTCGTCATCTGAATCTTTGCCATAATAAATCCTCCAATCTTTTATCTGTTTTGTCGTCTCCTACTATAGCATAGATGACGATGGATTTCAAGGTTAAGAGAAATACACGATTTCTTCCTTCGGAGCCTCTGCACGTTCAATCTTATCTGCCCAAAGCATTGGCACCAAAGCCTTTTGTTTGCGTGAGAATTCCGGTTTTACCTTTACTGTTACCCTGACCCATGAATCCGTATGGAATTTCGTTGCCTCCCTGCTATGGCAGATAAATCCGATTTTTGCAATGTCATCGGCACAACAGGTCATCGCTTTTCGTGCCGGGACAAACGCATCGCTTGGAAAAGTACGATTACGATAGACCTGTCCTTTAAATACAATGGTTTTGTTTTCATACTTTTCCGGGTGTTCACTGACATCCAGATACCACAAGCCAAAATCATCATCCTCCAAATTTATAACGTCGGCATTGATATCATAAGGCAGTTCCTCTTCAATATTGCTTTCTACGGAACCATCTTCAGATTCAAAAAGAACCTGCGTAGCACGATTGATTGCTTTCACATTACGGCGCATAGATGCTTTGTCCATTTCCTTATCACACCGATTAAAGATTACCAGATCTGACTGCTGGAAATGAGACATAATCAACGACTTCATATTACTGATATACATTTGAAAAGTCTGCGCATTTACCGTTGTAAAAGTCTGAACAACAACCCAGTTCTCTGGTATTGTTTCATTGATCAGTCTGGTGAGATCCCACATACCATTGACTTCTATTACAATGCGGGCCGGCTTATACTCCTTCACCAATTCCTTACATTTGTCCTCTGTGAGATCTTCCTCATCTTCAATTACAACCGTATCCACTTTGTTATATTGAAGAAGATTCTCATCAACTTCCTTTTCACCTTCCTCCGTCAGAAGAAAAAGCGTATGCAGACCATCCTCAAAATTGCCTTCTTCTAATATTTCCTTAAAACAGGTTGTTTTACCACTTTCCAAAAATCCGGTAAAAAGATATACCGGAATGTCGCGATTACCAAACATATATCCCTCCACTGTGTTTGTTTATATATGGAATAACTCCTTAATATCTGCTTCCTTAAGTTCTGCACCAATTACACACATACGTCCTGTATAGTCAGCCGATCCACGACGGATCTCATACTCTCCCGGTACCAGATCGAAGTGGAACCACTCTCCTTCTACCGCCGGTACAATACCCTTTGCACGAAGAATGTTGCCATAACCAGACTGTTCCGAAGATAGCTTCTTCAATATATCTTCTAATTCATCTTCCGTATATTTATGGGCGCTTTCCATTCCTACACTGGTAAATACATCGTCAGCATGATGATGGTGATGATGCTCATGATCATGATCGTGTCCACAACAGCACTCGCCATCATGGTGATGATGGTGTTCGTGATCATGGTCATGATCGTGTCCACAACAGCACTTGCCATCATGGTGATGATGGTGTTCGTGATCATGGTGGTCATGATGATGGCCACACTCCGGACAGATCTCTTCTTTATCAAGAAGCTCCTTTTCCAATGAATTGCCTTTCTCCATCGCTGCAAGAATCTGCTTGCCATCTATCTGATCCCATGGAGTTGTAATGATTGTTGCCTCCTCATTTTTCTCACGGATCAACGAGAGCGCCAGTTCAAGTTTATCATCACTGATATTACCCGTCCGGCTTAAAACAATTGTCTTTGCACTTTCAATCTGATTATTATAAAACTCTCCAAAATTTTTCATATACATTTTGCATTTGGAAGCATCAGCAACAGTCACATAACTATTCATCTGAACATCCGTATGATCTTCCATCACACCGGATACCGCCTTGATGACATCCGATAACTTTCCTACTCCGGATGGCTCAATGATAATGCGGTCTGGAGCATATTTTTCTAACACTTCCTGTAATGCTGTACCAAAATCACCGACTAAGGAACAACAGATACAGCCGGAATTCATCTCCGTCACATTTATCCCAGCGTCTTTCATAAATCCGCCATCTATTCCTATCTCACCAAATTCGTTTTCAATCAGAACCAGTTTTTCTCCATGAAAAGCTTCCTGAATTAATTTTTTAATCAAAGTTGTCTTTCCTGCTCCTAAAAAACCGGAAAAAATATCAATCTTCGTCATACTTTCCTCCATTCCGGAGTTCTTCACTCCATTTTCTAAAACCTTTTACTCTGACCTCATTATACTCATTTTTTCATTTATTTCAAGTGATTTTAGGACAAAGGATCCGTTGCTGCTCCTCCAGCCAGGCATCTGCCTCCCGAATTCCCTCATCGCTAAAAGAAAATTCTCTGATGACCGGTGTTTCTTTTGTTTTTTCCAAAATAAATGGTCCCTTCCACGCTGTAGCAACAAGCACCTTGTTTTCGTCATCACCACCTCGGGCAAGGCGAAAATTCATTCCACGGTAACTTCCCTTAAAAACGCTTTTTTCATAATACATAATAGAATATAAAACAATATCTTCCATTTGTCTCCCTCCAGACATATCTTATAGTATAGCACATTTTTCAAGAAAAAACTTGAAAAAACGCAAAAAACATGGTTTACTATATTCGTGTGCTTTTATTACACAAACAAAATTATTTAATATGGAGAGATGTTTCATGAAAAAAGTAGTCAAATTCGGTGGTAGTTCCCTGGCAAGTGCAGAACAGTTTGTCAAAGTTGGTAATATCATCCGTGCAGATGAATCCCGTCGTTATGTTGTACCTTCCGCTCCCGGAAAACGCTTTTCAGACGACACAAAAGTTACCGATATGTTATATAACTGCTACGAATTAGCTGAAAATGGTCAGGCCTTTACGAAGCAGTTAAACCTCATTAAAGATCGATACAATGAAATCATCCGCGGTTTAAAGCTGGACTTTTCGCTTGATGACGATTTTGAAACGATTAAAAAGAAATTCTTAGACAAAGCGGGTTCTATGTATGCTGCTTCCCGTGGTGAATATCTGAATGGAAAGATCATGGCAAAGTACCTTGATTACGATTTTGTGGATTCTGCCAATGTAATCCGTTTTGATAAAGATGGGAATTTTGATGGAGATACAACCAACAGCTTATTGTCCAAATATCTGGAAAATGTTGAACGTGCCGTTATTCCTGGTTTTTATGGTGCTACAGCAAACGGAAAAGTAATTACATTCTCACGTGGCGGTTCGGATATTACCGGATCACTTGTAGCAAAAGCGATCAACGCTGATCTCTATGAGAATTGGACCGATGTATCCGGTTGTCTTGTAACTGATCCACGGATTGTCAAAGACCCGGAGGTAATCCACACAATTACTTATATGGAATTACGCGAGTTAGCTTACATGGGTGCTTCTGTCCTTCACGAAGATGCTATCTTCCCTGTTCGCAAAGCCGGAATTCCAATCAATATCCGTAACACCAATCGTCCGGAAGATGCCGGAACTATGATTGTTGAGAGTACTTGCCGTATTCCGGCATACACAATTACCGGTATTGCCGGGAAAAAAGGGTTTGTCGCCGTAAATATAGAAAAAGATATGATGAATTCCGAAATTGGTTTTGGCCGTAAGGTACTCAGTGCTTTTGAAGACAATGGTATCTCATTTGAACACATGCCATCTGGTATTGATACGATGACTATCTTTGTTCATCAGGATGAATTTCAGGAAAAAGAACAACAGGTGATTGCCGACATCAATCGTATGGCAAAACCAGACACTATACATTTAGAATCGGATCTGGCATTGATTGCAGTCGTTGGACGCGGCATGAAAAGTACGCGTGGTACAGCAGGCAGACTTTTCTCAGCACTTGCCCACGCCCACATCAATGTAAAAATGATTGATCAGGGGTCTAGTGAGTTAAATATTATCATTGGCGTACGAAATGAAGATTTTGAAGATGCCATCCAGGCAATTTATAATATCTTTGTTGTTGCCCAGCTATAATTCTTAATAAATCATTAATTTAAGGAACCAATATGATGTGATCGAAATTCTGATGGAGAGATGTTCATATGCTTCTTAAACACCTTAGAAAAAGCAAGCGGATCCTGATATCCTACTTCATTAGCAATGGCTGATATTTTCATATTTGGTTCCTTTAATAATTCACATGCATATTCCATACGATAGTTCAGCAGATATTCCTGTGGCGAGATTCCCAGTGACTTTTTAAATATTGAAGTCAGATAACTGCGGTCGATCCCGATATAATTTGCAATATCCTGAATCCGTATATTCTCGCTGATATGTGTCTGAACATAATCCAATGTCTGATCTATATAAATATGATGCGGATACTCAACCTTTTCTTCTTTTGGCAGTTGTTCATCATGCTGTTCGATCAATGCCGCAAATACCTGTAGCAAAGCCGCCTGTCGACGCAATTCATTGTAGTGAGTAAGTACACGAGCCAATGTCATCTGCTGGATGCAGGAAAGCATATACGCCGTGTTATAGCAATGTCCTATCAGGTGGTCTCTATCAACTCCGGCATACCCAAGATAAGTCTCTGCCTTTATTCCCTGAAACCCAATCCAGATATAGTCCCATGGTTCGTTCTCATCTGCCTGGTAGAAAACTTCTGTATCCGGATATATGACAAAAAAATCACCCTTGTGTAAATGATATGTAAAGCCATTCACCTCATAACTACCCTTTCCCTCACAGATAAAATGAATAATATAAATATCTCTTGTACCTGGTCCATAGGAATACCCAGGAGGACAATTCTGTACTCCACAAGTACTCAGATATAGTCCTGTCGAATTATTATGTAATTGCTCTAAACACTGAAAACCCGCAAAATTGGTAAAGATTTCCTTATTCTCTGCCATACCATATCGCCTTTCTTTACAATATAAGGGGCTATCTTAAAGGCAGCCCCCTGACTTGAACAGATCTGATCATTACATAATATCTACATCTGCAGTATAATCGACATTGTCATATCCAAAACCAAACATATGATAAAAATCTTCCCAGTACCCGTCTATATCTCCCATTTTCTTTATATTTTCAGAGGATACTTTTCCCCATGCTTCCGTAACTTTTTTCTGGACATCCTCTCTCATCTCCCAATCATCCACACGGAATTGACCGGCACCGTCGACTTCTTCCTTTGGAATCTTTTCAACAAAAAGTCTCTGCATCTGCTCAATACACCCCTCATGCAGACCTTCTTCTTTCATCACTTTATAAAGAAGTGAAATATAAAGCGGAACCACCGGAATAGCGGCACTGCTCTGCGTAACCAATGCTTTATTAACCGATATGTATGCTCGTAATCCCTTGTCAGAAAACTCTTTCGTCAACGCGACCGAGGTATCATACAAATGTTTCTTTGCCTGTCCGATGCTCCCATCCTTATAGATGGCATGAGTCAGTTCCGGTCCGATATAAGAATAAGCAAGTGTAACTGCATGGTCTGACAGAACATCTGCCTCAGCCAGAGCACGGATCCATGCTTCCCAGTCTTCTCCTCCCATAACTTTTATTGTATTTTGTATTTCCTCATCATTTGCCACAGGAACAGTAACTTCTGTAATTTCATTCGTGCGAAGGTCAATTGTCTTATTTGTAAATTCACTTCCAACCGTCTTTAATACACTGGATACGGTTGTTCCATCTGACAAAGTTCTTCTTGGAGCCGCCAGACTATAAATAACCATGTCAACTTTTCCCCAATCTTTTTTGATTGTTTCGATCACCTGATCTTTCATATCCTGAGAAAAGCCATCCCCATTAAACGATTTGGCATAATAACCATCCGCTTCCGCATATTGCTCAAATGCACGTGTATTATACCAGCCTGCTGTAGCAGTACGTCTTCCATTTGATTCACGTTCAAATGCTACTCCTATCGTATCAGCACCATAACCATATGTTACTGCGATTCTGCTTGCCAGACCATATCCTGTAGAGGCCCCTACAACTAAAACCTTTTTCGGTCCCTCCGTCTGTCCTTTTTCCTTGCAGTATTCAATCTGTCTCCTCACACTTTCTTTACATCCTTCCGGATGAGCAGTTGTACAAATAAATCCTTTAACTTTAGCTTCTACTACCATATTAATCTCCATTCCGCAGACGACTTACGTCAGCTTATTACAAAATTACATAAAACAGTATCATAAAGAAATGCAGAACACTTCCTGCTATAACAAACAAATGAAAGATGGAGTGAACATATTTCTTCTTTTTTCCTATTCCATATAAAATTGCTCCAATTGTGTAAGCAACACCACCTGTCAGCAGAAAAACTGTTCCACCGGCGCCTAACACGTGTACCGTTGGCTTAATAAAGAAAATAATGCACCATCCCATTGCAATATAACAGATCATGGACAATATCTGATATTTTTTCAGATCAATTGCCGTCAGCGTAGCAGCAATAAAACAACAAGCCCAGACAATTCCAAAAATAACAAATGCCTGTACCGGATATTGTGGACGTAAACCAGCCAGTGTAACCGGAGTATAAGTTCCAGCAATCAAAAAGTAGATGGTACAATGATCTATGATCTGAAAAACCTTTTTTGGCATCTCTGGTTTTAACCCATGATAAATACTTGACATCGTATAAAGCAAAACCATTGTTCCACCATAAATGGCAGCTCCTACAACACCCCACACATCACTATAGATAACAGCAAATATAACACATAATACTAATGCTGCTATAGCAAGCGCACCGCCGACAATATGAGATACCATATTAAATATCTCTTCACCTTTTGTATAAGAGGGTAGTACTCTGTCTTCCAAACTAGTTCTGACTTTCTTCACAATCTGACCTCCCTTGAATACGTTTACGCACAATGATAGTAACTATCATTGCCAATAATGCCGTAATAAATGTAATGGCAACAGGCAGAACCGGTGCCTGATCTCCCATATCCGGTGATGCATCATAATGTGGCACATACTTTCCACCGGACTGACGGCTGCCCGCCCTGGAAGATGCTGTCGATGACGTATGTTTCGTTCCCTGCCTATAAGCAAGTACATAGGTAGAAAATTTATCTGTCATAAAAGTTACCGTATTAGCCGCAGAATCACGATCTCGCAATATGGATACTGCTCCATCATGGATGCGAAGCATCGCATACTGCCGTGATGCGTCCTGCAATTCCTTAGGAATCGTAACTGTTATGGAAATTGGCTTATTTGTATCTGTTACTTTCTTTTGTGAACTGCTTCCTACCTTTTTCCATAAAGTAATGTCCATATATTCACCAATGGAATAGCCACTCAGATTTGCAATGATCAGTTCCTTGTCCTGTTGTGGTACATTACTGTCAATATTTCTTATCCTTAATTCAATATCGGCATCACTTCCCTCTCCAACAGCCTTCACTTCACCATCAGACAGTACGGAAGATTTTAACTCTTTTGAGTTCGTCGTCAAAGAAACGTTTGGTGCTCCCTGTATCACTTTTACCATTTTTTTAACAATTCCCTCACGCACATCGGTTGACGCAGAATTACCTGCCTGCTGTGGTTCAGATGTTGGTGCAGTACTTGCCGTCTCGTCCTTGTCATCTGGCACAACATCTATCGATTCCGGCTGTTTCATAACAATCGTTTTATTATTTACATTGCCTGCACAGTCTGTAGCTATAACGACATAAACCATTTTTTCCTGAGACGCTGTCAGTGTAAATACCGCTTTTCCCTGTTCAACTTGCTTAGCTTCACCGTTTACGGTCACACTTGTCAGGTAATCGTCTGTAACCGTTACTTCCTGTTTGTTTGCATTGTATGTTTTTTCATCTTCGATTCCCTGAATATCAGGAATAACCGCATCTTTCTTGTAATACAAAGCAGATGGATAATAAATCTCTCCTGTAGCTGCATTAGTTATATAGAACGTCTTCTGTCCATTATCTGTATCTTCTGACAAAGTAATGCTGTCTTTTGCTTCTATATCATCCTCTGCATCTAGCAGGGCAAATCCACTCTTTGGCCGGATCACAATATCTCCTGTATACCAGCCGGAACTTGACATTTTACCTTCAATGGTATATTGGCCATCTTTTCCTGATACAGCATGACGCCTGTCTACAAGAAGAAGACCTGATTTATAATCGAATTTATAATTATCAGCCTTTCCACCGGAAGGAGTCAACTGTTTTGTTTCTTTGGCAAGCTCATTCTCCTGTACAACCGGCTCCTCATATCCTGCTGCTGTTTCCGGCGTTTCAACAACCCCCTTGTGTTTGACAAATCCGGTAACCTTCACCGATGAATCCTTGACTTTTTCATGGTAATATCTGTCATCGCCAACATATGCTGCCGTCAACGTAGCCTTTTCCACAGAAAAACTACCTGTCGTCTCTACTTTTTTTCCACCATTATAAACAAGTGTTACATCCGTTGTATAATTGCCATGTGCAAGATCTGATTTTGCAGCAATCCAGAACGTCTTTCCATCTTGTTTCACTTCAAAATGTTTTGTATTACTGATCTCGACATCACTTATTGTTGCGTTGGCATTTGCCTTATCTGTATTCGCCCAATTTACAGCTGCCTGTGGTGCTGTTTCATAGCCATATACGGCTGATTTAATCCGGATCGGCTTCGCATCAATATCATATACAGGTTTTGTTATTGTAAATTCACGCTCTGCATTATTGCCTGCACCATCACTGGCAACTACCGTATATGTGCGTGATCCATCCTTTGGACAGGAAATCTTGCAGGATGCCTCTTTTACGCTTTCCTCATTCCCTGTAATCTGAAGCGCACTTCCCGTAACCGCTGTGTTTGTTCCTGCAAACAAGGTAGCCTGTTTCAGATTACGGTCAGACACTTTCAAAGCAAATTCTTCCGTAATGTATTCTTTCTCATCTACAATCCCGTGTTCTTTTCCATTTTGCACATAATTAATGTCTGGCTGCTTATTATCAAACACCATCCCCTTGGATGAAATATAGGTGACCAGTCCTGCATGGTTCGTTATTTTTGCATAAATAACCGCCCGTTCATAGTCTTCCGGTGAAATAGTAAAGCCACCATCATAACGCTGCCAATTCAGACTATCCATGCCATCTGCCCCCACCGTCTTTTGCGACACGCAGTATTCCATTGTTTTTATGCCACTTTCCTCATCCGTAGCACTGATTGATACTGACTTCGTATCATTAAAGAATATTCCAAACGTAATGGCATTTCCTATTGAGTTCAAAATATCTGAAGACACGGTTATTCCTTCGCCATTACGAAGTCGTGGCGCTGTATTATCTATTTTCACATTTTCACTAAGCTGTGCCGAAATCTCTCCCGTATCCATATCCATAACATAGAATTTTTCCTGTTTTCCTAACGTAGGACCATTTACAAGAATAAACTGTTCTGCCGAGGCAAATGAGCTTTCATCATCGGATTGGCTGATTGCATACCCCTCTGCCGGCCGTATCGCAACAGTTGACGAGATATACCAGTCATTACCCTCAACTTTATCACCGGATATAACATAACCTCGCCGCAGAGAATGCCGCTTCACCTCTAATTGGCCACTGCCGTATTCAAAAACATAATCGGAAGCCTGACCGCCTCCCGGAATTAGCTGCAGTGACTTCAACGCCCTCATATCTGATGTAAACGGCTGTCGATTTCCCTCTTCATCCTGATAATATAGTACCGGCATCACAAAATGAGTATCCGCTTTTAATGAAGCTACTGTGTCTCCGTTTTTAAAATCCGATTCTGTAAATTCAATTGTATTCTGCAGATCCGGGTATGAATGATATCCTACATCCTGCTGCCCGGTATAACGAACCAGCATCGTAGCTGGTTTTACAGTCACTGCACAGCGGCATGTTGAGGTAGCTTCCTCTTCTCCATTATAATAAATGCGAAGAACCGCTTCATAGGTACCAGCATGCAGACCACTTTTTGGTCTTATCTTATTACTTCCTTTTACAATCTCAAACGCATCACCAGCCTCAATCTCAACCAAATCAACGTTAACTTTTTCCTGCGTATCTTTCGTTTTCAAAAGCACTTCCTTCGGTTCGACCTCTGAATAACCATAAGTCAGGGCATCTTCTCCACTGCCAAAATCAAGATCTATTGCATCCACTTCTAAAACCGGATTATTCAAGGTAATCGTTGTCACCTTTTTATTTCCGGCAATGTCTTCTGCCGATACAACATAGACAACCTTTTTTGCACCATTGGAGGGACCATTCAAGGTAATATCTACACTTTTCCCTCCTATATCACTACCTGACTTATCTTCCGTAACTTCTCCATTTCGTTCAACGACAACCCGTTTCAGATGCTCATCAGAGACTTCTATACTTTTCTTGTCAGCAACATAGGTTTTTTCATCTTCTAAATTTTTCTTTCCACACTTGATCAGTGGCATAGTCTGATCTACCGTGAGCATATCTGTCATCGTATAGCTTGCATTTCCTGCTGCATCTTCAACTTTGGCGCACAGTACAAAAGAACTGTCATCCGAAACAGCAATATTTTTTCCTTCTTCCCATTCTTTCCAAGGCAGACCCTTTAACTGAGATTCAGTAATTTTCTGTTTTGATACATAGTAATATTTTTTTGCAATACCGCTAACGGCATCCGAGGCCGCCAGACTGAATGAAGCCGGCGCATTAATCGCATTCTGTGAAAAAGCATCTTTGTCGTACTCTATTGTTGCTGTAGGTGCTGATGTATCAATATTAATCTGTCCATCTCGTTTTTGTGTTACCGTAATAGGAGAAGTGATGCCTTTGTTGCTGTTGTTTCTAAGATAAATGACTGATTTCGCCGGTCCCTGATTTTTCCCGTCTGAATCATATACCAGTTCACTTTGGAAATTATCTTCCGATGTGCTAATGCCGAATCCGGCAAATGGTACGATCGATACGGCAGACGTATACCATTGTTTTCCATCCACAACCTTACCTTTTGTTCCTTTTATCGTATAAGGAGTTCTTGGTGTGGGAATACGGCTTACTGTAATCGACTTATTCAAATCAATGGTTTTCGCTTTATAATTACTTCCCTCACTAACACGAAGATAGATAGGATACGGATCGCTGCTCTCGGCTTTTGGCCGGTTTTCATTGTTCCCATCCTTTATGACAATATACGCTTTTCCCATTCCATCTCTGCTGCTTACAATTGATGGATTAATATATTCTCCTGTATACGGATAGTCATCCTCTATCGCACTAATATCAAAATCTTCAATTGATGGCTCACCTTTACCAATCGTCACAACGATGTTAGATGTGTATACTTCATCAGAATCTATATTGTAACCATCATTATCTACACTCTTAATACCACAATAATAATAGTATTCCCCGGCATTGCTGTCTTCCGGCACTGAATAAGAACTAGTCAGCGCACCGTTTCCATTTAATGCTTCTCCCTGTCCATCCGGTGTGGTGCGAATATACCACTGATAGTCAATACCCGCTCCCGCCGGCGCAGATGCCTTAATCGATAATTTGATCTTATCATCCAGCGGATATGTATGTACTCCTGTCCCATCGGCGGTTATCTGATAGGTTGGTTTTTCCAGTTTTACCGGCGCAGGTGTTGCTGCTGCTTTACGGTTCGGCGTGCGTTTTTCTTTCTTGTCCAACGCTGGTTCTTCCTGTTTTTTCTCATCCTTTTTCTGTTCCGTTTCAAAAGGTGCCGTATCAGAATCTTCTTCATCGGCCGTACTATTCTTTTCCAATTCCTCTGTTGAAGGCTGATCCGCTTCTTCCTCTTTTTTCTCATCCTTTAGATCATCCTTCGGCGAATCTGCGGATTCCGACACTTTTTCTTCGCTCTGATCTGATTCTTCCGCATTTTCTGTGATCTGTGGGGTCAGTTTCGGTGTCGCAGCAGGATCAAGTTCTTCTTCCGACACAACTTCCGTAGTCGGTTCTTCCCCCGTCTCACTCGCCCATGTTGGCAGAACAACAACGGCACTGATGATAACTGCCACACACAAAGAAGCCAGCAATACCCTGCGTACCGTATGGTATTGTTTCTCTACCAATATCTTTCTGACCGTATGATAAATGGCAAGAAAAACAACAACAAAAAAAGTAATAGGATATGCCAGCAATCTGCATTTTTTACCTATATTAAATAAAAATTGTATGATCCGTTTTTTCAGACTATTATTATTTTTCATAGAATCCCTCCGTGGACAATATTTCATATAGATACAATTAATTATATTATACACTAAAAGGGTTTAATAAATCAAGTCATTGCGTTCACTAATCCATGATATCAACATCTTCGCCGCGCAATATTTTATTTATATTTCTCACGGCACACATTTTCCCGCACATTGTACAGGTATCCTCTTTTTCCGGCTTACTCTCTGCACGGTAGCGACGTGCTTTTTCAGGATCCATCGCAAGTTCAAACTGTTTTTCCCAATCCAGTTCGCGTCGTGCTTCACTCATCTTATAATCCCATTCTTTTGCTCCCGGTACTCCTTTCGCCACATCAGCAGCATGAGCAGCAATCTTCGAGGCAATGATTCCCTCTTTTACATCTTCTACCGTTGGCAGACGAAGGTGCTCTGCCGGTGTCACATAACATAAGAAAGAAGCTCCATACGTTGCAGCGATTGCCCCGCCAATGGCACTTGTAATGTGATCATAACCAGGTGCTACATCCGTTACAAGCGGTCCTAAAACATAAAATGGTGCACCTTTACATATTGTCTGCTGGATCTCCATGTTGGCACGGATCTGATTCAATGGCATATGTCCCGGTCCCTCTATCATGACCTGTACATTGTGATCCCACGCACGTTGAGTCAGACGCCCCAGCTCTACCAGCTCAGAGATCTGGGAAATATCTCCTGCATCCTCAATACTTCCCGGACGGCATGCATCACCAAGGCTGATTGTTACATCATATTCTTCGCAGATATCTAAAAGTTCATCATATCGCTCATAAAACGGATTTTCATTTCCGGTAAGCTCCATCCATGCAAATATGATAGAACCGCCGCGGGACACAATATTTGTATGACGTTTGCTTTCCTTGAACCGGGTAGCTGTCTCACGGTTGATCCCACAATGGATCGTCATAAAATCCACACCATCCTGCGCATGCATCTTCACTACATCCATCCACTCATCCGATGTAATATCCTTCAAAGCCTTATTATAGTAAACAACGGCATCATAAATCGGCACAGTGCCTATCACTGCCGGACACTCACTTGTTAATTTACGGCGAAACTTCTGTGTGTCGCCAAAAGAGCTGAGATCCATAATAGCTTCTGCTCCCATATCTACAGCAGCCTGTACCTTTTGCATCTCAACGTCCAGATCCAGACAATCCTTGCTTGTCCCAAGATTGACATTAATCTTTGTCTTTAATCTGGAACCAATTCCATATGGTTTTAAACATTTATGATTTACATTTGCCGGAATCGCAACCTGTCCTTTTGCAACAAGTTCGCGTAATTCTTCGACATCTATGTTCTCATATTCACTAACCTGTTCCATCTCCGGTGTTATCATATTCTTTTTAGCTGCATCCATTTGCGTTGTGTACTGTCTCATTATTTACCTCCATTATTCTTTTTATCAGAAAAAAACAGACCACATAGATATGTGGTCTTCGTCGCATCTGTATTCCTACGTTGGCATTACCCACATCAGGTTCGCGGGTCGAAGGGCATACCTTCCTCTCAGCCTGTCTGCAAGCTCCCCTGTTTATGAATTTACGCTCATTATATCTCATGTCCATCCTTTTGTAAACAATTTTCTTCCAGAAGATGAAATAAAGCAATCTTATAAATGAGCACAATCTTCACATCTCTGTCACAATAACGGTTGCACACAAATTCTGCTGCTTTATAACAATAGCATACTGCCGTAACCATCAAAGAAGCATATAGTACAACGACAGGAAGGCTAAGTAATAATAAAGTAACAGTGGTAACAAGACACCCTAACGTGACATACCAGAAACTTTTACTGATCCGTATCGAAATCTGTATTGTATCCAGCAGACTGCGTAGAGATTCATTTAAATTATCCGAGTCCTCCTGACGCAGTCTTCCATAAATATCGCAGAAAACATCCATACTCTCTTTTCGATCCAGTTTATCCGCATAATGAACATAACTATCTCTGCCAAATTCTTTTTGAATAAATTTTCCTAATACACTTTTCACATTCTATCTCCTTTTGTATCATAAACTGCTGCTTATTATCCTATAGTATTCATCTATATCTTGTTTCGTTATACTTCCATTTTTAAATTACCTGTTTTAGCCAAAAATCTATTTTGTTTACAAATCGTTTACATTTTCGCAAAATTATCATAATAAATAGACTATATACTAATTCTTGTAACAGAGCTTACAAGATTCTTTTTTTCATAAATTGTTTTGGTATTATACCAAACTTTCTCCTCTTTTTAATACAAAAGGAAAGATGGTCCCCGCCATCTTTCCTTTTGTTTTCCCCTCTTTTAGCACAGAACAAAGAATTGTGTGAAAATCAGCCTATCGCCGCATCTTTCCACACAAATCTCTGTACAAAATTATTTTTTATAAAAATTTATAAACTGTTGTCGAATGAAACTCTTCTCCTGCTTTCAACAGACAGGAGTCAAAAGAAGGAACATTGATCGAATTCGGGAAGAACTGTGTTTCCAGACACAGACCGGTTCTCTTTGTATAAACAGCCTTTCCTTCTTCTTTCTGAATAAAGTTTCCTGAATATAACTGCATACCAGGCAGATCCGTATATACTTCCATCTTTCGACCGCTTGCCGGTTCCATAACTTCTGCAACCTTTTCAAAAGCACGGGCTGGTTTATCTAAGACAAAGTTGTGGTCATAGCCACCTGCCAGTACGATTGGTGCATAATCACTATCTACATCATCGGCGATGACCCTTGGCTTTCTAAAGTCCATCGGTGTGTCAGTAACATCAACCAATGTACCATCCGGAATGAGATCATTACTTGTTCCTGTAAAACTATTTGCCTTGATCGTAACAACATGATCAGTAATTGTCCCTCCATCATGGCCTTTCAGATTGAAGTAACTATGATTTGTCAAATTACAAAGAGTGTCCTGATCCGACTTTGTTCTATATAAAATCTTCAGTTCATTCTCATCTGTCAATTCGTAAGTAACTGCAACATCAAGGTTTCCCGGATAGCCCTGTTCCATATCAGGACTTATACGATGAAAAGTAACACTGTTTTCCGTCGTATCCGCCTGATACATGACATGATGGTATCCTGGCGTTCCACCATGCAGATTATTTTCACCATCATTTTTCTCCAATTCATATGTTGTCCCATTAAGTGAAAACTTAGCCTGTCCAATACGATTCCCATGCCGTCCGATAAAGGCGCCAAAAAAACATCCGTTTTGCTCATAACCCGCCACATCATTAAATCCAAGAACAACATCATCCAATTTTCCATTTTTATCCGGAACAAACAAATTTACAATATTAGCACCATAATCAATAGCACTTACACTCATTCCTTTTTTATTTGTAATCGTATAAAGTGTAACCTTATCGCCTTTTTTTGTTACTCCGAAATCCTTTGTTGCAATACTCATAAATTTTCCTCCTGACCTTTTATTTTTATGATTATTATTCTTCTTTCTCAAGAAGTTCTATTCCAAGTTCTTCCAACTGTGCTGATTCAACAACCCCTGGCGCCTGTGTCATAAGACAAGAAGCATCTTTCACCTTCGGGAAAGCAATTACTTCACGAATACTGTCTTCTTTTGCCATCAGCATGATCAACCGGTCCAGACCATATGCTAATCCGGCATGAGGCGGTACTCCGTATTTAAAGGCATCTAACAGGAAACCAAACTGCTCGTAAGCAGCTTCTCTCGTAAATCCAAGTGCTTCAAACATCTTCTCCTGTACATCATTCTGATGGATACGTATAGAACCTCCGCCAATCTCCGTTCCGTTCAATACAATATCGTATGCCTGCGCACGCACACGTCCCGGCTCACTTTCAAGATAAGGAAGATCTTCTTCCATCGGCATCGTAAATGGATGATGCATCGCCTGATAGCGTCCCAGCTCCTCATTGTACTCAAGAAGAGGAAATTCTGTAACCCACAGGAAATTATATACGTTTTTATCAAGAAGTTCCATCTGTCTTGCCAGCTCCAGACGAAGATTTCCAAGGACATCCCACACAATCTTATTCTTATCCGCTGCAAACAACAGTAAATCTCCCGGTTCGCCAGCCATCTTTTCAACAAGCTGGCTTAGTTCTTCTTCTGTCATAAATTTAGCAAACGATGACTTATAGGTTCCATCCTCATTAATACACAGGTAAGCCAGACCTTTGGCACCAAAATCCTTTGCAAAATCAACCAGTTTATCAATCTTTTTGCGAGGCATTGTTCCCTGCCCCTTGGCGTTGATACCACGAACAGAACCGCCCTTTTCTATCGCTCCGGTAAACACACCAAAGCCACAGCTTTTTACAAGTTCTGTAACATCCTGTAATTCCATGCCAAATCTTGTATCCGGCTTATCCGAACCAAAACGATCCATTGCCTCCTGCCAGGTCATTCGCTGGAAAGGAATCTTTACATCTACATCAACTAACCGGAACATCTTCTGCAGCAAACGTTCATTTACATCAATAACATCATCTACGTCAACAAAAGATAATTCCATATCAATCTGCGTAAATTCAGGCTGGCGGTCAGCACGCAGATCTTCATCACGAAAACATTTTGCAATCTGAAAATATCGGTCATATCCGGAACACATCAAAAGCTGTTTGAATAATTGCGGACTCTGTGGCAAAGCATAAAAACTGCCCGGATGCACACGGCTTGGGACAAGATAATCACGCGCCCCCTCCGGTGTACTCTTATTTAAAATCGGAGTCTCTATCTCTAAAAATCCTTCATCAGCCAGAAACTGGCGGGTAAGCGTTGCCACTTTACTGCGAAGGATTAAATTTCTCTGCAGATCCGGACGACGCAGATCAAGATAACGATACTTTAATCTAAGCTCATCCTTCGTTTTTGAATTTTCTTCAATTGGAAAAGGAGGTGTCTCAGATTCCGATAGGATACGGATATTTTGAGCAACTACTTCGATCTCACCTGTCTTTAGATTCTCATTAACGGCACCAGAACGCTTTGTCACTTCTCCCGTGACAGCCACAACAAATTCGCTGCGAAGTTTTGCCGCTTTTTCAAATCCCTCTGTTCCAATATTACTTTCCTCAAATATCAATTGGATGATGCCACTGCGGTCCCGCAGATCTACAAATACAATACCACCTTTATTGCGGCTTTTCTGCACCCAGCCCATAACAGTAACTGTCTGCCCGATGTTTTCTGTACTTAACTCCGCACAACGGCATGTACGTTTTAAACCTCTCATTGATTCTGCCATAATTTTATTCCCTCCATGTTAATCTGCAAAAATTTCTTCTATCTCCGTATATCCCTCTGCCATCAGTTGTTCCTTTTGGAACTTTTTATTTTTCTTCATAATATTGATATTTACCTGTATTCCTTTTTCCCGATCTGCTTTTGCTTTCTCGATCACTTTCTGCATAACAGAAGCCGGGGCTTTTTTGTCAATCAGGTATGCTTTCTTTTCTTTTGCACGTGGAACCTGGTAATCTCTCTCTAACAATAACATGACAATACGCTCAAATCCAATTGAAAAACCACAGGCACAGGTATCATTCCCCGTAAATTTTCCAATCATCTCATCGTATCGTCCACCGCCCCCTACAGAGCCACCAAATTCATCCATGGCAATCTCAAAGATTGGGCCTGTATAATAACTCATTCCCCTGACAAGCGTTGGGTCGAAAATAATTTTGAAATCTGCTGACTTTACAGCTTCCACCGTTGAAATAACTGTTTCCAGGTCTTCTGCTGCACCGTCCTCTAACGAATCTCCCAGCGTCTCTTTCATGTACCGCACTCCCGCAATATCATTTGTTACAGAAGCAAACAACTCCTTGCATTTCTGAACGGCCTCTGCTGGGTAACCTGACTCAAGAAGCTCTGCTTCCACACCGTCCATACCGATCTTATCCATTTTATCCAAAATGATAAAAACCTCATCATACTGCTCTGGTGAAAAGCCACAGTATTTCGCCATTCCTTTTAATATCTTACGGTTATTGATCCGTATCGTAAAATTCTTGAAATCTAATTTCCCTAACAACGTAGTTGTTGCCAAAATCAATTCAATCTCTGCCAAGTAGGAAGGCTCCCCCAAAATATCTATATCGCACTGCATAAATTGACGAAAACGGCCACGCTGTGGTCGATCCGCGCGCCACACATTTCCCATCTGTAATGCCTTGAATGGTGTAGGAAGCTCATTCGCATTATTGGCATAATATCTTGACAATGGCACAGTAAGGTCGTAACGAAGTCCTCCATCAACAAGATCCATTTCAGTCTCCGCTGTTTTGAGATTGAGCTTCTGTCCACGTTTTAAGATTTTAAAAATAAGTTTCTCATTTTCTCCACCTTGTTTGCTGTTCAGATTTTCAATATGTTCCACACACGGGGTTTCTATTGATTGGAAGCCAAATGTCCTATAAGTTTCTTTAATCTGCCCTATTACATAATCACGGATTTCCATCTCTCTGGGCAAAATGTCCTTCATTCCAGTTGTTGGTTTCTTCTTTAACGCCATAGTTTTTCTTTCCTTTCTATCATCTCATCAATACGACTAATGTAGTCATCAACACTTTTTACATTTTCAATACGTTCCATACGGTTTTCCCCATGAATCACATACTTTGTAGACGCTCCACTGCCAAGCGCAACTATCGTCTCCAGTTCTTCCATAATAAATATATTGTAGAGACATTCCCTGCCCGGTTTCGCATAAGCAACGTTTTCCTGATTCGTATTACGTGACGTTCCGGCTTTGTTTTTTTGACGATACATATAATATGGCTCATATCCATAATCACGAAGCATCTCGCCACTTGCCCGTTGAAGCACCGGGATCAGTGTATCTTCCGGATACATATCGGCATGCTGTTCCATCTGTTCCCTGCGCATCCTGGATGCTCTTTTAATCACCAGAGTATGTACTGTTACACTATCCGGATCCAATTCATGAATCTGCATCATTGTTTTTGCAAAATCAACCTCATCTTCCTCCGGCAAGCCAACGATAAGATCCATATTAATATTATCAAAACCAACTTCCCGCGCCAAATAAAATACTTCCTTTACCTGTTCAACAGAATGTCTTCTTCCCAACAAATCCAGTGTATGCTGCTTCATTGTCTGCGGATTAATCGATATACGGCTTACATCTGCATCTTTTAATATCTGTAACTTTTCTCTATTAATGCTATCCGGTCTACCGGCTTCTACGGTAAATTCCACCTCTTCATTCACAGGCAGATGACAATGAATCATATCCATTAATCTTTTGAGCTGCTGTTCATTAAGCGACGTCGGGGTACCTCCTCCAACATAGATTGTATGAAGCTTCTTATTTTCTTCCTTTGCACGTTTTGCAACATAGATCAATTCTTTCTCCAATGCCGCCAGATAACTTTCAACTTTGTCTTTATATGTTATATAGTCATAGGAAGAGAAGGAACAATACTGACAAATGGATGGGCAAAACGGAATACCAATATACAAATTGTAACCCTGTGTATGTTCATAATCCTTTATTAATTCATATTCCTTTAAAGCAACGTCCAGTGCTAACTGCGCCTTAGCATCTACAAGCAGATACTCTTTGCACAGCGTTTCAAACACCTCCTGTTTGCCTTTTCCATTTAGGAACATCTGAAGCGGTATCTTAGCCGGACGGATTCCCGTCAGAATTCCCCATGGCAGTACTTTTTCTGTTTTTCTCGCAAAGGCCTGATACACGACTGCTTTTACCGAGTTTTTTGTATATCCTGCCGGCAGTCTTGCATCCAGGATTACATCACTATCTACCGAACATTTTACCGGATACCCTTCATCCTCTGCCCACTCCCCGATTTCCAATATCTGACAGGCAAACTCCGGATAAAAACTTTGTGCCAATGCACGCAGATCATAGGTGAACTCTCCCGGATGTTCTATATTCTTTTTAACCTCAAATAAAACCATAACATTCTCCTATCAATCTTAGGCATAAGGATTATTTGCTGTCTCATAAGCAACTGTTGTTTCTGGACCATGACCCGGATAAATCTTAACATCATCTGGCAGCGTCAACACCTTATTCCGAACGGAATCCAGTAATTCACGACTGTTACCTGTCGGAAAATCTGTCCTGCCAACAGATTCCAAGAATACCGTATCACCGCTAAAAAGTACTTTTTCTTTTTCTGCATAATAGCAGCAGCTTCCCTTTGTATGTCCGGGTGTATAGATCACACGGAACTCAAGCCCGGCAATTGATATTACCTGTGACTCTTTAACCAGCACCTCCGGTTCCAAAGCGGCTTCATATCCCATCATTGCACTGCCATTCAAGCCCGGATCTTCCAAAAGTTTCTTTTCTTCTTCATATGCATATACTTTACCACCAAGAAGCGAAACGAGCTTGCTGACTCCGGTAATATGGTCAAAATGACCATGAGTTAATAAAACTCCTTCCATTTTCAACCCTTTTCTGCGGATATAATCTGCAATCTTTTCTGCTTCATCACCCGGATCGATCACTACACAGGAAGTATTTCCTTCTTGATTTACAATATAACAATTCGTACATACAGGTCCCACTGTCATCACTGTAACTTCCATGTATTATTTTCACTCCTTTAACTTATCCATTTGTACTTCGCTCAATGTCGGTAACACTTTCCACCGAACGAAGTTTTTTGATCAGTCGATCTAATTGTTCTTTACCTCTTGTTTCAAACCCGACTGTCAAGGTTGCGTTTTCCTGTTTTGTCGTTCTGACATTCATTGACTTAACATCAATCTTATTTTCAGTAAAAATACGTGAAACATCCAAAAGTACACCACTGCGGTTATAACAATATATAACGATTTCAACAGGATAAGATTCTCCGCTGCTTGTAGCTTCCGGACTCCACTCAGCTTCAATCAGACGATTTTTTTCCTCCACCGGCAGATGAATCATATTGACACAGTCCGTTCGATGGATAGAGACCCCTCTTCCTCTCGTAACAAATCCGACAATCTCATCTCCTGGCACAGGACTGCAGCATTTTGAAAAACGTACTGCCAGATCATCCAATCCCTCAACAATAATCCCACTCTTGCTCTTGAGATGTTCGTTTGGTCTGCTTTCTGCGACTTGTTTTGCTTCTTTTGCATTTTCAATAACCTGATGAACCTGCGCATCCGAAACAATCCGTTTGTTCTTCTTATTGTACATGTCCTGAAGCTTATTTACTACCTGACCCTCTTTTAACCCACCATGTCCAATAGCTGCGCAGACAGATGCCCAATCACGGAAACCATATTTTCGCATACAGGCCTCTGTATATTCATTTCGCAATAATGGTGCCAGATCAATGCCCTTATTTTTACAGTACGTATGCAGAAGCTCTTTTCCTTTTATTATATTATCCTCTTTAAACTCATTACGGAACCACTGATTGATCTTATTTTTTGCCTGACTGCTTTTTACCAGATTAAGCCAGTCACGGCTTGGTCCTTTACTATTCTGGCTTGTTATAATATCAATTCTGTCGCCATTCTGAATTTCATAATCTAACTTTACTATATTGCCATTCACTCTGGCTCCAACCATTTTATTTCCTACGGCAGTATGCACTGCATAAGCGAAATCAATCGGCGTAGAACCTGCCGGCAGATTTTTGACATCTCCATTTGGCGTAAAACAATAAATTCTGTCAGAATACAGATCCAGATCACTTTTGATCGAGCTTAAAAACTCTTTGTTATCATCCATGTCATGCTGCCACTCCAAAATACGGCGCAGCCATGCCATTTTTTTCTCTTCGCTCTGATTCGCAGCCTTCCCATTACCGCCTTCTTTATAACGCCAGTGAGCAGCAATACCATATTCAGCAGTCTTATGCATCTCATATGTCCGGATCTGAATTTCAAACGGTTGTCCATTCGGTCCGATCAGCGTCGTATGCAAAGACTGGTAATGATTTGGCTTTGGCATCGCAATATAATCTTTAAATCGTCCGGGAATAGGCTTATACATCTCATGTATAATTCCCAGTGCTGTATAACATTCCTGATCATTATCTACAATAATACGAATCGCAAACAAATCATATATCTGATCCAGCGTTTTATGCTGGGTAACCATTTTCCGGTAAATACTAAACAAATGCTTCACACGTCCATCAATCGTAGCCTTAATATCATTTTCCACCAGATGATGATCGACTTCTTCCATTATATCTTTAACAAAGTTTTCCTTATATCGTTTTATCTCGTTAAATTTTTTACTTAAATCCTCATATGCTTCCGGTTCCAAATACCTCAGCGACAAATCATCCAGTTCAACCTTCACCTTGGAAATACCCAGTCGATCTGCAATCGGAGCATAAATATCCATCGTCTCCCTCGATTTTTCCTTTTGTTTCTCTGGTTTCATAAACTGCATCGTACGCATATTGTGAAGCCGGTCAGCCAGTTTGATTATAATAACGCGGATATCCTTAGCCATTGCAAGAAACATCTTGCGAAGATTTTCTGCTTGTAATTCCAATTTATCAGAAGAATAATTCAATTGTGTCAATTTTGTAACGCCATCAACAAGAGCAGCTATCTCTTCACTAAACATTTCCGTCAGATCCTGGGTTGTATATTTGGTATCTTCAACTACATCATGAAGGAGCCCTCCGATAATGGTTTCCTTGTCCATTTCCAACTGTGCCAGAATAATAGCCACACAGACCGGATGGATCAGATACGGTTCACCCGACTTTCTTTTCTGTTCCTTGTGCGCATCTTTTGCAAGTTCATATGCTTTGTTGATCGATTCCAGATCATTCGAAGGATGATAGCTGTTAACCGTCGTTTTTAAAATCTCAAACAGGTCATCCGGATCAGTAAAATCAGGGGGTATCAGTTCAGTGGATAATTCACCTGTATCAAAAGTTCCTATTAAGCCAACTTTTTTTTCTGTCTCCATACAATCATCCCTCTCTTCATTTATCGTATCTAGATTATTATAAAGGTGTTTGGCATAAAATGCAACATTTGCTTACTAATTCTCCGATGATTGCTCTGTTGATAAACGCACAAGGCTGCCATCTGACACGGCTTCAACGGTTCCCATCGTATCAGTGCGGTAAATCTGGACATCATCCTCCGACAAACGGGACAAAACCTCAGCATGCGGATGACCATAAGAATTATTTTTTCCACAACTGATAACAGCATAGGATGGATCTGCCAACGAAAGAAAGGCATCACTTGTTGATTTACCACTTCCATGATGTCCTACTTTCAAAACGTCACATTCCAGATCATACTGTTGTTTTACTATATCCCGTTCTTCCTTCTCCTCCGCATCTCCCATAAACAAGAAACGGTTTCTACCATAAGCCAATTGAACAACCAGTGAATTATTGTTGGCATCATGGGATTGTTTTACCGGTCCAAGAAACCGAACAACAACATTACCATCATACGTATAATTTCTGCCAATCTCAGGCATTTTATCTTTCTTTCCAGAGCGTTTCAAGGCAGCTTCTACCTCCCGATATGTCTTCGTTGCCTTACCCATTTCAGGTAAATACACCGTTTTTACTTTAAAATTATCTAACACATCATCCACGCCACCTATGTGATCACTATCCGGATGAGTACCAACCACGATATCTATCGTGCTGATATTTTTGCTTTTTAAATATGAAACAACCTCTGTCCCTTTTTCATTTTTCCCCGCATCAATCAACATGTGAAAGTTTCCTTTTGAAATCAAAGTAGCATCCCCCTGCCCTACATCAATATAAGAAACCGTAAGATTACCACCATCTGATTTCATACCGGCAGGTTTTTCGGTCGGATAGAAAAAGTTCTTTACCGGCTGATACAGTAATGCAGCTATAATTAATAAAATAGGAATAAGCAATTGTCTAATGACCATACGTTTTTCCTGTTTCGTTGGCATTTTAACGCCTCCTGACCATAGTTTTTATAAAAAAAATTTACCATAATAACCAATTAAAGTAAAGAATAGAAAGAAACCCTTGCAAATTTGGGATTTTTTAGTACAATATAATGGAGATAGTATGAAAAAACGCAGATACGCAAATGGAGGTAAACATGATTCAAGCAAGCAACATTTCATTACGTTTTGGCAAAAAGGCTCTCTTTGAAGAGGTCAATATAAAATTTACCGAAGGAAACTGTTATGGTATTATTGGTGCAAATGGAGCCGGAAAGTCTACCTTTCTGAAAATCCTTTCCGGAGAATTAGAACCAACGACCGGAGAGATCAGCCTTGGTCCCGGTCAGCGTTTATCTGTTTTGGAACAGGATCATTTCAAATATGATGATCAGATCGTTCTGGATACCGTAATCGCCGGCAACCAGAAATTATATGATATTATGAAAGAAAAAGAAGCCATTTATGCGAAGGAAGATTTCACCGAGGAAGATGGTATCCGTGCAAGTGAACTGGAAGCTGAATTTGCTACAATGAATGGATGGGAAGCAGAAGCTGACGCTGCTACTCTTCTGAACGGTCTTGGTATTGATACAGAAATGCACTATAAAATCATGAGCGAATTACCGGATACTGATAAAGTAAAAGTACTTTTGGCGCGTGCGCTTTTTGGCAATCCGGACATTCTGCTTCTGGACGAACCGACAAATCACTTGGATCTGGATTCCATTCGCTGGCTGGAAGAATTTTTGATTGATTTTGAAAACACGATCATTGTTGTATCTCATGACCGGTATTTTCTAAACAAAGTATGTACACACACGGTTGATCTTGATTATGGAAAAATGCAAATTTATGCCGGAAACTATGATTTTTGGTATGAATCCAGCCAGTTAATGATCAAACAAATGAAGGAAGCCAACAAAAAGAAAGAAGAAAAAATCAAGGAATTGCAGGAATTTATCCAGCGATTCAGTGCCAATGCTTCGAAGTCAAAACAGGCAACCTCCCGCAAACGCGCTTTGGAAAAGATTGAACTTGACACTCTTCGTCCTTCAAGCCGTAAATATCCATATGTTGATTTTAAACCAGACCGTGAGATTGGAAACGAAGTGCTTACCGTAACTAACTTAAGCAAAACAATTGACGGCGAAAAAGTTCTGGATAATGTTTCATTCACCGTTGGACACGATGATAAAATCGCTTTTGTCGGCTCATATGGTATTGCGGCCACAACACTTTTCCAGATTTTGTCGGGAGAAATGGAGCCGGACGAAGGAGACTATAAATGGGGAATAACTACTTCTAATTCTTATTTTCCAAAAGATAACACGCCATATTTTGCAAGTAATGACACAATTGTAGATTGGCTGATGCCTTTCTCTCCCGAAAAAGATGCCACCTATGTACGCGGTTTTCTTGGACGAATGCTTTTTAAGGGTGAAGATGGGTTAAAAAAAGTCAACGTACTTTCCGGTGGGGAAAAAGTTCGTGTCATGCTGTCAAAAATGATGATGCTTGGTTCTAATGTATTAATGTTAGATGAACCAACCAACCATCTGGATATGGAATCAATCACATCTGTTAACAATGGTCTGATTAAGTTCCCTGGCGTTGTGTTATTTACTTCCCAGGATCATCAGTTTATTCAGACAATTGCCAATCGCATCATTGAATTCACTCCAAACGGTATGATTGACAAAGTTACAACATATGACGAATATTTAGACAGTGACGATATGGCTCGCAAACGCCAGGCATTAAGCTAGGCATTTATAGATAAAGGAGATGATACTTTGAGCCCCAGTGACGCGATAAATATACTAGTTATCATTGCATTACTTATTTTATCTGCTTTCTTTTCATCCGCAGAGACAGCATTAACAACAGTAAATAAAATACGGATGCGCGCTTTAGCCGATGAAAAAAGCAAAGCAGCCAAACGTGTTTTGAAATTAGTGGAAGAGCCTTCCAAAATGCTTAGTGCCGTATTGATCTGCAATAACATAGTAAATCTATCTGCCTCCTCTCTTTCCACGGCATACGCTTTCCATATCTGCCAGCGGATCGGATTAGAGGGAAGCACAAGTATCGGTGCAGGAATTGCCACTGGTATATTGACAGTATTGATACTTATTTTTGGAGAGATAACACCAAAAAACATGGCAACAAGAAATGCAGAAAAATTATCGCTTTTATATTCCAGCGCCATTTTGTTTTTAACAAATATTTTAACACCAGTTATTTTTATCGTAAATCAGATATGCCGCTTTATCATGTTTCTTCTTCGCGTTGATACATCTAATAAAGTCTCAGGCATTACAGAAGACGAGCTTCGCACCTTCGTAGATGTTAGTCACGAAGAAGGCGTCATTGAAAGCGAAGAACGGCAGATGATTACCAACATCGTTGATTTCGGTGACTCCCTCGCCAAGGATGTTATGATTCCGCGTATGGATATTGCCATGGTGGAAGCTAACATTTCTTATAACGATCTTCTTGCCGAATTTACAGAAAATAAGTTTGCCCGTCTGCCGGTGTACGAAGAAACGATTGATAATATTATCGGTATCATCAACTTAAAAGATTTTGTGTTTTACAAGGGAGACAAAGATAATCTTGATATTCGCACCTTAATGCGCGAGGCACATGTTACATATGAATATAAGCATGTTTCCGAACTCTTTATGGAAATGCGAAAAGACTCCATACCTATGACAATTGTCCTGGATGAATATGGCGCACTTGCCGGATTAATCACAATTGAAGATCTAATTGAAGAAATCGTTGGCGAACTCCGTGATGAATATGACACCGACGAGGAAGACGAAATACAAGCTGTAAGCGAAACGGTTTATACCGTCCTCGGTTCCACTCCTTTGGATGACATCGCAGAAGCACTCAATGTTCCACTCAGATCCGATGACTACGATTCCATCGCCGGTCATGTGATCAATCTTTTAGAGCACTTTCCAGACGTCGGTGAAACAGCCGAAGATGATTATGGTATTTACACCGTTCTGAACGTAGATGGTAATCGCATTGACAAAATCCGTCTTGAGCTCAAACCTCAAAAAGAGGATGATGACGAAGAACAAAATACTGACTAAATAGGGGCGGTTTTCAGTCGCCCTTTTTAACTGATCCTGATATTTCTCCGCACAGTTGAACGACACTTTTTCCCCTCTGCAGTCCGATATACTCCAATTGCCTCAATATCCATCTGTCCCAGCGAATAATTGATCTCATGTATTTTTACAGTAAGATCAATATCGCGGTCAAACTTACGCAGCATCATTTGTAAAAAGGCTGCCATCATTTCATTTCTATTATCTATTCCATAGCTCCCTTTCAGTGCAACTTCCTCTAATGTTTCCGACATTGACGAACTTAACGCATCCTCCAACTGATCTTCCTGCCATGTCTTTTCATTTATTTTGGTCTGTATCAAAACAACAAGAAATAACGAACTGATTCCAACCACTGATATGATTACCGTTCTCACATAATCCCCCCCTATTATCTGGCATATCCATCAATACAATAATGTCTGATTTCCTGAAACAATGGAAATACAAAATCATACTGCAGAATTATTCTTGCATCCTTCCTGCTTTCACCATAACACTGGACAGACAACTGATATCCCTCCTGCTTTGCCTGCGCAATACAGTTTTGTATCACGGATTGTTCAAAATAACTATCTTCAATAATCCTCACAATACTTCTATGATACTCTTTTGCCCCACAATATTTCATATTTAATGAAACATAAGAAACACTGATCCACAATAACAATGACAAAAAGAAAAAAAGAACAAACTGCCCTATTACTCCCTTCATGCCACTCTCCTCCTCTCTCTAGGTACAGACAACTTACGTTATTTGATTCTCCCATCAACTAATACCTGTACTGCTTTATATATCTTTTTTTCTGACAAGGGGCTGAAAACAGATACCGTAACTCTAAAAACGCCCGCCTTATTCGTTGGAAACACCTTAGAGTTCAAAATATTTCCATTGCATAAAAAAGTGATCTTGTTACTGATATCATTCCCTCGCTCATCTGTCGCCCTTGCTATTTGTTCCAAAGGAACCACTTCACCCTGTGCCACCCTCCTATCTCTTACCTGCAATTCCATTTGTTTCTTCACTTTTCCTTTATCAACCACATTTTTAATACTTCGCCTCTTTATCGAACACATTCGCTGCCATTGAAACAGTACCAGTAAACAAAGGAATCCCGATATCAGGAACGAGAGTCCCCACAGCAAATATTTGCCTTTTACCCAAGTAACTTTAATAATAGTTGCATCCCCCTTATCATAAGCCCTCCATACACCGCAGCAACAAGCCATTCCATATACTGCCTTACCATTTTTTCCATCTTTCTATCACCCAATCCAACTATTTTTAACATTCAGCAAAACAAAAAGTAACGCATCGGTTATTATCTTTGCTCCTGCCATAAACATTGGCAGTTGTTTAAACATTTGAAACACTGCTAATTTTGCCTGATCGTATTTTTTCTCCTTTTCATCAATGAAACGATGATTCTGCTGCACAAGAAACTGCATCTGCCTTTTTGTATCAGAATATTCATTATTTGTAACAGAAAACAGAATTTTCATTCCGGTCTGCAATTCCATGTTAGCTTGCTTTCTACAAAAATTCATGTAGGGATTTAACGAATTAGGTTCTGCGTATAAGTCCTGAAGCAGTTGTTCCACTTCCCGTTGAAAACTTTTTTCAAGAGAATCACATGACTGTTCTATCGCATGATATACACTATTATACTGTAGGTAAAGCGATACCAACAAAAGCCAGTAAGGAAACTCATTTTCTATGGAATTTTTATTTTTCCCTCTGATATCAAGCCATGTCTGTGAGAATACACAATAGATCACAACGGGCAGAACAAGAACTCCCGACAACATTACAAATGTAGTGACCTGGTATATCGTTATTTTCTCAATATTTGCCATGCAGTCATGCGGCAGGATATTCTGTGTTATACAGCATAGAAAAACTGCCAGAAAAGAAGATACCAGTAATTCCTTTTCCAAATATTTCTTTTTCTTCTGATATAAAACAGTCCTTTGTTTCCACATTTGCAAGTCATTCAATAAAATATCAACGGCACACATTACATCTCCACCTGCATTCTCCGTATGACACAAAAAATCGCACAACATCCTCACTCTTCTGCTTTTGTATACATCAGTAAAACAGTTAAATGCATTTTTTAGTATTGTAGATTCTTTTCCTTCATCACCGCTTTCCATCACTTCAATTGACTGTTGTATCACCCCTGCAATCTTATTTGTTTTGCTAAAAACAGATGAGCAATCCTCCAATGCCATTTTAACATGCCCCCATCTTTTGTACGAACACAAAAACTGCTCCATAAAAACAGACACTTCATAATATTCTCTTTGATATAGCGTTCTCTTTTTCATCGCTCTACCCAAAAAAGGAAAACATACAGAAGTAACTATGCCAAGTCCTAGAATTGCACAAAAATGTAACCGAAATATATATATCATGGCCACATCAAATATGATAAGCAAGGAAATTCTTATCACAAACTTTTTCATCCTGCACCTCCAAAAAGGGATCGTTAATCCCTAGATCACGAAATCTGTTTACTATACCTTCTGGTAATTTTTTTTCTACGATTTTCCCGTCCTCTACAATCATAACGATACGATTTTTCATTTCTTTCCATTCCAACCCATAACGTTCAAAAATGCAGATCTGCTCAATACGGCGATGCTTTCCATCTTTATGTTTCATCCCATTTTTGACCAATATTCCAATATCCAGATATCGATACGTATCATTTTCAATACGGCACAGATCCTCCTTCTCACTTGCCATGCTCTTAATACGCTCCGGTATATTACGTACATCATCGGTATGAATTGTTGTCAGACCATTAGCTCCCGTGCTAAGCGTTTCAAGTAAATACTTAACTTCTGTAGAACGTGCTTCCGATAAAATGATCCACTTAGGCAGTTGACGGATACATGCTTTAATCGCTTCCATATAAGAAAAATTTTCAGCAATTTTCATCTCAACGCAGTCTTTATTAGGATTGATCTGTTGATAATGTATTTCTAACACATCTTCTATCGTTATAACACGTTCCGTAGCAGGAATAAATTTTGTAAGATATTTTAACAATTCAGTTTTTCCTGCTCCGGGCAACCCACAAATAGCTATACTAAAATGCGCTTTGACACAATTTTTCAAAAAAGAATGTACTTCCTCTATACAATAACCACTATCAAGCAAAAGCGATTTATTCAGTCGCTGAACAGCCGGTGTTTTCCTCAATGAAATTGTGGTGCCCGAATGAGCCACACTTTGATGGACAACGCTTATCCTCAACTCTTCTGTTTCTGCTTCTAGAACAGGATGCAGCCGGTTTATCACTTGATTGGTAACATTTGCGATCAAAGAAACCAGACGTTCTACAAATTCTTCCGGTAATATTTCAGATGACATATATCTTCCCTGCCTTAGATGATCAATCCACAACTGACGTCCATTCCAGTTAATATCTGTTACCTCATCATCAATCAGGTAAGGGTATAAAATCCCATAATCCTGCCGCTTTAATATAAATTTTTTTTGAAAATCATTCATTTTGATCCACTTTTCCTCCCACCCTGAATTTCTGATATTTTTGATAGAATTCCTGGTTCGTTTCTTTTGAAAAAGGATTGTCCCGGGTTGTCATAAATCTTTGTATCTCCTTGATATCCTGATACGTGAAATGCCACATTTCTTCCACCTCTGTATCTTTTGAGGGCGAAATAAATTCCACATAAGATTTTCTCGCCCCGTCATCTCCATTTCTTTTAACAATAGTTATCGGAATGGAGAAAATTCTATACTTTCCTTTTCCATATCTTCTTTTTTCATGCTCTTTCATGTAATAGCGATGACCATATTGATCCCTGACCTTTACCTTGACATCATAATTTTTGTTGTCTCTTTTATTTGATTTTCTTAATTCTACAGTTGTCTCTTTTTTTAGTTCAGCTTCTTTTTCATGATCATCTTCCACTTTCACTCCCTCCCATAAAATCCTGCTCCACTCACTATCGTTTATTTGTTCCATTTCGTCCTGAAAAAAATAACGTCTTACTGTTTGCACCATTGGTTTTTTATTTTTTACTACACGGAAAGGAATAGAAATATTATTGGTGCGTTTTTCTCTATCCTTTGTACTATACACGATATTTCCTGCTCTCACCCGCTCTGTATCCAGCCATCCATCTTTATACCATTTCCCTTTCACATACACAGGCAGGGCAGCACCATTTCTGTCTTTCGCTGTCACTCCATAACAAAGAATTCTTTTTGAAACATATTCATTTTCGTAAAATACCAGGTTCCTTCTCTGACAATCTATTACCGGCAATTGACTGATTGGCTTCGCTTTTTTTCTTTTGCCACCGGTTATTCTTTTTTTCTGTTTCTTTTGTTTTTGTCCAACATAATATTTCCTCCCTCTTCTGCAAAGGAAATAAGAATTCTTTTCTTTAAGTTCAAAATTTCCCTTTGCCCCCTGCAAAATAAGCAAATCTTTTTTATATGCATAGGGTTCGATCGTCACCTTCTGTTCCCGGTTCCACCCTTTAATGACTTCTACCTCTGCTGTATGTGAAATAAACACATAAGAAACGCCGGCCTTCCCTTCCAAAGTACAGCTTCCACCAACATACACCGGCTTTCTTTCTCCTTCTTCTCCGGTCTGCAAAACACCACCACCTAATCTTACTTTCGATCCCTGCGACGCATATAAAACACTTCCACACACAGATGCATCGTTGTTCTGTACTGTTCCACCCACAATAATACAGCTTCCTTTATTGTATATTCCTCCTCCCACTCCACCAAAAGTTCTTCCATTTTTTGTATATGCAGCTACCTTATTTTTTCTTAAGGAGCCACCCTGGATCGTCACACTGCCTTCATTATAAATTCCTGCTCCCAGCCCCTCAAATCCGGATATTTCTGATATTCCTCTGACCGTATTGTTTATAATTTCTCCCTTTTCTACGATAAGTTGTCCTCCCCGGTCAACACGAAATCCTGCACCACATGATACATTTTCATTGCATATAGCTTTTCCTCCCATCATATAACAACTGGCACCCTTCCTAATCCAGACAGCACCCCCACCATCTACAGCCAGATGTCGGTTTATATTATTTTTCCAAATGTTTCCGGAACAAAATGCCGTAACCCCTTTTCTCAATTCAATTAATCTTCCAAATACTCTGCTGCCAACATAGCGTTTTTCTCCTGCACCGGAAATCACCACATTCTTCCACTCACAACGGGTTCCCATCATGAGAAATAATGTTCCGGCATATACCTTTCCATCTTTTCTTCCCCGTTCTAATAAATGTCCCTTTCCTTCTATGCATTTAGATCCACGAATTATAATTGGCGCAGTTATCGGAATATCAGCAGCTATCTCCACCTTTTTTGCGGCATCTGATTCCAATACATCTTTTAACCCCTCATAATCATACACACTTTGTTTCGCGCTTGCCCCGAAAGGTAGATACGATATTGCAAAAATCAATAACCCAAAAACTACTGTTACACATTTTTTATTTCTCCACATTTTTCACTTCCTTTCTTTTTCATGAGTAAGGAAACGGAACATATCTTGTGCCTCTCTGGCATATCTGATAAATTCATAGTTTTCATCATTCTTTTTACAACTGTAATGGCTAATAAGAAATGGGATAAGACTTCCGTTAGAAATCGCATCTGAAAAATTAGCATTATGTGGGATCACTCCTATTCTTTCCTGTGAAATATGATAGCGCTTTTGAATCACATCTCTCGTCAACTGAGAATGAATATCGTAATTCCCAATCAGATAAAAAGCTTTCTCCTGAATTGACTTAAAATTGCGAAAGAAATGATCCAGCATTTGCAGATTCTGGCTCAGATTTACAACGACAAAATCTGTTTGCTGAAGTATCATACGTGAGCTTGCAAGCGGAGCTGCTGTCGTATCTACAAAAACTACACTGCTATGTTGTTCCATGTATGACATCGCCCTAACCGCCTCACGTTCCAGATAATATTCCAGACTTTCAGCACTTTTTTCGTCTGTCGGCAAATAAAGTAATCGCTGCCCCAGAAATTCTTTTGACAATCCGTGCAAACGTTCTTCTGTCATCTCAGTTCCACTTTCAACCAGGCGCAAAACCTTATCCAGACCGCTTTCAATATGATATTCTGAATTTTCTTTTATTTCGTTATTGGAATATGTATTGAGTAATGTACTTCCCAAATTAATGATGTTTCTATGATTTTCAAAGATAATCGCCCTCTCATCCGGACGATTTAAAACAGATAATACGCTCATACAAGCCAGATTACTTGTTACGCAAGATCTACCCCTTCCATTGCTCCAAAAAGCAACTTTCAATTGCAGCCCTCCTTTTTTATTTTTTGGGTGGAATGGGACTTATCTTAGCACCAATTTATCATTTTGTAAATTATCAAAAATAAACAAATATGCAATTAAAACTTTGTGAAAAAGCACGTTTTTTCTGCGCACCACGCTAATATTGCCTTATTGAGAGCGCATTGCGATAATTTTCTCAAAAAAAATACAGCCCACAATGCAGACTGTATTTGATTATTATGTTCTATTTTATCGCACCATACTGTTCATAATAACGGTCAATTGCTTTTTTCATGTCATCATCAATGACAACCTTACCCTGACACTCTTTATTGTATAATCTCTCGACCACTTCATCCATTGATACAATAGCTGCTGTCTTAAAGCCATATGTTTCCCGAATCTCATCTAAAGCACATTTATCACTATTCTTGCCTTTTTCCATACGGTTCAAAGAAACCATCAGACCAAGTATTTCCACATCTCCCTGCGCCTTTACGATTGGGAAAGTTTCTTCTATTGATTTACCGGATGTGGTCACATCCTCAATGATCACAACTTTGTCACCATCTTTTATCTTGCTTCCCAACAATATACCGGCATCCCCATGATCTTTCTCTTCTTTTCGATTAGAGCAATAACGGATTTCTTTTCCATATAACTCATAAAACGCCATTGTAGTAGCAACGCTTAGTGGAATCCCCTTATAAGCAGGTCCAAAAAGAACATCAAAATTCTCTCCATAATTATCATGAATTGCCTTTGCATAATACTCACCCAAACGTTTCAACTGTGAGCCGGTAACGTAAGCACCCGCGTTCATAAAGAAAGGAGATCTACGTCCACTCTTTAATGTAAACTCGCCAAATTTTAAAACATCTGACTCTACCATAAACTCAATAAACTCTTCTTTGTACTGTTCCATATTATAAAGTCCTCCTTATTTTAAGCCATTAAGGCATTTGTTATCCCCACTCATCCTGATGCTCAAATATCTCTCTTTTAAGCATACCACGCCACTTTTAATTTTTCAACAAAAAGAGGCTATCTACACAGTGTGACTTATTCACATATGCAGCAGCCTCTTCAACTCATTCTGACAAAGTTTTGGTTGATTGCAAAACTATTTATTTTGCATAATCTACTACTCTTGATTCTCGAATAACATTAACCTTGATCTGACCTGGATACTGCAGTTCAGCCTCGATCTGTTTCGACAAATCACGAGCTAAAAGTACCATTTCGTCATCATTTACCTGATCCGGTACTACAATCACTCGAACCTCTCTACCTGCCTGAATAGCAAAAGACTTATCGACTCCCTTAAAGCTGTTTGAAATATCTTCTAACTGTTTTAACCTGTTTGTATAGGTTTCCAGCGTCTCACGTCGTGCGCCCGGACGGGCTGCAGAAATAGCATCCGCCGCCTGTACCAGACAAGCAACAATACTCTCCGCTTCTACATCACCGTGATGCGCCTCTACCGCATTAATAACCAATGCAGATTCTTTAAATTTACGACACAAATCAGCCCCCAGTTGAATATGCGAACCTTCCATATCATGGTCTACTGATTTGCCAATATCATGCAGTAAACCTGCACGTTTTGCCATACGCACATCCACACCGACTTCACCGGCAAGCAATCCGGATAAATGTGCTACCTCGATAGAATGTTTTAAACCATTCTGCCCATAGCTGGTACGGAACTTCATCTTACCCAGCAGACGGATCAATTCCGGATGAATTCCATGCACACCAACTTCAAGTGCTGCTTCCTCTCCTGCTTCACGAATCATCGTTTCTACTTCTTTCTTGGCTTTTTCAACCATTTCTTCGATGCGCGCAGGATGAATTCTACCATCCACAATCAATTTTTCCAAAGCAATTCTGGCAATTTCACGACGAATCGGATCGAATCCTGACAAAATGACAGCCTCAGGCGTATCATCTATGATAAGGTCGATCCCCGTTAGATTTTCTAATGTACGAATATTTCTACCCTCTCGACCTATGATTCTTCCTTTCATCTCGTCACTTGGCAATGGCACAACAGAAATCGTTGTCTCTGATACATGATCAGCAGCACATTTCTGTATAGCTGTAACCACGTAATCCTTGGCTTTTTTATTTGCCTCATCCTTCGCCTGACGTTCCAATTCTTTTACCAAAACTGCAGTTTCATGTTTTACATCCTCTTCTACAGTCTTCAATAAGTACTCTTTTGCTTGTTCGGAGGTGAGTCCGGAAATCTTTTCTAACTCACGCAAATGGCTTTCTCGGAGTTCTGCAACTTTTTCGCGTTCCTTCTCAAAGCTTACCTCTTTTGCATTCAGCTTAGATTCCCTTTTCTCGAGTGCATCCATTTTCTTGTCAAGAGTTTCCTCTTTTCCTAACACACGTTTCTCGTAACGCTGAATCTCTGCTCTGCGCTCTTTAGTCTCTTTTTCAAGATCATTCTTAGCCTTAAGATTCTCCTCCTTGGCTTCTAAAAGAGCCTCGCGCTTTTTTGTCTCAGCTGTCTTCAACGCATCATCAATGATTTCTCTGGCCTTATCCTCAGCACTCCCTATCTTTGCTTCTCCCACTTTAATATGATAAGAAATAGCACTTTTCCACGAAATCAATGCCGCCACTGCTATCAAAGCAACAATGACTACAATAGCTACGATTACATGTGCAACCTCTAATGTGATCACTAGGGTGCACCTCCTTATTTTTTTAGGTATGTATAAAGGGCATACATACAACATATAGTATTTTACACTGTATTTATACAATTGTCAAGACAAGGCACAGATTTTCTATCTTATATGCATCTTCAAATAAAAATTCATCTGCCAGATAGTCCAGATTTTCGCCCGAATGTTCCACCTCTTTGGCGTAGATCCTGGCATTTCTGACACGATCTTGTTTGGTATAATGCCTGCCTTGCTTTGCATAGCAGGCGCAATCCATGTCCAGGATCATAAGAAAACTGACAATTACCAGCTTGGCTTTTGCCAGAAAGTCATAATCATCCACACACCGGGCAAGACATAAAAAACTATAATAAACTAACATATGCTCATATTCATATAATCTTCCCTGTCGTTCCAGATCCTTCCAAAAAAACCTGCGTTCCTGAATATAATCATCAGCTCCATTTTCCTTTTGAACATATCGTTGCTGTATCAGCCTAAGCATCTCCTCCCATTCTTCACTAATACTCTCAAGCCCCGTAAATGTTTTGAATCTCTTTAAAAACAGCAGATATACCGTTTCTTTTTCCGCTTCACAATCTACAGTAGTAGACCCATCTAAAAACGAAGAAAAATCTATGTTTTTTATTTTTTCCGGAGTATCCTCATTCAGACAATGCTGCACACATTCTGCATATTTTAAAAAATATAACATTCGACTGCTGATCGATATATTTCGATTTTGCAATATTTGAATTGCATTATTCCTCGCAAATCGCACAGCATCTGCCAGGACCAGCTCCTCCTGCGTTTCTTCAAAGTCCAAAACTTCATCTAACTGTTTTTCTACAAATGTAATCTTTTCCGGATTTCCATACAATAATCTGCCAGCCTCCGCACAGCTTGCACTTAATGATAATTCTCTGTCCCCACCATATTCCAGATAATTCCGTGGCGTATCGGTACAGACATCGCACAAAGCCTCTTCCCCCAGTTCACGATACAGATCACACAAATTGTTATTGTCTAAAAATGGGCAGCGATGTTTATCTGTCAGAATAAATCCATGACTCTCATAAACATCTTCATCATCGATTTCATATTCTTTTATACTATTTCGCAGACGCTCGCCAAATTCACCCTCTATACTCATATAATACTTATAACTATCATCATCAATGTCTATCTCCCAGCCTGCACAACAAGTATCTTCGCATCTTCCGGCAATGCACTGAAATTGCTCATAATATTCGGGATAACGTAAAATCATATAGCCTCTCCTTTCGCTTTTCCCAATTTCCCTCATTGTATCATAATTGTGCCTGTTCATCTAGAAAAAAAGTGATGCATCTGATATAATAAAAGAAATTTATTTTTTATATAGCTGCTTATACCGCAGCGATTTGCGATGGAATGGAGGAAATCATGGCTTCAGAAAAAGAACTTTTTGTCACGAAACAATATGTTCCCATGGGAGAACCAATCGTAAAAAACGAAAACACCATAATTTATAAGGTCAAATGCTTTGCCGAGCCAGGCTCTCCGGAAGGAATTCTAAAAATGTACCGCAGAAAGAATATAGTAAATCTGTATACCAGACTTTACCAATTGGATTACAGTGAATGGCCCCATATTTTCAATGTGAAGTTTTTTGATGGGAATACCCTGGTAGTAGAAGAATTTTTAAATGGCCATACACTTCAGGAGCTTCTTGATAACAATCGGAATAACGGCATTGTCTTCTCCGAAGAAGAGGCCTATCGTATTATGGAACGCATATGTGACTGCATCCAGCAGCTGATGAAACCACAGCCACCGATCATCCATCACAATCTCAAGCCAAGTAACATCTTTGTGACATCCAGCGGGGCAATCAAATTATTAGATTTTGTTCCCGGAGTATCCAAACGTCGAAGCCCTTTCCATCAGATTCTGAACACATTAGGCTCTATTTTTCACCAGATGCTGACGGGAAATGCCCCAAAAAGGGGAAAAAGTATTTACAAAGGCCGGTATGAAGCGGTCATTCGCAAATGTATGGAAAAGAATCCGGAAAAACAATATCAAAATATGTCGGAACTAAAAGAAGGACTTGCCGATGCACAAAAAAACGGTTCCGCAACACATCCTGGAATTACAGGGATTCCCTACTCTCTTACCTTTCCTTTTCAGGGCTTTATCCTCGCTGTTGAATGGCTTCTTGTGTCGTTTTTTTGGTATCATAAAAATTCAACAACGATGTTTTTATTTCTTATTATTTTTATCATTCATTCACTGGCATTTATCATACGAAGGCATTTGTATATGAAAGAGCATCAAATAAATGTGAGTCTGGCACGTAAAACACTGCCTATTCTTGCCGTCATTGCAGTTCTTGCCTGCCTGTCATGGATCATCTCTTTTATAAAGTAACATACTGCCTGATTTTTACTCTATCAATTTATTTATTTTTAATGCAAGTACCCTGTCTACCGGGTATTTACAACTCTTATAATAGCTGGAAGAAAACAGTGCATAGGTATAGGTACCATAAACAGCCATTCCTTCTATCATCGGTGGCATTGTAGTAACTTTTAACGCTGTATTTTTCAGTACTTTACCGGAAGCTGCTGCTGGTGATGGTTTATAAGTACGAACCTGCGAAATGTAGCCACTCTTAGCCTTTTTGGTGCGATAACTTCTTGTTAGTATCATTGTGCCGTCACTGTTAAAGGTAATTCCCTGTGTCTTGCCTGGCACAGACATGGTATAAGATGGAATCAATGATGGTATGGTATCTTTATTGGACAGACTATATCCCCTCATCATCGAATTGCTTTGACTAAATGAACCAACCCAAAGCACGCCATTATTGTATCCCATATACGATGCTGTTAAATCAAGAGAAACTACACTTCGGTAATTATTTAACGTGGTATAAGCAGTTCCAGCATTGACAGCGTCTACAACTACCTGATATGGAAAGCTGGCAACAGCTTTGCCCTTTGACACCCATACATTTGTTCCATCATATGCTAAGCCTCCTACCTTGGCTTTGCTAGGCAGAATAATCGATGTTATATAGGATTTTGATGAACGGCTGACAACATATATCACGGAATAATCTGTTTTTTTATAATCATATGCAGAAATCAGAAAATAACTTCCTGCCAGACACATCCCCTGTGGGACCATTGTTGTATTAGTAAAGCCACCTACATTCGTCGTTTTCATGTTTATGATAAATAGCTTGTTTGTCATGGAAACGATAAACAAATGTCATTTTTTCGTCACTTGTACCATAATTCCTTTTTCGATATAATATAATATGATGTCAGGCCCAAAAAATCTTTTGGCCCTGACATCATAAAATAGCTTACGAAAAATGGAGGATAATAATGAACGATCACGAACTAGGAATAGAAACAGAAGAAATCCAGACAGACGGAAAAGATTCGTATCACCATCACCGATACGAACCTACTCCCTATGAAGTATTAGAAGAACTATTCTCACACTATACACCATTGCCAACGGATAAAATTGTTGATTATGGCTGTGGTTTGGGGCGCCTGAATTTTTATCTTGATGCCCGGTTTTCTCTATGCTCTACAGGGGTAGAATATTCTTCGTCATATTATCATCGTGCGCAAAAAAACAAAGAACGGTATCACGGACAAAAAGACAACATAACCTTCGTCCATTGTGCTGCCGAAGACTACCTTGTCTCTTCATTCGAAAACGTATTCTATTTTTTTAATCCGTTTTCTATTGATATATTTCGCCGTGTCATCAATCAGATTCTGCTCTCCTGGCAAACGGCACCAAGAACACTAACACTAATTTTATATTATCCGGAGGATGATACGATTTTCTACTTAGAAAACCATACAACGTTTCATCTGCTGGATGAAATTGCTGCCAGTGAACAGATCACCCACGACCGGCGTGAGCGATTCTGCCTATACCGCCTCGACGCAGATATTGCTGATTAAATCAGGCATCTGCCGGACTACAGTAACGATCCCACATTGCCAATGTGCCATCACAGGTAATGCAAAGCCAGAATGTATCTACTTCTTCCTCATCCTGTTCCTGCGGAACATCAATACCAAACTCATAGCCGTAACCTTTTTCCACTTCGGCAGGAACTACGGTAAACACTTTTCCCGAGCCGATACGCAGTAGAGCAGCCGCTTGCGCAGGTATCGGTACATCCTCATCGGGTATCTCCTTAACCAGCTTGCCATCGGCATCATAATATTTTAATCCTTCTTTTACCATCCTATCAATTTCAGCGTTCTGCAATTGTAGAATGAGTTCACCGCAATACATATCTTCATAGCGTCCATTCTGTGAATTCTTTGCTTTTATTGTTGCTCCATTGAATGTAAACTGTATTTTTTCATTGTCAATTTTAAACTCCGATATCTGTGAATCATCAAAAGATAAATGCTCCATTTCATTGATACACTTAAATTTCATTCAGCAACCTCATCTCTGTACACGGCCGGATCCATCACCGCCAGCCAATTTCAAAACCTCATCCATAGAAACCATGTTATAGTCTCCCTCGATCGAATGTTTCAGACAGGATGCTGCTACGGCAAACTCAATCGTTTCCTGTGGACCATATTCATTCAGGCAGGCGCAGATCAAACCACCGCCAAAGCTGTCACCTCCGCCTACACGATCAACAATATGCATCTTGTATTTTTTACTGAAATAATATTCTTTTCCATCATATAACATTGCAGACCAATTATTATCGTTTGCCGAAATGGACTCGCGAAGTGTAATAGCAACTTTCTTAAATCCAAAACGATCTGCCAGCTGTTTTGCAACATCTTTGTAACCTTCATGGTTCACCGTACCTGTTGTAACATCCGTACCTTTGGATGTAATCCCAAATACATCGGCAGCATCTTCCTCATTTGCAATGCATACATCTACATATTGGCAAAGTTCTGCCATCACCTGTCCGGCTTTTTCTTTGCTCCATAGTTTATTGCGATAGTTCAGATCACAGGAAATGGTAACACCCGCTTCTTTAGCAGCCTTACAAGCCTCTAGGCAGATAGCAGCCACATCATCATTCAATGCCGGAGTAATCCCCGTAAAATGGAACCAATCCACTCCTTCAAAGATCTTTTTCCAGTCAAAATCAGACTTAGAAGCTGTCGCAATAGAAGATCCTGCACGGTCGTAAATAACTTTAGAAGGTCTCTGTGAAGCACCTTTTTCCAGGTAATAAATACCGACACGGTCACCACCACGTACAATATCTGAAGTATCAACGCCGTATTTTCTCAGTGAATTTACTGCTGCCTGACCAATCTCATGCGCAGGCAGTTTGGTAACAAATTTAGCATCCAATCCATAATTAGCCAAAGATACGGCAACATTAGCTTCTCCACCACCAAATGTTGCTCCTAATGTATCTGCCTGAACAAAACGATAATATCCTTCCGGAGCCAATCTCAACATTAATTCACCAAAAGTAACTACTTTCTTTGACATTTTATTTTCCTCCAACTTTAAGTATTTTTCTAATTAATTTTAACCACGAATACGTTTTACCATCTCGGCAGCATCTTTTGTCATCTGCTGAATCTCATCAAATTTACCTGCTTTGATCAGATCACCTTTTACCATCCAACTTCCGCCACATGCCAAGATACGATCATATTTCAGATATTCCTCCACATTACCAAGGTTGATGCCCCCTGTCGGCATAAACTTCAACATTGTGTATGGTGCAGCTACTGCCTTGATCATCTTCAGGCCACCTGCTGGTTCTGCAGGGAAGAACTTAACAACATCCAATCCCATCTCAATTGCCTGCTCCATCTCACTTGGCGTCTGGGTTCCCGGCGTTACAGGAATATTCTTATCAATACAATATGATACAACTTTAGGATTAAATCCCGGACTTACAATAAATTTTGCACCTGCTGCAACAGCACGGTCGACCTGCTCGGTTGTAAGAACTGTTCCTGCCCCCACAAGCATCTGCGGATATTTTTCAGCAATAATGCGGATGGACTCTTCTGCTGCATCTGTGCGAAATGTAACCTCTGCACAGGGAAGCCCGCCTTCAACCAATGCCCTGGCTAATGGCTCGGCATCTTTAGCATCATTTAATACAACAACCGGAACAATACCAATCTTTTGAATTTCTTCTAATACTGCGTTCATATTTTCCCTCCATAAATAAAGTGCTTTACTTTTTTTATCAATTATGTTACTCTATTTATGTTCCACATTATGGAACACTGTTTCGTATTATGAAACACCACTACAGATTATTATACTAAATTCTTATAGAATGTCAACCAAATTTAACAATAGAATAGGAGTTTTTATGGATGGATCAAAAAAATCCGATACAAGTTGCCGATAAGTTATTTCTGGTTCTTGAAACGTTGGCAAAAACAGGTGCAACTGGTCTCACCGAACTATGCCATGAAGTTAATCTAAATAAAACCACGGTACACCGTATTCTTAATTCGCTGCTATATCTCGGCTATGTACAACAGGATCCGGTAACATCGAAATATCGTTTGAGTTTTAAAATTTGGAATATTGCTAACCAGTTATTAGAAAAAATAGACATTGTAGATGAAATCCGTCCTCATCTTAGAGAACTTGCGGACAAAACGGGCGAAACCGTGCATTTGGTTCAAATTGATGGAATAGATGCTATCTACATTGCAAAAGAAGAATCTGCAAGCTCTGTCCGCCTGGTATCTATGGTTGGAAAGAGCATCCCTCTTTACTGCTCCGGTGTGGGGAAGGCGTTGTTAGCTGATATGACGGATGAAGAGATCAGGCGGATCTGGGATGCCAGCAAAAAGAAGAAGCTGACAGAACATACAATTACAGATTATAACACTTTTATAAACGAGATTACTAAAATCCGCCAACAAGGTTACGCCACCGATAATGAAGAAAACGAACTGGGTGTACGCTGTGTTGCTGTCTCGCTGGGCAGTAACAAATTAGCTCCTCCTTGTGCTTTCAGTATCTCGGCACCGATTCATCGAATGGATGATACACGAATGAAAGAGATTGCAGTCGAAGCATTGGAAGTAAAAAAAAGATTAAGCAGCTAGTGGGGCTACGCACAGCCCCACTTTTTTCTATTCTTTCACTTTTACATTTGTATTTAATCCAAGCACAAACAACAAGGAAAGAATACCAAGCAATGTATTTAACACTTTCTGAATAACCAGGTAAATACACGCCAGATACATTCCCTGCTGTGATAGCAGTGACCACGCTGCTGCCATCTCGTAGCCAAAGCTAAGGATCAGCAAAATACTTCCGCACACAGCCAATGCTTTATTTCCCCAGCCTTGAAAGTACAAAAACAATATGATCACACAAACCAGTTCAATTGCTCCAAGAATAAACAAACTTGTCGCACCTGAATAATGAATCGGTATGTAGATCAGATTATCTACCGTCATCAATATCATCATGCCAAATCCAATAATTATATTTCTATCCGCCCCTACGCCCTGCATAATACGATGAATACCAAAAGCAAATAAAACACAAGTGACAAGCGCAAAAGGTGTTACAAGAAGATATATAACAACGACAGCCAGAGAGATTTCACTCTTATAATACTCTAACAGGATCAGGATACATTGTACCATTGAAAATGCACCTAGAAACAAATTTATAAGCGTCAAAACACGCATTGGCACAGCCCAGATTTTCCCATCTAATGTAATTGTATGATTCGTATTCATAAACAACTGCCTTTCTACTAATTTAATGTTGGTATAAATAGTGTTCCTTCAATCCGATATCTCATTTCACATTCCTCCTGCAGTATTATATAACATTTTACCATAAATACATAACTATGAAAACACTTCTAGTCATATTTTTTTGCATACACGCATACAATAGCTATGAATAATGTGTATTCTATGTTTAAAAACAGGAGGCTGCTATGAAATCATATTTGCATACTAATTACATAATATTCTCAGGATTTATCTATCTGTTTATCACTATGTTCCTCTTTGTGGGATGTCGTTCTCAGGAAACATCCTCAAACAAAAAATCTTCTCTTTCTTCCACTCCTGCCTATGCCAATACGGATATCTCCCTGAAAGGGCATCAAAATGATGTTTTCCTCTACAATCCGATGAACAACTCTCTTTACTCAGTAAAAAAAAGGAAAAGCACTTATGAACTTAATGTCTATCAGGGTGAAAAGGGTTGGACAAACCGTGTAGCAACATGGAAAACAAAGAAAAATCAAAAACTTGAGAACTTCTCATATAACACAACCGGCATGCTTTTTGCCTGTCTAAAAACCTATAAAAAAGGGGAATTACTCAAACAAGATATTGTCCGGCTGCGTGGAGATAAATCCATTCATTCTCTTTCCCTGATCGGACTTGAAAGCAGTATGCTGAATTTTAATAAGAAAAAAAAGAAACACATAAATGAAATTACCGATTTACAATGTTGCGGTACAGCACTGGCTGTAACTTACCGATATGGTTCTGCAAAAATATATAACATAGCAGAAAAGCAGGCACTGGGAGCCAGCAACCTGATTGGTACAAGCCATCACAATCTGTTTTATGATATGAATTACCTAACAATCCGGAAGAGAAAAAACCAGGAGGTCTCCCTGCAAAACTATGACGCAAGGACCGGTGAACTCTCTCATTCTTTTCCGCTTGGTGGGAACGGACAGAGTGCTTTTGATTATTTTATTACACACTATCAAAATGAACTCTATCTTCTTTCCCCCAATGGAATCTATCATGGAACCTGCACAGAGTTAAATTTAGTAAAGGAACTAAATTCCCATGATCTGCCACTGCCTGATGATCCTGATATCTTTTATTTTCAGGCAGCTCGTGATCACTCCTTATACCTTGGATACAAAAACAAACATCAAAAGGTATCTCTCAAAAAAATCATACCGGATACAGCCTGATGGCCTGTTTTTTATGATTGTTCCTGCAGTTCCTGATGTTTTTCCTGTATCACTACACTTGTGACAACATTGTGTTCCGTACTGACAAATACTATAGAACCAGGATCAACGTCCGCTATGGCAATCTCTACTTTCTCATTGCCAGATTGCTTATATACTTTTGTCTCATCATTAAGTTCAAATGTCTTGGTGTCACCCTTCAATTTTTTTATGTCCGAAGGCGGTGTCCCCTCTGGTTTTGCAGCATCCGATGAAGGTGTTCCTTCTGGTTTCCCGGCATCCGGCTTTCCTGGCTGCCTGGCACTGCCACTCACAGCGCCTGGTGCCTTTCCGTCCGGTTTCTGCATTTTCCCCTTATCAAAAACTTCCATAACAATCTTACTTCCGGAAATGGATGTCACACGTCCCATGACCAGACTGTCTGCATTTTCTTCATGGTTGCTGCAGCCAGTCAGGCTTGCCAAAGACATACATAAAACCAGCCCGGCACAGATCTTTCGAAACTTATTATCACTATAATTCTTCATGTTCTGCCTCCCTCAACATAATTAATTTTTCTTTATTGTATTGTATAACAATGATTTCACTGTGTTGAGTTTGTGTAAAATGTGTGATTTTGAAGGAAAAATATTTATTTCTGCAATTCATCTAATGTTCGATCATACGCTGGTAAAAAATCCAACATAAAAATCTCAATCTCTTTCATTGACATTTTTTTCAATGTCTGCAGAATTGTTTGTTCTGCTGTCCGAAATTCCGGATTACCGGCTCTCAATTCTTCTTGACATTTTATAAGGGCTGACAACTTATCTGCTGCTTTGACAAGTTTCCATTCATATTCTGCCCCCTCTTTTGGAAGCATAAGTGGTTCATAATACTGCTTCATATAATCCGGCAGTTTATTTAACATAGTCCAGCTCGCCATATCTTCCACCCGCTTATAAGCTTCTTTAATATCTTCATCAAAATACTTTACTGGTGTAGGCATATCTCCTGTTATAATCTCATTAGCATCATGATACAACCCCATCATAGCAACTTGATTGACATCCAGCTTATTCCCACATTTTTCGTTGGATATAATTGCCAGTGCATGAGCCAGCATAGCAACTTCTAATGAATGTTCACAGATATTTTCCCTGCTCGCACTTCTCATCAAGGCCCACCGCTCTATATATTTCATACGTGCCATCATGGCAAAAAAAGAATACATACGCTACCCCTCTTCTAAAATTTTTTTCATATAGCAGCCGGTATATGACTTTTCACATCTCGCAACCTGTTCGGGAGTACCCTGTACAACGACGGTTCCTCCTTTGTCGCCGCCTTCCGGCCCCATATCAATAATATAATCTGCTGTCTTGATCACATCGAGATTATGTTCGATCACAACAACAGAATTTCCACCTTCTGTCAGACGCTGCAAAATCTCAATCAGCTTGTGAACATCTGCAAAATGCAGTCCTGTCGTTGGTTCATCCAGAATATATATCGTCTTTCCTGTACTACGTTTGCTAAGTTCTGTTGCCAATTTAATCCGCTGCGCTTCTCCACCAGATAGCGTTGTTGATGGCTGTCCCAATTTGACATAGGATAATCCCACATCATAAAGAGTCTGAATCTTGCGATGTATACTTGGAATATTTTTAAAGAAATCCAAAGCCTCTTCCACCGTCATATCCAACACATCAAAGATACTTTTCCCTTTATACTTAACATCTAACGTTTCTCTGTTATAGCGTTTTCCATCACAAACCTCACATGGAACATAAATATCCGGTAAAAAGTTCATTTCAATTTTTAATATTCCATCACCCGAGCATGCTTCGCATCGACCTCCCTTTACATTGAAGCTGAACCGTCCCTTTTTGTAACCTTTTGCTTTTGCATCCGGAGTAGCAGCAAACAGATCACGGATCATATCAAAAACCCCCGTATAGGTAGCAGGATTTGAACGGGGAGTACGCCCAATCGGTGACTGATCGATATTGATCACTTTATCTAACTGATCCATCCCCTCTATCGATGCGTGTCTGCCTGGAATACAACGTGCACGGTTTAAAGTTTTCATCAGACTTTTGCATAAGATTTCATTTACCAGTGAACTTTTTCCTGATCCGGATACCCCCGTAATACAGGTCAATATTCCGAGTGGAATCTTCACATTTATTTTCTTAAGGTTATTCTCTTCTGCACCTTTCACAACAAGATAGCCCGTTGGTTTTCTTCGTCTGGAGGGAATCGGTATCTCAATCTTCTTGCTAAGGTACTGACCCGTAATGGATTCCGAAATCTTCATGATTTCCTCTGCCGTTCCGGCAGCTACGACCTCTCCGCCATTTTTGCCGGCACCCGGACCTATATCAACAACATAATCCGCTTCCCGCATCGTATCCTCATCATGCTCTACCACAATAAGCGTATTTCCCAGATCTCGTAATTTTTTCAAGGTAGCAATTAACTTATCATTATCTCGTTGATGCAGACCAATACTTGGCTCATCCAATATATACGCCACCCCTACCAGACCTGAACCAATCTGTGTTGCAAGACGAATCCGCTGCGCTTCTCCACCAGACAGACTAGCCGTTGCCCTGGCAAGACTCAGATAATCCAGCCCGACATCGACCAGAAAACCCAGACGGGCCCTTATTTCCTTTAACACCAATCGTCCAATCTGCTGCTGACGCTCCGATAACTCCATATGATCCATGAAATTTTTCAGATCAATGATAGACATGTTACAGATTTCCCAAATGTTCTTATCTGCCACAGTTACAGCCAGTGATTCTTTCTTTAAACGCTGTCCGCCGCACTCCTGACATGGTGTGATGCGCATATATGATTCATATTCCTGCCTGGACACTTCAGATCCGGTTTCACGATAACGTTTTTTTAAATTTCCCAGAATTCCTTCAAAAGCGATATGATACACTCCTTTGCCATGCTGACCTACGTAATGCACCTCGACACGCTGCCCTCCTGTCCCTAACCAGATAAGGTCACGAACATCCTGTGGATATTCCCCATAAGGTGTGTCCAGACGAAAACCATAATAATCTGCCATAGCTTCCAGAATACTCCGGCTGTAACTTCCCTCTTTGACAACTGACTGCCAGCCATGTGCCACAATTGCTCCCTCATCAATCGATATTGTTTTATCCGGAATAACCAGATCTTCGTCAAACTCCATCTTATATCCTATTCCATGACAGACCGGGCATGCGCCAAATGGATTATTAAACGAAAAGTTTCTCGGCTCAACCTCGTCGATACTAACTCCGCAATCAGGACAGGAAAAACTCTGGCTGAAATTCATTGCTTCACCATCTATCACATCTACGATCATCAGACCATCCGCAAGTTTTAACACATTTTCAATCGAATCCGTCATACGTTTTTCTATTCCCTCACGAACAACAAGACGGTCCACAACAATCTCAATCGTATGCTTTTTATTCTTGTCCAATTTAATCTCTTCACTAAGATCATATTGGTTGCCATCTACAACAACACGGACATATCCGCTTTTTTTTGCTTTGTCAAATACTTTGACATGTTCTCCCTTTCTCCCCCGGACAACCGGTGCCAGCAGACGGATCTTCGTTTTCTCCGGCAGTTTCATTATCTCGTCCACCATTTGGTCAACCGTCTGCTTTTTTATTTCCTTTCCACACTTTGGACAATGAGGAATTCCAACTCTTGCATAAAGCAACCGGTAATAATCATAAATCTCCGTAACTGTTCCGACCGTGGAGCGTGGATTTTTATTCGTGGACTTCTGGTCAATAGAAATTGCCGGTGGCAATCCTTCCAGACTTTCCACATCCGGCTTTTCCATCTGTCCAAGGAATTGCCGGGCATAAGAAGATAATGATTCCATATATCGTCTCTGCCCCTCTGCATAGATTGTATCAAATGCCAGTGAAGATTTTCCCGATCCGCTTAATCCGGTCAATACAACAAATTTATCTCTGGGGATGTCCAAACTTATATTCTTTAGATTATGTTCTTTGGCACCACGAATCCGGATCATCCGCTTCTTATCAAAATTTTCTTTCATTGTGGTTTCCTTCCTTTATTCATCAATTTCCTGCAAATGTTTTTTATAGAGCAACATCTGATCCCTCAACTGTGCTGCCACCTCAAAATTCAGTTCTGCCGCCGCCTGATTCATCTTTTTCATAATCTTGCGGATAGCAATCTCTAATTCTTCACGGCTCATAGATTCCGGATCTTTTGCAGTCTCAGTAATATCAGTTTCTGCCTTTTTCGAAATTCTAATCAGATCTCTCACTGCTTTTTTAATTGTCTGTGGCGTAATACCATGCTCTTCATTATATTTTTGCTGAATGCGGCGGCGGCGATTTGTCTCAGTAATCGCCTTTTTCATTGAATCCGTCTCCGAATCCGCATACATGATAACTCTTCCCTCTGCATTTCTCGCCGCACGCCCAATCGTCTGGATCAGGGATGTCTCTGATCGCAGAAAGCCTTCTTTATCCGCATCTAATATAGCCACAAGCTGTATCTCAGGGATATCAAGTCCCTCTCGCAAAAGATTGATCCCAACTAGTACATCAAAAACATCCATGCGCATATCACGAATAATCTCAGACCGCTCAAGGGTATCAATATCCGAGTGAAGATAACGCACTCTCACGCCAACCTCTTTCAGATATTTGGTCAGATCCTCTGCCATACGCTTCGTCAGTGTAGTTACAAGTACTTTACCTTTCTTATCTGTTACTTTACGTATCTCACCCAGCAAATCATCTACCTGCCCCTGAACCGGCCGGACATCAATCTCCGGATCCAATAAGCCTGTCGGCCTTATAATCTGTTCTGTTCTCAGTAATTCATGGGATGCTTCATAATCAGACGGTGTTGCTGATACAAATAACATCTGATTGATATGGCCCTCAAATTCTTGAAAGTTTAACGGACGGTTGCTTTTTGCCGACGGCAAACGAAATCCAAAATCAACCAATGTGCTTTTTCTCGACTGGTCGCCTGCATACATCCCCCTCACCTGTGGAATAGTAATATGCGACTCATCCACGAGTATAAGAAAATCATCTGGGAAGTAATCCAATAAAGTCATCGGTGTCTCCATCGGCTGTAATCCATTCAAATGCATGGAATAATTCTCAATACCGGAACAAAAACCCGTTTCGCGTAACATTTCTATGTCAAAGTGTGTCCTCTCTGAAATTCTCTGTGCTTCGATCAACTTGTCTTCACTTTTAAACTCCTTCACCCGCTGTTTTAACTCCTGCTCAATCCCCTGAATCGCCCGTTCCATCTTATCCGGCGCAACAACATAATGCGAGGCTGGAAATACAACCATATGCCCCAGATCAGCCAGTGCTGCTCCGGTCAGAACATCTATCTCCTGAATCCGGTCCACCTCATCCCCAAAAAACTCTACACGGATAGCGCGGTCCGAAGCAGATGCCGGGAAAATTTCTACAACATCTCCACGCACCCGAAAAGTTCCACGATGAAAATCCATATCGTTTCTTGTATATTGAATGTCAATCAGTTTGTGTATAACTTCATCCCGGTCTTTCTCCATCCCAGGACGCAGCGATACCGTCATATTCTGATAATCAATCGGGCTTCCCAATCCATATATACAAGACACACTGGCGATGATAATCACATCACGCCGTTCTGTCAAAGCTGCCGTAGCTGAATGTCGAAGCTTATCTATCTCATCATTAATTGCCGAATCTTTCTCAATATAAGTATCCGTAGAAGGAACGTACGCCTCTGGCTGATAATAATCATAATAGGAAACAAAGTACTCTACTGCATTTTCGGGGAAAAATTCCTTAAACTCACCATACAACTGAGCCGCCAGGGTTTTGTTGTGGGCAATGACCAGTGTGGGCTTGTTCAGCTGCTCGATAACATTCGCCATCGTGAAGGTCTTTCCGGAGCCGGTGACACCCAAAAGCGTCTGGAACTGATTGCCCTCTTGAAAACCTCGTACGAGGTTTTCTATAGCTTCCGGCTGATCGCCGGTGGGCTTGTATTCGGAATGTAAAACAAAGTGATCCATGATGGATTTTACACCTCCTGTTTGCAAAAGTTTGTGACTTTTTGGCATTTTGAAAAAGTCGTCTATAAGGCAAAAATTCGTGTCGGGCGGGAAAAATTTCGTGTCGAAAATGATGCTTTTCGTTGCCTATGTGGTGAAATTTTCTCTCGACACGAATAAAAGTCACAAATCCAGTTTTTAGCACTGAATAACACCAGATAACACTGCCCGACACTATGTAGTCTAAAATACGGGTAACTGTTCAGAGCCAACCTCGAAAACACTCTGTGTTTCCTCGGTGAGGCGTATCCGCCAAATAGATTTATACAAAAAAGTGCTCTTGAATGCAAGCATTCATCACTCTTTTTTTGATAAATCTGCTTGGCTCTGAACAGTTACAAATAGGGAACAAATCTTTCCGTCTACGGTTGATTCATTCCCTATGTGTCTCTCATCGCTCAAATCTACAATACCATAGTGAAGACAAAAGCCTCGAAAAAGCTTCGCTTTTGTCTTCACGCATATTATAGCATATCACTACTGGCATTGCAACGAAAATTTTGAACACCTGTTCGCCTTTTTTTACTTTTTATGCTACCGGAAGCAGTTGCCTGATTATATCATTCATTATCGTAACATCTGAAAAGTCATAGTGTTTGCTTTTCTTTGTGTCTGGTAACACTTCCTCAATAAACGGCTGCAATACATCCAGACAGTCCGCTATGATTTCTTTTGTATCCCCATACACATCTGCGGATATGATTTCTTTGGCATGTCCTAACAGATTGGAGATTCCCTTGAGGTTAAAGTGGTTCTTCATCAAAATGGTGGCATACGTGCTTCGTAGGTCGTGAAACCGGATGTCCGGCAACCCCTGCTCTGCCAGTAACTTCTTATAATAGGAATAATGAAAACTTTTACTTCTCGGATTACCATAAGAGGAACAGCAGATATAATCCAAATCCCGGAACTCTTTTTTTCTCCGTCTGCGGTTCTTCTCATATATCTTTCTCTGCTCCAGTATGGCTTCAAAGACGATATCCGGTATATCCAATTCCCGGTAACTGGACTTTGTTTTCAATTTTATCTCCTATTTGGTCAGCATCTTAAGCGGAACATCCTCTTTTTCTGTATTAGGCTTTTTGCCAAGCTGACGCTGCACATGAAGTTTCCAGTGGATGTAATCCACGTCACTGTATTTTAGTCCGTTGATTTCTCCTCTCCGAAGTCCCATCATGACCGCAAATAAAATATGCAAATAGATTGGCGTGTTTCTGCTCCCCTCTATGAATTTTTCCACCTGTTCCTCATTCAAGGTCTTGGTCACATCAATTTCCCGTTCCCGGTACTTCTTTTTCTTTACTGTTTTGGTCATTTTCACCCCTTCTGCCGGATTGATACTGATGATATTTTTGCTCTTGGCATATTCCTCCCCGGCTTTTGTGCGGATTATTTTATGCAGTTCTTTTCTCCTGTCCGATAATTGCTCCAGTTCCTGTTTCCTTTTATCCTGAAATAAAAAAAGCTCGGAATCTGTACCAATGTGATACGTTCCAAGCAATCTTGTTTCTTTTGCAATTTCGTCCAGTTTTGTCAAATCCTCCTGCAATAAAAAGTGCATCTTTGCCGGTGATAGCTTCCGCTTTGGCTTTATGCCAAGTTCATAACAGTAACGGTAATACAGTCCCCGAAGTCCTCCTATCTTTTTTGCCCTGCCTTTCTTTACCGTTACTTTATAATGTTTCTTTGGTTGTTCCCTCCTCTCCTTTGTTTCCAGTACGGGATGTGGATTTTCAAGGATACGCCTGCAAATGTTTTCGTAGGAATATTCCTCTCCAAAGTTACGCTCCAGTTTCAGACCTCTCAGCTTATCCTTTGGACGCACAGTAATATCCTTTCCCCGTTTAACTTCATACCCTGCCTGTTTCAGCAGATAGAAAAACTGTTTGTCTGTTTTTTCCTGTGCGATTATCCTGTCAATATCCGCTTTGACCAGACTGCGGTAGGTATATCTGCCCTCTTTCTCCGCCCGGTACTCTCCATACTGCTTTGTTTTTCCCGTCTTTGGATTTTTAATCACAGACAGATTGTATTCCCTGCACAGCCTGTCGGATGCTTTCCTCATTTCCATATAGGTGGCGGTACAGTCATTGTACCGTTTGCCATCCAGAAAGGAGACGGAGTTTAGAACAAAGTGATTGTGAATGTGATTTGCTTTATCAAGATGTGTGGCAACCAAAACCTGAAACCGTTCGCCCCAAAGTTCCTCTGCCAGACGCACACCAATCTCATGTGCCATGTCCGGGGTTACTTCCCCTTCTGCAAAAGACTGGTAGCCATGAAAAGCAACGATACCGTCCTCTTTTCCGTAACGTTTTTTGACTGCCATCATTTCATCCCTTGCTGTCAGAGTGGAACAGTTGACCGCCGATACATAAAACTGCTTTTCTGTTTTGTCTGAATTGACAGCGTATTCAATCACATCAGATAGTCCCTGTGCCTGTGTTTCTGTCAGACCTTCTTTCTGATAAAAGGCGGGATTTTCTGTTTTCTCCGGGTTTTCAATATAGATGACTACTTTTCCCAGCCATCCCTTCACATCCCATATCTTTGTTGTTGCCATTGGTTCCCTCACTTTTCGTGTGGCAGAATCACTGCCTGCGTGACTTCATTGACTGCCTGTTCAAACTCTGCTACAGCTTTGTCATAGCGTTTTACGTCCATGACATTTAACACATGGGCTTTCTTTGCTATCTGGTTCAGTGAGTTCCCAATGTGATAAAGCTGACGCATCATTTTGTAGTAGTCCGGCGGTGGTGCGTCCCTCGGCACTACTCCACGCACTAACTGGCGTAGATACTCCTCCTGTGACAGTCCGGAATCTTCCACCAGTTTTACAAAGCGATCATGCTCAGACTGGTTGAACCGGACACTGACACGGATACTTCGTTTCCGCAATGTGTTCACCTCCTTTTTGCCTTGAAATGGAAAAAGCCACACGGTGGTGCCGTGTGGCTATGTAGATTTATATATTCTAGAACCAATTACTATTTACTTTCACAAAAACACAAGTTCATCAGTATCTGTATTTTCTATCGTATATGTTGATTTCGTTCCCGACATAACAAAACTATCAGCATCTGAATTTTCAATTGACTTTGTTATAGTCGTGTCTGAAGCAGTAAAAACGTTATCCGTATCACTTGTTTCTATGCTTCTAGTTTCCTCTGTCGATAAGTTTACAAAACCATCTGTATCTGTATTTTCTATTGTTTCTGTTAACACAGTTGAATCTTTCACAACAAACTCATCTGTATCCGTATTTTCTATTGTACTTGTCTCATATGTGGTCTTGCCTTGATAAAACTCACTTACAACTTCTCTTATTGATATGTCTTTCTTTTCAGAATAATTGCTTAAAATATGTTTTCTCATAACTACCTCCAATACTATGCTAATATTATTAAACAAATTGCAATGCCAAAAACTACTGCCACCCATCTTTCAAGATTCAGTACATAACTTACCCTTATGCTTGCATCTATTCTTAACTGTTGCCAATCGGAATACAATAATTCATTACGCTTATAAAAACGTTCTTTTCGTTTCCCGGATTCTGGTATCTTAATTTCTGAGAATCCATAACGTACATAGGAACCAACCTTAAGATACCCATATACATATATAATAATATTTTCCAACGAATAAGCAATAATGCAAAGTATAATTTTAGAAAAAATACTTATATTCCACAATTCTTGCCAATCAACAATTGCCATAACAATAGGTGTCACAGTTAAAACAATTGTGGTGTATGTATTAATCTTATTATTGCTAGTTTCTATTCGTTCTTGTTCATTACCTATATGGTAACATAAATCTTCTCTCTCCACAAGGATTTGATTTTTATCGATTGTTGTCAAATATTTTTTATATTTCTCCACTAATTTCTGCACTTGATTTCTCTGTGCCATATAACATTGCTTAATTGTTATTTTTTCAACAAAATGAAACTCTACTTTCCCACTTTGATTTCTTTTCCATGATATAAAATAAAATTTTGTAGCTCCACACATGATTTGAACCAAACTAAAACGCCAAAATTTATTATTACTTTCAACTGTACCAAAATTACTATCATCTGTGACTGCAAAAACAGGTAATATGGATAATATAAATAACATACCTTTTTTAATCATCTGTAACTTCTCCTCCACATAAATAATCAACAATAGCATCTGAGATTTTCAAATTAAGTTCCTTTTCTAACCATAACCATTGTCCATTAGGATTAACCTCCAAGAAGTACCACTGTTCATCCTTAGAAACAATAAAGTCAAATGCACCAAAATGCAAACCAAATGCCTTCATCATATTAGCCACTTGCTTCTTAATAGCGATTGGAACTTCTATTATAGAATATTGATTACTCTCATATGATTTTCTCCAATCAATTAAATCCCCAGCTATTATTTTAACTCCGAAAAATTGATTATCTACCACAGTTAAACGAACTTCATATTTTTTTTCAATATAATTTTGTATATAAACAGGAGTGAGTGCAATGTCTTCTTGATATCCATCAAAGTAACTTGTCTGAAACAATTCACAATATTCTTCATGATACACCTTTCCAGTAGTTATTGGTTTAATTATATTTTTCTGTCCCTTTACACCTAATAACTCTTTTCTGCTATTCCCAATAAATGATTTTGGCATTAATACATTATTTTCGCTTGCATATATTAGTTGGTATATCTTATTTTCACACTTTCTCAAAATATGCGGTTTTGTCAAAACTCTTCCATCAAAGGAATCAATCATGCCATTAATTAATGCTATAATATCTTTTTGTATCATATCATGATATGCTCTGTCATATTCACTAATATCTGGAAACATTGGTTTTCTATATAATATCCCATCCACCTCATGCAAGAAAATAGCCTTATTATAGCTATCCGATATTTTTGCACCATTATTTGCTATTGTAATTTCATAAGTCGGCAATTGGTCTACATTAACTCTATATATATCTAATTCACCGCAATACTTTCCCTCTACATAATCAACTGTTTTATCGATTGAACTTGTAATAACTAAAATTACCTTTTTCATTCTAATCACCTTCCATCCATCTATAGTATAACAAATCTATTTACCTAATTCCAACTATTTTAAAAAATCATAGAATGCTTTTAAGAGGGCATTAGGGGTTTCCCCTAACAAGCAGGTATGGGTGCCGTGGACACCCATATCCAGTACTTGCTGGTATAGTGCATATTGCCACTTGCCCCTTTTTCCCTTTTACAGCCGGATTTTCTGAACGCTTAATTTCAAGAAAAAGCATTGAAAAAAAGCCGATAGATTTTAAAAAAACCTGCCGACTACTGCCACATTTTTTCTAATTTTTACCGTTCCTTATCCCTCGAAGGTTTGATTTTTTGTGCCCTAATTTCGATTCCTATTTTGTAGAAACGTTCTGGATCACGGAACATTTTTTCATACTTTTTGACCTGTTCATCTGATAAACTTTGAAAAGTTTCGCTCATAAATGGTGCGTCACAAATGAAAAATGTCCCTGCAATAATATCAATCATTTCTCCATCCTTATCATATATGGCACGATTCAGCGGCAGTCCGTACATCTTTCCTTCTTCATTACAAATCACCGCTACTTCATCATCAAAAGGTTGATATTCTTGTATATTTCCATCAATTACTGCCTGCATATCCTCCAATTCTGTTCCGATATGGACAATTTCCGGTCTGGCATTTGGCTTTATCAACAAAACCTTTATCTTATCCTTTTCCGGTTCTCTGGCGTGGAAAGTTGCTCCCACAAAGTCCTCACTGTCTAATATACTTCTCTTTGTTCCATTCTGCTTCGGCTATTTCCTCGGCTTCCGATCTGGAAGCGGCTTCAATTTCTACTATTCTTTGTAGTGTTTCTGTTATTTCTACTGGATATTTCATCTGCAAACCTCCTTTGATTTTCTTTTCATCTCATGCAATCTTTTCAGGATAAGATAATCGTTATAATCTTTGCCTGTCGGCGGCGGGTAGTTCTTCACTTCATATTCTGGAAGAATTATTTTCAATGTTTCCACCGCTCTCCTGCCAGCAAAGTCGTTATCAAAATGCACCATAATTTTTGTTGTTTTCCGTTCTGCAAGATACCGTTGCAAAGCAACCGGGACAGTACTTTTCTCAATTTCTTTCTTTGGTTGGTAAACTCCACCCAAAGACAAAAAATTGCCTTCCTTATAATCCACTCCTTGCTCTTTCAAAATGGTAATATAAGAAAGCAAATCTATTGCACCTTCATATAAATGCAAAACCGGATTTTCATTTTCTGACACCAGCCGAAAAGCAAATCTCCTGTCGGAACCATACAATGTTTTCTTGAAATCGGAATCATCTGTCGCTCTCACATTGATACATCTGATTGCTCCTTTCTCGTCATAACCAATAAATGCCACCTCATGATTTTGGGTTTCCATTATCATTTTCTGGGCAAAACACTCCATGACAATCTCCCGGTCTATCATCCTTTTCTCCGTCAGATATTCGTATGCGATTGTCGAGCTGACCGTCATTTTAGGTACAGTAAGTTGTCCTTTTTTCGTTTCTTTTTGCTGCACAATCTTGGGTGGTCTGACTTCTGCCTGCCCTAAAATAATTTCTACTGCTTCTAGAAAAGGGATGTCCTGTACCTTAATCAGATAGTCAAGTGCTGACCTGCCACCAATCCCTCTTGACCACCAACACCATTTTCCGTTGGAAATCTTTAGACTGTCATGCTCTTTGGTGCAGTATTCTCCGCCCGGAAGTTTTACAAGCTGTCCCTGCTCATAATTCTTCAGATACGTCAACAAGTCCATTTCCTTTGCTTTCGCAACCAATTCCGGCTCAATATATGCCATCCTTTCACTTCCTTTCCCTGCCATAAATTAGATACCTTTCCGTTATCTGGGCAATAAAAAAACCGACAGATTCCTTTTATTGAAACCTGTCGGCTATGTAACAATTCCATATTTTTTTGCAATGCTATACCAAATTTTCTCTATCTCGCCTGCTGTAAACAATCCTGCGTACTTCCATCACATCATCAATTACAACATAATATACTACATAATTTTTTACATAAATTCGATAGTAATCATGCTCTCTATCGTAAATAGAATGGCATGGTTCAAAGGATAATGGAGATAGAGAACGCTTTATAATCGCCTTTTCTACCTCTGTCACCAGATTATCAGCAGCACTTGGATTTTTCAGTTTATATTTGATATGGTTCACAATATCCGTTAATTCTTCCTCAAAAAGAGGTAAATATCTAAGGGTGTATCTATCTTCCACCTATATTCCTCCTTACTCTGGAAAAAACTTCTTCATGAGTATATCTAACATCTGTCTCCTTTGCTGCTCGGTCTGCTTCGTCCAGTATAATTTCAACATCATCTGTAATCTGTGCATATTTTTCCAGACTCATAACAACCATAGAACCATACCCGTTTTTTGTTAAATACACAGGTTGCCCCTCTTTTACAACATTCTCTATCTCCGTAAACTTATTCCTCAAATCTGATACAGGTCTAATTTCTATCATGCTTACCGCCTCCTATATTATCATTATTTTATCATAATATCGTCACTTCTATTCTACAATATTCTATGAGATTCGTAAAGCATGAAAATAATTTATCCTATAATCGTATTCAGATAAACGAATAAATCTCCCTGTGCAATAAGATATATTTCCAGTTCTTCATAGGTATTTCTACTAAGTTCAATAGAGAAAAATTCCGCAAAAGCCTTTTGCTCTTTCTGCGACAATGTTTCTTCATACGGACTTATTTCTCCCTCTACCAGTCTAGAAATAATAGGATAATCCTACTTGGGGAGCCCGTCAGATGTCTGATCAACTCAAACTGCGCGGATATCAGGTTGGACGCCGTAAAGCAGGCAGATATATGCGTGAAATGGACATTACACCGATTTATCCAAAGATGAATCTGTCTAAGCGCAT
>CAKRGX010000005.1 GCA_934338065.1 uncultured Eubacterium sp. | reverse complement strand
GGTTGGTGGTACAATAAATGAAGATGATCATGTATTTGGTCTTTCCTGTGCAAAAAAATATGGTGGTATTTATGTTCCACCTCATCAGGCCGTTATTCATCAGTTTGCTCGTGAAATGCTGGCAGCCGGCGGTGCTATGATCTTAGGGTCTGACAGTCATACACGTTATGGTGCGTTAGGTACAATGGCTGTAGGAGAAGGCGGACCGGAGATTGTGAAGCAGTTATTAGAGCAGACTTATGATATACCGATGCCGGGTGTTGTGGCAATTCATCTTACAGGCGCACCACAGAAAGGTGTCGGACCGCAGGATATTGCACTGGCTATTATCGGTGCTGTATTTAAGAATGGTTATGTAAACAATAAAGTAATGGAATTTGTCGGTGAAGGAATTGATAATCTCAGTGTTGATTTTCGTATTGGGATTGATGTTATGACAACAGAGACTACGTGTCTGTCATCTATCTGGAGAACGGATGATGCAGTAAAAGAATTCTATGAGATACATGGAAGAACCGATGATTTCAAAGAGATTAACCCAGCGCAGGTTGCTTATTATGATGGTGTAGTAGAAGTCGATTTGTCACAGATCAAGCCGATGATTGCTATGCCATTCCATCCAAGCAATGTATATACGATTGAAGAGTTGAATGCCAATTTGGAAGATATTCTTCACGATGTTGAGAAAAAGGCACTGGTAAGTCTTGATAATAATAAAGACATCAGCTTTACCCTGACGGACAAGATACGTAAGGGCAGATTATATGTAGAGCAAGGTGTGATTGCCGGATGCGCTGGTGGTGGATATGAAAATCTTTGTGATGCAGCCGATATTCTGCGTGGAAAAACGATCGGTGCAGATGAATTCTCTCTGAGTATTTATCCCGCTTCCCAGCCAATCTTTATGGAACTTGTGAAAAATGGAAGAATTGCAGACCTTATGGAAACAGGCGCAACGATCCGTACCGCATTTTGCGGACCATGTTTTGGTGCCGGCGATGTGCCAAGCAACAAAGGACTTAGTATACGCCATTCTACACGCAATTTCCCGAACAGAGAGGGATCTAAGGTTACGAACGGACAGATTGCCTCTGTTGCACTTATGGATGCGCGTTCAATTGCCGCTACTGCAGCAAATAAAGGGTATCTTACGGCTGCTACGGATATTGATGCTGAATTTACAAAGCCCAAATATTTTTATGATAAATCAATCTATGAAAATCGTGTATTTAATGGGGTTGGGAAGGCAGATCCAAGTGTTGAGATCAAATTTGGACCTAATATTGTTGACTGGCCGGAAATGCATGCACTGACAGATAATGTTCTTTTGAAGGTTGTGTCCATGATTCACGACCCGGTTACAACAACAGATGAATTGATTCCATCCGGTGAGACTTCATCTTATCGTTCTAATCCGTTAGGTTTGGCTGAGTTTACTTTAAGCCGAAAAGATCCTGCTTATGTAGGAAAAGCAAAAGAGGTTCAGAAAGTAGAAAAAGCACGTATTGCGGGTGCTGATATATACAAACAAGATATTCAGTTAAAAGATATTTATAAGAGCATTCAGGAAAAATTTGATATTGTTCCGCAAGATACCGAGGTGGGAAGCGTGATCTTTGCTGTTAAACCAGGAGATGGTTCTGCCCGTGAGCAGGCTGCCAGCTGCCAGCGTGTGCTGGGGGGTATGGCAAACATTGCAAGAGAGTATGCGACAAAACGATATCGTTCTAATCTGATCAACTGGGGAATGTTACCGTTTGTCTTTGATGGAGATCTTGCTTTTGATAAGGATGATTATATCTTTGTAAAAGATATTAAAAAAGCTATCGAAACCAGGGAAGACAGTATTCATGCGTATGTTGTGAATAAGGGGATGAAAGAAATTGAACTTCATCTTGGTAATCTGACCGATGATGAACGCGAGATCATTCTGAAAGGCTGCCTGATCAATTATAATAAAAAAGACAATAAATAAAAGTATCCATTGTGGTATCAAAAAAAAAGCTATCGATCCATTTCAACGTAAATGAATCGATAGCTTTTTTAATTTTCAATAATTTCTATGGCATCTACCGGGCAGTTATTAGCTGCCTGTCTTGCATCTTCTTCGTATTCAGGTGGTACACAGTCTACAATCGATTCGGCCTTTCCGTTATCATTAAAGTCGTAAACTTCATTTACACTGGAAACGCATAACCCACATGCAATACAAGTTTCCTGATCAACATAAGTTTTCATATTCATGCCTCCGTTTTTGCATATCTTTATTTATAGTTTAGTCAGATTAAATAAAAATATACAGTAATATTAAGATTAATCTTCTTCAATAACTTCAATTTCCAGATAATCAAAAGAGATTGTTTCGATAAAGTTATCTTGTCCGAATCTTGTTTTGTCAATCCGTTTAAATTCTGATATATTTTTATCTAACCAGATTGGCTGTTGGAGATCAAAATCCATGCAGATAGTATGAAGGCCATCAAACACTTTTTTTGTCCTGTTTAAAGAAGAATCATTATTTTCATATACCATATCTTTTTCAAACCGGTTATTCCGGATAATCTTTCCCCACAAACGAAACATCTGCTTTTTCCTCCAATATTTTATATTTCTCATGGTGGCAGTATCGATTTAATAGTATAGGTGATTTTGACAGAAAAGTAAATAAGGATATTGCAAAATTATAATCAATTTTTCTATGAAAGAAAAGGATTTCTTGTTGCTATTTTTTGTGAGACAAGGTAAAATATAAAAGAATAAGTAACTTTCCAAAAGGGAGGATGAAGAGTTTGAAAAGAGTATTTTCTTTATGGACTGTGATTGTATTAATGATTTCACTGTTGCCAGTCAACATTGTGAAAGCAGATACTGCTTCTGATGTTCAAAAGGCGAAAGGTTACATTGATGCCATTGTCCAGGCAGCGCCAACAGTAGAGGAGTATGTGTTTTCAGAAGAACTGGCTGAGCAGGTAGATGGACTGGAAAGAATACTTCGTGATATTACAAGTAGTTCAGCAGTTGAGACACTAGATGCTTATGTAGCAGAAAAGACAACAGTATTTGTGGACGCAGAGGAGACCGATGATCCCGGAGAAGTGACTCCTGGTGTGTCAGAGGAACCGGCACAGATCCGGCATACCTATTTTACATCGGTTCAGGAATTTTCTATTGCCTATTCGGATGTGCAGAAGAAGGAGTTGAACCGTCTGGCAAAACCGGTCACTCAGGCGATTCAGAACCTTTTGAATGAGCCGTTGACGAAGGAAAATTATGCAGCGGCGCAGAAAGCGTATGATGAAGCAGACAAGCATGTTCGAGAGGCAGTTAATGCGGATGATGTGAACGCGATGAATCAGATCCATGAGTTGTTAGTTCTACTTGAACGTGCCGATAATGCGTTTTCTTATATAGAAATTCCTACAAAAAACAGCAGTGCAGATGACTATGACTTTTTTAAAGAGGATTACGAAACGGCAAAGACGGCATACGGATTGTATGATAGTAAATATGCCAGCTTGAAGCCGAAGTATTATGTTTGTCTGCAGAAAGACAGCAAGAATCAGTTATTAGATAATTATGAGATTTTTGCAAAAGCAACTTTTCATGCTGAAGTAGAGCAGGCTTTTGATGATCTGGGAGCATATGATTCTTTTACTGATAAGATAAAGGAAAAGATGCAGGCATTGAAAGATGCTGTGTCGGCAGGACAGACAGGTAAGTATAATATATCGGTGTATGATTATTATCGCGGTGAAGATATTCAGTTTGTATTAGACGAATATGAACATTTATCGGAACTCGATGGTATGATGTCACTGATCTCCGATATGCCGGCTAACAAAACGGAATTAACAGCCGCTTTACGTGCGTATCGTTATTACAATGAAGAAATGACGGATAAAGAAAAAAGTATGGTTCCTTCGGAGTATGTAAGCAGATTAGATAATGCTGTTTTGTTGAACACTAATACGGAGGAGGTCTTAACGGCAATTGATGAGATTGGCAGGGCTGCTTCTGAAGAGGAATATGAGAATTTCCTTTCGCGGTATGAAAAGGCATATAAAGCCTATCGTTTATTTGTAAATACCTATAGTGGTTTAAGTGATATTGCTTCTCTGATAACGAATGTGTCTGTTTTGGATGATTCTACAGAAGTGATTGAGATGATCAAAAGCATCCGGCAGATACAAAATACAGAGGATGCCATGATGTGTTCCAAAAAATTACAGATTGAAAGTGCCTTGAATGGATATGAAAGTCTGAGTAAACAGAAAAAAGAAGCTATATTTAATATTGAAAGTCTCCGGACGATTTATCAGGATGTAGTGGCTGCGGGTGCATTGAGATCAAAGGTTGATGTTATTGTAAATAACCATTCGCTTATGGATAAACAATATGCTGCCTCTCTGCATGAGGAATATGACAAACTTTCTGATGCGGCAAAGCGGTATTTTGGAAATGATTATCTGAAAAAGATGCAGAGTATTGATCAGGATCTGGAAGCGCTTAATATGAATGCTGCACTTCGTGTATCTACATTGATTGGACAAATTGGAAAAGTAGATGTGGGTTCAAAAGAAAACATTGATCGTGCCCGAAATGCTTATGACCGTCTGACGGAGGAACAGAAAGTCTATGTATCCGATTATAAAACCTTGTGTGAGGCAGAAAATGCCTATGGGGCATTAGAATTGTCAGTTGCCAGGGCGGATGTTTCTTCACTGGGAAGCTATGGATATTCTGGTACTTCTGTGACACCGGCTGTAACCGTGAAACTTAATGGTGTTATGCTTACTCAGGATCTGGATTACCGTTTGGTTTATACATCAAATAATAAAGTGGGAACGGCAAAAGTTAGCATTATCGGAATCGGACATTATAAGGGCACATTAACAAGGTCATTTACGATCCGTCCGTGTACGGTTACAGGTGTGGAACTGAGTGGTGCCGCATCCAGATACTCCTATACAGGAAGGAAAATTGAGCCATCTGTGACAGCATCACTTAATGGAAAGACGCTTAAGAGAGGCGTGGACTATGTTGTTTCATACCAGAATAATATAAAACGTGGAACAGCAGCAATAGTAATCACTGGTATGGGAAATTATACGGGAACATCCAAAGTGTATTTTACAATAAGCCGGAGTAAGCTAAAGAAAGCGCGTATAACAGGTGTAAGAAAAGCATATGTGAAAACAGGAAAGCCAATCCGTCCAAAAGTAAAAGTGAAGATTGGAGGAGTTACCTTAAAGAAAAATCGTGATTACCGGGTAGCATACAAGAAAAACAAAAAACGCGGGAATGCGGCTATTACTATTAAGGGAACAGGAAACTATATAGGAACCAAAAAGATTAAGTTTAAAATTGTTTAGGAGGATAAATGACATGGATTACAAAAAAGCAGGAGTCGACATCGAGGCAGGTTACAAGGCAGTATCTCTTATGAAGGAGCACATCGCTTCTACCATGAGACCTGAGGTTTTGACTGATATAGGAGGCTTTTCGGGAGCATTTTCAATGAAAAAGTTTATGCAGATGGAAGAGCCTACCTTAGTATCAGGTACCGATGGTGTTGGTACGAAATTGAAACTAGCATTTATTTTGGACAAACATGATACAATAGGTATTGATGCGGTGGCAATGTGTGTAAATGATATTGCCTGCGCCGGTGGAGAGCCGTTATTTTTCCTGGATTATATTGCCTGTGGAAAAAATGAGCCAGAAAAGATTGCACAGATTGTCAGTGGTGTAGCAGAGGGATGCCGTCAGGCTGATTCTGCATTGATCGGAGGAGAGACTGCAGAAATGCCGGGATTTTATCCTGTGGATGAATACGATTTGGCTGGTTTTTCAGTTGGAATTGTTGATAAAAAAGATATGATCACAGGAAAAGAACTGAAAGGGGGAGATGTTTTGGTGGGAATGGCTTCTTCTGGCATACATAGTAATGGCTATTCACTGGTAAGAAGCGTATTCTCAATGAACCCGGGGACATTAAATCGCAATTATGAGTCATTAGAAAGTAATCTTACATTAGGTGAGACTTTGCTGACGCCAACCAAAATATATGTAAAAGCGCTGCGAAGCATCAAAGATGCCGGTGTACGTATTAAGGCATGCAGTCATATTACCGGAGGTGGATTCTATGAAAATATTCCTAGAATGTTAAAAGAGGGGACACATGCCGTTATTGCAAAAGACAGTTTTGTTATACCGCCAATCTTTAAAATGCTGGCAACGGATGGAGATATTGCTGAGGAGGCTATGTTCAATACCTATAATATGGGTGTTGGTATGATTACTGCTGTAGATAAGAGTGATGTGGATAAAACGGTGGAAGCAATCAAGTCGGCAGGAGAAACGCCATATATAATGGGTGAGATCCAGAATGGCGAGAAAGGAATTACCCTATGCTAAAAATTGCAGTATGTGTGTCTGGTGGTGGGACAAATCTACAGGCAATTCTGGATAGTGTAGATAGTGGACAAATCACGAATACGGAGATTTCGCTTGTTATTAGTAATAAAGCCAATGCCTATGCCTTAGAACGTGCGGCAAAGAAAAATATCGAAGCCAAAGTCCTTATTCCAAAAGACTTTGAGGACCGGAATGCATTTGGAAATGAATTGATCCGGGTGCTGGATGAGGCGGGAATCGATCTGGTCGTACTGGCCGGATATCTGGTTATTTTGCCGGAGAACTTTGTGAAAGCATATGAAAGCCGTATCATTAATATTCATCCATCATTGATCCCTTCTCATTGTGGGGCAGGATATTATGGATTAAAAGTACACGAAAGTGTGCTGGCGCGCGGAAATAAAGTAACAGGAGCCACTGTGCATTTTGTGGATGAGGGAACAGATAGTGGTCCGATCATATTGCAAAAGGCAGTTGAAGTTAAGCAGGATGATACACCAGAGAGTCTTCAAAAACGTGTTATGGAGGAAGCAGAGTGGAAAATTCTTCCACAGGCGATTGATCTGATCGCAAATGGAAAAGTTGAGATTGTGGATCGTTTAGTGAGAATAAAATAAAATTTTATAGATTGACATCAAAAGGAGGAAGCAGTAGGTGAATGTACTGATCGTAGGCAGTGGTGGGCGAGAACATGCCATTGCAGCAAGTGTAGCAAAGAGTAGTCAGGTGGATAAGATTTATTGTGCGCCTGGGAATGCCGGTATTGGTCTTATAGCTGAATGTGTTGACATTACCGCAATGGAATTTGACCGATTGGCGGATTTCGCTGAAGAGAAACGGATCGATCTTACTATTGTTGGTATGGATGATCCGTTAGTTGGCGGTATTGTAGATGTATTTGAAAAGAGAGGGCTGCGTGTTTTTGGACCACGAAAGAATGCAGCTATTATTGAGGGATCAAAAGCTTTTTCAAAAGATTTGATGAAAAAATATCATATTCCTACAGCAGCGTATGAGAATTTTACAGACCCGGAAGAAGCTATTCGATATCTGGAAACAGCCAAGATGCCAATTGTTCTGAAAGCAGATGGTCTGGCACTGGGCAAAGGAGTTTTGATCTGCAATGATCTTGAAGATGCCAAAGCAGGTGTTAAGACATTGATGCTGGATAAGCAGTTTGGTGATGCCGGCAACGAGATCGTGATTGAAGAGTTTATGACAGGCCGCGAGGTATCGGTATTATGCTATTGTGATGGTACACATATTAAGCCAATGACAAGTGCTCAGGATCATAAACGCGCCAAAGATGGTGATCAGGGGCTGAATACCGGTGGTATGGGAACATTTTCACCGAGTCCGTTTTACACAGAAGAAGTACAGAAGTTTTGTGAGGAAAAAGTATACCAGCCAACGATGGATGCCATGAAAGCAGAAGGCCGGGACTTTGTTGGAATCCTGTTTGTTGGTTTGATGCTTACTGAGGATGGACCTAAAGTATTAGAGTATAATGCGCGTTTTGGTGATCCGGAAGCACAGGTTGTTCTCCCTCGTATGAAAAATGATATTATTGATGTCATGAACGCCTGCATTGATGGAAAATTAGATAAAGTTGAGCTTCAGTTTGAAGATAATGCTGCCGTTTGTGTCGTATTAGCATCGGATGGATATCCGGAGCATTATGAAAAAGGCAAATTGATCACAGGTTTTGAAAACTTTGATGATAAGGAAGGTTATTATGTCTTCCATGCGGGAACTAAGAAAACGGAAGAAGGAATCGTGACCAACGGCGGGCGCGTACTTGGCATTACGGCAAAAGGCGCTGACCTCAAAGAGGCAAGAGCAAATGCTTATGAAGCAACAAAGTGGATTTCGTTTGAGAACAAATATATGAGAAATGATATTGGTAAAGCAATTGATGAAGCATAATAGAAAAGGAGACGAGACATGTATTCATTTGATTTAGTGAAGAATGCTGACCCTGAGTTGGCAAAGGCAATGGAACTGGAGACGGGACGACAGAATGACCATATTGAGCTGATTGCCTCAGAAAACTTTGTAAGTAAGGCTGTTATGGCTGCAATGGGAAGTACATTGACAAACAAATATGCAGAGGGATATCCGGGAAAACGTTATTATGGCGGATGTCAGTATGTTGATATTGTTGAGGATCTGGCTCGTGACCGTGCTAAGAAACTGTTTGGCTGTACCTATGCCAATGTACAGCCTCATTCCGGTGCACAGGCTAATATGGCGGTGTTTTTTGCTTTAGTAAAGCCGGGTGAAACGGTTATGGGAATGAACCTTGATCATGGCGGACATTTATCTCATGGAAGTCCTGCCAACATTTCCGGTACCTATTACAACATTGTGCCATATGGTGTTGATGACACAGGTTTTATTGATTATGACGAAGTTGAGCGCATTGCTAAGGAATGTAAGCCAAAGATGATCATTGCCGGAGCAAGTGCTTATTGTCGTAAAATCGATTTTAAGAGATTTCGTGAAATAGCAGATGAAGCAGGTGCTTTCTTAATGGTTGACATGGCACATATTGCGGGTCTTGTAGCATCCGGATATCATGAAAGTCCAATTCCATATGCTCACGTTGTAACGACAACGACACATAAGACGCTTCGTGGTCCACGTGGTGGTATGATTCTTTCGTCAGAAGAATTTGCTGCTGAACACAAATTAAATAAAGCAATTTTCCCAGGAATCCAGGGAGGACCATTGATGCATGTCATTGCAGCAAAAGCGTTATGTTTTAAAGAAGCACTGGATCCGGCTTTTAAGGAGTATGGCAGGAACATCATTGATAATGCACAGGCATTATGTAAAGGTTTGCAGAAGCGTGGTATTGACATCGTATCCGGTGGTACAGATAATCATCTGATGTTAGTTGACCTTGCTGCAAAAGGTCTGACAGGAAAAGAAGTCGAGAAATGGCTTGATGATGCTAATATTACTTCCAATAAAAATACGATTCCTAATGATCCACAGTCTCCTTTTGTTACAAGTGGAATTCGTCTGGGAACTGCAGCGGTGACAAGCCGCGGTATGAATACCGATGATATGGATCAGATTGCAGAAGCGATTGCTATGATGATTGATGACCATGAGGCAAATGGCGAAAAAGCAAAGGCTATTGTTAAAACATTGACAGATAAGTATCCGTTATATTAAGCCGATGTGAAATCTGCTCTATTGTAATAATATGAATTAAAATTATGCGATAAGTCTGGGCAGTTACCGCCCAGACTTGTGGCTTATAAGAGGAAGGATAAAAAAGATACATGGCGAAACGAGTGTTTATCGCAGAGAAACCAAGTGTAGCGCAAGAGTTTGCACGGATATTGAAGGTTAATGCCCGGCGGGGCGATGGATTTCTTGAATCAGAAGATACGATCGTGACCTGGTGTGTTGGACATTTAGTGACAATGAGTTACCCGGAGGTTTACGATGAAAGTTTGAAAAAATGGTCTTTAGATACACTGCCTTTTTTGCCGGACAAATTCTTATATGAGGTAATTCCAAATGTAAAAAAACAATTTCAGATTGTCAGCGGACTATTGAACCGGGAAGATGTAGATGCTATTTATATTTGTACTGACTCTGGACGAGAGGGAGAATACATATATCGTCTGGTAGATCAGATGGCACATGTACCGGAAACAAAAAAGAAACTGCGTGTATGGATTGATTCACAGACAGAAGAAGAGATTCTGCGTGGTATCCGTGAGGCAAAGCCTATGTCAGAGTATGATAATCTGAGTAGTTCTGCCTATTTGCGCGCCAAAGAAGACTATCTTATGGGAATTAATTTTTCCCGTGTACTTTCTCTTAAATATGGTTATTGGCTTAATAATATTTTTTCTGAAAAAAAATGGACATCCGTTTCCGTGGGACGGGTGATGACCTGCGTTCTTGGCATGGTAGTGACCAGGGAGTGGGAAATACGCAATTTTGTAAAGACGCCTTTTTACCGGATTATTGGAACATTCGAATTGGAAGAAAAAACGTTTCAGGGGGAATGGAAAGCTGTTGAGGGATCTAAGTATTATCAATCCCCCATTTTATATAAGGAGAATGGATTTAAGGATAAGGAGCATGCATTAGTCTTGATTGATTCTCTTACACAACCAGAACCGGTGAAATCTGTTATTGAAAAGGTAGAGAAGAAGAAAGAAAAGAAAAATCCGCCCCTTTTATTTAATCTGGCGGAGCTGCAGAATCTTTCTTCTAAATTATTTAAGATAAGCCCGGACGAAACGCTTGCTATCGTGCAGGAATTATATGAAAAAAAACTTGTCACTTATCCGCGGACTGATGCGCGTGTGCTTTCAAGTGCTGTTGCGAAAGAAATCGGAAAAAATCTGGCAGGACTGCAAAATTATGAACAGGCCAAACCATATCTTGCCTATATATCGGAGCATCAGACCTATAGAGGACTGGAAAAAACCCGTTATGTAAATGACAAACAGATTACAGACCATTATGCGATTGTTCCTACCGGACAGGGGTTAGGAGTATTGAATAGTATGGGGGAAACCCAGAAAAAAATGTATGAGGTTATCGTAAGGCGGTTTTTGTGTATTTTTTTTCCGCCTGCCTTGTATCAGAAACTTCACGTTACAATAAAGGCTGGTGAAGAACGTTTTTTTACGTCTGCGAAGGTTCTTTTAGAAGAAGGTTTTTTACCTGTGTCACAGTATTCCTTTACAAAAAAGAAAAATCCGGAGGAAATAAACGCACAGAAACAGGAGCAGGAGGATGAAGAAGAATTTGACTTAAAGGATGTATTGGATCTGTTGAAGAAGAATACACAGGTCAGTCTGAGAAAATGTACGGTAAAGGAAGGTGAGACGTCACCACCTAAACGATATAATTCCGGTTCAATGATCCTTGCGATGGAAAATGCCGGACAGTTGATCGAAGATGAGGAACTGCGGGCTCAGATCAAGGGGAGTGGGATTGGAACAAGTGCGACTCGTGCAGAAATACTTAAAAAACTGGTGAATATCGACTATCTGAACTTAAATAAAAAGACACAGATCATTACGCCAACGTTAAAAGGCGAACTTGTATGTGGAATCGTGCGCTATTCCATGCCGCATATGTTATCACCAAATCTGACAGCAAGCTGGGAAAAAGGGCTAACCGGCGTAGCAGAGGGCAGGATATCAGAAGAAGAGTATATGCAGAAGTTAAACGGATTTGTCCAGCAGATGGTTGGCAGTGCCAAAGCAGGGGATAATCGTGCTAAACTTAATTCATTTTATCGTATTGCAGCACCGCATTATAAAAAGAAGACAAAAAAGAAAAGAACAGAATAAAATAAGATTATCGTACAAATGGAGGGAAGAATATGAAAAAGACACAGAAAAAGTACATAGTTACAGCAGGGCTATTTGTCCTTTTTATTGTTTATACAATTTTAGTAGCAACAGTAGATGTTCAACCAGTGGGACCACAGAAATCTAATATAGGATTTGCCACTATTAATATGGCGATGTTCCAATCATTAGGACAAAGTCAGTTCTGGTATACATTAACAAAATATCTGGGGATATTGGCCATTCTAGTTGTGTTAGGATTTGGGGTGATCGGTCTGATACAGATGATCCGGCGGAAAAATTTCTTCCGGACAGATATGGAAATACTTGTATTAGGCGGTTTTTATGTTGTTATGGGGATTTTTTATGTTTTATTTGAAAAAGTGGTTGTGAATTACCGTCCGATTTTAGAAGAGGGAAATCTGGAGGCTTCTTATCCGTCATCGCACACGATGCTGGTTTGCTGTGTTATGGCGACTGCTATTATTCAGTTTAACCGTCTGATAAAGAACCAGACACTTTGCCTTTTGGCAGACATCGCTGCAGTAGCGATTATTGCGCTTATGGTAATGGGGCGATTATTATCCGGTGTACATTGGTTTACGGATATTATTGGAGGGGTTATTATCAGTGCAGCCCTTGTAATGCTTTATGTTTCTGTCGTAGCCATGTTGAAGGGAAAGATACACCACAAAGCATCTGCAGAGTGGGGAAGTAAAAAATGAAAGGTGTTTCATTAACAACGCTTTGCTATATTGAAAAAGATAAAAAGTATCTGATGCTTCACCGGATCAAAAAAGAAAAGGATATTAACAAAGACAAGTGGATTGGTGTCGGTGGGCATTTTGAAGCACAGGAAACGCCGGAAGAGTGCCTGCTCCGGGAGGTAAAAGAGGAAACAGGACTTACTCTGACACATTGGAAATTCTGCGGCATCGTTACTTTTATTTCCAATGAATGGGCAGACGTTGAATATATGTGTTTATATAAGGCGGATAGTTTTAAGGGAACTTTATGCGAATGTGACGAGGGAACACTTGAGTGGGTGGACAAAGATAAAATTTATGAACTGCCAATATGGGAGGGGGATAAGATTTTCCTTCGTCTGATGGAAGAACAAGAGGAGTTTTTCTCTTTGAAATTAAGATATGAGGGAGACCATCTGGTTGAGGCTGTTTTAGATGGAACTCCTCTTTTGCTACAATAACAGAATAAGGGGAGTTATGCTATGCGCACTAATTACCAGCATACGATATATGCCAGTTATCTTGGCTATATCACACAGGCAATCGTGAATAATTTTGCACCACTGTTGTTTCTGACATTTCAGCAGACTTATCAGCTAAGTCTTACGGATATTACGCTGATTACAACAGTAAATTTTCTTGTGCAGCTTTTGGTAGATTTGTTATCTGCTAAATTTGTTGATCAGATCGGATATCGCGTATCCATTGTTACAGCTCATTTTCTGGCGGTTTTAGGGTTAGTCGGGTTGGCTATTTTACCCGGTATTTTTTCAAATTCCTACATCGGGCTGATGATTTCGGTTGTTTTATATGCGATTGGTGGTGGAATCATAGAAGTGCTGATCAGTCCTATTGTTGAAGCATGTCCAACGGAACGAAAGGAAGCAGCAATGAGTCTGCTGCACTCCTTCTATTGCTGGGGGCAAATGTTTCTGATCATAGTATCTACACTTTATTTTTATTTTTTTGGAATACAAAATTGGCGGCTCCTGGCTTGTTTATGGGCTTTGATACCATTTGGCAATATGTTTTACTTTTCCGTTGTTCCCATCCGGAGAACAGTAGAACAGGAATCTCAGATGACTTTTTACGATTTGATCCGAAAAAAAGTATTTTGGCTTTTGGTCATCATTATGATCTGTGCCGGTGCATCCGAGCTTGCCATGAGTCAATGGGCATCTTCGTTTGCTGAGTCAGCGCTTGGGGTATCAAAATCAGTTGGAGATATGGCTGGTCCATGTGCCTTTGCTCTGCTAATGGGAATAGCCAGAGCGGTGTATGGCAGATATAGTGACAGCATTCCGTTAAAAAAATTTATGTCAGTCTGTGCTATAGTCTGTATCTGTTGTTATGTGCTGGCAATGTGTGCAGATGTTCCGCTGTTCGCTCTGGCCGGGTGCGCTGTATGTGGATTTTCCGTAGGAATATTCTGGCCGGGTACATTCAGCATAGCAGCAGTTCGTCTTCCGACAGGTGGAACCATGATGTATGCATTAATGGCTCTGGCAGGTGATATCGGATGTTCTTCCGGTCCTACGGTAGTGGGTATGGTAGCAGACCGGTGTGGGAATAATCTTCATGCGGGATTAGGCGCAGCAATTGTCTTTCCTATCGTGATCCTGGCAGGTTTATCTGTTTTGAGAGTTCCTAAAAAAGAAATAGAAAATGTGTCAAATCATTTCGTTGACAAAAATTCAAAATAATGATAGTATAGGGGACAGATTGGGGATAACTCAAGAAGGGGCACACCACCTCGGGTGTGAATTCGTTCTTGTGTTATCTATTTTTTTGAACATTTATAAGGAGGCAGGCTGACATGGTTTACATCAATGGTGAACAGAAAGAAAATCTGGAAGGCATCACAGTGGAAGAAATGGTTGTTAGAGAAGGCTTTCAGAAAAACCGTATAGCGATAGAAATTAATGGAGTTATTGTAAGTAAGCAGTCGTATCAGGAGATAACTCTTCACCCGGACGATGAGATTGAAGTGGTTAGTTTCGTTGGTGGAGGCTGTTAAAAAAGATACAAAATACCATTAGGCAGAAAAGGAGAACTAGAACAATGAAGAATAACGATACATTATTATTGGGAGGACATGAGTTTAGCTCACGTTTTATTTTGGGATCCGGTAAATATTCCCTGGATCTCATCAAAGCTTCGGTGGAGCATGCCGGTGCACAGATCATTACCTTAGCACTCCGCCGGGCAAATCAGGATGGAAGAGCTAATATATTAGATTATATTCCGGAGGGGGTTACGTTATTACCAAATACATCCGGAGCAAGAAATGCGGATGAGGCAGTGCGTATTGCCCGTTTATCCCGAGAAGTCGGATGTGGTGATTTTGTAAAGATTGAGATTATGCGGGATACCAAATATCTTCTGCCGGATAATGCAGAGACGATTAAAGCAACAGAAATTCTTGCCAAAGAGGGATTTATCGTAATGCCATATATGTATCCGGACCTTAATGTGGCAAGGGATCTGAAAAATGCCGGAGCTGCTTCCATTATGCCGCTGGCTGCCCCGATTGGTTCTAACAAAGGCTTGTGCACAAAGGAATTTATTCAGATTCTGATAGACGAGATTGATTTGCCGATTATTGTGGATGCTGGTATTGGAAAACCGTCTGAGGCATGTGCAGCGATGGAAATGGGTGCGTCAGCTATTATGGCTAATACCGGAATTGCAACGGCTGGTGATATCCCGGCTATGGCAGAGGCATTTAAGCTGGCAATTGAAGCTGGACGTAAGGCTTATCTGGCAGGAACCGGACGGGTGCTGGAAAGAGGGGGCAGTGCTTCTTCTCCATTGACCGGTTATATTCAGGATGGTTCGAATCAGATAAAATAGGAGGAACTTTGAACATGACATCAGAAAAGATAAATGAGAGTATATTAAGTGAATCGATTCTTGAAGATATGAAAGAAAACAGGATTGATCATATGACGTATCTGGAAGGAATGGAGGTTCTGGAGTCTGACGTTGACAAACAGGTTGTGGAAGCAATGAAGGCATATGATTACGATCAGTATACAGCGGTGGATGTCCGCAGAGCTATATACAAGGAGCAGCGTACATTAGAAGATTTCGGAGCACTGCTGTCGCCAGCCGCACTTCCTTTTCTGGAAGAAATAGCGCAGATGGCGCAGAAAGAAACGAGAAAACACTTTGGAAATTCTATTATGATGTTTACACCATTGTATATTGCGAACTATTGTGAAAATTATTGTATTTATTGTGGTTTTAATTGTCATAATAAAATCCGTCGTGCAAAGCTCAACACAGAAGAAATTGAAAAAGAAATGCAGGCAATCGCAGAAACAGGCTTGCAGGAAATTCTCATCCTTACGGGAGAAAGCGAGAAAATGTCAGATGTGAATTATATCGGCGAAGCTTGTAAGATAGCAAGAAAATATTTTAAAGTTATTGGCCTGGAGGTGTATCCAACGAACTCCGATCATTATCGTTACTGGCATGAATGTGGTGCTGATTATGTAACTGTTTTTCAGGAAACGTATCATTCCGATAAATATGAGACCCTGCATTTGGCAGGAAATAAGCGTATTTTCCCTTACCGCATCAATGCACAGGAAAGAGCATTAAAAGGTGGAATGAGAGGTGTTGGATTTGCTGCATTGCTTGGTCTGGATGATTTCCGCAAAGATGCATTTGCTACCGGGGTACATGCGTATTTGTTACAGCGCAAGTACCCACAGGCTGAAATTGCTTTTTCCTGTCCAAGACTTCGCCCGATCATTAATAATGACCGTATCAATCCGATGGATGTGCACGAAGCACAGCTTTTGCAGGTTGTCTGCGCCTATCGTCTGTTGCTGCCATTTGCATCGATAACGGTATCAACACGTGAATGCAAACGTGTCCGTGATAACCTGATTCAGATATGTGCTACGAAAATATCAGCGGGAGTTGATGTTGGAATTGGCGGACATAGCGGTGAAGAAAAAGGTGATGAACAGTTTGAGATTGATGATAAGAGAAATGTGCAGGAAGTTTATGACGATATTCTGTCGTTAGGATTGCAGCCTGTTATGAGTGATTATATATATGTATAGGATAGCAGTGACCAACCGGCATCTGTGTCAGAACGACTTTTTAACACAGGTCGAACGGCTGGCAAAGGGGAAGCAGTATCAGACGATTCTTTTACGGGAAAAGGATCTGACAGAAGAGGAATACGAATGGCTGGCGAGAGATGTTTTATTAATTTGTCAGAAAAACAACACAAAATGTATTTTACATTCTTATCCACAGACAGCACTGCGATTGAAACACTCTTTCCTTCATATGCCATTATCCTTGTGGGAGCGCTTATCGGAAGAGGAGCGGCGTGCAGTTTCGGTTAAAATGGAAGAGATGGGAACATCAGTACATTCGCTGGCACAACTGAGGCAGGCAGAAGAGATGGGAGCATCCTATGTGATTGCCGGGCATATTTTTGAGACTGACTGCAAAAAGGGCTTGCAGCCTAGGGGACTTTCTTTCCTGCGTTCCTTATGTGGACAGACAGATATACCAGTATATGGAATTGGAGGAATCAACGAAGAAAATGAACAGTCCGTGATAGCGGCCGGGGCATCCGGGGTATGTATTATGTCAGGATGTATGGAATAGTCAGCTTGTTTTCCGCCTTTTGTTATGTTATAATGGCAACTACGAATATGAGATGTTAGGAGTGGAGAAAGATGCCAATAAAAATTCAAAATGCTCTTCCGGCACAGAAAATACTGGAAAGTGAAAATATATTTGTCATGACAGAATATCGTGCAATGCATCAGGATATTCGTCCTCTTAAAGTATTGATTCTTAATCTTATGCCTACAAAGATAGAGACGGAAACACAGTTGCTTCGCAAACTCTCCAATACACCATTGCAGGTAGAAGTCGAATTTTTACAGACAGCTAGTTATCAGCCGACACATGTATCAGCAAACCATATGGAGACTTTTTATACTGTATTTGATGATATAAAAGAGAGAAATTTTGATGGCATGATCATAACAGGAGCTCCTCTTGATTATACAGATTGGAAGGATGTCAGCTATTGGAATGAAGTCAGTCACATCATGGAATGGAGCAAGACGCATGTACACTGTACTCTTCATATGTGCTGGGGGGCATTTGCTGGTTTATATTATCATTACGGAATTGACAAAGAAGACCGGAAAGAAAAATTGTCCGGGGTATATGAACATAAAGTATTAAAGAAGAAATCACCTCTGTTTCGTGGATTTGATGATGTGTTTTATTGCCCACAATCACGTGCGATGACAGTAAGGCAGGAAGATATTGAGGCTGTTCCGGAATTGGAAGTTTTAGCTGTATCAGACGAGGCGGGAGTGACTGTGGTGAAAACGACAGACAGCAGACAGTTTTTTATTACGGGGCATTTGGAGTATGATTCCGACACATTAGCAAAAGAGTATTTTCGTGATTTGAACAAAGGTATGAATCCGAATATACCGGCAAATTATTTTCCTGATGATGACCCGACGAAGGAGCCGATTGTGCGCTGGCGCTCCGCAGGACAACTTTTTTATAGTAATTGGTTAAATTATTATGTGTATCAGAGTACCCCGTATGATCTCACAAAAAAATCATAATGAAGCTAACAGGGAGCGATTGTTTTCATGGAGTAAGATATCGAAAACAATAGGCTCCCTGACATGTTGTATCAAAAAAAGTACACGATAGATCATTGTTGTAAAAATATAACACTGTTAAAATTATAACTATCTATATGCAGAATAAGGAGGAAAGTTTTATGAAACAGAGGGTGAGTACTTATTTGCTTGTATTGCTTTTTTTGGCTGTTATGCCATGTTTAGCTCAAAAAGAAATACAGGCTGACAGTACTGCAGTAAAAGTTACACCGGATCGTATCAAATATACGGTGGAAGTGACAGTCAGTGACAAGAAATTAAAAGGAAAACCGTTTTCTGTTATTTGTTATGCACCGGGAGTAAAAGGATCATGGAATGATCTCACGGCCAATAAAAAATATCTGTTATATATGAATCAGTATACGGCAAAAGAGACAACTACGTTTTCCTTTAAGGTAAAGAAGCAGCCGGTTGAGGGGGTATATACGCTGGTTGTATCATCAGAGAGAGGACAGGTTACAAAGCAGTTTCGATTTATTCCGGAAGAATTGAAACCGACTCAGACCCCGGCACCGACATACGATGATAAGAAAACACATGATACGCCAAAGCCAACGCAGGGCAATTCAAATAATGATGGAAAAACGAAAAATATAAGCAGTGATAAGAATCTGAAAAATGAAATATCGAAGAAAGGCAGAAAATCATTACCGGCACCGGAAAAAGTGAAGGCAAAATCGAAAGCAAAGAAAAAAATTGTCATTACATGGAAAACGGTTAAGGGAGCGAAAGGCTATCAGATCAGTACGTCCAAAAAGAAAAATGGCAAATATAAAGTAAAAGCAACAATCAAAAGCGGCCGGAAAAAATCGGCAGTATTAAAGAAATTAAAGAGCGGAAAAGTATATTATGTTAAGATCAGAGCTTATGGTTTATCTGGTAAAAAGAAAATAGCCGGAACTTACAGTAAGGCAGTGAAAGTGAAAGTCCGCTAATCGGAATAAGGGGGGTAAACAGGAAATATGAAAAAAGTAAACAGTATTATTTTAGGGGGTGTTGTATTGGGTGTGGTTTCGTTATTATCAGCGTCATTTGTTCCATCTATGGAAGTGCATGCCAAGACATCACAATGGAAATACGGTATTGGCAGTGCTTTAGGATTTAATGAAAATACCTATGAAACAATAGAAAAAGGCACAAAAAATGATGCCTGGCGCGATGGCTCCGTAACTGCTAATGGTGAGATTGGTTTTATTGAAAGCTGTGATCCGAATGAAGATGTATTTATTTTCAATAATACAAAAATTGTAACGGATGAAAGAGATTTCTATGAAACTCCGGATATAAGCAGTATTCTTGATGAACAGAGAAAAGGTGCTGTTGTCCGTAAAAAAGCAAGTGATTTTCCATGGACAAAAGCGGTAAATAAATATGCTTCAAGCAAGTTCGGATCTTCGTGGGGGCTGACCTGGTCGCGCCCTTATCAGCCGGCAAGCCAGTACCGGATTAAGAATAACAGTTTCACAAAGGAAAATGAAACAAATTATAATCGATATACGAATTATGAAACAGGTGAAGTAGGAGCACAGTGGAAAGATGCTGCAGGAAATGAGTGGAACCGCCGTTCCTTTGCATCACGTAAGGACAATATCATTGTAACCTATATGGAAGCTCCGGATGATAAAGACCTGGATATTACCTTGAGCATTGATCATATGGTTCAAATGCGCAATCAGGGAACGGTAAGTCCCCGTCCTGATTCTGATTATATTGTTACAAAGGATGATAAAGGCTACACGATGGGTATGGTTGGCAAATACCCTGACCAGTATAGAAAAGGAAATAAAAATCGACAGAAAACCTTATTTGCCAAAGGTGGCTGGGGTTCTGCAACACGTATTATCACGGACGGAACCGTGATCTATGAGGCGGATAAAAGAACAATTACAAATGCGAATGGATTTGGCTCCGGTGAGATAAAAGATGCAAACAATCCTAAACTTACGATCAGTGGAACAAAATCTGTAATGCTTATCACGAAAGTAGATCGTCAGGATGACGGATGCGAATCGGTTCAGGATGTAAAAGAAAAACTGTATGACCGCATGATTGAAGATATTGATTCCGTTGTAATAGACTACGAGGTTAAAAGCACAGAGGAATCTTATCAGAAATTATTAAAACCGCATGTTAAAATTCATGGCGGGATGTTTGACAATGTTCGTATCAACTTATGTCAGACAGAAGAAGAAAAAGCGGATCGTCTTTTGACGAACAGAGAGTTGATTGCAAAACAGAATAGTAATAAAAAGGCAATTAACAAGGCTTTTCTTGAGCGTATTTATAATAACGGAAGGTTTGGGCTGATCTGTGCCAGTGGTTATCACACAACTCGACTTGGTGCAATTTGGACAGGCGCATGGAAGCCGGATTGGAGTGGTGATTTTACACTGGATGCCAATACGAATCTTCAGGTTTCAGGAATGAATACAGGTAATATGGATGGTGCAGGAGAGGGTTATATCAACTTTATTGTCCGGATGATTGCAGACTGGGAGACGGATGCACACAATATTTATGGAATGACAGATGCGATTAAGGCTCCTCCTCGTGTGGATGGCACGGGTCAGGCAGGAAGTTATCATTTTATGGATGGATATCCTCATATCTATGTAAATGGAATCACTGATTGGCTGATTATTCCAATCTTCGAATATTGGCAGTGTTATGGTGATAGAGATATTCCATTAGGAAAAGATATTGATCTGAAGAGAAATCAGCATGTTATGGATTGGTCGGACGAGGATGTGGAAAGAATCCGTACGACAGGGAAGATGAAGCTGGTAGAGGATATTTTGTATCCTATGTTGAATAAGACAATGAATTTCTGGCTTCAGTATGTAGATGAGAGATTTTATACCGATGGTAAAGGTGAGATACACCTGGATGATGGGACAACGTTGTCGCAGGCAATTGTAGCAGGAGACAAAGATGCTAAGTATCTGTATTCGCCTGGATATTCACCAGAGAATTCACCGGCGAAAACGGCAGATAATTCGATTTATGCTTTGGCATATAATACGACAATGGATATTTCGGCTACACATGATACGTTGTTTATGGCCAGAACTATTTTGGATGTGGTAAAACCGGCTGATGCAGCTGATAAACTGAGCAAATGGAAAGATCTTGAAAGCAAGATACCAGAGTATCTCTATGCAGATACAGGTGAATTAAAGGAGTGGGCTACACCAAATCTGGGTGAAAAGCACAGGCATAGACATGTCAGCCATGCTTATCCTGCATGGCCGGGGTATGAATCCCAGACCGATGATGATCTCCGGGCAGGAATCATGAAAGCAATGGCTTATCGTTCTGCTGCATATGGCGGTCAGGAAGCTTCGGAATCACACGGACCGACTCACAAAGCATTGGTAGCAGCCCGTTTGAAAGATCCGGATAGCTTGGATTCTGTTTTGAGATTTTTGATGACAAGCAATTATCAGTATAGTTCAATGATGACTTCACATAATGATAATCATAATTCTACTTATTGTACCGACTCGGCATTTGGTATCATGGGAGCGGTTAATGAAGCTTTAATGTATTCTAACACAGGTGAAATCGAGGTTTTACCGACACTGCTGAGCACCATGCAGAGTGGAAGTATTACCGGGCTCCGCGCAAGATGTAATGCAAAGGCAGATGAAATTAAGTGGGATGTAAAGGACAACAACACATCTGTTCAGACAACTATTTCATCTGACAAAGATAATAATATAATTGCTTTATCCTGTGGTGTAGACTGGAACGAAGCGAAGATTGATGGCGTCAAACAAAAGGTTCTGTATAATAAACAGAAGAAACCATATATAGAATTAAAACTTCAAAAAGGTGATAAAGTCACAGTAGTTTTTTCATTACATAAATTATCAATTTCTACTGATATTGATTTAAACAAGAGAGTACAGATTGGAGACAAGATTACGTTTACAACCGCATATTCTCTGGAAGAAGATGAAAAAGAAGCAATTGTATGGCATGTGGCTGATACAGCAGATGACAAAGAACTGGAGAATGCTTCTTTTGCAGAGGATGGAAGTTTTAGCATACCTGAAAGTGCAAAAGGAAAAATGTTGAAGTTTTATGCTGTTTCCGAGGATGGTTACATAGTTTCTAATGAAATAATTGTAAACGTTTCCTGTAAGACAGCAGAGACACCGGATACGGAAGAAGTACTTTCTGCTTATGCTGGATTGTCCGGTCAGTCAATTGGCCTTTGCCTGTCGAATAATGCACAGAAGAAAAAAATAAAAGTTGTCTGGACAGCTTACGATAGTTCAGGTGCTTTAACAGATACATCTGAGCAGCGTATTGAATTAGGGACAAATGAATACAAAAAGGTGGATATTCCGGCACAGTGGGATATAGCAGCAAACAGGCTCTCTGTATTTTTGTGGGATGCCGATACGTTAGTACCTTATTTACCGCAGATAGAGCTTCCTTTAAAATAAAAAAAATTGTCATTTTTGCACTATCGTGCTATAATATTGACATATTTGGAAAGTGAAGGAGAGGGAAAAATGAGAAAATCAATTGGGGTTAAAATTTTAGTTCCGTTTTTCATTCTGGCAGTTGTATGTGGGGTGTGTTCGACGCTTATTTACTCAAAGATTACTCAGATGAATAGAGTAACCGATGTGATTAGTGATAATTACATGACAATTATCGAAAAAACAGGCGGCGTGGAAACAGATTTTGTTTTGCTTCAATATAAATTGATGCGGCTTGCTACGACTTATGACGATGACAAGCTAAAGAAATTGTCAAAAGAAATAGACCAGACTCTTACTAATATGGATCATGAGCTGGATGCTATCGTAACAAAATCAAAAGCTATATTAGAAAACAAAGAAATTAATAAGTTTAAACAATCTTATAGTGATTTCAAGGTAAAATATCAGACAACACAGAAGGAAATTCAGGATTACGAAATCAATGGTCTGAATCAGCTAAATGAAGCAATTGATTCAACATATCAATCTTTTCAAAAAGAAATTGATACATTAAAAACATTTAATACAACTCAGGTTAAGGAGTCTCAGAAAGGATTAGAGAAAGCGGCTGATCAAAGTACGCTGGCATTTATTGCGCTACTTGTTTTGCTTGTACTTTCTTTGGTGATTTGTGTACTAATCGTGTTATTGACTGTTCTGCGTCCAACGAAACATGCAATTCACAGGCTTAAAACGGTTGTTCATAGCATTGAAGATAATTGTGGGGATCTGACAGCACAATTACCAGTGGAAACAAAAGATGAGATCGGTACATTAGTTGCGGGAATCAACAAATTTATTGAATTGTTAAAAGGTATAATAATTGAGATTAAGACGGATTCTGCCGGACTTCAGTCAAATGTAGAACAGGTTTTTAATGGGGTTAATACTTCGAATACAGATATTCAGATTGTCTCGGATACTATGTTAAAGATTAATACAGCAATGGAAGAAGTAGCATCAAATACAGAAAGTCTGAACGACCAGTCAGTATCTGTTTATCATGCGATGGAACAGATTGTTAGTGAAGCAAATAGTGGTTCTGAGTTTGCAAAAGAGATTAAGCAGCGGGCAGATGCTTTGCGTGAAAATGGCCAGCAGCGCCGTAAGATAACAGGAGAGATGGCTTCGGATATCAATCAATTATTACAGATATCGTTGGAAAAGAGTAAGGATGTTGAAAAGATTAATGCTCTTACTAATGATATACTGGATATTTCCTCGCAGACCAATCTTTTAGCATTAAATGCTTCGATTGAAGCAGCCAGAGCAGGGGAGATTGGAAAAGGGTTTGCGGTGGTTGCCGATGAGATACGTAATCTGGCTGACTCCAGCCGTGAGACGGCAAATCACATTCAGAACATTAGTTACGAGGTGACTACATCCGTAAGGGAACTGGCAGAAAATGCGAATAAGATGCTTGCCTTTATTCAACAGGATGTTATGCCGGATTATGATAATCTGGTTCATACAGGAAATCAATACAATGAAGATGCTATACGCGTCGATGATATCATGCACCAGTTTGCGGATAGTGCAACGATGTTAAAGGATACCATGAGAGAAATGACAGATCTCATCCGGGGCATATCGGAAACGATTTATGACAGTTCCAGCCAGGTCTCCGGCGTATCACAGTCAGTCGGCGCCATGACGGAGAGTATTTCAGATATTCAATCCAGTATTGAGGTTACGGAAAATGTAAGCAACCGATTAGATTCTGAAGTTGCAAAATTTCTTACAGAAGAGGTAGAGGCTGACGAAACCTGAGAGTAGGAACATTCTTACTGAGATGTTTTAGAATTAGTAAAAAAATAGTTGAAAATGAATTTCTCATTTTCAACTATTTTTTATTATTTAGCCGTTGTAAACCAGGTATAACTGTTCTTTCCTGTCTGGATACGGTAGGTGATAGGCCCGCATCCTTTCGTTACTAAAACAGCCTTTGAACAAATAATGGAATTTCCCGGGGAAAGCAGCGTCTGCCCGAGGTCGTCTACATTTTCAAAGAAAAATCCCCAATCCAGATTTGTCATTTGCTTTGTTGAGTTATTACCAAAAATATTGTAATAATAATTAAATACATCTTTTGCTTTGATTGTTTGAGAACCGGATAGGTAATTGATCTTAAACTTAAAGTAAATATATTCCTGCTGAGCTGTTGGTGTTGGATTTGCTGAATTGCTGCGAGAAAGGGCAGTGGCTTCTTCGCCTGAAGCAAATCGCTCCAGCTTCATGGAGATCGTTCCTATTTTTTTGCCTTCTTCATAAAAAGTAAATGTATTGGCAGCATAAGCTGATTTAGGACTTGTTTTTGTACCTTTTCCTATCGCTGGTTTTCTTACAGTAATCGTACAGATCAGTTTTTTTTCTCCGATTTTTGCTGTAATCTTCGCTTTCCCTGCTTTTTTTGCAGTAACTTTTCCGGCCGATGTAACCGTGGCTATGGATTTTTTGTTTGATGTCCATTTTGCCTTTTTTGTAGTTCCCTTTATCTTTAATGTATAGGAATTACCGGGAAACATCCTGTATTTTGTTTTGTTAAGTTTAATTGCTGCCTGTGAGGGACTGCTTGTCATAGTAAGACTAGTCATGAGTCCTGCTGCAAGCAGCAGAGAGCATGTTCTGCGCATTCTATTATCCTCCTTTTGTAGATTACTTGTATTCTACACCATAAATGTGTAAAAGACAAGGCAGGTTAGAATTTTTTGTGGAATTCAAATATGATTTATGCTAAGATAAATAGAGATATTTTTGTAATATATTATGGAATATAGAAAGGATTTTATATATTTATGTCAGTTATTAATAAAGACCATATACGTAATTTTTGTATTATTGCACATATTGATCATGGTAAGTCAACATTAGCGGACCGTATTATTGAAAAAACAGGTCTTTTGACAACGAGAGAAATGCAGGCACAGGTTTTAGACAATATGGAACTGGAACGTGAACGCGGCATTACAATAAAGTCCCAGGCAGTACGTATTGCATATTGTGCACAGGATGGGGAAGAATATTTATTTAATCTGATCGATACGCCAGGGCATGTAGATTTTAATTACGAAGTTTCCCGTAGTCTTGCTGCTTGTGAGGGAGCTATTTTGATCGTTGATGCTGCACAGGGAATTGAGGCACAGACATTGGCGAATTGTTATCTTGCAATTGATCATGATCTGGAGATCATGCCGGTAATCAATAAGATCGATCTGCCAAGCGCAGAACCGGAAAGGGTAAAGAATGAAATAGAAGATGTTATTGGAATTGAAGCACAGGATGCACCGCTTATTTCTGCCAAGATGGGAACTAATATCGAAGAAGTTCTGGAGCAGATCGTGACGAAGATTCCAGCACCACAGGGGGATGAAAATGCTCCATTAAAAGCATTGATATTTGATTCGGTGTATGATGCCTATAAAGGAGTTATTATTTTTTGCCGTTTGTTTGATGGTATGGTAAAGAAAGGAACCCGTATTCATATGATGGCAACCGGTTTGGAAGAAGAGGTTGTTGAAGTGGGAACATTTGGTGCCGGTCAGTTTATGCCATGTGAAGAATTAACAGCAGGAATGGTTGGCTATATTACAGCCAGTCTGAAGAATGTCGAAGGAACACGTGTTGGTGATACTGTGACAGATGCACAAAATCCATGTGGAGAGGCATTGCCGGGGTATAAAAAGGTTATGCCGATGGTCTATTGTGGTTTGTATCCGGCTGATGGAGCAAAATATCAGGATCTTCGTGATGCATTAGAAAAATTACAATTGAATGATGCCTCCTTACAGTTTGAAGCAGAAACATCGATTGCCTTAGGCTTTGGTTTCCGCTGTGGTTTTCTTGGACTGCTTCATTTAGAAGTTGTTCAGGAGCGTCTGGAACGTGAATACAATCTAGACCTTGTAACAACGGCACCAGGAGTTGTGTACCATGTGTATAAGACAAATGGGGAAATGGTTGAAGTAACGAATCCATCTAATTTGCCGGATCCATCCGAGATTGAGCATATGGAAGAACCGGTAGTTGATGCGGAAATCATGGTAACGACAGAATTTGTAGGGGCTATCATGACGTTATGTCAGGAACGCCGTGGCGTTTATCAGGGCATGGAATATATGGAAGAGACCAGAGCTTTATTAAAATATACACTGCCACTGAATGAGATCATATATGATTTCTTCGACTCGTTAAAATCACGTTCCAGAGGTTATGCGTCTTTTGACTATGAGATGAAGGGGTATGAGCCGGCAAGTCTTGTTAAGTTGAATATTCTTATCAATAAAGAAGAAGTCGATGCCCTTTCTTTTATTGTGCATGAAAGTTCAGCTTATGAAAGAGGCCGTAAGATGTGTCAAAAACTAAAAAATGAGATTCCACGACATCTGTTTGAAATCCCGATACAGGCGGCAATTGGTAATAAAGTAATTGCACGGGAAACGGTAAAAGCAGTCCGTAAAGATGTACTGGCAAAATGTTATGGTGGTGATATATCACGTAAACGTAAGCTGCTTGAAAAACAGAAGGAAGGGAAAAAACGTATGCGTCAGATCGGGAATGTAGAGATACCGCAAAAGGCGTTTATGAGCGTTTTGAAATTGGATGATGAAGAGTAATACACTGGGGTTATATCTTCATATTCCTTTTTGCATACGTAAATGTAACTATTGTGATTTTCTGTCCGGACCATGTAGTGAAAAGCAGATGGATGCCTATTGTCACGCGTTATGCCGGGAAATAGCCTTATGGGGAAAAGATGTAAAAGTTAAGAATAAAGAAGTCGATACGATTTTTATAGGAGGAGGGACCCCGTCTCTTTTGAGTGTTTCTGAAATATCGTATATTATACAGGATATTTACAGATATTTTTCAGTTGCTGATGATGTTGAGTTCAGTATGGAGTGTAATCCGGGAACAATGTCAAAAGAAAAATTGTCGGCATATGCGGAGTTAGGAGTAAATCGGTTAAGTATTGGGATGCAGTCAGCGGTACAACGTGAATTAGAAGAACTGGGACGTATCCATACGTATGGGGAGTTTGTGACCGGGTATGAAATGGCCCGGAGTATGGGATTTGATAATATCAATATTGATGTCATGTCAGCAATTCCCGGACAGACGATAGAAAGTTATGAAAGTACGTTAAAATCAGTTCTGAAACTGGAACCTCAACACATTTCCTCCTACAGCCTGATCATTGAAGAGGGGACTCCATTTTATGAAAAATATAAAGAGTGTCCTCCGGTTGATGAAGACACGGACCGGGCTATGTATGAAATGACAGAAGAACTGCTTTCAGATAAGGGATATAGGCGGTATGAAATATCGAATTATTCCCAAAAAGGTTATTCCTGTAACCATAATTTAAAATACTGGCAAAGAAAAGAATATCTTGGGCTGGGTCTGGGAGCATCCTCCTTTTTGGAAGAACAACGGTTTTGTAATGTTGGAAGTCATGAACGTTATCAGAAGACTGTTCAAAGAGGGAAAAAACCAATCGAAGAAATAGAACCTGTGTCACGTACACAGGCAATGGCTGAGTTTATGTATCTCGGACTGCGCTGTATGGAAGGAATCTTGATGAATGAATTTGAACGGTGCTTTGGTGTGCCATTAATGAATGTGTATGGTGAAGTGATCGATCGTTATGTAAGTCAGGGGTATATGGTTAGAACGGGAGATTATCTCGCTTTGACGAACCAGGGAATTGATGTAAGCAATGTAATTTTTTCTGATTTTATTTGATAAAGGGGTGAAAAACATGAATGAAATGGTAAAAAAAGTAAAACAATGTGTAAAACAGATTCGCACTAAGACAGATTTTGTTCCGCGGGTTGCCCTGATTCTGGGAAGTGGTTTAGGAGCATTTGCCGATGAGATACAGATTGATACGGTTATTCCTTATCATGAGATTGATGGCTTTCCTGTGTCGACGGTACCTGGACATAAGGGAAGATTTGTCTTTGGTTATGTTGGGACAACTCCTGTAGTGATCATGCAGGGACGAGTGCATTATTATGAGGGATATGCAATGAGTGATGTTGTGCTGCCGACGAGGATTATGCAGTTATTAGGAGCAGAAATTCTGTTTTTGACCAATGCGGCTGGTGGAATCAGTAATAAGTTAAAGGCGGGAGATTTAATGATGATTACAGATCAGATCAGTTCATTTGTCCCGTCACCGCTTATTGGTTCTAATGTAGAAGAGTGGGGAGTAAGATTTCCTTCTATGGATACCATTTATGATCTGGAATTACGAGAGATTCTGCGCAAAGCAGCAGATGGTATAACTGAGTTGCGTGAGGGCATTTATCTGCAGACAACCGGACCATGTTATGAATCACCGGCAGAGGTGCGTATGTTTGCTTCCCTGGGGGCAGATGCTGTGGGAATGAGTACAGCAGTTGAGGCAATTGTGGCAAGACATATGGGGATGAAAGTTTGTGGCATCTCTTGTATAACTAACATGGCAGGAGGAACAGTTGAACAGCCGTTAAGCCATGAAGAGGTTGCTGCTATTGCAGATCAGGTGGCTCCCAAATTCAAAAAACTGGTAGATTGTGCGGTCAAAGCTATGTAATATGAGGGGGAATACTTATGAACATTCGCTTTTTTCATGCAAGGATCCTTACAATGAGAGAGGGAGAAGAAATTTTTGAAGGTGAGCTTCATGTGAAGGAAAATAGGATTACGTATGTAGGTCCACCTTTACAGAAAAAGGAAAGCAGATCATTATGGGATGAAGAGATAGATTGTGAAGGAAATCTTCTTATGCCCGGTTTCAAAAATGCGCATAGCCATTCTCCAATGACATTTTTGCGATCATATGCCGATGATCTGCCTTTGCAGGAATGGCTTCAGAAAAGTGTATTTCCGATGGAAGCAAAACTTACGGATGAAGCAATCAGGCTTTTTGCCAAGCTTGGGATCATGGAGTATCTGACAAGTGGTATTACGTCAAATTTTGATATGTATCTGGACAACCGGAACCATGCAAAGGCTTCACTGGAGTGGGGATATCGTACAGTGCTTTGCGGCAGTGTAAACGACATGGTTGGTTCTGCTGACTGGCTGTATGAACAATATCAGGAAATTGGATCTATGGGAGATCTTGTTTCCTTTCAGCTAGGACTCCATGCTGAATATACAACCAGCAGAAAGACGATAGAGCAGATTGCCCGGTTAGCAGATAAAATAAAAAAACCTGTTTATCTGCATCTTTCTGAAACCAGAAGTGAAGTGGATGAGTGTATTGGGCGGTATGGGGTATCACCCGTACGTTTTTTACATCAGATAGGGTTGTTTCAGTACGGCGGAGGAGGTTTTCATGGTGTCTGGCTTGATGAAAAAGATCGTGAAATTCTGGCATCTGATCATGTGGCAGTTATTACCTGTCCGGGATCTAATACGAAACTGGCAAGTGGGATTGCTGATCTGGTTTCCCTACAGAAAGCAGGCATTCTTTTGGCAATAGGAACTGATGGACCGGCAAGCAACAATGCACTTGATATGTTCCGGGAGATGTATCTTACAGCAGTATTGCAGAAGATCAAGCACCGTGATGCGGCAGTTATGGATGCCATTGAGGTATTGCGCATGGCTACAGTTGGAGGGGCACGCGTCATGGGATTAAAGGATTGTGAGACTCTGTCAAAGGGACAATTAGCGGATCTGATCATGATTGATATGAGTCAGCCTAATATGCAGCCGGAAAATGATATTGAGAAAAATCTTGTTTACAGTGGAAGTAAACAGAATGTTAAACTTACGATGGTGAATGGAAAGATTTTGTACCGTAATGGCTCTTTTTACCTTCCTGAGGCGGCAGAGGATATTTATCGTCAGGTGAATGAAATGACGATAAAAATAAAAGAAAGCAGCGTGTGCCGTTAGGAATACAAGTACACGCTGTAAGATATTATTTTATATTTCTAATTGTTCTGCAAGCTGTTCCCACTGTTCCATGGCATCTGTGAGTGCAGCTTCCTTTTTTTCACGATTGTGGGTCAGTTCAGTTAATTTAGCAGCATCACAAGCGTATTCCGGCCGGCTGAGCTCTTCATCTAAAGAAGCAATTTCATTTTCTAACTCACCGATAAGTTCTTCTGTTTCATTATAAGCGCGTTCCAGCTTTTTTCGTTCTGCCGCCAGTCTTTTCTGCTCCTGCCAATCCAGCTTTGACTCAGAATCAGCGGCTGAATTCGTACTTTCTGATTTTTCATTAGTCCCTGTTGCAATGTGATGAATCTGTTCCACAGTATCTTTTTTTTCAAGATAATACTGATAATTTCCGTCATAGGATAAAAGTTTATGACCGGTCAGATCGAATATCCTTGTTGCCGTTTTATTGATAAAGTAGCGGTCATGAGATACGTATAAAACAGTTCCCGTATAGTTGTTTAAGGCAGCTTCCAGGATTTCTTTGGACATAATATCCAGATGGTTGGTAGGCTCGTCTAATAGTAAAAAATTAGCTTGTGAAAGCATTAACTTAGCCAGAGATACACGGCCTTTTTCACCACCGCTTAAAAGATGGATTGGTTTGAAAACATCATCTCCGGTAAAAAGAAAGGCAGCCAGTACATTACGGATCGCAGTATTGTTCAGGCTTGGATAATCATCCTGGATTTCTTCAAATATAGTCTTTTCTTCGTGTAGTACATTGTGTTCCTGGTCATAGTAACCAATCTCAACGTTTGCTCCTGTAACAGCTTTACCGCCATCTACTGGTTCCATGCCTTGTATCATTTTTAACAGGGTGGTTTTTCCTGTACCATTTTGTCCTAAAATAGCAACACGTTCGCCACGCCTGATTTCAAAAGAAATGTCAGAGAACAGTTCTTTTGTTCCAAAACTTTTGGCAAAATGTTCTACAGACAGAACATCATTTCCACTTGTGCGGGAAGGTGTCAGTTCAAAAGACATAGCTTTTCGGTATTCTAACGGCTTTTCCATGCGTTCGATCTTATTTAGCATCTTCTCACGGCTTTCAGCACGTTTGATTGATTTTTCCCGATTAAATGATTTTAGTTTTTCAATAACCGCTTCCTGATGCTTGATTTCCTGTTGTTGATTATAGTATTGACGGATCTGGGTTTCGCGTAAGGCTGCCTTCTTCTCCGCATACATACTATAGTTACCTGAAAATGAAGTGACTGTACCATGATCAATCTCTATCATTTGTGTTGCAATACGATCAAGAAAGTAACGATCATGAGAAACAATAAGTACGCTTCCTTTATATGAATTCAGATAGTTTTCAAGCCAGCGGATTGACTCAAGATCCAGATGGTTAGTAGGCTCATCCATGATAAGCAGATCTGGTTCGGATAGGAGCAGTTTACCAAGGGCAACACGTGTTTTTTGCCCACCAGAAAGATGGTTAATACATTGATGCATAGCCTCACCACCGAAGCCAAGTCCGTTTATGATCCCGAGAACCTGACTTTTATAAGTGTACCCATCACCATTTTCAAATGAAGTCTGCAGGCGATGATACTGAGAAAGCAATTTTTCCAATTCATTGCCTTTTGTGTGGGCCATTTGTTCTTCTAAGTCACGTATTTTTGCATCCATTTCAATAACATCCGACTTGACAGCCAGTAATTCTTCATAGATCGTTTTCTCTGAATGATATCCCTGCTGCTGAGGAAGATAGCCAATGGAAGTATCTTTTGCATGGATGATTTCACCATCGTCAGCAGCCAGCTCGCCAACGATAATTCGTAAAAGAGTTGTTTTGCCTGCACCATTGATACCGACTATGGCAGCACGATCCTGTTCGTTTATATGAAAGGAAGCATCTTTCAGGATTACTTCCCCGGAAAATTCTTTATGTATGTGATTGCATGCTAAAATCATGATAACCTCCATTTCTTCCCATCATTTTATAATAAATGAAGTTTTTTTGCAACTAAAGGTTTATTGAAGATTGACTAATTTTTAACATTCAATTATAATAAATAAAGCAGTTTTGCGGTGGATGATGTGGTACACTATTATGGAGGATAATCTGGTGGCAGAAAAGAGAATTTCATCGGCAGTTGTGAAGAGACTGCCTCGTTATTATAGATATTTGAGTGAATTATTAGAGCAGGGAACCGATCGTATTTCATCTGGTGCGTTAAGTAAACAGATGAAAGTGACAGCATCACAGATCAGGCAGGATTTTAATAATTTTGGTGGTTTTGGACAACAGGGTTATGGATACAATGTTTCTTATTTAAAGGACGAGATCGGCAAGATACTGGGGCTTGACCGCAATTATCATGTAATCATATTAGGTGCAGGTAATCTGGGACATGCGCTGGCGAATTATGCTGGTTTTGAAAAACGTGGTTTTGTTGTTTCGGGAGTATTTGATGTTGATAAGAACAAGATTGGGACAAAGATAGGTCAGGTAGAGGTTATGGACATGATGTGTCTGAGAGAGTTTATACAGAAACAGCCGGTTGACATTGCAGCTCTTACGTTACCGCGGAGTCAGGCATCTTCCGTGGCAAAAGAACTGGTGTCTCTTGGAGTTTCGGCTTTTTGGAATTTTGCTGCGACTGATCTGAATCTGCCGGATGATATTGCTGTTGAAAATGTACATCTGGCAGAGAGCCTGATGCGGCTTTCTTACAATATTTCCAATCTTCCTCAGAAATAGGAGATGAATGTTTTATGAAAAAGCGTGAGAATGAGTTTGATAAAGCAGTAAGGGATGCGCTCAAGGGGAAAAAAGTACCGATCCTTGTACTGGATCAGCGGTGGCATACCTTGTTTCCGCATGGTGAAAAGCCGGCAGATGTTCTTGCGCTGGAAGAAAAACTTAATGGTTTACTGAAACGTCAGGGGTTTCTTGTTAATGATATTAAAGATCTGAAGATGACCAAACAGAAACTGATGGATGGAATTGTTTCCGGTATGTCAGAAGCTCCGGGAACTCTTACAGATAAGAAAAAGAAAAATCAACAGAGACTGCTGCTGGAGATAAAGGAACGCATTGGACAGGAGTCAGATGAATTAATGGAACTGCCACGGCAGATAAAATGGGTCAACGAGCAGCTTCTTGCGACAGGAACAGTCTATTGCTTTGAACGTCTTGCCAGTGGAGATGAACAGATACAGGCACTGACAAAAGAAATTAATGACCGAAGGGAAGAATTAAAAGAAATGGTTGGTTTAAAGGCTGATCTGGAAGACAGCATGGACAGTGCGTATTCACTTATGCATGGTTTGCTTGGGCATGATGTCATGAATCTTTATGATCATAAAAAGAAATAGTAAGGGTCAGTTGTTTGAAAATGGAGGCGCAGATGATCATTGGAATTGGTGTAGATTCGATATCGATTTCCCGTGTGGCAAAGGCTATGGAAAGGGAACATTTTATAAAACGGATCTTTACAGAGACAGAACTTTCTCAAATGGATCCGAAGCGACGTCGAGCGGCTTCAGATTTTGCAGGTAAGGAGGCTGTTGTCAAAGCTTTTGGAACAGGTTTTAATGGAATAGAAGCAAATGAGATTGCTATTTTGCGGAATGAGGCAGGTGCTCCTTATATCGAACTTTCCGGAAAGGCTAAAATGAGAGCAGACCAGATGGGAATTGTACAGTGGCATATATCCATTACCAATACGGAAGATATTGCTACTGCATTTGTGATTGGAAGCGGTCTTTAAGATAAAAGGAGTGCAGATTGGAGAATGTCATGAAATATTTATATACAAATCAACAGGCAAAAGAAATTGATACACATGCGATACAGACTGTTGGTATGTCAGGTGCTGTACTGATGGAAAAAGCGGCAATGTCTGCCGCAGCCGTTATTACGGCAAGAGAATCAAAAAAAAAGCATATTCTATCTGTTTGTGGCACAGGAAATAATGGCGGGGATGGCATTGCTACAGCACGAATTTTGCATGAAATGGGATATATGACAGCAGTTACTGTTCTGGGACAGACAGAGCGGATGACAGAAGAAACAAAAAAACAATTAGAGATAGCAATTGGATGCCAGGTTCCTGTTTTGCCCTTATCCTCTATTGAGGAGCAGCATTTTGATGTTATGATTGATGGAATATTTGGTATTGGACTGAGCAGGAATGTTGAAGGCGTATACAAACAGATCATTCATGATATGAATGAAAGCGGTTCGGATATTTATTCTTTGGATATTCCGTCGGGAATTCATGGAACAAATGGTTTTGTGATGGGTGAGGCAGTTCGTGCCAGGTGCACAATAACCTTTGGTGTAAATAAATTGGGGCTGACTTTGTTTCCTGGTTGTGAATATGCCGGGGAAGTCATTGTAGCAGATATTGGTTTTCCAAATGTCAGTGTACAATCGATTGTGAGTCCCTTCTATCATTATGAACTCAATGATCTTCCGTCCCTGATACCGTTTCGCCCGGCAAGATCTCATAAGGGAACATTTGGAAAAATTTTAGTTGTGGCTGGATGTGAGACAATGAGTGGAGCTTGTTTTCTTGCTGCAAAAGCGGCTTATACGGCAGGTGCCGGACTGGTCCGGGTGATTTCCACAGATAATAACCGGGATGTGCTGCTTTCTGCTCTTCCGGAGATATTGTTTTCCAGCCGGAAACAGTTGGCAGAGGGAATGGAATGGGCAGATGCCATTCTGATTGGTCCGGGCTTAGGGCTTACGGAAGAGGCAGAAGAGATGCTGCGCTTTCTTTTGGAACATTCACCGGTACCTACTGTTATTGATGGAGATGGAATCCGAATATGCAGTAAGATCACGGATAGACTTACTGATAACTTTATACTCACACCACATGTAAAGGAAATGAGTTATCTGACCGGAATAAGTGTCCGGGAATTGCAGCAGGATATAGTAGAGACAACAAGAGAAGGTGCTGAGCAGTGGGGGTGTATTCTGGTACAGAAGGATGCAAAGACGGTTGTATCGGACGGAAAGGAATGTTATATTAACTTAAGTGGAAATTCCGGAATGGCAACAGGAGGTTCCGGTGATGTCCTTGCAGGGATTATTGCCGGATTACTTGGACAGGGGATGGAACCCTTTGCGGCAGCAAAACTTGCTGTTTACATTCATGGTCTGGCTGGTGATGCCATGATACAGGAGACAGGATCCTATGGGCTGATGGCTTCTGATTTGATCAAAGGCTTGCATAAAGTGTTTACGATACAAGAAGGGAGTGTCAATTGATGGACAAGGGGTACGATAGAACGTATGTGGAAGTGAATCTTCAAGCAATCCGCCACAATATTTTAGAGGCAAGACACTGTATTCAAGAGGGAACAAAAGTAATGGCTATTGTAAAGGCAGATGCTTATGGACATGGAGCTATACCGGTAGCAAAGGCACTTTATGATATTGTGGATGCTTATGGAGTTGCAATGATTGAAGAGGCAATGGAATTGCGTAAAACAGGAGTGGACAAACTTATCCTTATCCTTGGTTATACAGGTGAATGTTGGTATGAAGAACTTGTTCGTCATCATATATCGCAGACAATCTATACCTATGATATGGCAAAAAAATTAAGTGATGTGGCTGTAAGCATGGGGGTAAGAACGCCAATTCATATTAAACTTGATACGGGCATGGGAAGAATTGGCTTTTCGCCGGATGAAGAGAGTGTTCAGATTGTAAAACAGATCAGTAAACTGCCTGGCGTAGAGATCGAAGGTATTTTCACGCACTTTGCCAGGGCGGATGAAAAGACGATTGAACCAGCAAGAGAACCGTTTGCCCGTTATCAGAACTTTGTTGATCATGTAGAAAAATGTGGTATTCATATTCCAATTAAGCATGTATGTAACAGTGCATCCATTATGGCTTTTCCTGAGGCTAACCTTGATATGGTGCGCTCCGGGATTACTACTTATGGACTGTATCCGTCAGAAGAAGTGGATAAGAGCCGGATGCAGCTACAGCCTGCCATGCAGTGGAAAACAATTGTCTCTTACATTAAGACAATCCAGCCGGGAACAAGTATTAGTTATGGCGGTACTTTTACAGCGGACAGGGAAATGCGTGTAGCAACAATTCCTGTAGGTTATGCCGATGGGATGAAGAGAGATTTGTCAGGAAAAGGACATGTGTTGATAAAGGGTCAGTACGCACCGATACTTGGGCGTATCTGTATGGACCAATTCATGGTAGATGTAACGGATATTTCTAACGTAACTATGGGGGAAGAGGTAGTTATATTTGGTGAGCAGGGTGGACAGAATATTTCTGTAGAAGAAATTTCCGGCATGGCTCATTCGTTTAATTATGAGTTTGTATGTGGAATCTCCCATCGTGTGCCGAGAAGATATATATAAAAGAAGAATGAGAACAAAGTGAATAACGTCTCGTATATTGGAAATAATAGGAGTAGTAACGGATAAGGGAGAGTGAAATGTGTGATTGTAAAACGAGGCGATATTTATTATGCTGATTTGCGACCGGTCGTTGGCTCTGAACAGGGTGGAGTTCGACCGGTTCTTATTATTCAAAATGACATGGGAAATCGTTACAGTCCGACAGTAATCTGTGCAGCGATTACCAGCCAGCTTCATAAGGCAAAACTACCGACACATGTAGAATTGGATTCGCATCGTTATGGAATAGTAAAAGATTCGGTGATTTTACTTGAGCAGGTGAGAACAATCGATAAGTCAAGATTAAGAGAGAAAGTATGCCATCTGGATACAGATGCATTAAATAAAATAAATACGGCATTGGCGGTAAGTCTGGCATTATCTACATAAGGATTGCGATTCTTGCTCCTCATAAGGCAAAATATGAAAATAAAAAAACACCTCTGGGAGGAGGTGTTTTTTCAGTTACCTACCTAATGGAAGGTAACAAAGCGTATAATAGGGTGGGAGTAGAAAGTTAAATACTTTCCGTTATTTAAGATAAAGGTAAAACGTGTCAAAAATGTGTCAAATATAAATGATGCAAAATAAAAATTCCTTGCCAACTGTCGCAATTTGATTGTATACTGTAGAAAAGGGGGATAAAGTAGATGCAGTATTCAATATTATGTGTCGGAAAGGTGAAAGAACGTTTCTATTTACAAGCGATTGCAGAATACACGAAACGTATGTCACACTATGCAAAGGTAGATATTTGCGAAGTAGCTGATGAGAAAACACCTGACAAGGCTTCTTTCGTAGAAGAGCAGGAGATAAAAAGAAAAGAAGCACAGCGTCTGCTGGCAAAAATCAAAGATTCCATGTATATCATCGCTTTAGATCTGAAAGGAAAAGAATATAATTCAGTCAGTTTTTCAAAACATTTGGGACAGTGTATGTTGTCAGGGAAAAGCCATATTGCATTCGTAATCGGTGGTTCATTAGGATTACATGATGATGTGCTTGCACGTGCTGACGAGAGGCTTTGTTTTTCTAAATTTACGTTTCCACATCAGTTAATGAGAGTTATTTTGCTGGAACAGATTTACCGTGCAAACAGGATTCTGAATAATGAACCTTATCATAAGTAGAAGTACGGAGGTGGTACAAAATGAAGTTTTCATCATTTATTAAGCAGGGAGATACGATAGGATTCGTGGCACCCTCCTTTGGATGTTCAATCGAACCTTATCGGTCGGCTTTTGATCATAGTCTCGAGAAATGGCGCGAAAGAGGCTTTCAAATAAAGAGAGGGCCTAATTGCTATGCACAGGACGGAATTGGAATCAGCAGCACACCAGAAAAGTGTGCCAGGGAATTTATGGAATTTTACGAGGGAGAAGATACAAAAGCTTTGATCTCCTGTGGTGGGGGAGAGTTGATGTGTGAAGTTATCAGTCAGATTGATTTTGATAGATTAATGCGTGCGAAACCAAAGTGGTTCATGGGATATTCAGATAATACCAACATAATTTTTTTGTTGACAACCATATTAGATACGGCTGCTATTTATGGTCCCAATGCCGCTTCTTTTGGCATGGAACCCTGGCATGAGTCGATCAAGGATGCTTATCTTTTACTGACAGGAGAAAAAACACAGGTACATAATTATTCTGACTGGGAGAAGGAATCGTGGAAAGATGAAGAACATCCATTAGAACCCTATCATGTTACAGAGCCTTTTGATATGAAGATGTGGCCGGAGCAAAAAGAGGTGAGTTTTCATGGCAGACTGGTAGGAGGATGTCTGGACTGTCTGAGCAATCTGGCAGGGACAAAGTTTGATCATGTGGTTTCAGAGTTTATCCCAAGATATAAAGAGGATGGATTTATATGGTTCCTTGAATCCTGTGAACTGAATGTCATGGACATACGACGTGTGCTATGGAATTTAAAAGAAGCCGGCTGGTTTCAATATGCCAAAGGTTTTCTTATCGGCCGGCCGGGTGTATATGATCAACCAATTATGGGACTTGATCAATATGAGGCAGTCTGTGGTATCTTAAAGGAATTTGAGGTGCCGGTTTTGATGGATCTGGATATTGGACATGTTGCTCCGTCTATGCCGCTGATAAGCGGGGCAATGGCAGAAGTTGTTGCAGCAGACGGAGCTGTGCGGGTCGAAATGAAATTACAATAAGAAGAGGAAATTAAAAATGAAAAAAAGGTTACAGATGAACTTTTTAATGATAGCTGCCGTGTCAATTCTGACCGTGTTGATTCTTACTTCTGTTATTTTATATAACCTGTTTCAGGACGAAGTGATGCAAAATCTTCAGATATGTTCCTGTGTATTGGAAACGGAGATAGATAACTCAGAACTGTTTGAAAAGGCAATACAAAATATTAATGAAAAAAATGACATACGTGTTACGGTTATTGACAAAAAAGGGAATGTACTATCTGATTCTAAAGTTGATGAGGCGTTACTGCCAAATCACATGGACCGGCCGGAAGTGCAGGGTGCCATAAAAGAGGGAGAAGGAAAGTCGATACGAAAGTCCGATACTTTATCGAAGTCTTCATTTTATTATGCAGTAAAAATGAATAATGGCAATATTCTGCGTTTATCTAAGGAAAGCCAGAGTTTTTTTAGCTTTTTGATACAGATTTCCCCCTTTATCGGTGGAATAGCTGTTGCTCTGTTTTTCGTATGCATGTTGCTGTCCAGTTTATTAGCTAAAAGTATTGTAAGACCAATTGAAACACTGGCAAATAATATGGGGAACAGTGAACCTGTGATCACATATAAAGAGTTGGCTCCGTTTATTACAACAATACAGAAACAGCATGATGATATTGTCAAGAGCAGTCGGATGCGGCAGGAGTTTACGGCAAATGTTTCTCATGAATTAAAGACCCCGTTAACATCAATATCCGGTTACTCGGAATTGATTGAGAATGGAATGGCGGGTGGTGAAGATGCGATTCGTTTTGCCGGGGAGATTCATACCAATGCCAAACGTCTGCTATCCCTGATCAATGATATTTTACAACTATCGGAATTGGATGACCGGAATATAAGTGATGATTTCTTAATGATAGATCTATCAGAAATTATTCATAATTGTGTAGAGAGTCTTAGTCTTAATGCTGAAAAAAATGGAGTGTCATTAATTGTTGAAACAGTTCCATCTTCCAGTATGGTCTGGAGCAGCGGCAAGATGCTGGAAGAACTGGTCTATAATCTGATTGATAACGGTATTCGTTACAACAAACCAGGGGGGGCTGTATACATAAATGTGAATAAGACACCGCAGACAGTAGAATTGCATGTGAAAGACACGGGAATTGGCATTAGCAAAGAGCATCAGGAACGTATTTTTGAACGTTTTTACCGTGTTGATAAGAGCAGATCAAAAGCTACAGGAGGAACCGGATTGGGACTCGCTATTGTGAAACATATTGTTGTGTGTCATAATGCATCGATCGAAGTACATAGTAAGGAGGGTGAGGGAACGGAACTGGTAGTTTTGTTTCCCAAAAGATAATGAATGATTTTATGAAAGGACTGCAAAAAGGACTACCTATTGCAATTGGGTATTTGTCTGTTTCGTTTACTTTTGGTGTGAAGGCTGTTCATGGTGGAATTCCGGTTTGGATTGTTATTTTGATGTCGGCAACCAATCTGACCTCAGCCGGACAGTTCGCAGGAGCAACACTGATTATGGTACAGGGGAGTTATCTTGAGATGGCAGTTACAACGTTTGTTATTAATATTCGTTATATGCTGATGTCGCTGGCACTATCTCAGAAAATTGCAAAAGACACTCCTTTATGGCAGCGTCTGATCGCTGGTTTTGGTATTACGGATGAGGTATTTGCGGTGGCTTCGACAGAGCCTTCCGAGATTACATCAAAGTATTTGTATGGTTTGATCTCACTGCCGGTTATTGGCTGGACAGCCGGCACAACGTTAGGGGCCTTTGTTTCACAGATCATGCCTGCTGCACTGTCCAGTGCGATGGAATTGGGACTTTATGCTATGTTTATCGCTATTATCATTCCGCCCGCGCGAAAAAGCCGTGCTGTTTTGCTTGTAATAATCATTGCCATTGTGATTTCCTGTATATTACATGAAGTACCTGTTTTATGCGATATTTCTGTTGGATTTCAAGTAATCATTGCCGCCGTTGCAGCAGCTGTCGTTGGGGCGGTTGTTAAGCCTGTAAAAGAAGAATGGAGAATTGATTAATATGAATACAATACAAATGTTGTTATCTGTTGCACTTATGGCAGTTATTACTTATATCATCCGGGTACTGCCGATAACCATATTGAGAAAAAAGATTTCGTCTGTTTTTATCCAGTCATTTTTGTATTATGTTCCTTATACCGTACTAGCTGCGCTGACATTTCCTGCTATTTTTTCGGCAACAGGAAATACCGTTACCAGTATTGCAGGAACGTTTATTGCACTTATCCTTGCGTTTTTTGATAAGGGACTGGTTATCGTTGCTATTGGCGCTGTTGCAGGTGCTTTGGTTGCCGGGTTATTCTGAAAATATGAACAAAATGCTAAATATAGCATGAAAATGTGAAAAAGTGGTTGACGAACGGGAAAAATATGGTATAATTTGTGTTAGTGCGAAAAAATACCCAATCAGTTGTATTGAAGCACAATCTGCAACTGGAGGGAGGTAAGGTGTGATACTATGTCTAGTGTAACAGTTAAAGAAAACGAATCCTTAGACAGTGCATTGCGTCGTTTCAAAAGAAACTGTGCGAAAGCTGGTATTCAGCAGGAGATTCGTAAGAGAGAGCATTATGAAAAACCAAGCGTAAGACGTAAGAAAAAGTCTGAAGCAGCTCGTAAAAGAAAATACAAATAATAGCACATATGAGAAAGTCTGTTTTCATACAATAATGAAGACAGACTTTTTCTTATGTGCTTTGTTGTAACAAACATGAAATGATATTCATATATTGATAAAAAAATGCGAAGGTGCATGCAATGAAGACCGTTTCGGAACGATTAAATCTTGCTCCTGATATTTTAGAAGGGGCTACGGTTGTTAATATGTATGGAAAACACATGGCATTGGTAGAAAACTACAAGTCAATCATAGACTATACTCCGGAACAGATTAAACTACAGGGAAAACATATCAAACTTCTCATTCAGGGGGAGAGGTTAAGGATTGATCGATTTACAAGAGAAGATTGTAAAATACAGGGAGACATTAATCTGATACAGTATGTTCAAATGTGAGGGGGAATTGTCCTGAGGTGGCTACAAGGGTATGTGAAATGCTCGACAACACAAGGTTCTTCGGAAAGGTTTATGAATATGTGTCGTCATCATGAGATTGATCTCTGGCAGATAGACAAGAAGGAAAAATTTTGCTTTTCCATTTGTGTTAATGATTTCAAAAAGATACATACAATTGTCAGAAAGACGGGAATATGCCCTCATATTGAAAAAAAAATGGGGTTTCCTTTTGTGTTTTATCATCTGATCCGGAATTGGACATTCTCTTCGGGATTCCTTTTTTTTCTGGTTTTACTTGCCCTTATGTCCTCTTTTGTCTGGGAGATATCTTTTCATGGACAGAGTACTTATACAAAAGAAACACTGCAAAAGACGGTAAATGAACTTGGTATACACCGTGGAATGAAAAGAAACCGTTTGAATTGTGATGATATAGAAAAGGGATTAAGACAAAAATATCCAGATATTAGTTGGGTATCGGCGGAAGAAAAGGGAAGCCGTCTTGTTATATCAATCAAAGAAGCAGAAAAAGTTGTAAAAAGACAGTCGGAGGAAATGCCGTGTCATCTTATTGCATTAGAAGATGGTATTGTGAAGGAACTATCGGTTAATAGGGGAATTGCACTTGTTAAAAAGGGACAGAAAGTAAAAAAAGGACAGATTTTAATACAGGGAATTATTCCTATCACGGATGATGGAGATCAGGTTGTTGAAAAAATGCCGGTAACAGCAAAGGGAACGATAAAACTATATGTCGAAAAAGAATTCACTCACAGGGTGTCAGGAAAGAAAAAAATCAAAAAATATACAGGGAAAAAAATTCAATTATATAAGTGGCAGTTGGGGAATTCAGGGTTCTCTGTAAAAAATCCGTTCAAACGGTTTAATAATTCATATAAATATGATATAATGTCTATAAAAAAGTTAAATTTTGACCTTCAGCCATTTTCGATAATGATCGATATGGATCAATATATTTTTTATGAATATCAATGGAAGATGATCGAACTGAATCAAAGACAGTTAAAAGAAGAAGGAAAACAGATCTGTGATAAATGGAAACGCCAGATTGAATCGGCTGACCACAGAATCATAAGCCATTCGGCTCACATGAACAGACAAAATAAAGAAGAATGGCTGGTACAGGCGCGGTTTGGCTATCTGTGTAACCAGACAAAAAAGAAATATATTCAGCAGGAAGAATGGCAGGTTGATAGAAAGGCAGAGGAATCAGAGGATGGAGAAACATGAGATTAGCTTGGATATTCCTATCGAGCATGAGAAAAATATCTTTGGCGGTTTAGATTGTCATGTTAAAAAAATAGAGAAGCGGTTACATGTTGACGTTGTTTTACGGGATGGAACAGTAAAAATATTGGGAGCTGTTCCGGCAGTCAGAGAGGCATCACGGGTTTTCCATGAACTGTTAGATTTATCACAAAGAGGTAATGTGATCACAGAACAGAATGTTGATTATCTCTTATCATTGTCAGAGGAACATGAAGAAGTCTCTCTGACAGAGATTGATAAAGATCTGGTTGGTTATACCATACAGGGAAAACCAATCAAACCCAAGACATTAGGACAGCAAAAATACGTTCAGCAGATACGGGATAAAATGATGGTCTTTGGTATAGGACCTGCTGGTACAGGAAAAACTTATTTGGCTATGGCAATGGCAATACAGGCGTTTAAAAATGATGAAGTGAGTAAGATCATTTTGACCAGACCGGCGATTGAGGCGGGAGAAAATCTTGGATTTCTGCCGGGAGATCTTCAAAGCAAGATTGATCCATATCTCCGCCCATTATATGATGCGCTGTATCAGATTATGGGAGCAGATAGTTTTATTAAAAATTCGGAAAAGGGTCTGATTGAGGTGGCACCACTAGCGTATATGCGCGGAAGAACACTGGATAATGCATTTATCATTCTAGATGAGGCACAAAATACTACACCGGCTCAGATGAAAATGTTTTTGACAAGAATCGGTTTTGGCTCCAAAGTTGTTATTACCGGAGATCTGTCACAAAAAGATCTGCCGTTTAATACTCAATCTGGTCTGGAACAGGCATCCAAAGTATTACAACGGGTAGATGAGATTGGATTCAGTTATCTGACCAATAAGGATGTGGTCAGACATCCATTGGTTCAAAAAATTGTTCATGCTTATGAAAAGTACGAATCAAAAGAGGCGTATCGGGAATCTCGCAAAAAGAATCACAAGACGACTACGAAAGCAGGTAAAAAATGACAATATATTTAGAAGATGAGGGAAACATAGCTTTTGATTTTTCAATAAAAAACCAGTTGGACAAGCTGGTTGCTTTTGTTACCAGTCAGTTAGACTGCCCTTTTGAGGTAGAAGTGAGCGTGACATTAGTAGACAAAGAAGAAATACACCGTCTTAATAAGGAATATCGACAGGTGGACCGTCCTACTGACGTGCTTAGCTTCCCTATGATGGAATATGATTATCCGGCTGATTTTTCCGGACCGGCTTTTCTGAAATCACAGACAATCTCTCCGGAGACAGGAGAACTTCTTTTGGGAGACATTGTGATTTGTTCCCAGGTAGTCTGTGAACAGGCAGAAGAGTATGGTCATTCAACCTTACGGGAATTTTCGTTCCTTTGTGTTCACAGTTTGCTGCATTTGTTTGGTTATGATCATATTGACGAGAATGACCGGCTCGAAATGGAACGGGTACAGAAAGAGTATATGCAGAAATTACAGATCAACCGATAGTGAAAAAATGGGGGAATATATGAATTCAGGACAGAAAAAGATAATCATCATTGTTTTAATAATCGCATTACTGTCGGCTGCCGGCACCATATTATATCTTATTCTTGGGCGTACTTCTGAAAAAGAGGGGCTTCAACGACACCAGGCAGAGTCTCAGATGGGTTTGTCAGCTTCACCCGGGCCGACAAAAAATCCTCATGCTGATAAAGTAAGAAGTGTGTTTACCGGTAAATGGATAAACAAAAAGAAGGCAGGAAAACGATGTTATGCGGTCATGATTAACAACATCGGGTATGCTTTTCAGAGGCAAATGGGAACATCCAAGGCGGATATTTTATATGAAGCACTTGCAGAAGGGGGTATTACCCGTATGATGGCTGTTTATGAGGATGTAAGCAAGGTAAAGAAGATTGGGTCGGTAAGGAGCGCCAGACATTATTATGCCCAGTTTGCCAAAGAATGGGATGCCATATTTTGTCATTTTGGACATACCAAATATGCTGTATCCAAGATGAAAAAGCTGGGAACGGATAATTTAAGCGGTCTGTCGGCAATCGGTGGCATTGTATATGCGAGAGACCGGAGCATTGTGGCTCCGCACAATGTTTTTACGAATGGTAAGAAGCTGAAAAACGGTGCTAAAAAATTAAAATATTCATGGAAAAGAAATGAGACTGCTATGGCAAAGCATTTTCAATTTTATGAAAAGAATACGCCATTAACGAATGGTAAGAAAGCAAATCATATAACGATTCCATTTTCTGCTTATTCTACCTGTAAGTTGAAGTATGATGCAGATAAGGGAAAGTATATGAAATATGAATATGACCAGAAGCATATGGATTGTTATTATAAAAAACAATTATCTTTTAAGAATGTTATCATTCAATTTGTAAAAGAAAAAAATATTGATCATAATGGTTATCAGACAATGTCGCTTAATGCTGACAAAGGAACCGGCTATTATTATACAAATGGGAAAAAAACGGCTATTACCTGGTCACGAAATGAAAAAGCAAATAAGATGGAATATTATGATACAGAGGGCAATCTCTTGTTTGTCAATCCAGGAAAAACCTATATAGCGGTCTATCCGAAAGATCGCAGTAATCTGATTAAGTGAAAGGATGAAAATATCCATTGAGTACAAAGAGTGAAAAGAAAAATGCAGATTTTTTAAAACAAGGTGGTATCCTTGCCATAGCTTCTCTGTTGGTCAGGATCATCGGAATGGTATATCGTATCCCTATGTCCAATATTTTAGGAGAAGAGGGGAATGGTATCTATGCCGTAGCATTTGAAATATATGATCTTATACTGATCATTTCATCCTATAGTCTGCCCCTTGCATTATCGAAGATTATCTCTGCGCAACAGGCAAACCATGAGCATAAAAACACGGGGAGGACTTTATCTGTAGCACTGCGTTTTGCTATCATTTCAGGTGGAGGCTTCGGTTTGCTTCTCTTTTTGGGAGCGGGAGTTATTGAGCATACTATATATCCGGAATACACAGGCGTGCAGATTCCATTGAGAGTATTAGCTCCGACGATATTTATTGTGGCATTATTAGGTGTTTTCCGCGGATTTTTTCAAGGGAAACGAACGATGATGCCAACAGCAGTATCACAGATTATTGAACAGATTGTCAATGCAGTTGTCAGTGTGGGCGCAAGCTATCTGTTTATGAAATGGAATAGTGAGAGTCTGGAGCAGGCTGCCTGGGGAGCTGCCGGTGGTACACTGGGAACCTGCATGGGAGCTGCCTCAGCGCTTCTTCTTGTGCTATTTGTATACTGGCTCTATCGCCCCATTCAGGCAAAATTAGAAAGAAGAGATCGTCATACACAGCAGATTCCATCGATGCAGTTATTTAAAGTTTTATTATTAACAATTCTGCCAATCGTGTTATCCCAGACCGTATATAATATCAGTGGTCTGATTGATTATAAGCTGTTTGGCGCTATTTCCGGTATGCAGGGAATGGATTCTCTGGCGATCAAGAGTTTTGTGGGAGTTTATAGTTCGAAGTATCGTTTGCTTTGCAGCGTACCGATTGCTGTATCAACGGCTATTGCATCTTCTATGATCCCCAGTGCAGTAGCAGCTTATACAGAAAAGGATGTGGAACAATGGAAGTATAATATATCTTCAGGTATAAAATTTAACATGATCATTGCAATTCCCTGTGCGATGGGACTTACCGTTTTGGGACAGCCGATCGTGCGGATGTTGTTTTCTTCGTCTAATTATGTGTTGGGTGGACATATGATGACGGTGGGAGCCGGAGCAATTATTTTCTATGCTTTGTCGAATGTGACAGGTGGAGCACTCCAAAGTATTGATAAAATGAGGCTGCCGGTAATACATTCTGCCATATCACTTGGTCTGCATGTCGGAATAGTAGCGTTTTTCCTTACATGTACCAATATGGGTGTTTATGCGCTATTGATTGGAAATGTTACGTTCCCGATCGTAGTATTTATCCTGAATCTGCGTGCGATCAAGCGATATGTGCCATCGTATCATCTTGATGTTACCAAGACGTTTTTAGCCCCATTGTCAGCGGCTATCTGGATGGCTGTTGCTGCTGTTGCTGTTTATGGCGGAGCAGGATTTGTTATTTCTTCTAATCTGATCCGTACCATGCTGGCTGTATGTGTCGCTGTAGTTGTTTATTTTGTAATGTTTTTACTACTTAAGGGATTGACTAAAGAAGAGCTGTTTGATTTTCCAATGGGAAGAAGGATTTATCTGTTAGCAAGGAAAATGGGATTAATGAAATAAAAAGAGTAAAAAAGAAGCAAGTGATAAAAATCTAAACACCTGCTTCTTTGATTTATTCAGCTTCTTTATTTTCACAGAATTCGTTATACCGGTCATCCATTAATTGGTCAATATAATTACTGTTAATAAGTGGAAATGCATCCGCTACATGCTGGCACATTATTTCATGAACCTTAAAGTAGTTGTTTTCATCTGTCTGCGTTTCATCAACTAACGACTCAATCCATTCATCCGATATATTTTCTTCAATCCATGTTAAAAGATCATCACTTGCTTTTTCTTCTTGTGAAACCATTCCTTTCATTTTACTGGCGCGAAGAAGCGAGGCTATTCCTACGCCCAGGAATACGAGAAAGATGATACTCATGATAAAAGATGAAAACGAATTGAATATGCTGATATAACCCAAAATATTAGCAAATAATAAGCCACCACCCAAAAGAGAAAATACGATAAAGGATATTCCACTAAACTTCAAGTCAGTATATTTGTCTTTTTTCTTAACATAAACCGTACTTGATTCGGTGCGGAGTTCCGATAACATTTTATTGGCTTCTTCGTCTTCTAAGTCTGATAAATCCTTTTCCAATTCTGGTATCAATTCGGATAAGTCGGTATGACTGAATTCTTCTACCGAATCAAATCCCTCAAAAGCTTTTTGTGCAGCTTCCTGTTCAAACGGAGCGATAACAACATAAAAACCATCTTCGTGTTCTTCGTCATTGTCTTCCACTTCCAGCAGACCGGCTGTCTTTAGACCACAGTATTGTAAGTAAGTAATAAATTTTGAACCAACCTGTTCATCAGTAACGTGGCATAGGGTGAATGGTTTTGTCTCGTCCGGTTCTTCCGGTAATTCGTCAGCCAGTTCAACCCCACAGACTGGACAGACGGTAATCCCCTCAATAAATTCATCTCTGCATTTTGGACACCACATGGTTTGTTCCTCCTTTTTGTTTCATTCACTTGTTTCAATATATCATAAGTAGAAAAAAGTAGCAAGATATTTGACAGTATATCATGAAGTTGTGTATAATAAACGAACATCATATAATGGATCAAAGCAAAAGGAGAAAATCTATGACGACATTGGCTCTAAGTGATGAGATTTTAATGCAGGTTGAGAAGCCTGCCCGATATATAGGAAACGAGATCAATATGGTAAAAAAAGATCCCTCCGGAGTTGCTATACGGTTTTGTATGTGTTTCCCGGATGTGTATGAGATCGGAATGTCACATCTGGGTATACAGATTTTGTATGACATGTTTAACCGGTGGGATGATACCTATTGTGAGAGGGTTTACTCTCCGTGGCCGGACATGGATCAGGTTCTGCGGAATAATAATATTCCATTGTTTGCCCTGGAGAGTCAGGAGCCGATTTGCAATTTTGACTTTCTTGGCATTACCATTCAATATGAAATGTGTTATACCAATATTTTGCAAATACTTGATTTATCGAAGATACCTCTTCATGCTGCTGAGCGCACATGGGAACATCCTCTTGTAATAGGTGGTGGTCCCTGTACCTATAATCCTGAACCGATAGCCCCATTTTTTGATATGTTTTATATTGGAGAAGGGGAAACGGTCTATCGTGAGCTTCTTGATGTGTACAAGGATTCCAGATCAAAAGAAGAAGACCGGCTTACCTTTTTGAAGCGGGCAGCACAGATTGAGGGAATCTATGTGCCACTTCTTTATGATGTACGATACAAGGAAGATGGTACGATTGCATCGATGTCACCCAATTGTCTGGAAGCACCGGAAAAAGTTAAAAAGCAGGTTGTAAAAGATCTGAGTGATACGTATTATCCTGCCAAACCATTAGTACCGTATATTCGTGCGACGCAGGACCGGGTAGTGTTGGAGATTCAGCGTGGTTGTATCCGTGGATGCCGTTTTTGCCAGGCAGGAATGATCTATCGTCCGATCCGCCCAAGAAGTCTTTCGTTTTTAAAAGAACGTGCCATCGAGATGTTAGATAATACAGGATATGAAGAGATAACATTAAGTTCTTTAAGCTCAAGTGATTACGAGGAATTACCGGAGCTGGTATATTATCTTATCGAACAATGCAGAGAACGGAAGTTGAATATTGCTTTGCCGTCTCTGCGTATTGATGCGTTTTCCCTGGATGTTATGAGCAAAGTGCAGGATGTGCGTAAGAGCAGTCTGACCTTTGCACCTGAAGCCGGTTCACAAAGAATGAGAGATGTGATTAATAAAGGACTGACAGAAGAAGTAATCTTAAAGGGAGCGTGGGAGGCGTTTCAGGGAGGATGGAATCGTGTAAAACTTTATTTTATGCTTGGACTGCCGGGGGAAAAGGATGACGACATTGCCGCTATCGCAGAACTGGCAAATAAGATTGCTGCTACGTATTTTGAACTTCCCAAAGAAGAACGGCATGGTCGGCCGGAGATTACAGCCAGCACATCATTTTTTGTGCCAAAACCTTTTACTCCGTTTCAGTGGGCTCCGATGGGAACAGCGGATTATTTCGAAGAGAAGAGAAAGTTTCTGACGGGCAAGGTTCATGAACAGATCAACCAGAGATCAATTAGATATAATTGTCATGATGCGGTGACATCGGAACTTGAAGGAATTTTTGCCAGAGGTGACAGACGACTGGCGTCATTGATTGAAAAAGCTTATCAAAAAGGCTGTATTTTTGATGCATGGACGGATTATTTCCAACCGGAAATCTGGAATGAACTATTGGATGCAGAAGGTATAGACCGGGCATTTTATAATTACCGTGAACGTGGCAGGGATGAGATATTTCCGTGGGATTTTATTGACATCGGAGTAAGCAAAAAATTTATGTGGCGTGAGTATGAAAATGCAAAAGCTGGTAAAGTAACACCAAATTGCCGGATGAAGTGCAGCGGATGTGGTGCAGCAAAATTTGGTACAGGTGTATGTATGGAAGGAGGCATACATTAGGATGAAGACGAGAATGAGATTTACTAAGACCGGATCTGTTAAATTTATTGGCCACCTAGATTGCATGCGCTTTTTTCAGAAAGCAATACGACGAGCCAAACTGGATGTGGCCTATTCAAAAGGCTATAGTCCTCATCAATTGATGAGCTTTGCATCGCCGCTTGGAGTCGGGGTAACAAGTGATGGTGAGTATATTGATGTAGAGTTTAATTCCCTGCCGGAAGATAAAACGCTGGAAGAATTGGTGCAGTATCTGAATGATTTTATGACAGATGAAATATTTGTAACCGGGATTGAGATTATGCCGGATGGCTTTAAAAATTCTATGTCTCTTCTACGCACATCAGATTATATGATCGTAGAAAAAAAACAAGGAATACTTCCTGCATCTTATAAGGAAGCGTGGATGAGCTTTATGGAGCAGCCAGAGATTTTTGTTACAAAGAAAAGTAAAAAAACAGAGCGGGAGATTAATATAAAAGAAAACATTTTACTATCTGCCTTTTCTTTGGAGGAATTGTCTGAAAAAACAGGCGAGAAGTATGAATCGCTTCATTGTCAATATCAAGGAAATTCTCTTTTTATGCAGTTGACCAGTGGAAGTTCTGACAGCGTTAAACCAGAGCTTGTTCTGGATGCTTTTTATCAATATTGTGGAATAGAAAGGCCGGCACATATGCTTCAGGTTCATCGTCTGCAGATGCATTTTGCAGAGGTAAAAAAGAAGGGTGGCGTATGAGAGTGAATTATCGGAAAGAAATCATTATTACACAATATAAACAGAAACCTCTGCTTATGTATCAGATAGACAATAAACCTTATGACCTGTTTGTTGGTGATGACATACAAGAGGATAAGTTAGCGGTAGGTGATATTTATGTTGGACGTGTGCAAAATATTGTACAAAATATTAATGCTGCTTTCATTGAAGTAAAAAAAGGCGTCGTCTGTTATCTTCCTATGAGTGAATGTGGTCAGCATAAACTCCATATGGGAGATGATCTTGTTGTACAAGTAAAAAAATCAGCAGTAAAAACAAAACAGGCAGTTGTTACAAAAAACATTGAATTAGTTGGAACTTATTGTGTTGTATCCTTATATGATACAAAAAAAGCAATATCAAAGAAAATAACAGATCAGGAGAAACGGGAGCAGCTACAGTATTTGTTGTCAAAATTTGAAGGCAATGACTACGGAATCGTAATCCGTACAAATGCAGAGCAGGCAGACCTTGACCTTATCTATGCCGAGTGTCAAAAAATCACATCCGAGTTAAAAGAAATGATTAGGTACAGTAAGTATAAGACTTGTTTTACCTGTCTGCGAAAAGCAGATCCGTTTTACCTGTCATTTATCCGGGATTGCCGACCGGAGGAATATGACCGCATTGTTACAGACGATGAAAAGACATTTGAGGAATTAACAGAGAGAAATGTTGAAAAACTTGAGCAATATAATGATGATAATTACCCATTACAGAAACTTATTGGATTAGAAACAAAGATAGAAAAAGCACTGGCAAAACGTGTATGGTTAAAAAGTGGTGGAAATCTTGTAATCGAACCGACAGAAGCGCTTACCGTCATCGATGTAAATACGGGAAAAGCAATTGATGGCAGGAGAAATAAAGAAACCACTTTTTTTAAGATTAATTGCGAAGCGGCAAGAGAAGTCGCGAGACAGATGCGTCTGCGTAGTATGTCAGGAATTATTTTAGTCGATTTTATTGATATGCAGAAAAAAGAACACCGGCAGGATTTGATGGAACTGTTGCAGGAAGAGTTAAAAAGGGATAAGACAAGGACAGCATTAGTTGATATTACAAAACTTGGTCTGGTGGAAATTACCCGGATGAAAAAAAATCCACCTTTATGGGAAATGATTTAAAAATATCGTTTTCAGCTGTTTTTTAGTCTTTTCCCTCTTGACATAAAGAGAGTATTGGTGTTATACTTTCAAGGTATGCCGCACAACGAGGTTATAGTTCTGCTCATTTTGGTGCAGGCACCACAGTTGGCGAGTAAATTTATAGGAGGTGCTATATGTACGCAATTATAGCAACCGGTGGTAAACAGTATAAGGTTCAGGAAGGCGATGTCATCAAAGTTGAGAAGCTTGGTGCAGAGGCAGGTTCTGAGGTGACGTTTGATCAGGTACTTTTGGTTGGCGACAAAGAAGTAAAAGTTGGTACTCCGACAGTAGAAGGTGCTTCTGTAAAGGCAACTGTTGTAGCTGAGGGAAAAGCAAAGAAAGTAATTGTTTACCGATACAAGAGAAAGACCGGATACCACAAAAAGAATGGTCATAGACAGCCGTACACACAGGTTAAGATTGAAAAGATCAATGCTTAATTTTTATATGTTGTGATTGTTTATGATTCAGGTAATTGTAGAAAAGCAGAATGAAAACATCATTGCTTTTCATATGGAAGGCCATTCCGGTTATGCGGAGAGAGGAGCTGACATTATTTGTTCAGCTGTTTCTGCACTGGCGATTAATTGTGTGAATTCTATTGAAGAGTTGACACATGATGCGTTTTCTGTAGGACAGGATGAAGAACGGGGAATGTTAGACTTCCGGATGCAAACTATGCCGTCAGGAGAGACGCAGCTTTTGTTACAATCTATGTTGATTGGGATAAAAGGCATTTCAGAAATGTATGGAGAGCAGTATGTGACAGTAGAAATCGTTAGGAGGAAAAAACCATGATTAAAATGAACCTTCAGTTGTTCGCTCATAAAAAAGGAATGGGTTCTACAAAGAACGGTAGAGATTCCGAGTCTAAGAGATTGGGCGCAAAGAGAGCAGACGGACAGTTTGTTTTGGCTGGAAATATCCTTTACAGACAGCGTGGAACCAAGATTCATCCTGGTGTAAACGTAGGTAAAGGTGGAGACGATACATTGTATGCTTTGGTAGACGGTGTTCTTCGTTTCGAGAGAAAAGGAAGAGATAAAAAACAGGCTTCCGTATATCCAGTAGAAAGCAAATAATCTTTGGATAATATTAAATCGAAAAGATATGTCAGGGGCTGCCTTGTGCAGCCCTTGTGTTTTAAAAGAAAAAATAGAAAGGATAGCTTATGTTTGCAGATCGTGCGAAAATCAAAATACGTTCCGGTAAGGGCGGTGATGGGCATGTCAGTTTCCGACGTGAAAAATATGTTGCTAATGGCGGACCAGATGGCGGCGATGGTGGATGCGGAGGAGATCTGATCTTTGAAGTGGATCCTGGCTTAAATACATTAAATGAATTCCGTCATATCCGCAATTATTTTGCCAAAGATGGTGAACCGGGTGGTAAAAAACGCTGTCACGGGGCAGATGGAGAAGATATGGTCATCAAGGTGCCGGCTGGGACGATTATTCGTGAGGCAGAGACGGGGCAGATCATTACTGATATGTCTTATGAAAACAGCCGTGAAGTGGTATTGCAGGGCGGCCGTGGTGGAAAAGGAAATCAACATTATGCAACACCAACGATGCAGGTACCTAAATATGCTCAGCCGGGAAAACCGGGAATTGAACTGGAAGTGCTGCTGGAACTTAAGGTAATTGCTGATGTTGGTCTGGTAGGTTTCCCTAACGTAGGAAAATCAACATTTCTTTCCCGTGTAACCAATGCACAGCCTAAGATTGCTAATTATCATTTTACAACTTTAAATCCCAATCTTGGTGTTGTTGATCTGGAGGGATGTGATGGATTTGTTATTGCGGATATTCCAGGGCTGATCGAGGGAGCTTCTGATGGTGTAGGACTGGGACATGAATTCCTACGTCATATTGAGCGAACCAGAGTATTGATTCATATGGTAGATGCAGCATCTACCGAGGGACGCGACCCAATTCAAGACATATTTGCTATCAACAAGGAACTTAAGGCATATAATCCGGAAATTGCTGCCAGACCTCAGGTTATTGCTGCCAATAAAATTGATTGTTTTTATGGGGATGACAGAGAGCAGGTGCTGACCCGGTTAAAAGAGCAGTTTGAACCAGAGGGAATCAAAGTATTCCCAATATCCGCTGTCAGCGGAGAGGGGGTTAAAGAACTCCTATATCATACCAGACAAATGCTGGATCAGATGGACGAAGACAAAATTGTATTTGAAAGGGAATATATGGTCCAGATGCCAGACTTCTCCAGTGAACCCTTTACAGTTGAAAAGGGTGAAGAAGAGGGATTGTATATCGTGGAGGGACCACGTATTGAACGTATGCTTGGCTACACGAATCTTGATTCAGAAAAGGGATTTGAATTTTTCCAGAAGTTTCTAAAAACAAATGGCATTTTGGAGCAGTTGGAAGAGTTAGGTATTGAAGAAGGCGATACAGTAAAAATGTATGGCTGGCAATTTGATTATTATAAATAAAGTGAAATAATGAGGATGATTAAAATGACGAGCAAACAGCGTGCGTATTTAAAAAGCCTGGCAATGACGATAGATCCGATCATGCAGATTGGGAAAGCGGTTGTCACTCCGGAGATCACGATTTCAGTGGACCAGGCACTTACAGCAAGAGAACTTATTAAGATTCATGTGTTAAAAAACTGTGTTGCCGATCCAAGAGATATTGGTCAGCTTCTAGCAGAGAGAACACATGCCGAAGTAGTTCAGGTGATTGGAAAAAAGATTGTACTTTATCGCGAAAATTCTAAAAAGAAGGATAAAATAGAATTGCCGGATGCGAAAAAAAAGCAGGAGTGATATCTGTGAAAAAAATTGGTATTATGGGAGGCACATTTAATCCTATTCATAATGCTCATCTAATGATGGCAGAGGCGGCTTATGAGCAGTACGGATTGGACGAAGTATGGTTTATGCCATCGAAGATACCACCACATAAGGATAGCCGGGAGATTGTTTCGGAAGAGCATCGCAGCCGCATGATACAGTTTGCCATAGATGATTATAAACATTTTTTTCTTTCAGACATGGAATTAAAACGTGAAGGTGTCACTTATACATGTGAAACGTTACAACAATGTTTAAATGAATTTCCGGAAGATCACTTTTATTTTATCCTTGGTGGAGATTCCTTGTGTGACTTTGAAAAATGGTGTCATCCGGAGAAAATTGCCCGGATGTGTACCATTCTGTCAGTATCTCGTGGAAGTATGGGACAGGAGGAACTTGCACAACGCTGTAGGAATTTGTCGGATCAGTACGATGCCGAAGTTTTTCCGGTCAGGATGCCAACCATTGATATATCGTCGGAGATGATACGGAACCGGCTGACCCGGGGAGAATCTATTGCGGGTTATCTGCCAGAGACGGTGTTACATTATATTGAGTTACATTCGCTCTATGGAACTTGTATAAAAAAAGATACCGGCAAGGAAAAGGAACTGCTTGCCTGCCTGCAGGCAACGCTCCGACCACAAAGATATATGCATACACTGGGGGTAGCTGTTACGGCAGCTAATCTTGCAGCGTGCCATATGACAGATCAGGAAGATGAAAAAAGAGCCCGACGGGCAGGTCTTCTTCACGATTGCGCAAAATATCTTACTCCCTCTGAGATGATCGCGTTGTGTCAAAAGTATGAGATCCATCTGAGTAAGGTGGAAAAAGAAAATCCGGCGTTGATTCATGGCAAGCTTGGGGCATATCTGGCAAAAAAACGCTATGGTGTAAAGGATAAAGAAGTCTGTTCTGCCATTGAATGCCATACAACAGGCAAACCACATATGACAACGTTGGAAAAAATTATTTATGTTGCGGATTATATAGAGCCGAGACGAAAAATGGATTGCATACCATATTCTCTTGCACAGATACGCAGGGAATGTTTCCGCGATCTGGATAAGGGATTGATGATGATCCTTACAAATACAGTACAATATTTGCAAAAAAGTAATGAATTAATCGATGAAATGACATTACAAACTTACCAATACTATAAACATCGAAAGGAGTAAGAATCGCATGAACAAAACAGCAAAAGAAATGGTAAAAATCGCTTATGATGCCCTGGATGAAAAACTGGGAGAAGATATTGAAATATTAAAGATCGATGAAATCTCCGTTATTGCTGATTACCTTATTATAGCAAGTGGACGAAATCAAAACCAGTTAAATGCAATGATTGATCTTGTTGATGAGAAAATGAGTATGGCAGGTTTTAGCAGTAAAAGAATTGAAGGAAATAAAAATTCATCATGGGTTCTGATGGACTACGGGGACGTTATCATTCATGTTTTTTCAAAAGAAGATCGATTGTTTTATGATCTGGAAAGAATCTGGAAAGATGGTAAAAAAGTGCTGAGGGACGAGTTGTAAGTAAAAGAGGCGATTGGGAACTGTGCCCCTGGCAGATGAACTTTTCTATAAGATTAAAATGACCCTGCAGGGATTCACTTGCAGGGTCATTTTTTCTTATAGAATATCCCATACAGGACTACATAAAACGGAAGAGTCCGATCACTTTGCCAAGAATGAGTACTTCGTTGACGTAGATCGGTTCCATACTGTCATTTTCCGGCTGCAAACGATATCTGCCTTCTTCTTTGTAGTAAGTTTTTACTGTCGCAGAATCTTCGATCAGAGCAACAACAATATCTCCATTTCTTGCAATCGATGTCTGCTGTACAATAATTTTGTCACCATCATAGATACCGGCATTGATCATGCTTTCTCCGCGAACGTTAAGCATAAACAGATCACCAGCCGGAAGTTCATCAGCAAGCATAGGAAAATAGGTCTCGATATTTTGTTCGGCAAAAAGCGGCTGCCCGGCAGCAACATTGCCAAGAAGAGGAATGTTTCGCATCTCTCTTCTCTGAAGATTAAAGTCATCATCAACAATCTCAATAGCGCGGGGCTTTGTCGGGTCACGACGAATGTAACCATTTTTTTCCAGCGTTTCCAAATGTGAATGGACAGAAGAGGTTGATTTTAAATGAACCGCCGCGCATATCTCACGAACTGCAGGCGGATAACCTTTCTCTAATATCTGATCTTTGATATATTCCAGAATTTCGGATTGTTTGGCGGAAATTCTGCCATTTCCCATAAATATTCCTCCTCAATAATACATTTTATGCAAACAACTGTTTGCTTTCTTTTCTAATATATCATAATATACATATCGTGTCAAACGAATGTTCGGTAAATTCTACAAAATTCAATATTTTTCATAGACAAATGAGGTCAGAATGGTTATAATAGACAAAGACATAAAAAGTAAGGAGTGTAAATAGGAATGAAGAAAGAAAAAAAAGGTTTTTTTGCCAAGATGTTAAGTTCTGAACATCGTGTGTTTGAAACAAGTATGTTTGGAATTAGTGTTATACTTTCCCTGGCTTTAGTGATCGGTATAGGATATTATGTAAATATTACCTATTTTGATAATAATGTGATTACAGATGAAGAAGCAAACGCTTCATCTGTTACGGAAGGTGCACTGACTGTTTCTGAAACACCGGAACCGGTAGCTACACCGGATGGTAATGTGGTAGAAACAGAAGAAGACTTTGGAGCTGATATTGATGAGGAACTTGTAAATGCCAAGGAAGGATATACAACAACTACGGTCAATATGCGTTCGGAAGCTTCGCTGACATCTTCGGTTGTTGTTAAGGTTCCGATGGGACAGAAGCTGACCTTTATCAAACTGCATGATAAGGAATGGATGGAAGTTGAATATAATGGTGTAAATGGTTATATTAATGCGATGTATTTATCGACAGAGAAGCCAAAACCGATAGAGACGGTTGCTCCTCGTCCGACCACGGCACCGGTAACAAGAACTGCCAAACCGGCTAAGACAGCAAAACCGGTGAAAACACCGAAAGCTGCAAAGACGCCAAAGCCAACGAAAACGCCAAGACCGGCAGCAACTGCTAAACCAACGCAGAATAATGTTGTAACACCGGAGCCGACAGTGGCACCTACAGAACGTCCGGCAACACCGGAACCGACTGAAAAGCCACAGGAAAAACCACAGGAAAAACCGACAACAGAGCCGACACCGGGCGAAAATACTGCTGCTGAACAGTAGACAAATGTGAAGCGAGGTAACATAACAAATGGAACAGTTGACACCCATGATGCAGCAATACATGGAGACAAAAAAACAATATAAAGACTGTATTTTATTTTACCGTTTAGGGGATTTTTATGAAATGTTTTTTGAGGACGCATTATGCGTCACAAAAGAATTAGAACTTACTCTGACCGGTAAGAGTTGTGGTTTAAAGGAGCGGGCACCCATGTGTGGTGTCCCGTTTCATTCTGCGGAGGGATATATTAACCGTCTGGTCGAAAAAGGTTATAAAGTAGCTATTTGCGAACAGGTGGAAGATCCTAAGCAGGCAAAAGGATTAGTGAAACGTGAAGTGACACGCATAGTAACACCGGGGACAAATTGTTTTACTTCTTCTCTCGATGAAACACGGAATAACTATTTGATGGGAATAGTATCGCTTAATCAGATTTTCGGACTTTCCGTTGTTGATGTGACTACAGGAGAGTATTTTTTGACAGAAGTAGATTCACTTGGTAAATTGCTTGATGAGATTAATAAATATATGCCGGCGGAAATTATTTGCAATGATTCATTTTATATTAGTGGAGCAGATCTTACTGATCTGAGTGAGCGACTTGGTATTGCAATTTCCGCATTGGAACCGAGGTATTTTGATGAAGAAAATTGTAAACGTTCGTTGTGTCATCATTTTCATATAAATTCATTAGATGGTCTTGGTTTACAGGAATACTCACTTGGTGTTGTTGCCGCAGGATGTGTCATGCAGTATCTGGAAGAAACACAGAAATGTTCTTTGGCACATATTTCGCATCTGCAGCCTTACCATACAGGAAAATACATGTTGCTAGATCGTAATACAAGAAGAAATCTGGAGTTAGTAGAGACTCTTCGCGAAAAACAAAAGAGAGGTTCTCTTCTGTGGATTCTGGATAAAACCAAAACAGCTATGGGGGCAAGAAAACTCCGCACATGTATTGAACAGCCATTGATCGATGAACAGCAGATCATAGAACGCTATGATGTAATTGAGGAGTTAAATGACAATATTATAACAAGGGAAGAATTACGGGAATATTTGAACCCGGTCTATGATCTGGAACGTCTTTTGAGTAAGATAAGCTATAAAACCGTTAATCCGAGAGATATGATCGCATTAGAGTCTTCATTGGAGATGTTGCCACATATCCGTTTTTTGTGTGGTAATTTTAAAGCAAAATTATTTCATGATCTATATGAACAACTGGATCCGCTGGAAGACATATATCAGTTGATTCATGATGCGATTGTAGAAGAACCACCGATTAGTCTGCGTGAAGGTGGTATCATTAAAACAGGGTATCAGGAGGAGATTGACCGTCTGCGCAATGCCAAGACGGAAGGAAAAGACTGGCTGGCAGAACTAGAGGCAAGAGAAAAAGAGAAAACAGGTATCAAGAATTTACGAATCAAATATAATAAGGTATTTGGCTATTATCTGGAAGTGACAAAATCCTTTATTGATCTTGTGCCGGAGGATTGGACGCGTAAACAGACGCTTACGAATGCAGAGCGATATACAACGGCGGAGCTAAAGGAAATGGAAGATGTCATATTGGGAGCAGAAGACCGGCTTTATCAGTTAGAATATGCTGTTTTTTGTGAACTGCGGGATAAAATCTTTGAGCAAATGACAAGAATCCAGCAGACGGCAACAGCAATAGCCAATATTGATATGCTTGCGTCCCTTGCCTATGTTGCGGAACATAATCATTTTGTCCGGCCGGTTATCAATCATAAAGGAGTTGTTTCCATCAAAAGTGGACGTCATCCGGTTATAGAAAATATGTTGGAACATGATATGTTTGTTGCCAATGATACTTTTTTGGATGAAGATACTCACCGGGTTGTTATCATTACCGGTCCTAATATGGCTGGTAAGTCTACTTACATGAGGCAAACGGCTCTGATTGTTCTGATGGCGCAGATTGGAAGTTTTGTACCAGCAGAGAGTGCAGATATCTCGCTGGTTGACCGTATTTTTACACGAGTGGGCGCTTCCGATGATCTGGCTAGTGGTCAAAGTACTTTTATGGTTGAAATGACGGAAGTGGCTAACATTTTACATAATGCAACGAAAGACAGTCTGATCATTTTAGATGAGATTGGGCGTGGAACGAGTACATTTGATGGATTAAGTATTGCATGGGCGGTTGTTGAGCATATTGTAGATAAGAAAAAAATCGGAGCCAAGACATTATTTGCTACACATTATCATGAACTGACCGAGTTGGAAGGAAAATTAGATGGTGTGCAAAATTACTGTATCGCAGTAAAAGAAGATGGGGAGAATATTGTATTTCTACGCAAAATTGTCAAAGGTGGAGCGGACCGGAGTTATGGTATCCAGGTAGCAAGGCTTGCCGGTGTCCCGGATGAGGTTCTTTTGCGTGCCAGAGAAATTGCTGATCATATGGAATCTCAGAACAATGATACTTCAATTTCATTTGAGGAAATATCGGCGTCAAAAGACTCGAAGGAGATGACACAGTTGTCTATTTTTGACACCATGGGCAGCAACAAGACAGATGATATTTTATTTGAACTGCGGGACATTAACCTTACAAATGTTACACCGATAGATGCAATGAATCTTGTGTATAAGTGGCAGAATCAATTAAAAGAGCGATGGTAGTGTGAAAAATTGCCTTGATAGAACAAACTTTGTTTGTTTTTTGCGATATCCTGCCGGGAAATGAGGATTTGTATGATACAAGTATTAGATCAGAAGACCATTAATCAGATTGCAGCCGGAGAAGTGATTGAACGGCCAATGGCAGTTGTAAAAGAATTGATTGAAAATGCTCTTGATGCAGGGGCTACAGCAATTACAATTGAGATCAAAGAAGGCGGTATTTCTTTTATCCGCATAACGGACAATGGTTCCGGAATTGCTAAGGATGAGATAAAAACAGCCTTTCTTCGTCATGCAACGAGTAAAATCCGGACGATGGAAGATTTATTGACGGTTAACAGTCTTGGATTTCGTGGAGAGGCTTTGTCAAGTATAGCTGCTGTAGCACAGGTTGAATTGATAACAAAACAACAGGAAGAATTTGTTGGAACGAGATATGAGATTCATGGTGGCAAAGAAATAGCCTGGGAACAGGTAGGCTGTCCGGAAGGAACGACATTTATCGTTAGAAATTTGTTTTATAATACACCTGCCCGGAGAAAATTTCTGAAATCAAAAACAACCGAAGGCAATTATATTCATGAATTAGTACAGCGCTATTCACTTGCCCATGCGGATATCCGGTTTTCCTTTATTGCAGACGGCAGAAACAAATTCCAGACTTCAGGGGATGGTAATGTCAAGACCAATATTTATTATCATTATGGACCGGATACAACAAAGAATGTGCTGCCTGTTTCTTGTGAATCCGCTGGAATGAAACTCACCGGATTTATTGGTAAACCTGTTTTGTCGAGAGGAAACCGGACTTTTATGAATTATTTTGTAAACGGCAGGTATATTAAAACTCCTGTTATAACCGGTGCAATCGAACAGGCATACAAAGAATTTTTAATGAATCACCGTTATCCCTTTGTGGCGCTTGAATTAACGATAGACAGCAGTTATCTGGATGTAAATGTTCATCCGACCAAGATGGAAGTAAGATTTACAAATCAGCAGGAAGTGTACGATATTTTTTATCATACAATTTACACTGCTTTGAAAGAAAGTAATCTTATACCAGAGGTAACTCTTTCGGATGATGGAAAAGAAACAAAAAAAATACCATTTACGGATAAAGAGACAAAAAAGCGGCCAGAGCCATTTGAGATAAATCGCCAGGAATTACTTCCTGTGACGCAGGAAATACCTGTCCAGCCACAGGAAATAAGAGAGGCACCGTTTTCCGGTCTGCAGCGGACTGCTGTTGTGGAACCGGCATATACCCAGATAGATTTAAAAAATGATGAGCAGATTATTTCTGATGTGCCACAATTTCGTATGATAGGTCAGGTATTTGATACCTATTGGATTATTGAATATGAAAATGAATTACTTCTGATCGATCAGCATGCAGCGCATGAAAAAGTCTTGTATGAAAAACTGATGAAACAACTTCGCGAAAAAGATGGGTTGTCCCAGGAATTGATTGCTCCGATCGTCGTTTCACTTTCCGGACGGGAAATAGAAGTTTTACAACAATATAAACAGGTTTTTGAAAAAATAGGTTTCCGCATGGAAAGTTTTGGAGATCGTGATTATTTGATCACAGGTGTTCCGGCAGATTTTTTGAATCTCGCTTCAAAGGAATTGTTTTTAGAAATGCTGGATAGTTTCATGCAGGAAGGGCATCCGGATAAACCGGAACTAGTACTGGATCATTGTGCAACTATGGCATGTAAAGCGGCAGTTAAGGGGAACCATATGCTGACATTTGCAGAAGCGAAACATCTGATCGAACAGATGCTCCAGATGGATCAGCCATATCACTGTCCTCACGGCAGACCAACGACAATATCGATGAGCAAGCATGAATTAGAGAAAAAATTTAAGAGAATTATTTAACGGCGGACACGCCAAGAATTTGGGAGAGTTATGAAAAAGAAACCTTTAATTATATTGACAGGGCCAACAGCAGTAGGAAAAACAGAAACTTCCCTTCAATTGGCAAAATCAATTGGAGGAGAAATTATTTCAGCGGATTCCATGCAGGTATACCGGAAAATGAATATAGGAACAGCAAAAATAAAACCGCAGGAAATGCAAGGAATTCCGCATTATATGATAGATGAGTTTGAACCTGACGAAGAATTTAATGTAACGATTTTTCAAAAAAGAGCAAAAAAGTATATGGCAGACATTTATGAACGCGGGAAGATACCTATGCTGGTAGGTGGAACAGGATTTTATATTCAGTCTGTCTTGTATGATATCTCTTTTACGGAAAATCAGGAGCAAGATGGGTTTCGTGAGGAAATGGAACAATTTGCAAAAAAACATGGAATTGAGAAACTTCATGAAAGATTGCGGAAAGAGGATCCGGAATCAGCAGATCAGATCCATCCCAACAATGTAAAACGGGTGATCCGTGCTCTTGAATATTATCATTTTACAGGTCAGAAGTTTTCGGTGCATAATGAGAAAGAACGACAAAAAGAATCTCCCTATCAATTTCTTTATCTTGTGCTTGAGCTGCCAAGGCAGAAATTATATGACAGAATCAATCACCGGGTGGATCAGATGGTTCAGGAGGGGTTAGTAGAAGAGGTACAACGTCTGATTGAAGAGGGTTATTCAACAGATCTTGTATCTATGCAGGGACTTGGTTATAAAGAGCTGGTTCCCTATCTGGAACAAAACTATAGTCTGGAAGAAGCCGTGTACCGAATCAAACGGGATACCAGACATTTTGCAAAGAGACAACAGACATGGTTCAGAAGAGAGCGTGATGTGACGATGTTGAATAAAGATTTATTTAATACAACAGAAGAACTTGTTGCATATATAATACGATTAGCAAAAGAAAGAGGGATGATACCATGACAGTAAAAGATATGTATGCGGAATTTGGAATAGGAGAAGATGTGATTGCTTTTTCTGATGAAGTATTAAAAAATATTGAAGGCAGATTTGCCGATATTGATGCAGTTGCTGAAATCAACCAATTAAAAGTTATTCATGCCATGCAAAAGAATAAAGTGAGCGAAAGCCATTTATGGGGGTCAACCGGATATGGGTATAATGATAGTGGACGTGATACGTTAGAAGTCGTTTATGCTGATATTTTTCATGCTGAGGATGCCCTGGTGCGGTCACAGATTACTTGTGGAACACATGCGCTTACGATTGCATTGTCTGCTATTTTGCGTCCGGGTGATGAATTGTTATCTCCGGTTGGTAAACCATACGATACATTAGAAGGGATTATTGGCATGGAAGGGACTCATACGAAAGGTTCCTTACGTGAATTTGGTATTTCTTATCGACAGGTGGATTTGATTGGAGATAGTGAATTTGACTATGATGCAATCCGTGAAGCCATTAATGAAAAAACTAAATTGGTAACAATCCAGCGATCGAAAGGATATGCAATGAGAAAAACATTCTCGGTTCAGCAGATTGGTCAATTGATTTCATTTATTAAGGGAATCAAACCGGATGTGATTTGTATGGTAGACAACTGTTATGGAGAATTTGTTGATACAATTGAACCAACGGAGGCAGGCGCAGATATCTGTGTCGGCTCACTGATCAAAAATCCCGGCGGCGGTCTGGCTCCTATGGGAGGATATATTGTTGGAAAAAAAGAGCTGGTAGATCTTGCGGCATATCGTCTTACAGCACCGGGACTTGGTAAAGAAGTAGGTGCCTCCCTGCAGGCGAATCATTCTTTCTATCAGGGATTATTTCTGGCACCAACAGTAGTTGCCAGTGCCTTGAAATCAGCAGTGTTTGCGGCAAATTTATATGAAAAGCTTGGGTTTAAAGCAAGTCCGGGCGGGGATGATGAGAGAAATGATATCATTCAGGCAATTGCGTTTGGCAGTCCGGAAAGAATCATTGCTTTTTGCCAGGGAATTCAACAGGCGGCACCGGTAGATTCTTATGTTCTTCCTGAGCCATATGCGATGCCAGGCTATCACAGTGATGTGATCATGGCGGCAGGTGCCTTTGTTCAGGGATCCTCCATCGAACTGAGCGCAGATGCCCCGATTGAACCGCCCTATAGTGTATATTTTCAAGGAGGTATTACCTGGCCGCATGGGAAATTAGGAATTATAAAGACATTACAAAATATGATAGATGGCGGATTTGTCGAATTGCCGCATAAAAAGTAAAAAAGACAAAGAAAATTCACACAAAAAATGAGTTATTAGGTATACTTTTTTATGGGAATATGTTAAAATATTTTTGTTTAGGTATAATTTGGGTCTCTATGAAAGGAGCCTGAATGAAAAAAGATAATTTTACTATGAAAGAATTGCCTTTTTCAGAACGTCCCTATGAAAAATGTGAAAGATCTGGTGCTAAAGCGTTATCGAATCCGGAATTGCTTGCCGTTTTAATAAAATCAGGAACAAAAGAACGGACAAGTTTATCCCTTGCGATGGAAATCCTACAGCTTCACCCATCATATAAAGGACTGTTGGGGCTGCATCATCTGACACAAAAAGATTTAATGAAAATATCAGGGATAGGACGGGTGAAAGCAATTCAGATTTTGTGTGCGGTGGAGTTGTCAAAACGATTAGCCAGGGAATGTAAGAGTACTGCTCCTTATTTTTGCCGCCCGAAACAGTTGGCGGCTTATTTTATGGAAGAGATGCGTAATGCGGAGACAGAACATCTTGTGGCAGCATATCTCGATACAAGAGGAAGACTTTTATATGATCAGGTTGTTTTTAAGGGCGGAGTTCAAAGTTCCATCGTTCAGCCAAGAGAATTACTTCGTCTGGCATTACTACATGATGCAGCACAATACGTTGTACTTCACAACCATCCGACCGGTGATCCGACACCGAGCGAAGAAGATGTGGTTGTTACAAAGCGTTTGGTAAAGGCGTCCGATGAATTAGGAATCCCTTTAACGGATCATATTATTATTGGCGACAACCGATACGTTAGTTTAAAAGAAAGAGGACTTATTTAAGAATTCGAGAGGAAGAGTGTTATGGCAGGAAAAGCAATAGGTATTGATTTTGGAACCAGTTCGATCAAATTTTATAAAAATCATGATGGCGTAATCCTACATGAGAAAAGTGTGATTGCAATCTACAATAAATCGCATACATTTGCGGTTGGAAATGAAGCATATGAAATGTATGAGAAGGCACCAGCCAACATACAGGTATCCTATCCGGTCAAAAATGGTGTGATTGCTGACATAGGAAATATGCAGTCAATGATTGATTATTTCTTTTTGGAATTGGATGGTAAACGTAAGCTTAAAGGAGCTGATTATTATATTGCCGTACCTACGGATATTACGGAAGTAGAAAAACGTGCCTACTTTGATCTGATCACCAATACAAATCTAAAGCCTCATAAGATTCATGTTGTGGAAAAACCGATTGCAGATGCATTAGGTATGAATCTGGATATTACCAAGTCAACAGGAACACTGGTTGTTGATATTGGTGCAAACACAACAGAGATTTCCGTTCTGTCTCTTGGCGGAATTGTTTTAAGCCGTCTTATTCCTGTTGGTGGCAATCGCTTTGATGAGGCAATCATCAATAAAATAAAAAAAGACAAAAGTTTTGTTATTGGTGAAAAAACAGCAGAACAGATCAAGATGGCAATTGGAGCAGCTTATGTAAATACCGATACGATTGATGTATGTGGCAGAAATCTTGTTACCGGTCTGCCTAGTGAGATTACGGTATCCGGTCAGGAAGTTCATGAAGCTCTTGCTGAATTATTCCAGAGCATTGTAGATTCTGTCAAGATCATTCTCGAGAGAACACCACCGGAGATTTCTTCGGATATTTACAAAGCCGGTGTTTATCTCACCGGAGGATCTAGTAAGATCAGAGATCTGGGACAATTTGTTTATGATCAGCTTGGCTTGAAGGTGAATCTTTGTGAGGATCCGGAAAGCACGGTTGTTCTGGGATTGGGAGCTATTATAGAAGATCCGCAATTAGCAAAACTTACCGTTTGATTTTAGTTTTTGGGAGGTTATCATGAAGAGACGCAGGAAGAAAAACTGGATACATCCTAAAATACTTTACATTTGTCTTTCTATTTTGTGTGTTATCCTTGTTTTGCTGTCATTTAAATTTACGGATCGTTTTTCTACTGTCAAATCTGCTTTAGGAAATATTGTTACACCTATGCAAAAGGGGATTAATTCCGTAGGACGATATATATCGGATAAGACAGATCTGTTAAACAGTAAGGAAAAATTACTTGCAGAAAACAAAGAACTGCAAAAAAAGTTAAGTGAACTAAGCTATGATAATAAAATTTTAGCACATGAAAATACGGAGCTGGGTAATTACCGGAAATTATACAAACTTGACAAAAAATATCCGGACTATCCGAAAGTGGCAGCGAGGGTGATCAGCAGGGACGGTAACAACTGGTTCCATGTTTTTACGATTGATAAAGGGAAGAAAGATGGCATTAAAGTTGATATGAATGTCATTGCAGGAAACGGATTGGTAGGTATTGTATCAGAAGTGGGAACTTCTTATGCCAAGGTACGTGCTATTATTGATGATAAAAGTAACGTTAGTGCAATGTTTGAGGCTACCGGGGAAACATGCATCGTAAAAGGAAATATGGAAAGCATTTATCACGGATACATTGATGTGGAAATGATTTCAAATTCTGCCAAGATTAAAGAAGGTGATGAAGTCGTTACTTCCCATGTAAGTGATAAATTTTTACAGGGCTTATCCGTTGGTTATGTCAAGGATATTGTAAACGATGAATCTTCTCAGTCAAAGACGGCGCATCTGACACCTATTGTTGATTTTGATCAGTTAGAGAATGTATTAGTGATTACACAACTGAAAGACAATTCGGAAATCGAGGATATTAAGACATATGATTAAGAAAAAGCTGATTGCTATTGTATTTATTATGGCGGCATTTCTTTTACAGACAACAATATTCAAAACAATCGCACTGGCCGATGTGGTGCCAAATCTAATGCTGGTGATAACAATCTCTTATGCTTATCTAAGAGGGCGGACATCCGGTCTGGTTATCGGTTTTACCAGTGGAATAATGCTTGATATGATGTATGGAAGTGTTATTGGGTTATATGCATTTATCTTTATGACACTTGGCTTTTTGGTCGGCTTCTGCCGGAAATTATATTTCACTGATACTTTGCTGCTTCCAACGGTTTTGATTGCTATAAGTGATCTGGTTTACTGCTTTTATTATTATATAACAGAATTTTTGATGCGGGGAAGATTACATTTTTTCTTTTATTTTGTTCATAAATTTTTGCCCGAGATTCTTTATACAACTTTGGTTGGAATTGTTGTATATCGAATTATTGCTGCAGTCGAAAGTAAGTTCGGCCAGGATAGAGAGGAGGTATAAGTGTGTTTGACGGTGTACTTGATTTTTTGAAAACGATAGTAAAATCGAGATTCTTCAGTTTGATCGTTACCTATGTTGTGTTGTTTAGTATACTGATCGGACGCATGTTTTATCTTCAGATCATTAATGGCGAAACCTATGATAAAGAGGCATCTTTACAAAAGCAAAAGATCAAAACAATAAAAAGTGCGAGAGGAAAAATTTACGATTGTAATGGGAAACTACTGGTAAGCAATGAGCAGAGCTACTCGATCACATTAGAAGATTCCGGGGAATTAAAGAAAAATGTTGAAAAAAATGCAATGATTTTAAAATGCATTGAACTCATTGAAAAATATGGAGATAAACTGGATCTTGATTTCCCAATCACACGTACTAAAAAAGGAACTTTTAAATTTAATATAAATCATGGTGCGGAGATACGTTTTAAAAAAGATATTTTCTTCTGTACAGCAACAAGAAAACTAAAAGAAACAGAAAAAAATATGACAGCGGAAGAGTTATTCCACTATATTCGGACGGAAGATAAAGTAAATACAATACATTTCTTTGATAAAGAGGAAAATTATACGGATGAGCAGGCTATCCGTATTATGGCAGTACGTTATGCTTTGTTAATGAACACATATTCAAAATATGAACCAATTACATTAAGCTCCAATGTATCAGATAGAACAGTTGCTGCCATCAAAGAAAGTTCTGCACAGTTACCTGGTGTTGAAGTGTCAACACAGATGAACCGGGTGTATTACGATAGCGAGTATTTTTCACATATTGTCGGGTACACCGGACTTATTTCATCAGAAACATTGGCTGAGATGAAAGATAAAGATAAAAATACTGAGTATACATCTGCAGATCAGATTGGTAAAACAGGGATTGAAAAAATATATGAGGATAAGCTAAAAGGAAAGAAAGGTTCAGAAACTTTGATCATTGATAGCAGCTCACGCGTTGTCAGTTCAAAAAAAACAAAGAATGCGGTAGCTGGTGATGATATTTATCTCACCGTTGATTCGGAATTACAAAAAGCTACCTATAAACTGGCAGAAAAGCAGATTGCAGGAATTGTTACATCGAAACTTGTGAATGGGAAAAGTCATGGTACAAAAGGGAAAAAAGCTTCCGGTATTTTGATATCGATATACGATGTATATGATGCAATCCTTCAAAACAGCATTGTAGATGTTACACATTTTTCAAAGAATAAGGCAACATCACTTGAAAAATCTGTATATAGAGCATTTACAAAGGCTAAAAAGAATGCCATAAATAGTGTAAAAAGGCAATTAACGGTATCATCGAAGTCTCATGGAAAGGAATTGTCAAAAACGGTTAACAGTTATCTCGACTATATTTTTTCTATGTTAAAAAGCACACAGATCTTCAATGTAGACACTATGGATACTACGGATGCTACTTATAAAAAATATATTAATGCTAAATTAAGTCTGAGTGAATTTTTGATGTATGCAATAAAAAATAATTGGATAAATCTGGATAATTTGGAAGTTGATAACAATTATTATAGTTCAGAAGAAGTTTTTGAGAAAATTGTTTCTTATATTCTGGAGACCATTGCGGATGATCTTTCCTTTGATAAAAAGGTTTATCATTCCATGGTGGAAAAAGGGACAATCACTGGAAGACAGATCTGTATGTTATTGTACGATCAGGGAATTCTGAAAAAGAATACTACGGCATACGCCAAATTAAATACGGGGATGACAGCACCTTATGATTTTTTGCGATCAAAGATTCGGTCTCTTGAAATATCACCGGGAGAATTGGGATTAACTCCTTGTTCGTGTTCAGTCATCATCACAGATGTGAAAACAGGAAAAGTCAAAGCTTTGGTATCTTATCCAAGCTATGATAATAACAAATTTGCAAATTCCGTAGATAGCGATTATTATGCAAAGATCAGCACAAGCAGTGCATCAGCATTATTAAATCGTGCGACGCAACAAAAGACAGCACCCGGTTCTACTTTTAAAATGGTAACAGCCACAACATCATTGGAGGAAGGTATCATTGATTCTTATTCTAAAGTGACGGATCGTGTACAATTCACTAAAATAAATAAACCATGGCCAAAATGCTGGAGTAATGTTTCTCATGGGAGCATTAATGTATCCCAGGCGATTCAACATTCGTGTAACTATTTCTTCTATGAAATGGGATACCGGTTAGGAAATGGACATAAGACGCTGGTTGATAATGAAAAAGGCCTGGCAAAGCTCAAAAAATACGCAAACAAGTATGGCTTAACCGAAAAATCAGGAATTGAATTATCCGAAGCGGAACCTTCTTTTTCAGACATTGATATCGTTCGTTCTGCTATAGGACAAGGCTCGAATAGTTATACACCAACACAATTGTCAAGATATGTAACTACGATAGCAAATGGTGGTACTTGTTATAATCTGACGCTGGTTGATAAATTTAAAAATACCAGATCAGGAGAAAAACAAAAGAACAATGCCAGTGTGCGTAATAAACTTAATTTTAAATCATCGACTCTGCCTGCAATAAAAACCGGAATGAATAATGTAGTAAATGCAGGCAGTATCAAGACGTTGTTTCAAAAGGTACCCGTTACGGTAGCTGGTAAAACAGGTACTGCCCAGATTACAGATAATGAACCTAACCATGCATTATTTGTCAGCTTTGCACCGTATGAAAATCCGGAGATATCAGTAACGGTTGTTATTCCAAATGGTTTTACATCTTCGAATGCAGCCGAGTTAGCAAGTAATGTTTATAAATACTACTATGATAAGGGAGCTCGGAAGAAATTGCTCAATCAAAAGGTATCTAGTCCGACAATCAGCTCAAGCCGTCAGACAGATTAAAGGGGGCAATCATGAATAAAGAAGCTGTTATGCTGAAAGGGAATAAAGCGGGAATACGTATTGTTTTAGATGACCAGCTTTCCTTTGAAAAATTAATTGGCGAGGTCATACGTAAATTTCAGGATAATACCGAATTTTTAGGAGATAATCAGGTAGTAGTTGCCTTTGATGGCAGGGAACTTTCAGAAGAGGAAGAATCCGTTCTTATCAGAACAATTCAAGAAAACTCAAAATTAAAGATTGTGTGTGTAATTGATGAGGATGCCGAACGCGAGAGTCTTTATGAACACTCGCTTCAAGAACATCTGATGTCAATTCATAATAATTCCGGGCAATTTTTTAAAGGAAGTCTTCGTTCTGGACAAGTGATGGAATTTGAAACGAGTATCGTTATATTAGGAGATGTTAATGCCGGTGCACAAGTTGTTTCTACAGGAAATATTGTCATACTTGGAAAACTAAATGGCACTGTGTATGCCGGCGCATCTGGTAAAGAATACGCTTTTATTGTTGCTTCAAGAATGAATCCGATTCAGGTTAGGATAAGTGATGTTATAGCAAGAGCTGATGATGATAAAGAAAATATTTCAAACGTACCTCAGATAGCCTATCTGCGAGATGGGGCAATATACATTGATGATTTGTCTAGAACATCTTTGACAAATATAACTGTATAAATTATTGTAAACAAGGCATATGGAGGTTATCATGAGTGAAGTAATTGTTATTACATCCGGGAAGGGTGGTGTCGGGAAGACAACGACAACAGCAAATGTAGGAACGGGATTAGCAAAGGAAGGGTACAAAGTTGTTTTAATCGATACCGATATTGGGCTGAGAAACCTTGATGTTGTAATGGGTTTGGAAAATCGAATTGTATACAACTTAGTCGACGTGATAGAAGGAAATTGCCGTTTGAAACAGGCACTGATCAAGGACAAGCGTTATCCGAATCTTTTCTTGCTTCCTTCCGCCCAGACAAGAGATAAGGACGCTGTAACTCCGGAACAAATGATAAAGCTTACCGATGAACTGCGTGAGGAATTTGATTACATACTGTTAGACTGCCCTGCAGGAATTGAACAGGGGTTTAAAAATGCTATTGCCGGTGCAGATCGTTCTATTGTTGTGACAACACCGGAGGTATCTGCAGTACGGGATGCGGATCGTATTATTGGTTTATTAGAAGCCAATGAAATCCGCAACATCAAATTAGTAGTGAACCGGCTTCGTGCCGATATGGTACGTAAAGGTGATATGATGTCAAGTGATGATGTTGTTGAAATCTTAGCGGTCGACCTTCTTGGAGTAGTTCCGGATGACGAAAATATTGTTATTGCGACAAACCAGGGAGAACCATTAGTAGGAAATCATACGCTGGCAGGACAAGCTTATGAAAATATATGTCAACGTGTTGCGGGTGAAGATGTTCCATTTTTAGATTTGTTTCCTAAACGCGGTTTTTTCTCTTTATTGAGAAACAAGTTAAAGAGTTAGGAGATGATGAATATGAGAATAACTGATTTTTTTAGCAGAAAATCATCCGGACATGTTGCCAAAGACCGGTTAAAAATGGTTCTTGTATCAGACCGGGCAAATTGTTCACCGGATGTTCTTGAACAGATAAAGAACGATCTCATTTATGTACTATCAAAATATGTTGAGATTGATCTGGCTGGAATTGATATTAAGATAGAGCAGACAAAGTCTGAAAATAATCATGGCATGGTTCCGGCACTTTTTGCTAATATACCAATTAAAGATATGAAACAGGAAGAAAAAAGATGATAAAGTAAAGGTGGAGATTTAAATGAAAAATCGAGTCCGTCAGTGGCTGCAGATCAAACGGTATAATTGGAAAAATATTGATGTAGTCCTTGTTGTGATTGTACTAATTTTAACAATGATCAGTTCCTACATTATTTCAATTGTAAATCCGGCTATTTCATTAAAAAGACAGATGATAGGAATATTAGGTGGATTGATTATCATTGCAATTTTTACTGTCATTGATTATCATGATATCTGCATGTATATTCCGATTATTTATATCATTACAACATTGATGGCAGCGGCTACCAAACTGTCACCGTTGGGAGATGACCAGCATACAAAATCTTTTCGCTGGCTTAATCTTAAAGTTATCAGTTTCCAGCCATCTGAGTTATGTAAGATAGTTTTGATCTTGACCTTAGCAGCTTTTTTTGCAAAGAAACGGGAAAATTTAAAGTCATTTAAAAATTTTTTTCTTGCATTAGGGATTACGATCTTGCCAACTTTTTTTATTCTGATTCAATCGGATCTTTCATCAAGTGTTGTTTTATTAGTTATCCTTACGATGATGCTGGCATGTTCAGGAATCGGACATAAGATACTTGGTCCAATCGCAGCAGTGATCATACCGGTTATCGGCTTTTTGTTCTGGTATATCCAACAGCCAAATCAGCATTTGCTACGTGGATATCAGCTTGATCGTATTATGGGCTGGCTTCATCCCGAAAACAAACAATTAGGAGTAATGTATCAGCAAAATAACTCCGTATTGTCCATTGCATCAGGCAGACTTTATGGTAAATTATTAGATGGAAACAGTACAGCACGGAACTATACCAGCGTTGATGTAACAGAGAGTGATTTTGTCTGGACACCAATTAGTGAGGAATTTGGCTTTATTGGATGTATGGCTATTCTGATATTATTATCTGTTATTATTATAAAATGTTTTATTGCGGCGAAAAATGCAAAGGATTATATGGGAATGATGATTGCCGTAGGAATTGGGGCTATGTTTTGTTTTCAAACATTTTTTAACATAGGAGTAGCAACTTCATTATTGCCGAATACCGGATTACCTTTGCCGTTTCTTAGTAATGGTCTTTCATCATTAATCGGAAATATGATGGCGATTGGTATACTGATCAATATTGGCATCCAGCCAAACCGGGGAAGTGGCAGTTTTGAATTTTAGATAAGGAGAAAGGAAGGGGATGGCAGCATATGAATATTGGGTTAATTGCACATGACGCAAAAAAAGTATTAATGCAGAATTTCTGTATTGCCTACCGTGGGATTCTCTGTAAGCATACAATATATGCAACAGGAACAACCGGAAGATTAGTAGAAGAGGTAACGAATCTGACCGTTCATAAATATCTGGCAGGGCATCTGGGCGGTGAGAAACAATTAGGGGCACAGATAGAAAATAATGAATTGGATCTGGTAATTTTTTTACGTGATCCTCTGACACAAAAGGTTCATGAACCAGATGTAAATAATGTGTTCCGCTTGTGTGATATTCATAATATTCCTCTGGCAACTAATGTTGCAACTGCCGAGCTGTTAGTTAAGGCGTTAGATCGTGGGGATCTGGATTGGCGTAATCTGGTTCGTATGTAAAAAAGGATAATTGAACTTTTCTATAAAAATAAGCGGAAGTTCAAGAACGGCGTATGCCGTCCTTAAACAGTTCCGCTAAAAATCAACTGCTGATCCGGCCGCAATAACTTATGGCATATAATCCGCATATTCCGATAACAGCATATACGATGCGGGATAGAATTGACATGGACCCAAACAAAAATGCAACAAGGTCTAAGCCAAAAAAACCTATCAAGCCCCAGTTAATTGCCCCAATAATAACAAGGATCAGCACTGTATAATCCAATGCTTTCATAGGACTACCTCCTTTGTAGTAAGTATGGCACACAAAAATTGATTTTATACAAAAAATAGAAAAAAGGAGCATCTGTTATGTCTGGGAAAAAAGTAGTAAAATTTAAAAGAAAATTTCAACCTAATTTAGCTTTTTTCTTATTTCTTTTAATTATTGTCTATATTCTTGTTCTTGCCTGGGTTTTTTTTTCCAAAAGCCACGTTTCCATTTATGAAGTTAATACAAGCAATATATCCGATGATGCCCCATTGTATGCTTTCATTATGCGGGAAGAAGAAGTGGTAAAAACAGATGAATCCGGCTATATTAATTATTATTGTTCGGAGGGGAACAGGATTGGAAAGGGAGATGTTGCCTACACAGTAGACCGGAGTGGTGAAGTCAGCAACATGCTGGAGCGGATACAAAGTAAAAAAGACCACACAGAGAGTATTGTCCAGATGCGCGAGGTGATTGACTCATTTCAGCAAGCGTTTTCTATGTCTAATTATAATGATGTAACACGTCTTAAGTATGATGCAAAAAATGTTGTGTTTGATATTAATAATGGAAATCTGTATAGTGATCTAAAAAAGGCGATGGCTTCATCGGGAAAAGACAAAAATTTCACAAAAGTTACGGCAAAAAAAAGTGGCATTATTGCCTATACAATGGACGGTTATGAAAATACCAGAAAAGATGACATTACTTCGGACCTATTTGATCAATATGGAAGTATCGCCAGAAAACAGATGCAAAGTGAAAAAAGTGTGGAAGCAGGAACACCGGTATATAAATTAATTACGAACAATGACTGGTCACTGATTGTAAAACTTGATGATAGCTATTATAATGAATTAAAAGAATTGTCTAATGTACGGCTTACTGTATTAAAGGACAAAGTATCTTTTAATGCAGCAGTAGAATTATTTGAACGGGGAAATGATCATTTTGCAAAATTAAACACTTCCCGTTTCATGGAACACTATATCAATGACCGTTTTTTACAGATTGAATTCAATTTAAAGTCAGCGTCGGGATTAAAAATACCAAATAGTTCCATTCTTGAAAAAGACTATTTTGTTATACCAAAGGCTTATGTTACCCGGGGCGAAAAGGGCATCGGCGTAGTAAAACAGACAATAGATAAAAATGGTAAAAGTACACCTCAATTTATTTCATTAAAAAATTCATTACTGATTAAAAATGATTACTATACCGCAAATCCGGATATTCATGCAGGAGATATCCTTTTAAGCTCTTCCAGCAGTGACAATTACATTGTTAATAATAAACAGAAGCTGTCCGGTGTATATTATGTCAATAAAGGATATTGTCAGTTCCGTCCTATTGAGGTTCAATATAAAAATAAAGAATATACAATTGTGTCGGCACAAACAGTCAATGGCCTGTCAGCATTTGATCACATTGTTGTAGATCCGACAAGCTTAAAAGATGATGATTTTATAGAATAGGAGAAAAAATAAATGGTAACAGAAAATTTACAGTTAGTTGAAGAGAAAATACAACGTGCATGTGATCGTGCCGGACGCAGGAGAGAAGAAGTTACTCTGATAGCGGTAAGTAAAACAAAACCAGTCGAAATGATCCGGGAAGCAATGTCATATGGCATAACAACCTTTGGAGAAAATAAAGTTCAGGAATTAGTTGAAAAGCAGAAAATTATTACAGAAGACCTGAACTGGCATCTGATTGGACATTTACAAAGAAATAAAGTACGTCAGATTGCAGGAAAAGTAGCAAGGATTCATTCGGTAGATTCTTTAAGGCTTGCGAAACAGATTCAGGCTGAATATGAGAAAAAGAACTTAATAGCAGATATTTTAATCGAAGTGAATATGGCAAAAGAAGAATCAAAGTTTGGATTTATGCCTGAAGAAACAGAAGCTGCCATCCGTGAAGTTTCTGCATTTCCGAACATAAAAGTACAAGGATTAATGACAATTGCCCCATATGTTGAAGATGCGGAAGAAAATCGCATCCATTTTCGTAATTTGCATAAATTACTAGTTGACATAAACAACAAAAACATTGATAATATTAGTATGAGTGAGCTTTCTATGGGAATGACTGGTGATTACGAGGTAGCCATTGAGGAGGGCGCAACCTATGTAAGAGTAGGAACGGGAATTTTCGGAAGCAGACAATACGTATAGAAAGGGACGATTACGATATGGGTATCAATTCCATTTTAAATTTTTTTAGAATACCAGACGATTATGAAGAGGACTACGAGGATGATTATGAAGAGGAAACTGTTAAAGAAAGCAGACCTGTCCGCAATCAGAGACGAGAAGGAAATATTGATGATTCAACCAAACAACGTGGTTTTTTAAACTCAAAACCTAAAGTTGTTTCCATGAATAACAGGGCAATGATGGAAGTTAGTATTATAAAACCAACAACATTTGAAGATTCCCAGAATATATGTGATATGCTATTATCGGGCAGACCGGTTGTCGTTAATCTGGAAGGGTTTGACCCGGATGATGCACAGCGTATTATGGATTTTATATCAGGGTGTATCTATGCTATTAAAGGACAATATCAGCAGATTTCCAAATACATATTTATATTTACACCGGAAAATGTTGATATAAGTGGTGATTCGCTGGCTATTGATGGAGCAACAGCTAAGATGCCAACGCTAAATCGTGAATTTTAAAAATGAATGATAATAGTAGAAAAGATAATTTTTTTATTTCCCATTTATTTGATCTGGCAGAACATGCAGAGCGTTATAACTATCCGGTTTTTACCGATTTTATGACAACAAAAGATCTTTCTTTATTTATAAAAAATGTACCTGCATTTCATAATGTCCATACGATGTTATGGGGAGGACATCCGGATTGTGATCATAAGATGGCAGGGTTCTTTCCTATGATGATGCAGGCGGATGAGACGATGTTTCCCATTGCATGTTTACAGATAAAGGCAGTTAATGTTAAATATGCAGGAGATATCGGACATAGAGATTATTTAGGAGCGATTTTGAATTTAGGAATTGAACGGTCAATGATCGGTGATATACGTATCAGTGATGAAGCGGCCTATGTATTCAGTAATCAGGAATTCGTTCCTTTTCTTTTAAATGAATTACAACTCGTTCGACGAACCTCTGTCCGGTGTCACGTTATAAAAGACATAAATGAAATACCGCCACAAGAATATCAAATTTTACAAAGGAGCGTTGCTTCGCCGCGTTTGGATAATGTTGTCTCTGCCATGATCGGTTCATCCAGAGGAAAAGCCTCCGAATTGATTACACAGGGCAAAGTAATGGCTGATTATGAAGAAAGAAATTCGAATAGTTATCGATGTAGAGATCATACTGTGGTAACGATTAGAGGATATGGAAAATTCAAATTATCTATGGATAATAATAACCTCACCAAAAAGGGAAAGCATAAAATTACGATTTATAAATATAAATAAGGAGATGAAACTCTATGTTGTCAATGATGGATTTAAAAAACAAAAAAATTGAGGTAAAAAAAAGAAGATTCTATGACAAAGAGGAAGTAGATGAGTATTTAGAATTTATTTTTGAAAATTATCAGGAATTATATAAGGAAAATCAGGAGCTAACAAAGAATGTTAAAACCCTGAGCGATGGAATTCAATATTATCGGTCTATTGAAACTACGATGCAGAAAGCTCTTGTTCTTGCAGAGAAAACAGCTAAGGAGACAAAAGATGCTGCTCAGTTGAAAGCAGAAGCAATGGAAAAAGATGCACTTAGCAAAGCAGAACAAATTGTAAATCAGGCAGAACAGGAATACGATAAAATTAAAGACAAGTGTTTAAATCTTGTTTCTCAATTTAACCAATATAAAATCCAATTGCAGCAAGTGGCAACTGCCCAGCTAGAGATGATCACAAGTGACACATTTGATGTATATTCACCAGAGATAGAAGCAATCCGTGAAGAAAAACAAGTATTTCCTGAGTTTGAAGAGGCCGGTGAACAAGTGGAAACAACACAGAATTATTCTATGCCTGCAGAAGAGGAGATGTCTGAAACATTGGCAACTGAAGAGATGGCAGATACTATACCAGCGCAGCAGATAGAAAGCGAACATTTCGACAAAACAATGCAGATCCCGGATGTTAAAGCAGAACTAAAAGAAAAACACAATAATACTAATATAGGTCAAAATCTGGATGATGTTTTAAACGCCGATACAATTGACCTGAGTGATACATTAAAAGAAGTACAAAAACCTCATAACAGAGCACCGAAAACTGTTCAGGATGCGCTGGTATTAGAGCCTGTTGATGCTGTAGTTAGTGAACCGATCAATCTGGAACCAATTTCCTCAGAACCGGCACATCAGGAGGTTTTAGAACCTAATGAAGAAGAAACAAAGGAAGCACCTACCTTAGATTCTTTATTGCAAAGTATCAATTTAGGTAATAATAAAAAAAATAAGAAAAAGAAAGGTCAGGACGAAGATCCTTTTGAATTTCTTGGTTCTGTAGATGATTTTTAATGAATTTAATGAAAAAGAAATATTTCATCGTAAATCTGCTTTATACTGCTATATTTATTTTATTACTTGCCATAGACCGCATTACAAAAAAGATAGCAGTTCACCAAATTATGAAACATGATGTAGACCTTATTCCAGATGTTCTTTCACTTCATTATCTGGAAAACAGAGGAGCAGCCTGGGGATGGTTTCAAAACGCAACATGGCTCTTTGTATTAGTTACTGTTGTTGTAGTTATTGCTATGTTATATTTTTACAGCCACATTCCAATAGAAAGAAAATACACATTATTACGCCTATCCATCATCATCTTATCTGCAGGTGCGGTAGGGAATTTTATTGACCGTATCATGTGGCATTATGTTGTGGACTTTATATATATAAAATGTATTAATTTCCCGGTATTTAATATAGCAGATTGTTATGTTTGTGTTTCAGCAGTATTGTTATTATATTGTTTCTTAATAAAATATAAGGATGTAGATTTTTTTGGTAAACGAGACCGTACAAATTGACGTAAAGGAAAAGAACGAAGAACGACTTGATCGTTTTTTAGCTGATCATACTGATTTTTCTCGTTCGTATATTCAAAAGTTAATAAAAAATGAGAACGTACTGATAAACGGGAAATCCATCACGAAAGTGAAGTTTCCCGTTTCTTTTGGTGACCTTATAACTTTAACAGTTCCTTCAGCTGAGGAGGTGTCTATCGAACCGGAAAACATGAACCTTGATATCTTATATGAGGATAAAGATCTTCTTGTTGTAAATAAGCCGAAAGATATGGTTGTTCATCCTGCTCCCGGTCATATGGCTCATACACTTGTAAATGGTTTGTTATATCACTGCAAAGGACAATTATCCGGGATTAATGGTGTTATGCGTCCAGGAATTGTTCACCGCATCGATAAGGATACCACAGGTGCTCTGGTTGTATGTAAAACAGATCTTGCACATCAGTCCTTAGCTGAGCAGCTTAGTGTTCATTCCATTACAAGAAAATATAATGCCATTGTTTATAACAATTTATCTGAGGAGGAGGGAACGATTAAAACCTATATTGGAAGACATCCGGTTGATCGTAAGAAGATGGCTGTTGTCACAAAAGAAAAAGGGAAATCAGCAATCACTCATTATCATGTATTGGAACATCTGAATCACCAATTTAATCATATTGAGTGTCAACTTGAAACCGGTAGAACACATCAGATACGTGTACATATGTCATATATTAATCACCCTTTATTGGGAGATACCACGTATGGACCATCGCCTCAAAAGCAGTTTAAAAATTTGCAGGGACAAACTTTACATGCAAGAATCATTGGTTTTGAACATCCAACCAAAAAACAATATATAGAGATAGAAGCTCCCTTACCTCAATATTTTGTACAGCTCCTAAAAGACTTAAATAATTAAATTTTTTATTTCAAATATTTACTTGACAATATCATTACTATAGGTGTAGAATTGAATTACTCGCCATAGAAATGGGGGGATTTATTTACTACCAACGTAGATTATTAACATCTACATTTGTAGTAAAAACATTTGATTCTATGAGTTAAATCAGTCAGTAAGAAGAGGAGGATCATAACAGTATGAGCAATAGTTCGACAAAGGAAATACGCTTACATGAAGGAGAACTAAATGTAATGGAATTATTATGGTCTAATAAGGTTCTTGCTGCTAAGGATATATCGAAAATCATTAAAGAATATATCGGCTGGGAAAAAAATACTACCTATACGGTTATTAAACGTTTAATTGATAAAGGTGCTGTTCAACGCGAAGATCCTGGATTTTTATGCAGTGCCAAAGTTACAAAACGTGAAATACAGGATATTGAAACAAATGCTTTGCTGAAGAAAATGTTTAATGGATCCTTGACTACATTTATCACAGATTATTTGGATCATCAAAGTTTAACTGTTGCACAAGTTATCGAACTGCAACGCGTAATAAATAAGAGATAATAGTACATCATACTGTTCATAGTATGAAAATAATAAAGAGCAGTATGATTATTTTTCAAAACAACTCTCTTGGACAAACTCCAGTTTTTCAAATAGAGAGTATCTGTTGACCAGTATCATATTAACAGAATGAAAAAAAAGGAAATGGAGGCAATAATATGAAAAAAAAATTAACTTATCACGAAGAAAATAACCGGGAAAATACAATTAAATTACGAGCTGTATTATCTACATTACCTGACTTTACAAAGGATTATTTCCGAGCAATCGAACCAAACACATCAACCAAAACAAGAATATCTTATGTATATGATATAAGAATTTTTTTAAATTACTTATATCATAATAATTCATATTACGGGAAATATTCTAGTATAAAACAGATTAAGCTTTCTGATCTTGAATCTTTGCAGGCTGTTGATATTGAAGAATACTTGGAATACTTAAAATACTACGAAGATTCTGACGGTAAAATAAAAACAAATGATGAACGGGGAATTCATCGAAAACTTGCTTCTTTACGTAGTTTTTTCAACTATTATTATAAACATGAAATGATAAAGAATAATCCATCTGTCATTGTAAATATGCCAAAAATTCATAAAAGAGAGATTATACGTCTTGATCCGGATGAGGTTGCCAATCTGCTTGATTATGTTCAACACGGTGGTAATGAAATGAATGGGATGAAAAAAGTATACTTTGAAAAAAATAAGACACGTAATCTTGCCATTTTTACTCTTCTATTAGGTACTGGAATACGTGTGTCAGAATGTGTTGGACTAGATCTGGAAGATATCGATTTTAAAAACAATCGGATCAAGATCATACGTAAAGGAGGAAAAGAGGATTTTGTTTATTTTGGCGATGAAGTGGAAGAAAGTCTCTATGATTATTATGTAGAAAGAAAAACACTTCAAACCCAAAAAGGGCATGAACATGCATTGTTTTTATCAATACAAAAAAGAAGAATGACAGTTCAAGCCATTGAAAATCTTGTGTCCGACTGTGCCAGACAGGTAACTACGGTAAAACATATTACCCCTCATAAACTGAGAAGCACCTATGGAACTAATTTATACCGCGAAACAGACGATATTTATCTTGTAGCTGAGGTATTAGGCCACAATAATGTAAATACTACCAGAAAGCATTATGCGGCCCTTGAAGAGGACCGCAAACGAAAAGCTGCATCAGTAATTAAATTACGTAAAGAATAAATATCGACCTTACCTTCCGGTCGGATAAGAATTAAACATTGAAACAATACCGGTATAAATGGATTTTGCTGCATTTTGCTGAAATGCAGGGTTTACCAGATTGGAATAATCACTATTTCCAGATATAAAACCTAATTCAATCAGGATAGATGGCACTGTATTATGTTTTAGCACATAATACGCTGCTGTCTTTGTTCCCCTGTTCTTTGTCTTTAGATCGGTAACAAGCTGTGTCTTGAAAAGATTAGCCATTTTCTGACTATTTATTCCACTAAAACTTGTATTATTATTTGAAACTGAATAATAAACTTCTGTACCATTAGCAGTTTTATTTGAAGCTGAATTCATATGGAGACTAATAAAAGCATCCGCACCAACAGATTTGGCAAAAGCCGCACGGTCCGCTAATGTCACAAATGTATCATTTGTACGCGTCCAATATACTTTTATGTCGGAAGCATTACTTGAAAAGTATCCTTTCATCAAAGTATAAATAATTTTATAGGTCAGGTCTTTTTCATTTGTCCCATTATTTTGAGCACCTGGATCGTGTCCTCCATGACCAGCATCCAGAACAAGAATATTTTTGTATATCGAGGCCGGATTGCCAATTTTTACATTAAAGCAGTTTCCTTCTTCATAAATCTTATATCCAACAAGTTTTGATGTTGTAACAGTAATCACAGTTTGATTTCCTGATTTAGTAATGGCAAGATTTGTTATTGAACTATTATTTATCACAACAGGATTATTTTGGTAAAAACTTATCTGATCTCCAGGAATGTATATTTTAAACATGTGTGAAGCGTACAAATCTTCGTTCGTAACCTGATTGATCGTTATACCTGCGGGCTTGGGAATGGAAAGCGAATTGTTAATTACACTTCCATCTTTATTTCCGTAAGAATATAGTATATTAAATTCAAGTACATTATTTTGGAAAACATAGGAATAATCAGCAACATTTTCGCATGTAAAGCTTATTTCAACAGAACTGTTTTTCTCGGTTACCTCCATTTTTTTAATTATCTCGCCAAATTTACTAAATAAATTCTTATCTAGTGAATACTTTGAGTCAGGAATTGTAATAGTAATTACATTAGACGAACGATTGATCGTTGCTGTTTTTAAAATATTCGTCTGTGATCCTGCAAGCCTAAAAGTAATAAATCCTGTTTTATTATGTTCCTGGTAAATTGACTCAAAATTATATAAATAGTTGATATTCTGTTTTTTCTTCTCTTGTTCAGTCAAATCTTTATTCCACTTAAAATATTCTTTTGTTTGTATTTGATAATAATTATTCTTTTTATCCCATGAACGCAAATAATTCAACTGCTTTAAAGTTCCAGCAAGCGGGATGCATACAATGTTTTTCTTTGTTTTGTTATCATAAATTATTTTAGCAGGTGCCGATAAAGAGATGCTTTTTTTGTTTAATGTTGCATTGTTGTTATCAATAGTCATAATTAACTCTTTATCGGTATCTTCGTTAATAATGGTCAATTTATGATCGTTCAGATTATAATCGTATTCAAGTCCCATAATATTTTTTAGTACTTCTTCTGCCGGTGCGTACATATTTTTGTTTATTTTAATTACAGGTAATGAAGTAAGATTATGTATTTTGTGATTATAATAAATCTTTCCCTGTACACCGGTATAATATTGAAATGTGTGGTCATAAGTAAGAACAAGAGGTGAGCCAAGTGCAATGGTTGAACCTGATTTTTTATAAGATAAATGTAAGGCTTTGGCCACATAATTAACAGGAACTAAAATTTTTGTCTTCTTTTTGGATATATATCGAACAGAAACTGGAGCTACCGGCAATGTAACCTTTTTCCCATTTAAAGTTGCTTTTTTCTTTCCAATTTTCATAACAAGTTTAGAACCATTGGCAGAAATAGATAGTGACTTCTTGGCCTTTTTATAGCTACACTTAGCTTTTACTCCCTTTTTTAAAACATCATAATAAGATACCATATACTTTTTCTTAATGACAAGAGCTTTATAGTTTTTCTTTGATACAGTCTTACCATTAAATTTTACGGTCATTTTCTTTGATTTGTTTTTATATACTTTGCCATTATAGCGGATTTTAATTGATTTTGTTGCAGCCTGAACCGGTGTGTCAGAGAATACGAGAAAGCCTCCTAGTAATCCTCCTGATAGAAAAAGCATAAGGAAGCCTTTTTTTAATTTTTTATTATCCCAGAATCTATTATTTCGCATGTATTTTCATCTCCTTATTATTTGATAAATTGGATTATATAGAAATACATTGACAGAAAGTTGTCACTTTCTGTCATAATTTACACAACCCTAAGAATTATATCACATATAGGAGAAAATAGAAATATTATTAACGATATTTAGGTAATAATATATACTCACCGGCATGAATATATTGAGTGGACAAAGAATTAAGCGAAACAATAGCTTCCATATACTCGCCACTGGATACATGGGAATATTTTGGGGAATATTTACCGGCAATATCCGTTAAGGTATCTCCCTTCTTAATTAAAATAGATTCAAATCCTTTCATATCATCATTCAAATTGCCCGAATTTGCAGTTGAACGATTTCCAAAAAAGAAAACAAAAAGAACTAGTAAAATAAGTGTAAGTGTTATAAATGAAATAGGTTTTACACGATACATTTTTTTCGTCATAGTATACACTCCTTTTTTCGAACATATAATCCGAACGTTTGTTTATATATACACTATAACACGCGAACAAATGTTTGTCAATAAAAAATAGCCAAAATAAAAACGTATGTTCTTATTTGGCTATTTATATTATTTTCATAAACAGATTACTCTTCCGAATCATCCTCGGCATCAATTTTTATAGCACTGCAGGATAATTCATCAATAGCAATGGACAATGGTTTAGGACAATCCTGCTCTTCTACCAGAGGCTTGGAACCTGCAATGATCTGGCGTGCTCTCTTTGCTGTTGCCAGAACAATTGAATAACGGCTGTTAACAACGGGCTGCTCACCCTGTTCAACCTCACTATTGGCGATATTCATAAGATCTGTATACGATGGATGTAACATAATAAAAACTCCTTTCTGTTTGAAATATTTTAATTTAAGGTGTACCAAATTTATTAAGCGGCCAGATCCGTAAAAACACTTTACCTACAATATTTTGTTTTTTTACCGGTCCCGGCGCATCTTCATCATTCTCAGGTGAATATCTGCTATCCATACTTACGGAACGATGATCACCTAGTACATAATATTCATCGTCTTTTAACGTGTAAGGATGATCTTTTGTACCAATTTCAACTAAATCATCATCCATGGCATCTTTTGCATAAGGATCATCAATTTTTTTCCCATTAATATAGATACTATTATTATCAATGGCTACTGTCTCGCCCGGAAGTCCGTAAATACGTTTTACATAATATTCGTCAACATCCTGTCCTTTAGGTTTAAAAACGATGATATCATAGCGCTCCGGATTCCCAATACGGTAAGAAATCTTATTAACCAGCAGGCTTTCGCCATCATGAAGTGTATCTTCCATAGACTCTCCGGAAACTACTGTTCGCTCCATGATATATGTTGGAAAAACATATAGACAGAAAAATATTATGAACACATAAATAAGAAGTTCTGCAATAATGCTGGCAACACTCCGCTTCTTCTTTTCAGTTTTTGGATTTTCGCCGATGTCATCAGCAACAGTAAAATCCTCTTGATTTGTTTCTGGATTCATATTTTCTACTCTCCCTTGACTTTTTTTGCTTCTTTCTCAAAGCCTTTTATAAACGATTGATTTTGAGTAATACGCAGGTGCTCTGTCTGAATGATCCGATGAACATCCTGAACCGCTTGTTCTAACTCATCGTTTATGATCAGATAATCATATGATGACATGTAAGATACTTCTTCTGTTGCACGCTGTATGCGTTTTTCAATTTGTTGCTTTGTTTCTGTTCCACGACCGGTAAGACGCTGCTCCAGATCGTTAAAAGAAGGTGGAGTAACAAATAACAAAGCAGCATCTGGAAACTGTTCTTTTACAAGCATGCCTCCCTGCATCTCTATCTCAAGTAAAACATCTTTTCCATCTGCTAACTGTTTTTCTACTGCCGCTTTCGGTGTGCCATAATAATTTCCAACATATTCGGCCCATTCGATCAATTCATCATTTTGTATCATTGATTCAAATTGCTCTTTTGTGTAAAAATAATAGTCAATGCCATCTTTTTCACCCTCGCGCGGCTTCCGCGTTGTTGCAGACACAGAGAGAAAATAAGGATACTTTCTAATCAATTCTTTCATTATCGTACCCTTGCCGGCACCAGAGAATCCGGATAATACAACTAAAATTCCTTTTTTAGCCATCCTAAAAATTCCTCCTTTATTTTGCATTCATTCTGGTTGCAATTGTTTCCGGTAACAAAGAGGATAAAACAATCGTATGATTATCCATGACCAGAACGGCTTTTGTTTTCCTTCCACAAGTAGCATCAATAGCACTGCCTGTATCTTTGGCATTTTGTATCATACGTTTTACCGGTGCTGCTTCAGGACTGACAATGCTATATACTTTTTCACTATTCACTACATTACCAAATCCTATATTAACATATTGCATATAACAAACCTCTTATTCAATATTTTGAATCTGTTCCCGTATTTTTTCAATTTCAGTCTTTAATTCAATTCCACAGTCAGATACTTCTACATCATTAGATTTCGATAAAACTGTATTCGCTTCTCGATTCATTTCCTGAATGAGAAAATCCAATTTTCGTCCAATATTTTTACCATCCTGCAAAGTATCTTTAATATGCTGCACATGTGTACGAAGACGGACTATTTCTTCATCCACACATATTTTATCACTAAAAATAACTAATTCTGAAGCCAGAACAGTTTCATCTATTTGTGTATTTCCAAGCAGTTCGTTTACTTTTTCTGTAATTTTCTGACGGTATTCCGTAACGATCTGTGGTGATCGCTTTTCAATTTTTTCTACTAAAGCAGAAATATGATCCAATTTGCTGAGAAGATCTTTTCCCAGAGGTTCGCCTTCTTTAATACGGCTGTCGGTAAATTTTTCTCCTGCCCGGGCTAACGCAGCTTGTATCAAATCTAACAGTATATCCTCATCCGGGGTCTCATCTTCCATTGAAAAAACATCTGGAAAACGGGATAGGGAAAGCGCATCAATCCGCTCTTCTAATTGAAAATCTTTAGCAATCTGACGAAGTCCCTGAAGATAAGCAGATGCTGCCTGCGGATTATACCGGATAGCGCTGCTTCCTATACTTAACTCCTCCATATTTACATAAATGTCTATTTTGCCACGAGCTGCCATTTTTTTTACTTCGCTTCGAATCATTGCTTCAAATACATTTAATTTTCTAGGCATACGAATAGAGAGGTCTAAATAACGATGATTTACGGATTTCATTTCAATTGTAATCTTATAGTTATCATTGGCTGCTTCTCCGCGGCCAAAACCTGTCATACTCTGAATCATAACAATCTCCCTTTCGCAAAATATCCAATCTGTATTATTATAGAGCATATGGTAAAATAAGTCAAGAAATATGCTTTCTTTCCCCGCATAAATATAGTATAATATTCTCGATGGAATAGAAAGGAGATTATCATGGCTTTTGATGGAATAACTATAGCAGCATTGGTATATGAGATAAATGAGAAACTGATCGGCGGCTATGTACAAAAAATTGCGCAGCCGGAAACGGATGAATTATTATTAACAATAAAAAACAACAGAACAAATTATAGATTACAGATTTCAGCAAGCGCTTCTCTTCCACTCATTCATTTAACAAACCAAACCAAACCTTCACCATTGACAGCACCTAATTTTTGCATGTTACTGCGCAAGCATTTAGGCGGTGCAAAAATTCTGTCATGTCAGCAGATGGGATTAGAACGGGTTATCGAGTTTCAATTTGAGAATCTGAACGAGTTAGGGGATGTTGTTCATAAATCTCTGATGATTGAAATTATGGGAAAGCATAGCAATATAATATTTATTGATGAGCAAAAAACAATTATTGATAGCATAAAACATATTAACGCTATGCTCAGTTCCGTAAGGGAAGTTTTACCTGGAAGGACTTATTTTATTCCTAATACGTTAAATAAAATGGATCCCTTTTCATTGTCAATCGATGCATGGAATGACATTATATGTAAGAAACCGGTCACTGTTGCCAAAGCTCTATACACCTCGTTAATCGGTTTAAGCGCCAGTATGTCACAGGAATTAGCCTTTCGTGCGGGCGTAGATGGTGATGCACCGATGGCTTCCTTGAATGGAAATGAAAAATCGGCACTCTTGAATAAGATCCGTGAATTGCTTAATGATCTGAAAAATGGGAATTTCAAGCCATGTCTTATTACAAGGTCTGGTGAACCAATTGAATTTGGGGCAGTTTCATTGCTGCGTTTTCCTGCAGCAGAAAAAAAAGAATACTCTTCTATTTCTGAAGTAATAGAAACTTTTTATGGTGAAAAAGATCTGATCACCCGTATACGTCAAAAATCATCTGACCTTCGAAAGACGGTAACAACTATTTTAGAACGTAATTACAAAAAACTTGAAATACAAAGAAAACAACTGCATGATACGGAAAAGAAGGATCGTTATAAAGTTTATGGTGAATTGCTTAACACTTATGGCTATAGTTTACAGCCCGGGGACACTTCGTTATCCTGCGTGAATTATTATACTAATGAAGAAGTTAGTATTCCTGTTGATCCAACCATGACTTATACTGAAAATGCCAATAAGTTTTTTGCCAAATATAATAAAATGAAGCGGACTTTTGAGGCTGTCAGTGAACAAATAAAAGAATGTGAAAATGACGTGAGACATCTGGAATCTGTTTTAACAGAATTAGATATTGCACGTAAGGAAGAAGATTTATCGATAATTCGACAGGAATTGATTGATAGCGGCTATATGAAAGCAAAGGGCGGACGGAAAAAAGACCATCGCATGCCCAAAAGCAAACCATTACATTTTTTATCTTCGGATGGCTATGATATTTATGTTGGAAAAAACAATTATCAGAATGATGAATTAACCTTTCATATGGCTGTAGGAAATGATTGGTGGTTCCATGCTAAAAATATGCCGGGTTCTCATGTGATACTGCGTTCTAAAGGTGATGAGCCGCCGATCCGCTCCTTTGAAGAAGCAGCAAGTCTGGCAGCTTATTTTTCAAAAGGTAAGGGATCAGACAAAGTGGAAGTTGATTATGTGCAAAAAAAACATGTAAAAAAACCAAATGGAAGCAAACCAGGATTTGTTGTATATTATACGAATTATTCTTTAGTTGCATCTTCTTTTATTGGAGAGATCCAGTGTGTGAATGATGAAGATAAAGTTTTTTTGGAAAGGAGTTTTTTCTCTTGATATCGTTTGATACACATATTCATACGGAATATTCTACAGATAGTAACACAAGAGTTGTGGAGCAGATCAATAGGGCAGAGAACACAGGGCTAAAAGGATTATGTATTACCGATCATATGGATTATGACTTTCCTGAAAATGCTTTGGAGCATCCGGTGGACGGAACTCCTTTTCAATTTGATGTCGATACCTATATAGAGCATTTGCAGCAATTAAAAGGAAAAAGTCATATTACTCTTCTGACCGGGGTTGAATGTGGTCTGCAGACTGGTTCATCCGTAATAAGTAAAAATAAAAAGCTGGTTTCGGATTATGATTGGGATTATATAATAGGCTCCCTTCACCTTGTTAATGCAAAAGATCCTTATTATCCATCCTTTTGGGAAAACAAAGAGCCGACGCAGTGTATTACCGAATATTTTCAAACTGTTTTAACCAATATTCAGCGATTTTCTGAATTTGATTCTTTAGGACATTTAGACTATATTGTACGCTATGCCCCTGCCACTTACTCGTATGTTCCGGCAGATTTCAGAGAAATACTGGAAGAGATTTTAGCTTTCATCATTAGGAAGGATATTGCTCTGGAAATCAATACTTCGGGCTGGAAAACATCTGGCCGGTGTCAAAATCCTCATTTTGATATTTTGAAAATATATACAGCACTGGGGGGAGAACTCATAACGATAGGTTCTGATGCACATACTCCGGAATATATTTCCTATCGGTTTTCTGATCTGCCAGATATGCTAAAAAGCATCGGCCTACGTCAATATTGTGTATTCCAGAAACGTAAACCGATGTTCTTTGATCTGTTATAAATATAATTTATTTTGTTGGATAAAAGCCTGATAACGTGGATTCAGTTTTCGGTTTTTGTCCAGCACTCTTTTTATTGCTTCTATCGTATAATCAATATCTTCTTTTGTCGTATCATTACTCAAAGTAAAACGCACCGTTCCCCGGGCAAGATCATCTGGTACATGAAGTGACCGGATTACGTGGGAAGCAACTGCCTGCCCTGCCGTACATGCAGATCCTGCCGAGGCACACACACCTTCCATATCAAGTAAAATGACTAAAGTTTCTCCGTCAACAAATTGAAAACTAAAATTTACATTATTGCTTAACCGATTTTTTTTAGGGCCATTCCTGCGACAATACGTTATCTCGGACTCCATTCGCCTGATCATATAGTCGCGCAGTTGTGTTATTTTCCTTTGCTCCTCCGTCAGATCCTGATAGGCAATTTGGGCTGCCTCAGCCATTCCGACAATTGCCGGAACATTTTCCGTACCGGCACGAAGTCCCCTTTCCTGATGTCCACCATGCATATAAGGCGATATCTGAACTCCGTCTCCAACATAGAGAAAGCCAATACCTTTGGGCCCATGGAATTTGTGGGCACTTGCACTTAACAGATCAATATGCCATTCTTTTACCGGTATCGTCATATGTCCATACGCCTGTACCGCATCCGTATGGAAATAAGCGGTATGTTTTTTTACTATCTCACCAATCTCCCTTATTGGTTCAATTGTCCCGATTTCATTATTTGCTGCCATAACAGACACCAGAATAGTATCTGGTCTTAAAGCATTCCGAATCTGTTCTGTTTTTACAAAGCCTTGTTCGTCAACTTCCAGATAGGTTATATCAAAACCTCTGCTATGCAGATATTCACATGTATTTAAAACCGCATGGTGTTCTATTTTAGTAGTAATAATGTGCTTCCCACGATTTCTATTTTGTTCTGCAACACCAACTAATGCCCAATTATCAGCTTCCGTTCCTCCGGAAGTATAATAAATATTTTGTGGTTCACAGAATAAAGTACCGGCAATCTGCCTTCGGGCCTGTAACAAAACAGATTTATTATCTGCCCCTAGATCATATATACTGGAAGGATTTCCGAAATTTTCCGTCAGATAGGGCTGCATTTTTTGATAAACTGCATCAGAAAGCCGGGTTGTTGCCGCATTATCTAAATAAACTTTTCTATCCAAATGCTGTTCCCCTCTCTTGTAACGCTATAATCTATCTTATGCTCTTTATAACAATATGTGTCATTGGATTAGCGGATAGTGATCCGATGATATGACCGCTTGGATGCGCCAGTCCTTTTTACTATCTCTTCACTATGAATAGGTTGCTGTGGATCCGGTTCTTCTGATTCAATCTCAACAGTTTCCACAACATCACCCTCTTCTGATTTCCAACGTGATTCCAGATCACGGATTGTAGGAACTTCGTCATATTCACTGATATTAGAAAAATTATCGTCTAACGGAATACTGACTGGTTCTAATTTAAAATCAAAGTTTGGTTTTTTATACTTGGGCAAAGTGCTCTTGGATGGTTTCAGAGGCAGCGCTTCATCAAGTTCCACCTGTTCTTCATCACGTTCTATCACGTCCGCCATATCCTCCTGTGCACTTTCGTTCATACGTTTAATATGATCTGAAATCTCAAGGCGGTCTAATAACTGATCCAACTGTTCATCTTCACTGTTTTGATCTTCATGATTTACTAGCATGTCATCGTCATGATCTGTAAATTCCAAAAAGCCATTACCATCGTCAAGAGATATACTATTAATTGGTTCTTCATCATTTGAAACATTATCAATATCAATCTGATCATATGACGGCTCTTCGGTTTCCATTCCGATTACAGGACTGGCGGTTTCTGAAATAACCGGTAGAACCGTAGCAGAGTCTTCTGTATGATCTTCCCTGATGTCCTGTGATATGTCAGGTTCATTGGTGTCTGTATTCTCTATATATTCACTGGAAATCTTCCACTCTGGAATTTCATTTTCATTTATTTCCGGCTCAGAAAAAGTAATCTCCTGTTCCGTGTTATTTATTGTATTTTCTTTAGAATCTGTTGTCTCATTTGAAACCGGTATATCATCTACCGGTTCCTCTTTTGGAGACGCAGCCGGTGTTTTAACGGGTATTTCATTTAGCAGCGTATTGGTACAGCCATATGCTGCTAAAACCGGAAGCAGACAGTTAAAATAATAAATTACATTATCCGTATCTGAGAAAAGCAGATAATATAACATAATACCCAAATAACTGAACAGGAACGGACCGATATAGGAAAATTTCTTTCGAATACAATAATAAGCTGCAGCAAGTGAAAATATCAGTAATATGATCTGCACGATATAAATTGATGGCATTATTAATGAGGCAGGCAATATTTTCGACATTTTAGTTAATGTGTAAGCAAAATTTATACTGCTGATCGACCTTAAGTTAAGCATTGCATCGGCTTTCCAGGAAGGGATATGAACCAATTCCGGCAGGAAAAAATAACCAGCCGTAAGAAATGCTCCCGTTAATATTGCAAGAAGAGCACTATAAATAATTCCTTTTTCAGTGAAAATAGAAGTATTTTCTGTTTTTGCAAATATCAGAGAAAGAATACAGCCAGTAAATACCAATATAGCCAACGGATTAATTACTATAGCAATTGCGAATACAAGTGATAACAATAAATAACTGACTATAATAAAAAAACTATTTTTTTTGACGGCAAAATGATTGATCAGCAAAAAGATCATAAACGGAACAACCAGACAAAGAAGTGAGATTGCCTGCTTATTATTTAATGTAATAGATGACAGCATCATCATTAGTGATATAACAATCGTTACTATTCCATTTAACCGGCCATATAACAGACGTCCTGTCATATAAAAAGAAAATAACAATGTTGTGTGGCAGATAGCCTGCATAATATGCTCTATATTGATAAAAAACAACAAAACAAGACAAGACGTGACAATGAAACATTCAGATATAATGCAAAATTTAGTATTATTTTCGAAAAAAGCAAGATGATTTTTTTCTTTTAACAAAAATGCTATAAGCAGAAAAATAATGACTCCAAAAACAATAATACCAGAAATAATATATCTGTTTGGGAGCATAAAAACAGAATTTCGGCAAGTTTGAAATAACTGAACTCCTATGATAACAGCGAAGAAGATCGTATATAAAAATGTAATAAAATTTCTTTTCAATTTCAATGAAGGTCTCTCCTTTTGTACATAATTAAACATAATAATCATACTATAAAAAGCTCGGATATACAACATTTTTTATAAATTTGGTTCATAGAATAGTAAAAATCAAAAAATGGGAATTATTATGAAAAGTCAACTGCTTCGAGGAACTCTTATACTCACCATAGCCGGTATCATCACCCGTCTGATTGGATTTATCTACCGGATCTTTCTGGCAGACGAACTAGGTTCAGTTAATCTGGGAATATATCAGTTGATCTTTCCGGTTTATTCGATCTGTTTTACAATATACGCTGCCGGAATACAGACGGCTGTTTCACAACTGGTATCTCATGATGCCAAACGAAATCATGGCAGCATTTTAAAATCAGCCATTACACTTTCTTTGTCATTTTCAATCACTTTATTTTTTTTCATACATAACTTTCGCGATCCCATTGCCCATCATTTTCTGGGGTCTTCCCAGGCTGGTGAGCTTCTCGGTATTCTTTCTTACATTTTTCCTATCTGCGGGATCACGTCGGTGATTAATGGCTTTTTTTATGGACTAAATCATGCCAAAATTCCTGCGCTTACGCAGATAATAGAGCAGCTGGCACGTGTTAGTTTTGTTTTTTTTATCTGTTACATTTGGGAAAATAATACAAAGTCAATTTACATTGCCGTATGGGGATTAGTGATTGGAGAATTATGTAGTAATTTGTTTAATTTATTTCATATAAGGAAGTATATGACAAAAAAAGAGTTTTTATATAGTCCCTTTTGTATAGGGGAAATTTTTCGATATTCGGTACCTTTGAGTGGAACGAAACTAATAATTGCTTTGCTCGGAAGTATAGAATCGGTTTTAATTCCTGTGGTCATGCAGCATTACGGATATTCTGCCAGCATGTCTCTGGGACTTTATGGTATATTGACCGGAGTGGTTCTCCCCTTTATTTTATTTCCTGGAACAATAACAAACTCATTATCTGTATTATTATTGCCAGCTATTGCAAGAGCATCCGGCGCCCGGAATGATTCACAGATCCGCTATACTTCATCACTTACGGTTCGCTATTCTCTCCTTCTTGGAGTTTTAACAAGTTCATTATTTTTAAATTTTGGAGCAGAGATTGGACAATATATTTTTCATAATGATAACGCAGGTAAACTATTAACTCTTATGTCATTTCTGTGCCCGTTTATTTATGTGTCAACTACATTAGCAAGTATTATCAATGGATTGGGAAAAACCGTGATCACATTTTTATTTACTGTCCTGGGTCTTATGCTCCGTATCATAGGATTACTTTTTATTGCTCCACGATATGGGATCTATGGATATCTGTTAGGCATGTTGATCAGCCAGATTTTAATCTGTATTCTCCATGGCTGTTACCTCTTAAAAACTCAGAAAATATCTTGTAATATCAATAAATATTTTGTCTGGCCAATGATATTTTCAACTTGTATCATGTACTTATGTAAAATAGCAGGTATATGGTTGAATGATAAAACCGGAAATCCTTTCTGGTGCATCATCACTCTTGTTCCTGCCATATTGATTATCTTATTGTATTTTATTTGTTTTCGTCTTGTATCGATTAACCATTTTACAAATCAGTGATCTAGTGTGCCGCTTCCTCTATGATAGAAAGCAGTTCCTGTTCATTTATAATAGGAATACCTAATAATTTGGCTTTTTTATTTTTTGAAGATTGGGACTGTACATCATTGTTTACCAGATATGCTGTTTTTGTACTTACACTACCGGCGACTTTGCCGCCAAGACTTTCGATTTTCTCTTTACATTCCTGTCGGTTGTTAAAACGCTCTAAAGTACCGGTTATCACAAAAGTCACTCCGGATAAAGGCTGATTTGAACTTTGTTTTGGATAAACAATTGTCAGAATTTCCTGCAGTTTAGTGACAAGTTCCTGATTTTTTTCATCATTAAAAAAGTCAACAAATGATTGTGCCAATACTTCTCCGATGCCATCAATCCGGGCAAGCTGCTCTACGGTCAAAGTATTCATATCGGAAAGAGGGCGTGGATATTCTGCCACGATCAGCTTTGCCGTGCTCAATCCAATTCCCTTTATTCCAATACCGTAAAGTAAATTGGCAAGAGGTACTTCCTTTGCTTTTTCAATGGATCTCATTAGATTTTCATAAGACTTTTCACCCAGTCCATCCATTTCGATCAAACGGTCTCTGTATTGATCTAAGTAAAATAGATCGGACAAGTCATGTAACATTCCCTCATTGATTAATTTTTCCAGAGTGGCCTCTGATAATCCATCTATATTGAGTGCATTTCTACCTGCAAAATGACTTAACAATTTAATTTGTTTCGCATAACATGATTCATTGGGACAAGTTAAAACAACAGAGCCATTTTCGTTTTGCAGTACCGTCTGCGATCCACATACGGGGCATTGCGATGGAATACTACAGTTATCCGATTTTGTTTTGTTCTCATATATTTGCGGAATGATCATATTCGCTTTATATACAGCGATAATGTCTCCAATGCCAAGCTTTAGTTCACGAAGAATACTGACATTGTGTATACTTGCACGGCTTACCGTTGTTCCTTCCAACTCTACCGGGTCAAAAATTGCTACCGGATTGATCAGACCTGTACGTGAAGCACTCCAGTCAATTTCACGTAATGTTGTATCCGCAAGTTCATCCTGCCATTTAAAAGCAATAGAATCCCTTGGAAATTTTGCTGTTCGTCCTAATGTACGGCTATAGGCAATATCATCATAAGTCAAAACAAGACCATCACTTGGCAGGTCTGACTGGGTAATCTCCGTTGAAAAACGATTTACATTTTCTTCCAGATCTGTTTTATCCACCATTTTATATGGTACAATTTCAAATCCAAGCTCACGAAGCCAAAGAAGTCCCTCTTCTTTCCGGTCAAATTTCATATTTGTTTCTGTAGAAATAATATTATAACAATAAAAATGTATCTTTCTTTTGGCTGTTACTTCATTGTTTAGCTGACGGACACTTCCACTGCAAAGATTGCGTGGATTTTTATATTTTTCAGAAACATCCTTTAATTCACGATTCAATTCATCAAAGTCAGAATATAGAATAAGCGCTTCCCCTCGTATGATAAGTCTGTGGGAATACGAAATACGTGTGGGTATATTGACAAATGTTCTTGCATTATTAGTGATTACCTCGCCAACCTCACCATTTCCACGTGTTAATGCCTTGGACAACACTCCATTTTCATAGGTTAGAATAATGCTTAACCCATCTAATTTCATCGAAAGTATGCCTTTTTTATCGTGAATCCAATCGACCAGATCTGTCACTTCCTTGGTTTTATCTAGTGATAACATGGGGGTAACATGCTCTTCTTTAGGAAGTTCACTGACAGTTTCGTAGCCTACATGAATTGTTGGACTGGCAGACATGACTACACCTGTCGTTTTTTCCAATTCAGACAGTTCATCATAAAGGGCATCATATTCCCGGTTTGACATAATTTCACCCTGCCCCTGATAATAAATTTCAGAGGCTTTGTTCAAAACATTTATTAATTCTTTCATGCGTACCAAGGATTGTTTACTCATTCTGTTTTCCCTTCTTAGCTGCTAATTGTTTCAAATGTACTAATTCTTCATTTGTCAGATACCGCCACTCCCCCTCTGGCAGATCTCCCAGTTTAATATTCATGATACGAATTCTTTTTAGTGTTCGTACATGATAGTCAAAATATTCACACATACGGCGAATCTGCCGATTGAGACCTTGTGTTAATATGATATGAAACGATCGATCGGATCGCGATGTAATATGACAAGGACGTGTAATTGTTTCTAAAATAGGAACTCCCTGCTCCATTGCTTCATAAATCCGTTTTGTCACAGGTTTATCGACTGTTACAACATATTCTTTTTCATGATAATTGCTGCCGCGCAGTATGTCATCCATAAGTTGGCCATTATTCGTCAACAAAAGAAGTCCTGAAGACTCTTTATCTAACCGTCCAACCGGATAAATCCGTTCTTGAAAATTAAGATAATCAATTACATTATCTGGATCTTTTTTACTTGTAGTACATACAATTCCCCGTGGCTTATGAAACGCAATCACAATTTCTTTGGCCGTATTGGTAATTTTACAACCATCCACTGACACTTCATCACCAACAAACACACGGGATCCTAATGCGGCACATGAACCATTGATGCTGACTTTTCCCTGATCTAATAAGCGATCAGCTTCCCGGCGTGAACAATAGCCACATTGACTGAGATATTTATTGATACGTATACCATCCATTTGAAATGACCTCCTGCCTATCCTTTAGGCTTAAAGATGGTACGTTCCGAAAAACGTACCATCTTGACTTTTTAATAATTAATTATTTTATGCGGCCGGAGTTGCAGCAACTGCTGCAGTCGGTGGTGCAGACGCTGCTGGTTGTGATGTTGCCGATGCAGCCGCAACCGGTGAAGCTGTCGGTTCAGACGATGCCGCTGTTGACGGTATCGTCGCTGCAGCCGTCGGATTTCCAGATGGTTCCGCACTGGTTGTTGCACTGATTTCTTTTTCCATCTTTTGATAAAACTGTTTAAAAGCACCATCTTTCTCTAAAATCTCATTCAGTTTCTTTTTTACGTCTTCCTTTAATTTCACAATCTCAATGTTTTTATCAGCAGAGTCAATAAATTCCTCTTCCACCTGATCTAATGCACTCAGATAAATAACATACTTATCATCCGATGTAACTTTAACATAGTAAGTAGTCAGACAAGGAACCCAGCTTTCTATATTTTTTAATTTCATATTATACTTTACATAGACACGGTATGCTTCGGACTGTTCATTTTTTATCACATAGCAGTCAAAATCTTTATAGTCCTCAACATAACTTGCCATAATCGTGTAACGTTCCTTCGGAATACGGTTAGCATCACTGACTAATTCCGACATAGCTTCTATGTTAACTGTTTTTTTTGCAGTAAAATACTGCTCGATCAACCGGTTGATTTCTTCATTTTTATTTAGCGAAAGACTTGCATCTTCTGCCTTATTAGTTCCGTTATCAGTATCCAGAAAAATGAGAGCAACAAAGCCTAATGCCATAGCAGCTACTGTAGCAATAATAATCATTTTTTTGTATTTTAGTTTCATATTTTAGCCAACTTTCTGTTGTATTCTGATTCTTTTTTACCAAGTATATCAATTTTTTTACTTTTTGTCTATGATTTTAGGGAGTTTTTTATTGCTATCAGATCGTCCAGATCAAAATGGTAATTTGTATTACAAAAGTGACAATTAAGCTCAATTGGTTCATGTTCAGCAATTATTTCGTCCAATTCCCTGCTTCCCAGACTAACCAAAGCTCTGCTGACACGTTCTTTTGAACAATTACAGTAGAACGAAGCCGGTGTATTCTCTGTAAACTCCAGATCTAATCCACTCAATACCTTTTCCAGCATAGTTTCTGGTGTATGCCCGTTTGATAATAAAGTAGTGACAGGATCCATTGACCTTAATCGTTCTTCAAGAATATCAATAACCTCATTTTCTGTATCAGGCATAAGCTGAAGAATATATCCTCCTGCTTGTGCTACCGTATTATTCTTGTTCATCAATACACCTAATGCAACCGATGACGGTGTCTGCTCTGATGTTGCAAAATAATATGTGAGATCCTCTGCTATTTCTCCAGAAACAAGCTGTACCTGTCCCATGTAAGGTTCCTTCAGACCAATATCTTTAATAACCGTTAAAACACCGAGATCTACCGCTTTTCCAACATCTAATTTCCCTTTTGGACTCGCAGGAAGTGAAACAACAGGATTCTTTGCATAACCTTTTACATGACCAAAGGCATCTGCTGTAACTGTCAGTCCTCCAATCGGACCATTACATTCAATCTGCAATGTAAGAAGATCCTTTTCATCTTTCATCATTGCCCCCATCATTGCTCCACCGGTAAGAAGACGCCCCAACGCTGCGGTGACAACAGGACTGGTTTGATGTCTCTGTCTTGCTTCTTCAACCAATCCACGGGAGGTCATAGCAAAACAACGGATCTGACCTTCAGCCGCCATGCCCCGGACAATGTAGTCTTGATTCTTATCCATGCAAATCATCCTTTCTTACAATAAAAGAATGCACCTGGAGGGATTCGAACCCCCGACCAAAGGCTTCGGAAGCCTCTACTCTATCCACTGAGCCACAGATGCATTTACTCATTTATTATATATCAGTAAATGCATATTTGTAAAGGGCTATTTTTAAACTATTAAAAAAATATTTTATTTGTCATAAAACGAAACGTTTTTCTTCTAAATCATAATAATATGCGCAATCAGACAAAACTTCTTCTGCTTGTACATGTGCCTGATTGATTTCTTTTACCATGTCGGACAGATATGACAGCGGACCAGCTCCGGCATCTGGAATAACAAGTAATAGCGATAGGTAAGATCTGAACAGATCATATTCTGCTTTCCATCTTTTCCCCCGCTCCACACCGTACGTGAGACTTTCATCTCATACGGCGTTCCATCAGAATATTCCTATTGATCCATCTGTTTAATGAACACTCTGACTTGGGGCTGTCTCTCCACAGCTTATTATCACTGTTTCATTGATATGCTGCCCCTGCTCTCACTGACATCAACTATGTTACCATAGAACGCCTTGCCGGATTTGCACATCCTAAACGTTGTCAGCTTTCCCCGTTCCTATTTTTCTATCTGTTCATATACCCTTAGGTGCTTTCTTTGAGCCTGTAAGCTTGTCAGTGCCTGTAACACTGTATGGGCTGTCATCACGAATTAATTACTCACCCACACTTACCTGGTTGCATCCCCAATATACATTTCTATATAATTATTCTATAGACTCTTTCCTTCAAAAGTTCGCCAGTTGACTTTGTATAGACAACATCCTCACCATAGGTATTTTATAGACTTCCGGCCTATCATCCACTCGACTACCTCTAGTTCGCATTTCCTCACCACTATATGTTAGGATGGCTCTCAGCCGCCTTCACCGAGCTTATAACCTTTCACCTGTGCAAATGTAAAACGCTATTCGGAGTATTAAAGGAGACATTTCATGGCGTTACTCATTCATTCTGCCTCTCGAAAAATAAGTTGTTACTGTGGTTACACAATACTTGCCCTTTGTTTATTTATGCGGCAAAACGGGTCACACATTCGTGAATACTGCTAGGGATAATATAAAGATTGGATTGCATTTTCTTTGCAAAATTATGAATCAGATCTTTGTAGATCAATACAGTTGCTCCATTGATCCCCATCTTATTTGAAAAAATATAGATAGAAGGAATCTGCTCTTCTATACATGGTTTATAACCGAGATAATTATAAAGAACATTTTCCATTGTTTCAATATGTGGTTCAAAAAGACGAATCGTATTTTTTTCAGATTGTTGAAATAATTCTTTCGTTGAAACTTTCCATTTATCCTGTAATTCCTGAGTGATACAGATGGATTCAAGTCCCTGTTCCGACACATGGTAGACAAGAGAAAAAACAATGGCCAGATTTAAAAAAGGAATATGCGGTATACAGGAAAGAAGTTCTTTATTCCGCTCCATTGATATAAGCCGATACGTCACTTTCGACTGACAGTCCGGCCATTCAATTGAAAATTTGCTATAACGTTCTACTTGTTCAGATACCCCTTTCATAATCTGCTGTATTCGCTCTGAAATTTCTGATAAAGTAATTTTTTTATGTAAATAATCTTCAAAAAAATCATCTACGTAAATGGTAGGATGTACCTGTTCCGTTCTTTTCTGGATGATAAGTCCATAACGTTTTGTACTGTTATTTTTGACAAAAATATCACTTCTTATCCTATACTCCTCTTGTGGGAATATTCCTTCCAGATGATGAATCAACTGGGTTACAAACTGTTCTTTTGTCATATAGACTCCCTTCCCATCATTATGAGATAAGGTAACTGTGTAGAAAAATTGTAACAAAAGAAAACATTGATTGCAAGAATTGTTTTACGCTTTTTTCTGCGTAATACGAAAAAAGGAGTTCTGAAATAAAATTATTTCAGAACCCCGATATCCAGGCAACTATAATTTCAAATTATACAATACCCTGAGCGGTCATAGCTTCAGCTACTTTTTCAAAACCGGCAATATTTGCACCAACTACATAGTTTTTCTCAAAACCATATTTCTTGGATGCGTCATCGCAGGCATGGAAAATATTAACCATAATACCTTTCAATTTGGAATCAACTTCCTCAAATGTCCAGCTAAGTCTTTCGCTATTCTGAGACATCTCAAGAGCAGATGTAGCAACACCACCTGCATTAGAAGCTTTACCAGGGGCAAACAATACGCCATTTGCCTGAAGATACTCAGTAGCTTCCAAAGTCGTAGGCATGTTGGCACCTTCTGCAACAGCAATTACACCGTTAGCAACCAATGCTTTTGCATCATCAATATCCAACTCATTCTGTGTAGCACATGGAAGAGCAACATCACATTTAATCGTCCATACACCTTTTCCTTCATGATATTCAGCACTCTTTCTTGCAGCTGCATACTCTGTAAGACGTGCTCTCTTAACTTCTTTAACTTCTTTCAAAAGATCAACATCAATTCCTTCCGGATCATAGATCCAACCGGTAGAATCAGAAACAGTCACAACTTTTGCACCAAGCTGCTGTGCTTTCTGAGTTGCATAAATAGCAACATTACCAGCACCGGAAACAACAACTGTCTTACCGGCAATATCATGACCGTTGCATTTCAGCATTTCTTCTGTGTAATATAAAAGACCATATCCGGTAGCTTCTGTACGGGCAAGAGAACCGCCATATGTAAGACCCTTACCAGTCAAAACACCTTCATAGCAGTTACGGATTCTTTTGTACTGTCCATACATATAACCGATCTCACGTCCACCTACACCAATATCTCCGGCAGGTACGTCTGTATCAGCTCCGATATGCTTGCAGAGTTCTGTCATAAAACTCTGGCAGAATGCCATAACTTCGCGGTCTGATTTTCCTTTTGGATCGAAATCAGAACCACCTTTACCACCACCAATAGGTAATCCTGTCAGGGAATTTTTAAATATCTGCTCAAATCCCAGGAATTTGATAATACCAAGATTTACAGATGGATGGAAACGTAAACCACCTTTGTATGGTCCGATAGCACTGTTGAACTGTACACGATAACCGGTGTTAACCTGTACTTGTCCTTTATCATCTACCCACGGTACACGGAACTTAAGCTGTCTTTCCGGGTTAACAAGGCGCTCAAGCAATGCATCTTTACGGAATTTTTCTTCATTCTGTTCTACAACAGGACGAAGAGATTCAAGAACTTCTTTGGCTGCCTGATGAAACTCTGGTTCAGCAGGATTTTTCTCGATCAATTCAGCCAATACCTCATCTACATATGACATAGTCATAACCTCCTTAGTTTTTTGTCACTTATTATTATACTTCTGTAATAAGGAAATGACAAGTAAAAATTTAAATTTGGGACAAATGACTATTTGTGTAGTGATAATTACCGCTTACATCACGGTCAAACCAGGATGGCGGTATAAATTTTTTACTTTCTTCTATAGAAGAAAACTCTACCTCCGCAAGAACAAAACCTTCATAATCCTTGTGAAAAAGGTCAAGTTCTATTACATATTTTCCGTAGGGAATCCGGTATCTTGTTTTACAGATACATTTTCCATCTGCCTTCTGTTTTAAATGTTCAAATGCATCTTTTGTTAAAGGAACTTCTATCTCCTCCGCTACACAAAGTTTCTGTTCTGATTTCTGAGCAAGCCTGTTTTTATATGTCAAAATATAATCCTTATTTTTTTTTCGTATACGTATTGTTGGTTTCATACAGAGATAACACTGTTCAATCTCCCATTTATCATAGTCATCAATATTGTCTGGAATTTGTGAAACCAAATATTTCTTTTCAATTTCCATGTCAGTTCTTTACACATCCTCCATTTCCTATACATGTTTTTTCTTTGTTACTTAATATATCCGAAACGTGAAAAAGGATATAATCGAAGCCATGCTTTACCTTTGATTTCGTTTCGTTTTACCGTTCCCACTTCCTGATTCCTGCTGTCTATGCTTCCATTCCGATTATCACCCAATACAAAATACTCCTGCTTTCCTAAAAGAATAAGTTCATCTGCCAATCCGCCATCTTCTATCCGTTCATTCCCATAAGTTTCTTCCAAGCGCACTTCATTAATATAAATAGTACCATCTATAATCTGTATTTTTTCGCCAGGCAAGCCAATAATCCGCTTAATATAATTGACCCCCTGGGAATTAGGAAAAACAATGATATCAAATCGCTCGGGAGCATGAAAATAATAACTGACATTTTCAACAACAAGCTGATCTCCGTCAAATAATGCCGACTCCATGGAACTGCCTTCTACCGAAGTAGGATGCGCAATATACTGTGTTATAAGAAGAGCAAGTAATAATGCTGTAAAGATACAGACAAAAATACTTAACATTGTACGGAGTACCGTATGTTGTTTTGCATCGGATGCCAATACCGATTCATTTTTGTCATCATTTTTTTCTGTTTTTTTTTCATTTACAGGTGCTTTTTCTTTTGGTGACTCTAACTGCCCATTATCAACAGATATCTTATTCAATATACGATCAATTTCTGAATCAAAAGGATTTTGTGAAAAAAAATTTTTATCCTCTTCTATCCTATCATCCTGATTTTTTTGATTCCGTATATCATGACAGGCTTGTAAACTATCTTCTACTTCTTTACTGAACGACATTTTTTCGCGATTCCTTTCACACTTTTTCTCTCACGAATCCTATTATTTCTAATAGGATTCGCGTGGTGGCTTTTCAACGTTGATCCTTCCTAATCTTGCATTTCGAAAATCATCCAGAAGTAAAAAAGCAGCTTTATCATAATCCGGTTCATTTCCACTCTTAATGCATCCACGTTGTTTTGCAATAGCAAGCAGGATATCCGATGAAGAGGATTTTTCTGATACAGCATAATGATCTGTCAATGTTCCCGGATATTCACACACTAAAAATTCAATCAGATCTAAAGCAAGATCGACACTTTGGATCAGTTCATCTTTAATCGAGCCAATGAATGCCAGATGCTGACCAACACTCTGATCTTCAAATTTAGGCCATAAAATTCCAGGCGTATCTAACAATTCAACTTGTTTATTCAGGCGTATCCATTGTTTTCCTTTTGTTACACCCGGTTTATTTCCCGTTTTGGCGCAGGCTTTCCCTGCAAAACTGTTAATAAATGTTGACTTTCCTACATTAGGAATTCCAACAATCATGGCACGAACCGGCCGGTTGAGAATGCCACGTTTGCGGTCGCGCTCTATCTTCGCCTTACATGCTTCCTGGATAAGTGCGTTTACCTGCTTTAATTCATTTCTCTTTTTAGCATTAACCGACATAGCCAGATATCCCTGTTGTTCAAAATAACGTATCCAGCCTTTGATAACCGATGGATCCGCCATATCACTTTTATTAAGTAATAAAATTCTTGATTTATTGTTTGCCAGACTGTTTATATCCGGATTTTTGCTGCTTAATGGGATTCTGGCATCTACAAGTTCGATCACAACATCAATTAACCTGATATCTTCCTGCATGGCACGTTTTGCCTTTGTCATATGTCCGGGATACCATTGAAAATGCATATTCTCCTCCATTCTGAATACGTTTTTACGTTTCTTCCTTTTGTATTTCCGGTCCCCCCAAGAGGGAAAATGGATTTAAACGTAAGACCACTTTACCAATGATATTTTTCTTCCTTACTCTGGTAAATGTGCTATTACGGCTGTCATCCATGTCATTACGATTATCACTTAAAACAAAATATTCATCGTTTTCTAATTGTATTTCGTTCATAGCCTTTCCGGCAGAATTCATTAGTTCAAAAGGATATTTTTCAGCAATAGTTTCTCCATTGATCCATACCTTACCATCTTTAATCTGCACTTTTTCTCCAGGCAGTCCGATAACACGGCGTATCATGATATTGGTATCATCCATTTCATCCAAATCACCTTCCTCTTCACTTTCCGGATAAAAAGCAATCACTTGTTCACGACGGGGCGAAAAGAGCAGATAGGACATTTTATTAACAATAACGTCTTCGCCATTGTATAAGGTTGTCTCCATAGAACTTCCGATAACACTTGCCTTTTTTAAAGCAAATGTTATGATAAGCCAGGCAATCAGTATGATAATAAGTATCTCAATAAGAAAACGTCCCCCTTCTTTTGCCAGGGCTATCCTGCGTTGCCGTTTCTGTTCTTCTTCAAATCTTAAATTCATAGGTATGCTCCTATCATATACGTTCTTTTTTGAAAAGAGACGCATGAGCATTGCCCATGCGCCTCTGTGAAAAGCAAATTATTATTTTACAAGCTCTTTAACTTTAGCTGCTTTACCAACGCGTCCACGAAGATAATTCAGTTTTGCTCTTCTCACTTTACCAAGACGAACAATCTCTACTTTCTCAACGATTGGTGAATGAACCGGCCATGTTTTCTCAACACCTACGCCATTGGAGAACTTACGTACTGTAAATGTCTCGCGTGTGCTTCCACCCTGACGTTTCAATACAACACCTTCAAACACCTGTGTTCTTTCACGCTGACCCTCTTTTACCTTGGCATATACTTTAACCGTATCGCCTACGCTAAATTCAGGTACATCTGCCTTCAACTGCTCTTCTTCGATTTTCTTGATAATTTCGTTCATTGTTGTTCCTCCTAATCTTTTTGATGTTCTTAATGTATTCATTTCCATCAGAGGACCATCTACTTTATTCACAACATTAAGAAAATAACACATCCTACCTATTTTGTCAAGAAATTATTCCTCATCAAATACTTCTTTCCCAAAACGTACAGCGATAGAATTGGCATGTGCGGTCAGATGCTCTGCTTTGGCAAAATGAATAATATCTTCATGTACTTCTTCCAAAGCTTCTCTTGAGTAAGAAATCACACTTGATTTCTTGATAAAATCATCTACCGATAATGGAGAAAAGAACTTAGCAGTTCCATTTGTTGGTAATACATGGTTCGGACCTGCAAAATAATCTCCCAATGGTTCACTGCTATACTCTCCCAGGAAAATTGCTCCGGCATTTTGTACGCGTGTCATCGTGTCAAATGGATTTTTTGTCAGTATTTCGAGATGCTCAGATGCAATATCATTAACAACACCAATGGCTTCCTGCATCGTGTCTGCAAGCAGTATATAACCATAATTCTCAATTGATTTTTCAATAATTTCTTTACGTGATAAAGACGCAGCAAACTCATCTACCTGTGCCGAAACTTTCTCTGCCAGTTCGCGGCTGGTAGTAACCAGAATAGCCGATGCCAGTTCATCGTGTTCAGCCTGTGACAAAAGATCCGCAGCAACATAACGAGGATTTGCTGTTTCATCTGCTAAAACAAGAATTTCACTTGGTCCTGCAACCGAGTCAATGCTAACATGACCATATACCGTCTTCTTTGCCAGTGCAACAAAAATATTTCCCGGACCTGCAATCTTGTCGACTTTTTGAATTGATTCTGTTCCATAAGCCAGCGCAGCGATTGCCTGGGCACCACCTACTTTAATTACTTCTGTTGCTCCTGCCAGATGTGCGGCGACCAGCGTTGCCGGCGTAACTTTTCCTTTCGCATCAGGTGGAGTACACATAACAATACGTTTCACTCCTGCAACTTTGGCAGGAATGATATTCATTAATACGCTGGAAGGATAAGCGGCTTTTCCACCTGGGACATAAACACCTACACTGCCAAGAGCAGTAATGCGCTGTCCAAGGATAACACCATCTTCTCTTGTAGAGAACCAACTGTTACGTACCTGTTTTTCATGGAAGGAACGAATGTTTTTAATTGATTTTTTCATCGTTTCAATCAGCGTTTCATCTACTAAATCGTAGGCTTCCTCGATTTCTTTCTGCGTTACAAAAAGATTGTCTGCAGTAATCTCGGCTTTATCAAATTTTTTTGTATAAGCAAAAACAGCTTCATCTCCCTTTGTCTTTACTTCATTCAGAATTTCATTTACCGTATCCTGATACTGATCATATTGATTAGGACTTCTTTTTAATAAATTTTCCAAAATATTTTCTTTGGATTCTTCTGTTAATTCAATGATGCGCATAGGATCATACTCCTTTCTATAATGCCTGTTTTAAATCTTTAATAAGTTTTGTGATACGTTCGCGCTGTAATTTCATGCTTGCTTCATTAACAATGACGCGGGCAGAGAGTGGACAGATTGTCTCTAATACTTCTAATCCATTTGCTTTTAATGTGGAACCTGTTTCTACAATGTCAACAATCACCTCTGACAAACCGACGATTGGTGCCAGTTCGACGGAACCATTTAATTTTACAATTTCAACTGTCTGATGTTTTTGATTATAGAAGTAGTCTTTTGCTATATTGGGATATTTGGATGCAACCCGAATCACCCGGTTATTATGTAATAATTCTGCGGCTGATGCCGGACCGGCTACGCACATATTGCACTTACCAAGCCCAAGATCAAGGACCTCCAAAACTTTACGATTTTCCTCCATGATCGTATCACTTCCCACTACTCCGATATCTGCTGCACCATATTCAACATAAGTAGGGACATCCGATGTTTTAGAAAGAAAAAACTTCAATCCCAATTCTTTATTTACAAAGATAAGCTTACGGGTTTCCTTATCTTTCATTTCCTCACAGGTAATGCCTGTCTGCTCCAAAAGAGCCAGTGTCTGTTTTGCAAGTCTTCCTTTTGCTAATGCAATGGTTATATATTTCATATGTCTCCTCCATTCTTATGGTGTTACTCATCTATTCTATTGTCAAGTCAAATTCGCTTGTTTCTCCGGTATCATCAATATAATAAATGGAGCGGACCTCGTTTCTGAGTCCATAGTCTTTATATTCCTGCAATGGTATCTCTGCGTCTTTGCGCATTAAACGTGTCGGTTTGTTCTGGCTCCGTAATTCACTTGCAAGATGCAGGGCTTTTTTTCGATTGGCAGAACGATATAAAATCAGATAATCCAATGTTTTTGCATCAATCATTGTCTTTTGGCTGTAAAGTGCTTCCATTAATTGATCCAGCATAAAAGCCAGACCAATCGCCGGTGTTTTTTTACCAAACTGTTCGACCAGATTGTCATAACGCCCCCCTGTAACAATGGCATCGCCTGTACCATAAGTATAAGCCTTAAAGATCACGCCGGTATAATATTCATAATGAGACAACATACCAAGATCAAATGTAATATGTTCCTCCAGTCCGCTAGCCTGAAGAATCTGATATATTTTTTCCAGACGTTCTAAGGCTTCTAAGGCACGCTGATTATTGATACGCTCTTTGGCATATTCGATCGTTTCAATGCCGCCAAACAGATCCGGCATTTTGATCAGTAAATTTTTGACATCAAGAGGTATATTTTTATTTTCTAACATATCTTCAACAGCAAAAATATTTTTGTTGGTCAGATATGTTTTTAACTGCTCAATTTCTTCCTCTCTGAATCCGGTATCTTCAATCAGTCCGCGAAAGATATCTGCATGACCAATGTCTACCTTGAATTCTTCAAGTCCAGCCTTCTGTAAAGACTCTATCGTCATAGCGATCATCTCTCCATCCGCATCAGAAGAAGCATCATTCATAAGTTCTGCGCCAATCTGCGTTACTTCTGACATTTTTCCCTGGTAACCACTTAAACGGATAAAGGTATTTCCTGTATAACACAAACGGATCTGCATATCTTCTTTTTCATAATACTTTGCTACACAACGTGCAATGGAAGGAGTAATATCCGGTCGTAATACTAAAGTGTTGTTGTATTGATCAAAGAATTTGAACATATCTGCTGACTTAACTGTTCCACGTTCCCGGTTAAAAATATCAAAAAACTCAAATGTGGGAGTCTGGATATTTTTAAATCCATATAATTTCATGGTAGACTGTATTTCATGTTGTATGGCATCTCTCTTTTCACAATCCTCTCCGTAAATGTCCCTTACGCCCTCCGGTGTAAAAAGCAATGATTTATCATACATAACAAGTTCCTCCTCTATTCTTTCCGTAAATTATTGATAAACTGCTGATGGCTGCTCTGGTCTTGGTGTATAGCCATGATCTTTTAATGATTTGATGATTGCTTCTTTATGGTCATTTCCAAACGCTTCCATCGTGATCGTTAATTCTACTGCTGCATTACGATTGATGCTGACAAACTGGTTATGTTCCAGACGGATGATATTTCCCTGTGCCTTAGCGATCACATCAGCTACATGCAGAAGTTCTCCGGGACGATCTGGAAGCTGGACACTTACCGTAAACACACGCCCCCTCTGGATCAGACCATGCTGTACCACAGAAGACATTGTAATGACATCCATATTGCCTCCACTTAAGATACAAACAATCTTCTTATCTTTGCAATCTAATTGTTTTAAAGCAGAAACCGTCAGCAAACCAGAATTTTCCACCACCATTTTATGATTTTCTACCATATCTAGAAAGTTGACAATAAGTTCATGGTCATCCACGGTAATGATATCATCAATATTCTTCTGAATATAAGGAAATATATTTGTTCCCGGTGTCTTGACTGCTGTACCATCTGCAATCGTATTAACCGAAGACAATGATACAACTTTGCCCTTTTTTAAAGACTCCTGCATACAGTTAGCTCCCGCAGGTTCTACGCCAATCACTTTTATATTCGGATTTAATAGTTTGGCAAGGGTGGATACACCGCATGCCAGACCGCCACCACCGATTGGTGCAAGGATCATATCAACCGTTGGTAATTCTTTAATAATCTCCATAGCGATAGAACCCTGTCCGGTTGCTACAACCTCATCATCAAAAGGATGAATAAAAGTATAACCGTTCTCTTCTGCTAATGTGAGCGCATAAGCACATGCATCATCATACACATCACCATGCAGAACCACTTCGGCACCATAACTTTTGGTGCGGTTAACTTTTATTAATGGCGTTGTATTAGGCATAACAATAACTGCTTTGACGCCAAATAACTTGGCAGCATAAGCAACTCCCTGTGCATGGTTTCCGGCAGATGCCGTTATCAACCCACGTTGTCTTTCTTCTTCCGATAATGTACTGATCTTATAATAAGCCCCACGTACTTTGTAAGCGCCGGTATATTGCATATTTTCCGGTTTCAGATATATCTTTCCACCGGTTGCTGCACTATAGTACTCACTATAAATCAGATTGGTAGGTAGAATTACTTTCTGTACAGCCTCACTAGCTTCTTCAAATTTATCTAATGTCATCATAACAGGCACAACCTTTCTTTATGAATTTATTCATTTACTGCAAAAAGTGCATTTACAAATTCCTCCGCATCAAAGCGGTGCATATCCCCAATCTGTTCACCAATTCCAATATATTTGACCGGTATGCTCAATTCAGACTGGATAGCAATGGCAATACCACCCTTTGCGGTACCATCCAATTTGGTCAGAATAACGCCGGATACATCTGCTACTTCACTAAATTCTTTTGCCTGTGCAAGTGCATTTTGCCCCGTTGTACCGTCTACAACGATCAATGTTTCCAATAATGCTTCCGGATATTCTTTCTCAATGATCGTATGAATCTTATGGAGTTCATTCATAAGATTTTTTTTATTATGAAGACGTCCGGCTGTATCACAAAGAAGTATATCAACATCACGAGCCTTTGCGGCTGCTACAGCATCATATACAATTGCTGCCGGATCAGCCCCTTCCTGCCCGGCAATAATATCAACACCGGCACGTGCAGACCACTCTTTTAACTGATCAATAGCACCAGCACGAAAAGTATCGGCCGCTGCTAACAAAACCTTTTTCCCCTGTTTTTTAAATTGACTGGCAAGCTTACCAACACTTGTAGTCTTACCAACACCATTTACACCAATCAGCAGAAGAACAGATTTTTGATTTTCAAAATCATATGCGTCCTCACGAACAGTCATCTGCTGTTTGATCGTATCAATCAGAAGCTGCTTGCATGCACTTGCTTCCTTAATTTTCTCTTCTTTCACACGTTCCTTCAGACCATCAATGATACTCATGGTTGTATTGATTCCTATATCTCCCATAACAAGAAGCTCTTCCAGTTCTTCGTAAAAGTCATCATCCAATTCCGAAAAACCAGTAAAAAGTGAATCGATACCTGACACGAAATTATCCCGCGTCTTCGATAAGCCTTCTTTTAATTTTGTAAAAAAGCCTTTTTTCCCTTCCATATTCATCCTCCCTGTACAAGTTGTTTTCCTAATTGTCTAGCTGCTCTTCTATCAATTTAACAGAAACCAGTGTTGATACACCTTTTTCCTGCATCGTTATTCCATAGAGAACATCGGCAGCTTCCATTGTTCCCTTTCGATGAGTGATAACAATAAACTGTGTATTCTTCGTTAATTTGTGCAGATATTTAGCATAACGCTTTACATTCGAATCGTCAAGTGCTGCTTCTATCTCATCGAGCAGACAGAATGGTGATGGCTTAAGATTCTGAATAGCAAAAAGTAAGGCAATCGCAGTTAATGCTTTCTCTCCACCGGAAAGCTGCATCATATTACCAAGTTTTTTTCCAGGTGGCTGTGCATTGATCGTTATTCCGGCTTCCAGTACATCTTCATTTTCAACTAATTCAATCGTACCCTTTCCACCTCCAAACAATTCACGAAATACCTTGTCAAATTGTTTTTGAATATCGGCAAATTTTTCAGTAAATTGTTTTCGCATTTCTTCATCCAGATCGGCAATGATCTTCTTCAACGCCTCTTCTGATTCAATCAGGTCATCATGCTGTGTTTTTAATAATTCATAACGTTCGCTAACGGATTTATAGTCTTCAATTGCATTGACATTGACATCCCCCAGCCCCCGTATCTTTCCCCGTGTCTCACTGACGTTAGCCTTCATACGAGTATAGGAAATAGAGCCATCAATTTCTATTTCCATAGCACTATGGTAAGTCAGCTCATATTCATTCCACATATGATTAACTTTTTCTTCCAGCTTATCTTCAATATTTTGTTTGCGGGATTCCAGGCGGAACGTTTCCTTATCCAGCTCACTGATATGGTTCATCAGCGTATCACGTTTTTCAAAGATGTCTTTCTGCGAAGCCATCATCTCTTCTTTCTTATGGCTTTCCTCTTCAATTTCCTGTAATAACCGCTGAATCTCTTCTTCTAATTCTTTATTCTTCTTTTTAAATCCGACAATTGCTTCTTCCATTTCAACGACTGTTTCGTCCGAGTGTTGTTGTTCCTGCATCAAACGTTCGTATTCTTTTTTGATCTGTGCCAGATTTTCTTCAAGCCGGTGAATATTTTCAGAAACATAATTATTTTTCTGTTCAAACGAAGAAATATTCATACGCATTTCTGCTAACTGTTCCTGATCATTCATTTGTTTCTCATGTATAATATCCAGTTGCCCGGACAGAAGCTGTACCTGCTCTTTAGCCTGTTCCTCTCTTTTCCTGCTTTCTTTCAGATCATCATCAATATGTAATAACGACTCCTCTAAAAGTGCCTTCTGTGTCTCTATTTCTTTGCCATCATGAGCAATCGTGAGATATTCTTTTTCTTTTTGCTCTTTTATGGAAACTGCCTGTTCATATTTAATTGACGCTGTGTTCTTTTTTAATTCCAGTTCTTTTAATACTTCTGCCTTATGATTAGCCTGAACAACATAGTCCTCTACTTCTTTCTGCGCTTCAGCCATCGACTTCTTACACTCCGCAATCTTTTCCTGCATCTGTGCTATATCTTTCTCAAGCTGTTCCAATTCCTTGCGTCTTCCAAGAAGATTACTGTTATTTCTAAAGGAACCTCCCGATAAGGAACCACCCGGATTTAATAGTTCCCCCTCCAGCGTCACGATTCTTAATGAATAACGATATTTCTTACTAATTGCCAGAGCATGCTCAATGGTATCTACTAATAAATATCGCCCTAACAGATAATTAACCACATCGTCATATCGTTTCTCTCTTTGAACCATGGATGCAACATTACCAAGTACACCTTTTTCACCCAGCATTTCATCCGTAAAAGGCTTATCCTTCTTCGGTGTAACAGTTGTTAATGGTAGAAAAGTAGCTCGTCCAAATCTGTTTTTTTTCAAATATTCAATCATATCACGCGCTACATGTTCATCCTCCGTTACAATATTTTGTATGTTACCGCCCAAAGCGGTTTCTACAGCCGTGATATACTTATCTTCGACTTTAATGATATCGGCAACCACACCAATAAGACCAGAATAGTCTTTTTTCTTATCCATAACTTTCCGAATACTCTGTCCATAGCCATCGTATCGCTCTGCCATGTTTTTTAATGTATCCATTTTGGATGTCATAGTATGATAAAACTTCTGATTCTCTTGCTGTTTCTGTTGTAAATCGCGAATGGTATTCCGTTTCTGATCAGCCATTGAAAGAAGGTTTTTGCGTGCAACATATTCATTGTCTAATTCTTTCTTTGCCGCCTGAAGCAATTCCTCTTCCTTTTCCATATCTGCCTGTGCAGAAGCAAACTGCGACTTATTCGCCAGAATCTTTTGATTTAATTCAGCTTTACGGATACTATTTTGTTCTAACATAGATTTCGCCTTTTGCTGCTCAAGCGTAATTCTGGAAGAAGTATTCATCGAGTCCATAATAGCTTCATTCTGTTCATTTAATGCGATCTCTTTTTCTAAAATTTCTTTTTCTATTTCTGTAAGTTCATCTACAATTGATTTTTCTCTTGATTGCAAAGATGACAACTGTTCCATTGCTTCTTTTTGATTTGTGCTATATTCAGCAAGTTCACTTTCTGCCATTTGTTTAGAAGCTTCTAATGAATCCGTACGCTCCTTGTAATATTCTTTTCCCTGAGTGACAGAAGTAATCTTCTCTTTTATAATACGGACTTCACTCTCAAAATTATTGATCAGTAATTTATCTTTATTAACCTTTTCTTTTTTATGCTCAACCGACCGATCAAATTCTGCGATGGACGCCTCTACCGCATCATACTCAGAACGGGATTGTTCTTTTTCCTTTTTTGCCTCTTCCAGATTATGACGTGTGTCCGAAAGATTTTTTCCTATTTCTTCTGTTTCCTGACGAAGGCTTTCATAGTCCATCCGGAACAGACCGACCTCGTAGTTTTTCAATTCTTCCTTTAAACGCAGATATTCCTTTGCTTTCTGTGACTGTTCCTGTAATGGTCCTACTTGTTTTTCCAGTTCCGCCAAAATATCCTTTACACGAAGCAGATTCTGGCTTTCAACCTCCAGATTTTTTTCTGCTGTCGTCTTTCTTTTCTTAAATTTGACAATTCCGGCAGCTTCATCAAATAATTCCCGGCGTTCTTCCGGTTTACCACTAAGAATCTTATCGATCTGACCCTGACCAATGATTGAGTACCCCTCTTTTCCAATACCAGTATCAAAAAATAATTCCTGTATATCTCTTAAACGACAGGAAACTCCATTTAATAAGTATTCACTTTCGCCTGAACGGTATACGCGACGAGCTACCTGCACTTCTTCATAAGGAAGATTCAGCTTGTGGTCTTCATTTGAAATAGTAAGTGCTACATAAGCATAACTTTGAGGTTTGCGCATCTCCGTTCCGGAAAAAATAACATCCTGCATACTGGCACCACGGAGCTGTTTTGCACTCTGCTCACCCAACACCCAGCGGACAGCATCTGCAACATTACTTTTTCCACTGCCATTTGGTCCTACAATCCCCGTAATGCCATTATGAAACTCGAATACGAGTTTGTTGGCAAAAGATTTAAAACCATGTACTTCAATACTTTTTAAATACATTTTTATTTGTTCTCCTGTCTCAATATTACAATCGTTTCATAGGCGGCTTTCTGCTCAGCCGCTTTTTTGGTATGACCAGTGCCACGCGCATACTGCACGTCATTTACCTGACATACTACTTCAAAAGTTTTATTATGATCCGGTCCGGTTTCATTGATCAACGGATAAGAGATGTTCGTTCCCTCATGGAAACGGCTTTGTACTAACTCCTGTAATACCGTTTTACTATCATGAAAAAGCTGCTTCTGCTCAATACCAGATAGTACATACTGCTGGATAAACCGCCTTGCCGGTTCCAGACCTCCATCCAGATACATGGCTCCTATAAGCGCTTCAAACGCATCAGACAAAATGGAATCACGTTTATTTCCGCCTGTTACGTACTCACCCTTACCTAAATACAAATATGTGCCTAACTCAATTTCCCTTGCCGAAGAAGCCAGACTTGTCTCACATACGAGACTGGCACGCAATTTGGTCATCTTTCCTTCTTCCATCTGAGGATGATGTTTAAAAATAAAATCACTGCTGACAAGTTCCAGCACCGCATCACCGAGAAATTCCAATCGTTCATTGTTTCTAGAATAAGCCCAATGTTTTTCATTCGCATAAGAACTATGCGTGAGAGCATTTTTTAATATATTTTTTTCTTTAAATTCATATCCCAGTTTTTTCTGCAAAAGCGAAAGTTCCTGTTTGCTCACTATATGCGCCTCCTTTAAGACTGCACCATTTCTTTAATCTTATCATTAATACTATTTTCCTTAAACGTAATGCACTGACACAATGCTGTTTTTATTTCAGTACTCTTAGAATTGCCATGTGCTTTTACAACAAGTCCTTTCAACCCTAATAATGGAGCACCACCCTGGCTGCTTACATCAAATGTTTTTAATAATCCTTTCAGGGCAGGTTTAATCAGCATACCACCAATCTTTGTGCGCATACTCTTCATTATACCTTCTTTAATGCATCCCAGAAAAGTTTTGGCAACCCCCTCGAAGAATTTCAAAATAACGTTGCCAACAAATGCCTCGCACACAAGAATATCTGTTCCACCACAGGCAATATCCCTTGCCTCAACACTGCCAACAAAATTAATATCATTACACTCTTTTAATAACGGATAAGTTTCTTTTACAAGTTGATTTCCTTTTTCTTCTTCCGTACCTATATTGACAATGCCCACGGTCGGATTCTTCTTACCCATGACATTTTCAAAGTAAACAGATCCCATTTGAGCAAACTGAACCAAGTGTTCCGGTCTTGCATCTACATTAGCACCGCAATCAATCAATAAAGAAAAGCCTTTTTTAGACGGTAAAAATGGTGCAAGTGCAGGACGTTTGATTCCTTTAATCCTGCCTACAACAAGCTGGCCTCCAACGAGAATGGCTCCTGTACTTCCGGCAGAAACAACAGCGTCTGCCTTGTCTTCACGAACCAGTTTCATGGCAACTACCAAGGAAGAATCTTTCTTCTCACGAATTGCTTTGGTTGGCACCTCTCCCATATCAATTACTTCAGAAGCATGTACAACTTCAATATTTTCTTGATTATATGAATAATGAGACAACTCTGTCTGTATCTCATCCTTTTTTCCTACTAATATAACTTTTATCTCCGGATGTTCTTTGACTGCTTCAACAGCACCTTTCACTGTTTCAACCGGCGCATAATCTCCCCCCATGGCATCCAATGCAATTGTTACTTTATGACTCATACTGAAATCCTCCTTGTAAAAATACTCATACATATTTAATAATACTAGAATTATGAAAAAAAATCAACCAACAACAGAAAAAAGAAAGAAGCCTTCCTCATCTGGAAAACTTCTCTCTTTTTGAATTTTTATGTTATATTATAACATACTATTTTTTAAGAACTATAGAAGTAATTGTTATATTAGCATCTGGACAATCATTTCTGAAAATCTTGAATTTAGCAAATTCTTTATCGGCATTCAATTTAATAACTTCCTTCTGAACGCCTTCCCCGGCAGCAAATTTACCGCCCCAGGATATATCTTCATCTCCTGCACTGTCTGAATATCTGATTGCACAACCAAAGCTTGAGAAAATATCATCACCATTGTCATTCTTCTTTGGATTGCCATCTGTATCAAGTACAGCAGTCTTGTCTGTTGCATCTTTATAGGAAATCTCGATTGATGAGAATTTCTCTGCCATCGTATCTGGAACAGCCATCCATACACCCGGATAACTTGGTTTAAAGTTTACAACAGCCTCGCCTTTTGTCTCGTCTACCTCTGCTGTAGCACCGCCCTCAGGAACAATTGAATCTTCTGTAACTGGCAAAGTATACTCTGTCTTATCTGCATTCCATCCACCTGTAGTCTGTGCACCAGGAGTTGGTGTAGGTGTTGGGTCTGGTCTGTCAATATCAGGTGTTGTTCCTTCTGCTTTTTCAGACAAGATCCAGGAAGCTACTTTGTAGTCACTGCCACGGAATACAAAGTAAACATCATGTTTACCTGTAACTGCCTTTGTCGTTGCAACATTCTTGATCACATACTTACCATCTGTAGAAGCGGTAATATCAATCATACCAACTTTATTAGCTAATTTTGTCGGGCTGTCAATAAACATCTCAATTCTTCCCTTAGTAGTTGCAGAAGTAAACTCAGCCCCAAAATTCTTCATGCCGCTTTCACCAAAGTTTACACCCTTGATGCAAGTCCAGTCACCAGTGTCAATCTCATCTAGAACCATAGGTGAACCATTGATTGAAGACTCAACCATGATATCATCTCTGCTGGATTTTACACCTGCACTGTTAGCTGCTGTTGTAGCATTGATATATTTTGTAGTTTTATCGAAGTTCTTGTATGGATTGAAGTCTTCAATCTGTTTTGCTCCTTCATAAGATGGATTGATTGTAATCTTATCTGTGTCTTTATCAACATTGATCTCATCTACATGAAGGTTTCTGTACTGTTTGTTATCACGGAACAATGAATTGCTCAGCACTGTTGAATGATAAAAAATATAATCATGTCCCTTGTAAGACTGCATATGGTGATGGTTGTTATAACTCTCGCCATAGATTGTACTTGGGTTATTCAGGATTGTTCCAAGATAGTGATGATAAACACCATTTTCATCTGTGAATTTCTCACCCTTTACATCAGGTGCATAAGAAATATTCATAGGATCAGAGGATACATAACATGCAATCTGTCCGGACCCGGTAAATTTATCTGTTCCCGGTACGTTAAAGTTCGTACAATATGAATAGTAGTATTTACCATTAAACTGGTTAATTTCACTATCTTCAAACATATAATAGTTATCCAATTCCTGTGGGTCTCCATCTAACAATACTTTACCGGTACCTTTTTCGAATTTGATCTTGCAGACACGTGCCGTCTTACCATGTGCTTTATCACTCGTTGTACCACCACCAAAGTATACATAGGCATCTCCCTTGTCATCAACAAGTACGGCTGGGTCAAAGCACCATACAACGCCTTTGCAGTTTGGTGTATTCTGAGTAAACAAAGTCACACCAAGATCATCTTTCCAAGGACCTGAAGGAGAATCACCCTGAACATATCCTACTGCACCACCATTGGTATAGAAGATATAATATTCATCCTGTCCATCACCGTC